>DASXHZ010000013.1:0-3936 GCA_036488085.1 Thermoanaerobaculia bacterium
TGCCGCCCCGTACGGGGCGGCACTTCGTAAACCATTGGCGACCCGGTGGCGGCGCTGGCGCGCTCGCCACCGGCTACCGTCGAGAGGCGCCTTCGGCGCCGTCGGAGGGTGCCGAGACAACCTCACTTCTGCCCCTCAATCCACCGATTGACGTTCGTCTCCAGCACGTCGAGCGGCACCGCGCCGGAGCCGAAAACCGTGTAGTGGAAGGCGCGGAGGTCGAAGCGGGGGCCGAGGGCTTGTTCGGCGCGGTGGCGGAGCTCTTTGATCTTCAGCTCGCCGAGCTTGTATGAGAGCGCCTGCGCCGGCCCGGAGACGTAGCGGTCGACCTCCGTCTCGACTTCGTGCAGCGGCAGCGACATGCGGGCGGCCATGTAGTCGATCGCCTGCTGCGCGTCCAGCCCTTCGCGTGACTGCCCGTGTCGAATACCAGCCGGCAGGCGCGCCTCATCTCATAGCCGACGCGGCCGAAATTCGAGTACGGCAAGCACGCCGGCCGCACCATCGCCTGGCACTGGGGCGACAACTACTACTACCAGAACTTCGTCATGTGGCTCCCCGCCACCGGCGACGCCCTCCTCGTCTTCACGAACGGCGCAAGCGGCAAGAAGGTCTACACGCGCGTCGTGCAAGCCGTGACGGGCGTCGACTACGAATCCCTAGTCTGGATCTAGGGCCCTCCGAGGGATGGGGCGGCCCCTTCGAGGGGCCACGCAATCACCGCCCGGTGACCTGCAGACCCCTGCGAGTGGCCGCCCGGCCCCCCGAAGCGGCTACGCGGCCCCTCCCAGGGGCACACCGCTCACCGCGAGGTGGCCGCGTGACCGCCGTGAGGGGCACGCGCACCACCGCGAGGGGCCACGCGCCCACCGGGAGGGGCCACGGACTCACCGCGAGGGGCTACGCGCTCACCGCGAGGGGCCACGCGATCACCGCGAGGGGCCACGCGATCACCGGGCGGGGCACGGCGCCCACCGCGAGGGGCACGGCGCCCACCGCGAGGGGCCGCGCGATCACCGGCAGGGGCCACGGACTCACCGCGAGGCGCTACGCGCTCACCGCGAGGCGCTACGCGCTCACCGCGAGGCGCTACGCGCTCACCGCGAGGGGCACAGCGCCCACCGCGAGGGGCCACGCGCTCACCGGGAGGGGCCACGGAGTCACGGCAAGGGGCACACGCGCCACCGCGAGGGGCGGCTATCCGCGGCGAGGCACTCGGGATCACTAAGGGACGATCGGTGGCGGCGGTGGGATGCCCGATCGTGCGGCGGTTGGTGTTGGATAACGCGTTACGCGACATCGTCATACGACGCCGCGTCTAACGCAGCCGAGTTGCCGTCTATGCGACAGTGCCGGCGCGCCGAGGCCTCACGCATCGACCCCCTCACCCGCGATAGGCAACCGCCTCATTACGCCCTGAGACCATAGAAAGATTCGCCGGCACGCCTGCGCAGCACTTTATCGCTGGAGCACAGAGTCAACGTCGGAATGCGAGACCTTCCGGCGCGGAAGGCGGAGCCGAATATGGAGCTAGCCCGACCGCCCCCACGGTAGAATCGACGTAACAGGTAAGGCTATGGCCGATTTCGAAAACGTTGCCAATATTGTCGCGTCACTCATATACGAGAACCCCGGCAGCGAGGCGGACATGCGTGAGCTCGCAGAGGAGCTTTCACGCGGATTCCGTGACCATCTGGGCCAGCCGAATCTGCCGCTCGCTGGTGAGACAGTCGCGGTAGCGATGAACTGTCGCAAAACCGCTGCACTTTTTTATGATCGCGTTTGGGCTACGCCATCATATGCCGACCGCGGACCGGCTTCCATATGGGTTCATGGAGGAACGGACACCGAGTTGTGGCTCGACGTTATCGTGGCGACGCACACGATCACGCCGCCGTTGTGGCCACGTCTGATCAAAGAACTTGCAGATACGCCGTTGGTTCGTGATAGTGCACAACACCTGGACTCGTTCGGCGCTCGTTTGTTGAGCGAGACGCTCTCCGGGGAGTGGCAACGGCCGGTAACGCCGATCTATGTGTCGCCCGACTCGCGTAAACGGGAGTTCGATAAAGGTGAGAATGACGCCATCGTCGCGGCGATTCACGATATCGCCGTGCCAGACGAGGACGCGCTCACGTGGGATCAAATCATTCACTTCCGCGAAGACACTGAAGCGCGTTTGAATTATCGGCGGTTGGTGCATTGGGTAGACGCACAACTGGTCGGGAAGCCGCGCAGCTACATAACCGACGCAATCGAGGTGCGTCTGGACAACTACGAAAGCGCCCTGAAGAAGCACGGTATTGCTACGACGATCGGTGCCATTGAATCTTTGCTTGATCCATCTTTCATAGCGGCAGCTGGCGGTATAACCGGCTGGCTTGCATTGTCCGGCCATTTGTCGGCGGCAGCGATTACAGGAACGCTGCTCGCGACGGGCAAGGTTTCGTGCAGCATAGCCCGCGGCCTGCTTGACATTCAGAATGCACCGCGTGGCGAACACGGCGAAGTTGCGTATGTCTATCAGATTCGGGAGGCCGTAAAGAAGGCTGGCTAACTTTCGTGTGAAGCTGATGCGGCCCGGCTTCGGCCGGCAGCCGAGTGCCTACTTCGTCGCCAACGTGACGGCGTCGCAGCGATGCAGTTCGCCACTCGGTTCTTCGAACGTCGTCGGCGGAAACCCCCGCGCCGCTCCGGCTTCGGCACGCGGGACCGACCGCACAGCTTACACCAAGGACGTTGGGCGGACGTGAGGTAGGGAAAACGTCTCGGCCGTCACTCCTCTACGTGGAGAGAGATGCATGCCCGGTAAGCGCAAGAAGCCGGAGGAAACCGTTGCCCCGCCTCTAGAAGTCCCGGCGTCGCTGCAGTTACGGCCGAAGACGCTGGTCTTCATTAGCCACGATTCGCGAGATGCTGACATCGCTGAGGCATTCGCAAATCTTCTCTCGGACGTCAGCGCAGGAACACTCAAGTCCTTTCGCTCATCAGATAAGAAAGGTTCGTCCGGAATCGAGTTTGGCGCGGAATGGTACAACTCAATCATGAGCAAACTCGGCGACGCTACGGATGTCGTCGCTCTGCTCACGCAGCAAAGCATTGATCGACCCTGGATTCTCTACGAGGCGGGTGTCGCTAAAGGAAAGCTGAATACGGTTGTCTTTGGAATTGCGATCGGAGTTCCGCTGCAAAAGGTCACCTCGGGTCCTTTCGGTCAGTTCCAGAATTCAGGTGACGACGAGGATTCGTTGACAAAACTCGTCTTGCAACTTTTGCAGCGAAACCCTGACGCATCACCACGCGAAGAGGCTGTGCGGATGCAGGTGCGAGTCTTCCGAGAGAAGCTTCCGTCGTTACTTCAAGCGCCAGCGCCGGGCCCATCAGCTCCTGCGGTGGATGAAAGCTCCGTCGCGCAACTCTTCGAAGAGGTAAAAGTCATGGTCCGGGATCTTCCGGACAAGTTCGAATCTCAACTGCAGTTCGCCGGCCGTCGCGGGCCTCGACGTCGCGTTCATCCCATGATGCTCGAAGAGTTGCTTTTTCATCCGTCCGTTCGGGAGAATCCTGATGCTCAAGCTGCTGGATGGCTGATGTTCATCAGCCACTTGCGAGATGACTTTCCCTGGCTATACGAGATCGGCTTGGATATGTATCGAGCGCTACGGTCGAAAAGCCCCTCTCGGATCTCGGCAGCGCGCGAGTCGTTCCGAAGGAGTTTCAGGCAAATCATGCGCATGCGAGCCAGTCGCGAACTGATCTATCCAGAGGACGAGGACTCGGCTATGTTGATGCACCAGCTACCCGAAATGCTCGAACACTTCTGGTCGCGCATACCTTTGCCAGCTCCCGAACGACGCGCTAAGAAGAAGGAATAGCTTGAAACGGACGAAGCGGATATTCGAGAAAGGCGGCAGGCTGAAGGTTATGACGCAAGAT
>DASXHZ010000029.1:0-159761 GCA_036488085.1 Thermoanaerobaculia bacterium
ACTTGATCCGGCAGATCGTGGAGCAGACGGTCCAGCAGATTCTCGAGAGTGAGATGGACGAGACGCTGGGAGCGCGGCGTAGCGAACGGACAGAAGAACGAGCAGGACATCGAAGTGGGTACTACGACCGATCCTTCATCAGAGAGGGAAACTCGGGGTCGCACCTTCGATCTTCGTGGACAGGTGGGTACCTGTCGGGTGGGGGTGGGCGAGGAACCTTCAGTGGCGTCGGGTCGTGGGGCCGGACCTTCGTTCTTTTCGATGCTGACCGGCCGGCTTCTACCTGGGCTTGACCGGTGCAGCAACCTAATCCCCTCCACAACTCCGTCGGGTGCAGCTTCCGGCGTGCGGGTCAGGCCCGCTTACGTGCCGGGCGGTGGCCGGCTAGGCGACAGCTAGGCGCGCAAGATCACCAGAGCGTCGTCCAGGTAGCCGAGCAGCGCCTGATTGCGCTCGAACTCGCGCTCGCATCTTCGGATCATCTCCGACACGTATCCCTCACTCCGCAGCCGCAGAGATGCCGCGATGCTTCGCAAGGTGAGCAGGCCCTCGTTCCATCCGATCCAAGCAGCGAGACGACGTAGTGTCCCGCCGCGCATCGCGCGAATCGATGCCGCTGTTTCGCCGGTGGCGCGGGCAATCCCGTCAATGACTCGATGCATCTTTGGCCGCCCGACCGCTCGATGCGCTTTCGGGTGATCCGTCGACCTCGGCTTCGCCTCGATCGCCTTACGCATCTTCTGCTGCCACGCCTCGGTGCCGAGGTAGATGCCGTTGACTAGCTTGTCCCACAGCCGCTCTTTGGTCGTCAGCGCCTGCTCGACGAAATCACGGTAGAAGGTCTGTGCGAGCGTCGCCTCCGGAGCGAACGGGGCAAGCGCACCTGCTGTCTCGAGCCAATCCGGCGCGATCTCTAGACCCGCCGTGGCGCGATAGCTGGACCAGCGGTAGTCCTCCGGACGCGCAACCATGTTTGCTCGAACCGGGTTGAGGACGACATAGCGCAGGACCGTCGTGAAGTACTCCTCCTTCTCGATGAGGAACGCTTTGAAACGGCCGCCGTAGAGGTGCCCTGAGCGCTGGTGCCTTCGGTTGAACCAGATGACGTAGGCGGTATTGAGCCAGTGCATGCCGCGGGAGAGGTTGGGCTCCGGGGTCTGCACAACGAGATGGAAATGGTTGGTCATCAACACATACGCGGTGACTCTCCAGCCGAATCGGGTGATCGCCCGGCCGAGCAATTCGAGGAACATCTCGCGATCGCGGTCGTCGACGAAGATCGGCCGCTGCTCGTTGCCGCGGGAGGTGACGTGGTGAACGGCGCCGGGGAAGTCTGTACGAAGTGCTCTCGCCATGCGCCGAGGCTCCCTCGGATACAGCACCAGCACCGAGGAATCTCCAGGGAGGAGAGAAACGAAGGGAGAAAACTCCTCGGAATGGAAGATGACGCTACGAGGAGAGGATTGGGGAAGCGGCTATTCGAAGAGAGAAGGTGTGACCCCAGGGGACAGTGGCGGCTTCGTCCGGCGGATCTGCTCTGCGGCGCTGACCACTCCGGCCGCGCCCTGAAGTCTCCAGTTGTGGGGGCTCAGCTGGCTGCCGTCGAAGGCCAGTTTCGGGTAACATTCTTGAAGGATTTGCGCTATTTTCCGAAGCCGCATCGCGCGTCATTGCCTCCGACGAGAGAGCGTAGCCTGAATCGCAGACCCCGTCAAAGCGTCACACCTAACTACCACTCTCGAACTGCCAGGCCCGTCCGAGGGGTTCAGTAGCAGGGATTTGATCGATGAAGTACGAGCTCATCGTGCCCCGAGGCTGGCGGCCTGCGAATCGATCCTATTTGGGGGGAGCTATCGAAGTCGGTGGATTTGAAGCCCGTCAGTCCGACAGCTTTCGGAAGCGATGGCGACCGATATCAGCCGAGAAAGCCACGATTTCGCTAGGAAGCGATTCTTGCGACAGCCACCACAATGATGGAGAACAGCAGTAGCGCTAAAGCAGTGGTGCTGAACATTGGTGTGGAGTAGGCGATGATCAAATCTCCTACGAGGACAACGGGATTGTTCGCGCCTGAACCCTGCGCGATGCTAACGCTCACATGATAGTTCCCAGGCGCCGGGTAGAAGTGCACAAACTGAGGACTTTGGGTTATTACCTTCGTGCCATCACCGGCGTCCCACGAGAAACTATAGGAACCGCACGGAGAGATGGTACCCGGCGGAAAGTCCTCGACTTGGAACGTGATCGCAGAGCCGACGGGGCAAACGTTTGCGTTGCAGCTACCGGGCGTGCTGGTCCATGTCAAAAATACATTCTGCGGAGTCAGTAAAGGGACTCCTCCCTCGCAAGACGCTGTTGCTGGAGGCGCGCAGACAAACGAGAGTAACCAGATCAACGCCGCAGCAAACATCGACGAAGGTATTCGTGGGCGTGCATTCTCAATAGCCATCGGCCTATTTCGTCGCATCTCGAACTTCTTGGAGATGCGAACCCTTCACAGTTGTCGCTTGCACCTGAATCGTTTCCGCAAACGTTGGCGGCGTCGGCATCCCAATCTTCGCATATGCGTTCGTCAAAGCCTGTCGGAGGTCGGTGATATCGCTGGCTCGGATTAGGGTTCCGAGCGCCGCAGTACCGAAGGATGACGACAGTCCCGCAGCCGTCATGACATCGGCGACGGCCGCTCGCGTCTCGTTGATGTCTAGCGCCCGTATGAACGTGTTCGATGCAAGAGCGTCACTGAAACTAATGACCGTCGCTAGGTCGGGAGTGCTCAGGTCCGTCCAAACGCCACTGACCAACGCCTTGACCTTATACAGATACGTCTTCCCATATATTACATTCGTATCGGCATAGTTCGTCAGCGAGCCACTGATTAATCCGTTCGTCGCATTCGCGTACGCCGATCCGTCGCTGCTGCGCATCACCTGATATGAGGTAGCCGGAGGACTCAAAGCATTCCAATGTATCGCGATCGAATTCGCCTGTCCGACGACGGCATTCGCCGTCATCCCGGTTGGCGCGAAAGAGGGAACAGCGGAGGTGTCGGCGCTCCATAGCCCTCGGCCGTGGGTAGCTGCGAGAAGCGCTTCAGAACCCTTCACGAAGGATAGTCCATCCACAGCTACGTCGCCCGGGCCAAGTGCCGACGTTGCCCATGTGGCGCCGTAGTCTTGGCTCTCATAGATGCCGATGTCGGTCGCGGCCCAGAGATAGTTCTTGTTTCGCGGGTGTCTAACGATACTGCGAATCGGCACCATGGGTAATCCAGCGGGGTGGAAACTTGGTGGAAACTTGGGGTCGCACCTTCGATCTTCGTGGACCGCGTCGTAGAGTCGCGCCGTCGCCAAAATGATGGCGTCAGCCATCGGGAGCCGACGCTGGGAGAAAGTAGCCTCGCGTCCTCGGCTTCATGTCGGCGGAAGCACCGTGGCTGCGGTGGAGATTCCCGGGTTCGCCGAGGCGTTGCGCTGGCCGGCATCGCCGCAGACCGTGCCGCGCGTGGGATTGCCGGTGCCGCGCCCGAAAATGCGTGTGCCGCGTCCCGAATTACGCATGCCGCGTCCGGAATGACGCGTGCCGCGCGCGAAATTGCACGTGCCGCGACCCGAATTGCACGTGCCGCGCGGCTTTCCGCACGTGCCGCGGGCCATGCCACACGTGCCGCGAGCCATGCCACATGTGCCGCGAGCGGCGCGGCACGCGCCGGCAGGCGCGCGGCACTGACATTTCCGGGCGCGACACGGGTCGCGCGCGGCGCGGCAGTGACGGGCACGCGCGCGGCAACGACAGTTTGGCGCGCGGCACTGACATTTCCGGGCGCGGCAGGGGCCGCGCGCGGCGCGACAGTGACAATTTCGGGCGCGGAGGCGACCGGCGGCGAGGGCGCCGGCAGGATTGCCGGCGCCGCACAGAGACGGAGGCCCTAGCACTTCGCCTTTGTATCGTCTTCTTGGCCTTCTTTTTCGGGCGCGAGATCTGGTAGCGCTCGATGTATTGATCGACGGCCCGGGCGATGGTGTTTCCGACGACGTCCACCGGCAGGTTATCGACCGTCTTGGGGCGGAACTCTAGGCGTCGCACGTTCAATCTTCGTGGGCCACGTGGGTCGTGTCGGGTCGGGGGTCGTGTCGGGTCGTAGGGCCGCTCCGAAGGAGACGCCGTAGCGTGCCGCCGCGCATGGCGCGCAACAATGCAGCCTTGCGAAGAGAGAAGGTGTGACCCGAGAGCCCGCTTCTTCGCTGATATCGGCTCCGCGATAGCCGGCTCGGCGAATGAGCGCGGACGGGATGAGAATGGGGCGCGAGACAAACGAACGAAGGTGCGGCCCCAGAGATCCCAGAGATCCCATGGCAGCTTCGACGCTTTGCAGCGGATGAAGGTGTAGGTTCTGCGCGAGAGCCCCGCCCCTCATCCGGCGGTTCGCGCCACCTTCTCCCGAGGGAGAAGGAAAGGCTGGTGCGGGGCGCCCGTTTTTCCGGCAGCGCGGCCAACTTTCCGGAAAACAGGGCCGGTTTCCGGGCAGCGTGGGTAACTTTCCGGAAAGTTGGATCAACTTTCCTGGTAGCGGGACCAACTTCCCGAGAAACGGGCTCGTTTTTCGGGCAGCGGGGGCAACTTCGGGGGAAACGGGGCCGTTTCCCGGGCAGTACGGCCAACTTTCCGGGAAGCGGCTGCGTTTTCCGGGAAACGGAGCCGTTTTCCGGGAAACGGAGCCGTTGCAGCGCCATCCTTCCGTCATGCATGCTCGCGTAACGCGCAACAGACGAAAACGACGGTGTGACCGCCTCACGCACGCGTTAACGCGGCCTCGGAGCGCGTGAACGCGCCCTGCGAACTCGATTCTGCTAGTCGCCCGTCCTCATATAGATGACACTTCGCGCCGCTCTGGCGCGCCGCCTCTCTAACGTCCCATTCCAGCCGACGTCAAACGTGGTGAAGCTCGGTTGGGAGAGAAAGAGAATGCCTGACGCTCGTCATCCGGGGCGGTTCGTCGTCTATTGCTGTTTCGGTCTGGCGTTGGCGATCACCGCCTCGGCGCAGAACGTCGAGCCGGTCATGGCCATCGTCACGGCCATCAGGGCCGGCAAGATGATCGACGTCGAGAGCGGTGCGGTAGTCGACAAACCGGTCATCATCATTCAAGGCGACACTGTCACTGCCGCCGGCCGCGATCTGCCGATCCCCCCTGGCGCCGCAGTCATCGATCTCGGAGACCAAACCGTCCTTCCTGGCTTGATCGATTGCCACACCCATCTGCTCTCGGCCCTCGACTCGTCCATCGGCGATTCGACCGGCGCACTCCTGCAGGTCACACAAATGAGCACCGCGCTGCGCGCTCTCATGGGCGCGTCCAACGCCCGTGAGGATCTCGAATCGGGCATCACGGCCGTCCGCGACCTGGGCAATAGCGGCCTCAATGGCGATGTCGCTCTTCGCGACGCGATCCGGGCCGGTTGGGTCGCCGGCCCGCGTATGCAGGTATCCACGCGGGCTCTGGCGCCCGTCGGAGCGCAGTTCGGCCCTCTTGCAACGGCTGCTCAGCAACTCATCGACCAGGAATATGCGATCGTCTCAGGCCCGGAAAGCGGCCGGCAGGCCGTTCGCCAGGCGGTCTTCGACGGCGCGCAACTGATCAAAGTCATCGTCAACGCCGGACCGCGCATGCTGTCGGCCGATGAGCTGCGAGCCATCGTCGACGAGGCGCATCGCTCCGGCCGGAAGGTGGCCGCACATGCGACGACTGACGCGGCGACAGGACTGGCGGCGGAAGCCGGCGTCGACTCCATCGAGCACGCGTACGAAATCTCCGACGCGTCTCTCGAGCTGATGGCCAAAAAGAAAATCTTTCTCGTACCGACCGATTACCCCGCCGACTACTACGTGTCGCTCTTTCGCCGGCCCAATGACGCGGCCGCCGAAGCGAGGCGACGCGAGAAATCGGCGACCGACTTCGCGGCCCGAAACCGTGAACGGCTGCTCCGCGCGGTCAAGGCCGGTGTACGGATCGCCGCCGGGTCGGACGCCTACAATTCGATCCCCGGCAAGACTCGCGGGCAAGTGAGCGTAACGATCTATCGCGCGTACGCGGCAGAAGGGTTGAGCCCACTGGAAATTCTGCGCGCGGCCACGATCAATGGCGCCGCGCTGATGGGATCCGACTCATGGATCGGCTCGATCGCGCCGAACAAGGCAGCCGATTTGATCGCCGTCCCAGGCAACCCGCTCGAAGACATCGGGGAGCTCGAACACGTCAGCTTTGTTATGAAAGCGGGCGTCGTCATCAGGAACACGCCTCGGGTGCCGTGACCGGTTCGTGCTACCGCGCCACGGCAGCTACCGGCGCGGCGGCGGCGATCTTCTTGGAGTCGATCGCTTTGCGGATGTGGGTCGCGATACGGTTGATGTACGTCAGTGTCTCGCGGAACGGCGGGACGCCGTTGTACTTCCAGACGTTCCCCTCGCCGGCGTTGTACGCGGCGACGGCGAGGTCGGCGTTGCCGTTGAAGGTCTGGAGGAGCCAGCGGAGGTAGCGGGTGCCGGCATAGATGTTCGCGACCGGATCGAATGAGTTCGTGACGCCGAAACGCTCGGCGGTCGCGGGCATGAGCTGCATGAGGCCGCGCGCGCCTTTGTTCGAGGTCTCGCGCGGGTTGAAGTCGGACTCCGCCTTGATCACCGCCGACACCAGCGCGGCGTCGACGTCGAACTTCTTCGCCGCTTCGACGATGGTGGCGTTGAACTTCGTGTTGAACAGCGGCGTGCTCGCCTCGTTGTAACGCCACGAGCGCTCCGGAAACACGCCGTGGTGCTCCTCGACGATCTTCTTGACCTCCGCCACGACCTCGGGCGTCGTCACCTCGTCGTCGATGACGCGGTCGATGCGGTTCAGCGGCACCGTCACGACGCCGCCGCCTTTCAGCGTCAACTGCATGCTCTCCTCGACGGCCTTGAACTTGTCGACTTTCATCGACCGGCCGTCCGTGAAGACCGCAATGCTCGCGCTCGCAGGCATAGCGGCCGCGGAGAGAAGCGTGGCGAGCAGGACGTTACGGAGCATTCAGTTTGAAAACGATTGGTGCACGGCCGTTATGCCCTCGGGTGGAACGTTTCGTACATCTTCTGGAGGCGGGCTCGAGAGACATGAGTGTAGATCTGGGTGGTGGAGATGTCGGCGTGCCCGAGCATCATCTGCACACTGCGGAGGTCGGCACCGTTCTCGAGCAGGTGCGTAGCGAATGAATGCCGCAGGACGTGCGGCGAGATGTGCGTCTTGATCCCTGCCGCGCGTGCATATTTGCCGATCTTCACCCAGAAGGCCTGGCGCGTCATCGGACGGCTGCGGATGGTCAGGAACAGGTGCGGGTCGTTGAACTTGTCGTGATGCGGCCGCGCCAGCTCCATGTAATGCGTGATCGCGTCGCGGGCGGCATCGCCGAACGGAACGATCCGCTCCTTCGATCCCTTGCCCATCGTCCGGAGGTAACCGGCGTCCATCACGACGTCGTCGATGCGAACGCGAACCAGCTCCGAGACGCGGAGGCCGGTGGCGTACAGCAGCTCGAGCATCGCGCGGTCGCGGATGCCTTCGTTCGTGTCGAGCGGCGGCGCGGCAAGCAGCGCCTCGACTTCATCCGGCTGCAGCGACTTCGGGAGCGTCGACCAGAGCTTGGGGTTCTCGAGGTTCTCGGTCGGGTCGACGCGCAGGTGCCGCTCCGCGACGAGGAAACGATACATCCCGCGGATCGCGGCAAGCGCGCGCGCCACGCTGCGAGCCGAGATGCCGGCCGCGCGAAGCGCCTGGAAGTACTTCACGATGTTGATCCGCTCGACGCGATCGAGCTCCAGCCCCTGGTCGGCGAGCCAGTGGCCGAAGTGGCGGAGGTCGATGCGATACGCGGAGAGCGAGTTCTTCGCGAGCCCTTTTTCGACCGCGAGGTAGTCGAGAAAGATCGGCAGGTACGTGACGAAGTACGGTGTCTTTTCCGGTTTCTCGGGATCGATGTGTCGGGTCTTCATCGCGTCATTGAGTCTATGCTGAGCGCAGCGAAGCATCTCCGGTTACACCGGCAGCGCTCGAACGATCTTTACGCCGCGGTGTCACCGGAGATCCTTCGTCGCTTCGCTCCTCAGGATAGACTTGAAATCCCCACGACATCGGCCATGTACGAGCTCCGTACGAATGGTCCTGAAAAAACAACGCGATACCCCATCTCTTCGCCCAACACCCTGTACTCGTCGAACACCGCCGGATGGATGTACTCGACGACGTCGAGCTTCTCGCGCTTCGGTTGCAAATACTGGCCGATGGTCAGGATCTCGACGCCGGCGCCGTGCAGGCGCTGCATCGAGTCGATGACCTCTTCGCGTCTCTCGCCGAGTCCCAACATCAGTCCCGACTTTGTGACGATGGCGGGATCGATTCGTTTCGCGTGCATGAGGACGTCGAGCGAGCGCTCGAACCTTGCGCCGGGGCGGACATAGTCGTAGAGCCGCGGCACGGTCTCGACGTTGTGGTTGAAGTAATCGGGCTGCGCCTCGACGACCGTGCGTACGGCGTCGGAGTTGCCGCGGAAGTCGGGCGTCAGCACCTCGACGACGCAGCCGGGAACGTGCTCGCGGAGGGCGTGGATCGTCTCGGCGAACTGCTGGGCGCCGCCGTCGTCGAGATCGTCGCGCGTGACGGAGGTCACGACCACGTGGCGCAGGCGCATCCGCTTCGCCGCGTCGGCGACGCCGTACGGCTCATCGGGCGAAGGCGCGGCGTACGGGCGGCCGGTGGTCACGTTGCAGAAGCCGCAGCTCCGGGTGCAGACGTCGCCGAGGATCATGAACGTGGCGGTGCCGCGGGAGAAACACTCCGTGCGGTTGGGGCAGGCGAGCGACTCACAGACCGAGTGGAGGTCGCGTTCGCGGAGGAGGGACTTGATCTCGTGGAGCCCGCGGAGGTTCAGCTTCTTCTCGCGGATCCACTCAGGAAGCCTGGCGGCAGACATCGATTCGAAGGTACCACAAACAAAAACGCCGGCCCGTGGGCCGGCGTTCGGTGGAACTGGGGACGACGCCGCTCAGTGTCCGAGCGACTTGTCGATCGACTTCTCGATGAGCCTTTCGGCTTCCTGCTCGTTCATGCCCTTGACGATGGCGACTTCCGAAACGATCAGGTACTTCGCGCGGTCGTACATCTTCTTCTCGCGGAAGGAGAGGCTCTTGCGGCGCTGGACCTCGCTGAGGTTCTTGAGAACGTCGGCGACGTCCTCGAGACGGCCGGTCTTCATCTTCTCGAGGTTCTCGCGATAGCGGCCCTTCCAGTCGGTGGGCGACTTGGTGGGCTTCGATTCGAGAAGGCTGATCAGTCCCTTGATCTCCTTCTGCTGATAGAGCCGGCGCAGGCCGACGCGCTCGGTGTTCCGGATCGGGACCATCAGGCGAGAATTATTTTGAAGCAACCTGAGATGGTAGTAGCTGTCTCCCGGCTCGAGAATCGGCGACTCGCCGATCTGCTCGACGACCGTGACTCCATGGTTCGGATAAACGAGCTTCTCCCCGACCTTGAAACTCAGTTTCATTGACGACAAAGTGAGACTCCTTTCGGGACGTTCGTTGGGGAACAAACGAATGGGTTACTGCGAAGGGACGAGCATTGTACGGCACATCCCGCGATTCGTCAATCGTCCGTCGTCACCGAAACGGCTGAATTTCCTAGGAAATAGGGCAAAAAACACCGCTGACGCCTAGTGTCCGCGCAGCCGCCGGATGAGCTGGTGGAGACGGTCAACTCCTTGACGACGTTCCGTTTCCGAGCCGGTCAGGAGGTCCTCGATGGCCGTCAATTCGCTCGTCACGTCGGGAGGCACCGTCACTTCTAAAGCCGTGGCGGCAGGACGTGCAAACCCCTGCATCGGTTGCAAATCGGAAACGATCCGTTGTGCCATCGCGCGCATCGACCCGGTGTCGTCGTGGTCGAGCGCCTTCAGGATCGACTTCTCACTAGACACGGCATCGGCATACGGGCTGTCGGGATTGTCGAAGACGCGCGCCTGGATCAGGACCATGTTGATGTTCCCGTAGCCGCTCTTCGCCTCCGACCGCGCGAAGAGCCGCACCGTCGTATGCCGGCCGATCTCGTCGAGGTCGATCACCTTGCTCCCGCCCGGCTGCAGCCACGCCTTGACATCGATCGTTTTCGTCTTCGTTACGCTGCTGGAAATCGGGATCGACTCGACCTCGAGGCGATCGACGAAGACCGGCCGGTTCCTGGTGACGACCATCCGCCGGTTCGGCATCTCCAGGAGGACGCGATAGACGAAGTCGCCCTTCGACTCGACGCGGGTGAGCTTGTCCTCGCCGGTCGGCTCGATGGAGACCAAATTGCCGGTGCGGCTCGCCTCCATCCGTTCGTACGACGCGAAGTCGTACGTGTCGTCGGGGTGGTGGCCGCGGAGGGCATCGAGGTCTTCGCTAACGAGCCTCCGGAGGATGTCGGCCGGCACATCATGTCCTCGGCTCATCTCGACGACGCGATCGATGGCCTTCGCGTCGTCGCTGACGCGCGTGACCTGCGCCGTGGTCAATGAGGCTACTGCTGCAATGACTAATGAGAGTGCGAGCATCATTTCACTCCAGCTTCCTCGAGAGCGCTCTTGCCGGGGAATCCGTCCTTCGAGATCGCGAGGTAGTCGCAGATCGAAACGCCGAGGTCCGAGAACGTCGAGCGCGTGCCGAGGGGGCGCGCGCCGCGCACGCGCGGACCGGCGATGAGCATCGGGACGTATTCGCGGGTGTGGTCGGTCGAGACGTCGCACGGATCGCAGCCGTGGTCGGCGGTGATGAAAAGGAGGTCATCCTCCCGCATCGACGTCAGCAGCGCCGCGAGCTCGCCGTCGAACGTCTCGAGCGCTTTGGCGTAGCCGCGAGCGTCATTGCGATGGCCGTACTTCGAGTCGAAGTCGACGAGGTTGGTGAAAATGAAGTCGGCATCGCCCTCCAGCAACTCGATCGTCTTGCGCATGCCGTCCGAGTTCGACTCCGTCCGGATCTCCTGACCGATTCCGACGCGGTCGAAGATGTCAGCGATCTTGCCGAGACCGACGACGCGCTTTCCTGACTTGTGAGCCCGCTCCAGCACCGTCTCGCCGGTCGGGCGAACGCTGAAATCCTTCCGATTCGCGGTCCGCTTGAACTGTCCCTTCCCTGAACCGACGAAAGGCCGCGCGATGATGCGGCCGATGTTGTGCTCGCCGCGCATCAACTCGCGCGCGATGGCGCAGATGCGCCACAGCTCTTCGACCGGGATGACCTCTTCGTGCGCGGCGACCTGGAACACCGAGTCAGCCGAGGTGTATACGATCGGCGAGCCGGTGCGCATGTGCTCCTCACCGAGCTCGTCGAGGATGACCGTGCCGGACGCCGCCTTGTTGCCGAGCGTCTTCCGTCCGATGCGCCGCTCGTATTCGGCGATCACTTCCGGCGGGAAGCCATTCGGATATGTGCGGAACGGATCGGCGACGACGAGGCCCATCATTTCCCAGTGGCCGGTCGTCGTGTCTTTGCCGGCGCTCACCTCGTTCATCCGGCCGAACGCCGACTGCGGCGGGTCGCTCGACGCCGGCTGTGGGAGCGTGTGGAGCAGGCCGAGACGTGCCAGGGTCGGCAGACTCGGATGCTCGGCGGAGAGAACGTGGCCGAGCGTGTTCGAGCCCTCGTCGCCAAAGTCTTTCGCGTCGGGAAGCTCGCCGACGCCGAGGGAGTCGCAAACGATCACGATTGCACGCGGTTTCGCCATCGGTCCCAGTTTAATAGACTCGCCAAATGCCACGCATTGCTCTCCTCCTCGCCCTCCTCCTCGCATCCTTCGCCGTGTACGCCCAACCGATGTCGCTGACGCTCGACGCCACCGACGTAGCGCGCGGGGTTCTTCACGCGCGCGAGACCATCCCCGCAGCCGCTGGAGCGATGACGTTGCTCTATCCGAAGTGGATCCCGGGAGAGCATGGGCCGACCGGGCCGATCGCGGGGCTCGTCAACGTGCAGATCAGCGCTAATGGGAAACGGATCGAGTGGCGGCGCGACCCGGTCGAGATGTTCGCGTTCCACTTCGACGTGCCGCAGGGCGCCAGCTCGATCGAGGTGACGCTCGACTCGCTCTTGCCGTCGGGCGGCCAATTCAGCGGTGGACGAACCGCCACCGCCGTCCTCGCGGTGATCAGTTGGAACACCGCCGTCTTGTTCCCGCGGGGACACAGCGCGGACGACATCATGGTCGCGCCATCGCTCCGCATTCCGGCCGGCTTCAAATACGCCACGGCGCTGCCGCTCGACCACGCCGCCGGCGACACGCTGACGTTCAAAGAGGCTGCGCTATCGACCCTGATCGACTCGCCGGTGCAACTCGGCGTGCATCAGACCATCGTCCATCTGCACGACGCCGACGGCCGGCCGCACGAGATCGACATGGTTGCCGACAGCGACTCCGCCCTGGAGCTGCCGAAGGACTTCAACGCGACCTACGACCGTCTCGTCGAACAGGCCGGCCTCCTTTTCGGCGGGCGTCACTACCGCGACTATCACTGGCTGCTCACCCTCAGCGACAACGTGGCGCACTTCGGCCTCGAGCATCACGAGTCGAGCGACGATCGCGTCGGCGAAAACTCCCTCGAGAGCGCCTCGGGACGGCGCAACATCGCCGGCCTGCTTGCACACGAGTATGTGCACTCCTGGAATGGCAAGTACCGCAGGCCGGCAGGCCTCATCAGCCCCGACTACACGAAACCGATGGAGGGCGAGCTGCTCTGGGTGTACGAAGGGCTCACTGAATACTGGAGCTACATCCTGCCGCCGCGTTTCGGCGCATGGACTCCGGAGCAGGCGCGCGAGCACATCGCCATGACGGCTTCCGACCTCGAGAGTGAAGGCGGACGAACGTGGCGGCCGCTCGCCGACACCGCCGTCGAGGCGCAGGTCCTCTATGAGGCCGGCGGCGACTGGTGGGCGACGCGCCGCGGCACCGACTTCTATGCGGAGTCGTTCTTCGTCTGGCTCGACGCCGACACGCTCATCCGTCAGTTGAGCGGCGACAAGAAGTCGCTCGACGATTTCTGCCGCGCCTTCTACGGCACCCTCACCGGTCCGATGGTGAAGCCGTACACGTTCGACGACCTCGTGGCGGCGATGAATGCGGTGCAGCCGTACGACTGGCGGACGTTCTTCAACACGCACCTCAACTCCGTCGATCCGCACCTCACGATGACCGGACTGCAACGCGCCGGGTGGAAGCTCGTCTTCGACGACAAGGCTCCCAAGCGCGACGAAGAGACGCGATCGCGCGACCGCGGCGCCCTCAATTTCCGGACCGGCGTCGGCCTCATGCTCGCAGAGAACGGCTCCGTCCGCGACGTGACGCCCGGCGGCCCCGCCATGCACGCCGGCATCTCTCCCGGCTTCCGTATCGTCTCCGTGAACGGACGAAAGTTCAGCGCCGACGCTATCCGCGAGGGACTGCGCGGTTCGACGACCTCCACGCAGCCGATCGAGATCATTGCGGAGAACGGCGACTTCGTCGGCGTGTACCACGTCGACTACCACGGCGGCCTCCGCTACCCGCACCTCGTGCGCGACGAGTCGAAGAAGGATGTACTGAGCGTCATCATGACGCCGTTGAAAGAGAGGCCGTGATGCGTCATGCGGAGCCGTTATTCGTTACTCGTTATTCGTTACTCGGATGACGGGTAACGGATAACGGATAACGGATAACGGATAACGGATAACGGATAACGTCGTTCAGCCCTTCAACGCGATCAGCGCGATGCCTGCGGCGATGCCGCAGGCACCCACGACGCGCACCGGCGTGATCGTCTCGCCGAAGAATCCGATCCCGACGGCGGCTGCGACGAGGACGCTCATCTCGCGTAGCGAGCCGGCGTAGCTTGCGGGCATCCCGAGGCGCATGGCGGTGAGCACGAGGGCATAGGCGAGCGGCATCATCACCGCCGCGACCAACACGCGTGGCAGACTCTGTGTGAGCCGGCCCCACACATGAGTCCGACCGGCGAGCACGATCGGCGTGTAGATCAGGGCCGTCACCACGAGCACCAGGTAGATGTAGACCAGCGGCTGCACGAACCGGATGCCGATCTTGTCGACGGTCGTATACGTCGCCGTCATCAGGCCGGACAGCAGCGACCACCAGAGCGCGGGGCCGGACGGCAGGCCGCCGCCGAGGGCCGCGTAGATCCCAATCGCGATCAGGACGATTCCCGCGATCCCGTACGCCGTCGGACGTTCGGCGAGAAACGCGATCGACGCGACGAGGAGGAAGAGCGGCGCCGAGCCGCGCGCGACCGGATAGACGACCGACAGGTTTCCGAGCGAGTAGGCGCGGCTGATCGCGAGCAGATAAACGGTCTCGATCGCCCCGCTGGCGACGATGATCTCCCAGGCGACGCGCGTACGCGGCACCTCGATCATCAGGAGCGGCGAATAGATCACCGCATTGCCGAGGAGCATCCACCAGACGAACCTGTTGCGATCGTCCGCGCGCTTGATCGCGGCGTGCGGGATCACGTGCACGAACGCCGCGATGACGATCAGCGCGAACGGTAGTGGAGACATGGCGTTATCCGTTACCCGTTATCCGGTTAGCCCTCATAACGGATAACGGATAACGGGTAACGGCCTCACTTCAGATGTTCATGAATCAGCGGCCGCTTCTCTGGCGGAGCGTCGCCGAGCTCCACGAACGAAAGGAAGCGAGCCGCTAGCTCCGACGCATCGCGCTTCGTCTCGCCGAGCTGGATGCGCGCGATCGTCTCACCCGCCTGCACCTCGTCGCCCGGCTTGCGGTCGAACATGACCCCGGCGGCGTAGTCGATGACGTCGTCGGCCTTCTTCCGGCCGGCGCCGAGGTCGACCGTGAACATGCCGGCCTGATAGGTGTCGATGGCGGTGATGAAACCGCTGCGCGGCGCCTTCACCTCGATCACTTCCTGCGGTTCCGCGAGGAACGAATAGTCGTCGACGACGCGCGGATCGCCGCCCTGCGCCGCGATCCACTTCCGCGCCTGCTCCAGCGCGCGGCCGGAGCGGAGCGCGTCGTCGAGCGCCGCGTTCGCCGACGTCTCGTCGAACTTGCCGGACATCACGAGCACGCGAATCGCCTGCTGGCGCGTGACCTCTTCGACGTCGGCGGGGCCTTTGCCCTTCAACACCTCGAACGTCTCGATGATCTCGTTGGCGTTCCCCGCCGCGACGCCGAGCGGATGATCCATGTCAGTGATGAGCGCCTCGACGCGCGTGCCGGAGCCCTCCGCCGCCGCGATGAGGCTCTGCGCCAGCGCCTTCGAGTCCTGGTACTTCCGCATGAATGCGCCGCTGCCGGTCTTGACGTCGAGGATGAGTCCCGACGCCCCCATCGCGAGCTTCTTCGACATGATCGACGCCGTGATGAGGGGGAGCGACTCGACCGTGCCGGTCACGTCGCGTAGCGCGTACATTTTCTTGTCCGCCGGCGCGATGCCGTCGGTCGACGTGGAGATGACGCATGCGACGTCAGCGATGCAGCGCTCGAACTCGTCGCGCGTGAGCCGTGCGTTGAAGCGCGGAATCGCCTCGAGCTTGTCGAGCGTCCCGCCGGTATGTCCGAGGCCGCGGCCGGAGAGCATCCCGATCTTGACGCCGCATGCGGCGACCCACGGCGAGAGGACGAGCGACACCTTGTCGCCGACGCCGCCGGTGGAGTGCTTGTCGGCGATGAAGTCGTAGCGGTCGCGGAGGTGCCACTGCTCGCCTGATCGGAGCATCGCCTGCGTCAGCGTCGCCATTTCCGACGTCGTCATGCCGTTGATGGCGATCGCCATCAGGAGCGCCGACATCTGGTAGTCGGGGATGTCGCCGTTGGTGAAGCGGTCGATGAAGATCTCGACCTCGCGCGCGTCGAGCGGCGCGCCGCGGCGCTTGCGGTTCAGCACTTCGTAGACGTTCAGGTCGGCCATGTTTGGCGCATAGTATTCGAGCCCGTGAAAGCCGTCGTACTCCTCAGCGGCGGACTCGACTCCGCAACCGTTCTCGCGATCGCGAAGAGCGAAGGCCACGAGTGTCTGGCGATGTCGATCGTCTACGGCCAGCGCCACGAGATCGAGCTTGCCGCGGCAAAACGCATTGCCTCGGCCATCGGCGTCACGGAGCACGTCATCTACCCGCTCGACCTCCGCCTCTTCGGCGCCAGCGCGCTGACCAGCGACATCAGCGTGCCGAAGGACGCCGTCGGCGCCCCCGGCATCCCGATCACCTACGTCCCCGCCCGCAACACGATCTTCCTGTCCCTCGCTCTCGGATACGCCGAGGCGAAAGAGGCCGAGGAGATCTGGCTCGGCGTCAACGCCGTCGACTACTCGGGCTACCCCGACTGCCGCCCCGAGTTCCTCGACGCGTTCCAAACCGTGATCGCAAAAGGCACCCGCAGCGGCGTCGAACACGGAACCCCGAGGATCGTCGCGCCGCTCCTCTCCCTCTCGAAAGCCGACATCATCCGCCGCGGCCTCAGCCTCGGCGTCGACTACTCCCTCACCCACTCCTGCTACGACCCCGATCCCGCGGGTCGCGCATGCGGACACTGCGACTCGTGCATCCTGCGGAGGAGGGGATTCGAGGAGATGGGGATCCCCGATCCGACTCATTATTCAGTCAGAGAATGACGCCTCCCGTCAGAACAGGGATCCGCTAATGCAAGGCGAGGACGAGCAGACCGTTCGCGCCTGCCCGCCCGACGTTGGCCGGAGTGCTCCCGGAACCACCATTGCCACCCAGGACCCTCGCCGCCCGGCTGCGCTCGTTCGGGCTGTCAACGCTCGGTGGCGAACCTGTAACTCACATAGTTCAGTACGGATGTAGTGGCATCTATCTGGCAGGCGAGATAGAAGTATCAATAACTTCAATCCCATCCCTCGAAAGGTCGACTCAACCCCAACCATGCCTCGAACATCCCGATTAGCAATTCTTGCCATTCTTCTGTTCGCTGCGGCCGCTCAGGCGCAGCTCGTCATCAATCCAACCACCACCTACACTGCAGAGACCTCCAAGAACACCAGCGCGTCGTCAATGTTTACCGACGTGTACTTCATCAATAAGCAGGGTGCGACCGTGACCAACGGCGACGCCGTTCCGCACAATGTCAGCAAAGTCGACGTCCACACCTTGTACGACAACTCGACCACGAAGATCTACGCCGAGTGGCAGGCGTGGTTCTGCCATCAGACGTCGAACGAGCAGGCGGACGGGACGCTCAATCCCGCCACCTCGCAGCACTCCTGCAGCTCGCACATCGACATCGGCTACACCGACAACCAGACCCAGGTCACGGCCGAGGTCAATGACATGATCAGTCGCGGCTTCGATGGGGCGATTCTCAATTGGAACGGCCCCGGTTCCACCTCCGACGCATCGGCCGGCTTCCTCAAGACCGCCGCGGAAGCGTCGGGAGGCAAGTTCCAGTTCGCCCTCCAGATCGACAAAGGAGCGTTCGGCGGGTGTAACTCCAGCAGCACCTGCACCTCCACCGGCATCACCCGCGTTCAGGACGTCATGAACCGCTTCGCCTCCTCGGCGTCGTACATCAAGACGTCCGACGGCCGCCCGATGATCTTCTTCTTCGTCGACAGCGGCACGAACCCGAACAACGGCGAAGTCGACTGGGCTTCGCTCAAGACGAACTCCGGCGGGAACCCCGTGTTTCTCAGCGACGGCAAAGGGAATCTATCGGTCAGCGGCATGGACGGCGCCTACGCCTGGGAAAACGTCAATCTCAATGGCGACCGTACCGGCGTCCTCTATCTCGACCAGTTCTATCAGGCCTCCCTCGCCCAGCCGTCGAAGCTCGCCATGGGCGGCATGTTCAAAGGCTTCAACGACAAGCTCGCGTCGTGGTCTCCGTCGCCGCCGAACGGGCCGCGCATCAATTACCAGCGCTGCGGCATGACGTGGCTCAATACCTTCGCCCACACGCGCCAGTTCTATCCCCCCGCCAGCAAGCCGCTGCCGTGGCTGCAGGCCGTGACGTGGGACGACTACGAAGAAGGCTCTGAGATCGAAACCGGCATCGACAACTGCGTCTCGAGCGTGACCGGCGGCGTGAGCGGCTCGACGCTGTCGTGGAAGAGTAATTTCGGCCCCGACCCCGACGATCCAACATTGACGGGCACCGAGGCGACCATCCATCACTATACGGTTTTCATTTCCACCGACGGGCAGAACCTGATGGTGTTGCAGGACAACATCACGCCCGGGCTCAACACCCTCGACCTCAGCCAGTACGGCATCGGACCGGGCAACTACACGCTGTACGTCAAGGCGGTCGGCCAGCCGAGCATCGTCAACCACATGTCCGGCCCGATCCAGTACAACGTCAGCGGCAATACCTGCTTCGTGACGATGACGAGTCCGGCGAACGGCGCCACCGTCACCTCGCCGGTCCAGGTGACGGCGTCGGCGAACCCACCGACCGGCGCCACGGTCACCTCGATGGAGATCGACGTCGACGGGACGGCGGTCTTCACGACGACGACCGCATCGTCGGTCGATCAATCGGTGACCATGACCAACGGCAGTCACCTCGTGACAGTGAAGGCCACTGACTCGCTGGGCGACACCTGCTCGCAGACGTCGAGCATCAACGTCGGCGTCCAGGGCGTGACGGTCAGCGTCAGCAGCCCGGCGGCGGGAGCGACGGTCACGTCGCCCGCGACGGTGACGGCGAGCGCGAGCTCGACGCATCCGATCACCGCGTGGCACATCTACGTCGACAGCGTCGACTCGTTCAGCGCCGGCGCGGTGACATCGATCAGCGCATCGCTGCCGCTCGCGGCGGGAACGCACACGATCGTCACCCGCGCGTGGGACAGCACCGGCGCCTTCGGCGACGACACGCGCGAGGTGACGGCTTCGGCGGGCGTGACCGTAACGGTGACAGCGCCGGCGTCGACGAGCGTCAGTTCGCCGGTGACGGTCGCCGCGAACGCGACGTCGCCGAACACGATCACCGGATGGCACATCTACGTCGACAACGTGGACGTCTACACGGCCGGCCAGGTGAGCTCGATCAGCGCCAGTCTGGCGATGACCACCGGCTCGCACACGGTCATCGTCCGCGCGTGGGACAGCACCGGCGCGTTCGGCGATCAGACACTGAATCTGACCGTGACGGAGCCGATGACGGTGACGGTGTCGTCACCCGCGAACAACGCCACGGTGAATTCGCCAGTGACGATCAACGCGAGCGCGAGCAGCAGCCACACTGTTACCGGATGGCACATCTACGTCGACAATGTCGACTCCTACAGCGCCGGCCAGGTCAACTCGATCAGCGCCTCGCTTCCGATGGACCTCGGCACGCACAGCGTCATCGTCCGCGCCTGGGACAGCACCGGTGCCTTCGCCGACCAGACGCTGACGCTCAACGTAGTGGCGGGTGTGAACGTGACGATCACGACGCCGGTGCCCAACTCCACGGTGGCCTCGCCGGTCACGGTGAAGGCCAGCGCCACATCGGCGCGCACGATCACCGCGTGGCACATCTACGTCGACAGCGTCGATAAATTCGACGGCGGCCAGGTGAGCTCGATCTCCGCCAGCCTTACCGACCTGACGGCCGGCACGCACACGATGATCGTGCGCGCCTGGGACGCCAGCGGCGCGTTTGGCGACGAGACGATGCAGATCACGGTGGTGACGGGGGTGACGGTCTCGGTGTCGACGCCGGCGGACGGCGCCACGGTGAATTCGCCGACGACGATCGCCGCGACGGCGACGTCCGGCAACACCATCACCGGCTGGCACATCTATGTCGACGGCACCGATCAATTCGGTGCCGGGCAGACGTCCTCCATCAGCGCCAGCGTGGCCATGGGCGTCGGCACGCACACGGTCATCGTGCGCGCTTGGGACAGCACCGGCGCTTACGGCGACCAGACGCTGACGCTGAACGTTGTAAACGGCGTGACCGTGACGGTCTCGACGCCGGCGAACGGCGCAACGGTCAGCTCACCCGTCGCGATCGCCGCGAGCGCGACGTCAGGACACACGATTACCGGGTGGCACATCTACGTCGACAGCGCCGACTCATTCAGCGCCGGCCAGGTGAGCTCGATCAGCACGAACGTGCCGATGAACGCCGGCACGCACACGGTCATCGTGCGCGCCTGGGACAGCACCGGCGCCTACGGCGACCGAACGCTGACGATTACCGTGCATTAACGCATTGAAGGTGGCCGGCTGCCGCTTGCGGCAGCCGGCCATCCTCGGGGTCGTTCAGCCTCTTAGCTGCACAATGAGGGCATTGCTGGATCAGAGGCTCCGCCTCGGCATCGGTGAGGCGGTGGGGAATCATGGCGTTCAGCTGATTCCGCAACGCGTTCAAATTGTTGATCGCCGACGTCGCGTCGCCTGCATTGATATTGTCGATGGCAGCCTGCCGCTTCGACGTCAAAGCGGTTGCCTGCCCGGCGGGCAATGACGTCTGAGATATGAGTTGCACGACTTGCCCTTCGATCGACTCTGCGACCTGTTGCGGCGGCGGCGGCAACTCATAGTTGAGATCGGATACGCTGAACGTAACCGGCACGAAGGTGAAGATGCGCACTTCGTCGACGAGGCCGGCGAAGGTCTCGCCCGCTGCTCGCCAGTTGCCGCCGATGGCCATCCCTCCGACTGGCGTATTGGGCGAAGTGAGGCTCGTCGGGCCGACCGGCGCTCCGTTCACGCAAAACGTCGTTACGCCGTTGTCAACGAAGTACCATCCTTGCCCGCATGCTCCGCGTCACCGAGATCTTTCACTCCATCCAGGGCGAGTCGACCCACGCCGGCCGGGCGTGTGTGTTCGTGCGGCTCACCGGGTGCAATCTGCGCTGCAGGTGGTGCGACTCGGAGTACACGTTCACGGGTGGGGAGAAGATGTCGCTGGAGGATGTGCTCGCGCGGGTGGCGAGCTATGGGACGAAGCTTGTCGAGGTGACTGGCGGAGAGCCGCTGGCGCAGCGGGAGGCGTTCGACCTGATAACTCGGCTATGCGACGAAGGGTATGACGTGCTGATTGAGACATCCGGGTCGATCGACATCACGCCGGTCGATCCGCGCGCGAAGTTGATCATCGACGTCAAGGCGCCGGGGAGTGGTGAGGTGGAGAAGAACCTCTGGTCGAACTTCGATCGGCTCCGGGCGCACGATGAGGTGAAGTTCGTGCTGGCGGACCGCAGCGACTACGATTGGGCGCGGCAGGTCATCGCGGAGCGGCGGCTCGATCGGTGGACGATTCTCTTCTCTCCCGTATGGGGAGAGCTGGAGCTGAAGCCGCTGGCCGAGTGGATGCTCGCCGACAAGGTGCCGGCGCGGCTGCAGACGCAACTGCACAAACACATTTGGGGCGCGGACGTTCACGGGGTATGACGACGAAACTCGATCACATCGGCATCGCGGTGAAGTCGCTAGAGGCGGCTCGCATCTACGAATCGCTGGGGCTGAAAATCGAGCATGTCGAAACCGTGGAGACGCAGAAGGTGAAGACGGCGTTTCTCTCCGTGGGCGACGCGAACCTGGAGTTGCTGGAGCCAACGGAAGCAGACTCGCCGATCGCGAAGTTCATCGAGAAGCGGGGCGAGGGGATTCATCACATCTGCCTCCGTGTTGACGACATCGAAGCGCATCTGGCGCGTTTGAAGACCGAGGGGTATCGGGTGGTGAATGAGGCGCCCGTGCCGGGGGCGCATGGGTGCCGGGTGGCGTTCCTGCACCCCTCGGCGGGCAACGGGGTGCTGATCGAGCTGAGCGAGAAGATCGATGATTGAAGGTTTTGAGCCGCGGTCGCTCGTGGTCGTGAACCTTGTCAATCCGAGGGAGAAGTTCTTCGGGATCCTCGGCTCGCTCTCGGCCGCCGGTATCACGATGCGGGCGGTGAATCTCGACTCGTTCGAAGACTGGACCCGGCAGCTCGCGGGCGACGACGAGCCGGACATCGACCTGACGACGATGTTCTTCCCGCTCTTCCGCGTCGAACGGATCTTCCTCGACGAGCCGGCCGGCGCGATCAAGTCGTTCGCGCAGCGGTTCGAGGACGTGGTCGGGCAGCCGATCCGTGAGTATCTCCAAGTGTGAAGCAAACGGATTCCGCAAGCGCTCCGTAGTATTGTTTCGCCATGAAGAAAGCCTCACGACTGCTGCTCGCCCTTCTCCTCGTTTCGCTCGCCGCCTTCCTGGCGTGCAAGGGCGAAAAGGACGAAGAGCAGGAACAGTTCACCTTCGTCGTCTATCCCGGCGCGCGCTATCTGCCGCACCTGACCGATCTGATCAAACAGGCGGACAGGGTGATCAAACCGAACGATTCGGAAGCGCAGCGGGTGGCGATTTACGACACTGACGCCGCGGTAGACGACGTCGCGAACTTTTACGTGAAGGCGTACGGCTACGGATCGATCGCGCCCGATGCGACGAACAACCTGAGCGCCGCGAAACCGCCCGCCTACCGCCGCACGGGCGATCTGCTCGCCGATCAGAAGGCGGCCGAGCCGCTGTTCCCGAAGTTGAACCTGCATCCCGACCTCTCGAAGGCGGCCGGCACGTACAACGCGGTGGAGATCGCGCCGAAGATGACGCGGCCTCGCGTCACGATCCAGCGTCCGTATTTCGACCTCACGACGTCGCAACAGGTGAACCGAACGCTGATCCTGATGTCGCGCTAGTCCATACTCACAATGCGCGCGCTCATCGCCGGCCTCGGCCTCATAGGCGGCTCGATCGGCATGGCGTTACGCGCGCGCGGATGGCGCGTGTCGTTTCGCGATCCGCACGTTTCGCTCGACGAGGCGCGCGGAGCCGCGGCTGCTGACGACCCGGACGATGGCAACGCTGACATCGTCATCCTCGCAACCAGCGTTGACGTCGCGATGGAGCTCCTGAAAGAGATCGACGCGCCGCTCATCACGTCGGTCTGCAGCGTGATGCAGCCGCTGCGCGCCGCTGCCGGCTCGAAGAATTTCGTGGCCGGACATCCGCTGGCCGGCTCGCACGAGCGCGGACTCGCCGCCGCTCACGCCGATCTCTTCGAGGGGAAGCGGTGGTTCATCGAGTCGCGCAGCTATGAGGTCGAGGAGATGATCCGCGACTGCGGTGCCGTCGGCGAGGTGGTCGACCCGCGCGAACACGATGACGCCGTCGCGCTCACGTCGCACTTGCCGCAGGTCCTCTCTACCGCGCTTGCCGCGTACGCAGAACGGAGCGGGATCGACACGCGGTTTGCGGGGACGGGGCTGAAAACGTTCCTCCGCCTCGCCGCGAGCGACGCGTCGGTCTGGCAGCCGATCGTCGAGAGAAACCGCACCGCAATCGACAAGCATCTCGACGCCGTAATCGAGATCGCGCGCGCGATGGATGAAGACGCATTCCGCGACGCGCAGCAGTTCGTCGCAAAGCTGTCATTGTGAGCCGCGAGAAGGGTCGTACTCGTTATTCGTTATCCGTTATTCGTTATTCGTTACGCGGATCTGTCGTTCTCGTCATAACGGGTAACGGGTGACGGGTAACGGGTAACGGGTAACGGGCTCGCTGCTATCATCGCGCGCCCGTGAATCCGACGTGGATCTATGTTGCCGTCGTGTATGCGATCGCTGTCTATCTGACGCGGCGCGGACGCATCGACTTGCCGTGGCGCGTGGCCGGGCTGTTCTACGTCCTGGTGCTCTTTTTCATGTGGAAGGCGATGACGGGGCCGTACGTGAACTTCCCCGCCGACTTCGTGAAGGCGTTGCCGCCGTGGTCGTTCATGCACCGCCACGTCGTACGGGTCGGCAATGGGGAGCTGAATGACCTGCCGATGCAGATCGTGCCGTGGGCCATTCAGGTGCGCGACGCGTGGCAGTCGTTCCACATTCCGCTGTGGAACGCGCTTTCGGGAGCGGGGTATCCGCTGCTCGCGAACGGGCAAAGCTCCGCGCTGTCGTTTCTGCGGATCATCACGCTGCCGCTCTCGCTCGGCCACGCGCTGACGGCGGAAGCGGCGTTCAAGCTCCTCATCGCGATGTCGTTCACGTTCCTCTACTGCCGGAGGCGCGCGTGGAGCGAGCTCGCATGCGCCACCGGCGCGGTCTCATTCGGCTTTTGTTCGTTCCTCGCGGTGTGGCTGCACTTCCCGCTCGTCACGGTCGCCTGCTTCGTGCCGGCGATGCTGTACGCGATCGACCTGCTCGCGGAGGGCATCACCTACGGCCGCTTCGTGTTCGGCGCGCTGCTCTGGACCGCGATCATCTTCGGCGGGCATCCGGAAACGGCGTCGCACATTTTCTTCCTTGCGCTCCTCTACGTGGTCTGGCTGATGATCTGCGGCGAGATCGCAAAGCCGGTGCGCTTCATCCTCGGCCTCGGCGCGGTGATGGTCGTGGCGGCGGCGCTCGCGTCGCCGTTCCTCGCGCCGGTCGCCGAGGCGATCACGAAGTCGAAGCGGTACCAGTTCCTCCAGGCGTGGCAGAAGCCGGAGGGGAACGAATCGGGCGTCCCGTTCGTCATCTCGCTCTTCGAGCCGCATTTCTTCGGCGACGTTCCGGTCGAGGCGCCGTGGGGGCCCGCGCACGCCGAGACGATCACCGCCTTCGCCGGCCTCCTCGGCGTCGCCGGCTGGCTGGCGCTCTTGATCGACGGCATTGCAAGGCGGCGCTTTCGCTCGCGCGAGTTCTTCTTCGTCCTGCTGACGCCGGTCCTCTTCGGCATCGTCCTCGACTGGCCGGTGATCGGAACGATCTTCCATCGCGCATTCGCGCTGGCGGCGAACGGCCGGATGCGGCTCCTCATCGCATTCGTCTTCGCGATCCAGGCGGCGGCGCTCGTCGATCTCATCGAACAAGGACGAAGGCTTCCGGCGGCGATCGGCCTCGCGTTCGTGACCGCGGGCCTGGCGTGGCTGCTCCAGCCGATGCATTTCGACACCGCGTGGCACAAGCCGAGCGCCTTCGCGGCGGTGATCCCGAGCATCATCACCGTCGTCATCGCGGCGCTGGCGGTGCTCATGCCGCTACGAGCGAGGCCGTTCGCGCTCATGGTGTTGCTCGTCGCCGTCACGAACGAGGTGTGGTGCACCGGGATCGACTGGAACCAACCGGTGCACGAACGCTACGTCTATCCGAAGACGCCGGTCATCGCGAAGATGCAGGAGCTGCGCGACGCGTCGCGCAACGACCCGTTCCGAATCGTCGGAATCGGCACGCCGCTCTTCCCGAACACGAATGCCGCCTTCGGCCTCGCCGACGTCCGCGTGCACGACCCGATGGCGAGCGGCCGCTACATCGGCTTCCTCCGCAACGTGACGAAGGACTACAACCCCGGCGACTACTTCGCGCAGTGGAAAGACGCCGACACGACGCTCCTCAACTTCCTCGGCGTCCGCTACGTCCTGACGCTGCCGCGGTCGCAGATGACCGCACCGTTCGACCCGTCGCGCTTCAAGGTCGCGTACGACGGCAAGGACGCGATGCTCTTCGAGAACGTCCAGTGGCGGCCGCGCTTCTTTCCGATCGTCGCGATCTATCTCGACTTCAAGGGCGACGCGTTCATCCACCACCTGCTCAACATCAACGACTGGTCGACGGAAGCGGTGTTAAGGCGGCTGCCGGTCGAGAACGACCAGGAGCGGCGCGACCTCCTCGCGCCGCGGGCGAAGAATGCGCCGATGGCGAAGGTGCAGATCGTCAGCGCGACCGACACCGATTACAAGCTCCGGATCGACGCGCCGCGCTACACGCTGATCACGAGCAGCATTCCGTTCTGGCCGGGATGGAAGGTGACGGAGAACGGGCGGAAGCTCGAGCCGCTGCAGGTGGACCACACGTTCTTCGGCTTCGTCGTCCGTCCGGGGATGAGCGAAGTGCGCGTCCGCTACGTGCCCGCGACGTTCTGGGTCAGCGCGTGGCTCTCGCTGCTGACGCTCGCGACAATCGTCGCGCTTTCCAGAGAATCGCTGCGACTGCGGCTAAGAACACGGCTCCGAATGGAATGAGCGACCGCGCGTCGCCGGGTCCGAAGATCAGCTCGCCGAGGTTGAACGAAGACCATTCGGAGTCGAGGCTGCCGGGGGCGTGGCGGCGGAAGACGATCGCCTCGTCGTGTGCGAGCCGGTTGACCGAGGTATGGCCGGTGAACGTCGCCGCGCTCCACGGCGCCGTGATCGGAACGTCCGGCGAGAAGTTGCCGCGGAGGAGCAGCGGCAGGATGTACTGCGTCAGCGGCCGCGGAATCGTCGCGGAAGGCTGCGGATCGACGGCAGTCACGCCGAAGTTGATCGCGATGGAGAGTACGCCGAGCGCGATGACGAGCCTTTGTTTGTCGACCCGGAGCAGCGCGATGCCCCACAGCGGAATGAGCGGCACGAGGTAGCGCGCACCGACCCCGAAGCCCGCATCCCAGCTGATGTAGCAGAGGTTGAAGATCAGGAAGATGCCGGAGATCACGACGATCCCCAGCGTCCGGAGCACTGGAGCGATTGCCATCACGAGCACCGGCGCGAAAAAGAGCAGGCCGCGGTATGGCGAGATCGTGATGCCGTAGAGCGCATCGAGCGACGGGAGGCCGAAGAGCGCGCCGCCTTTGGTGATAAAGCGCGGATCGGTTTTCGCCATGGAGCTCGTGAGCAGCCCGCCAAAGCAGAGGTATTGATACGCGGCAAGGCCGAAAAGTGGCGGCAGCGCACCGGCGATGAAGGGGACGAGCGTCTTGCGGCCGCGGATCAGCGCGATGACGACCATCGCCGGCGCGCAGATGTAATACATCGCCGTCGCGAGCGCCGCCGCGAGCCCGGCGACCCAGGCGCGGCGTACGGTGTACGCGATCAGCATCAGCGAGCCGGCTGGCACCATGACCATGAGCACCGTCGAGTACGGGAAGAGCTCCGTACCGAATGCGACGATCAGCGCGACCGTCGCCGACCAGAGCGGATCGAGGCCGCGGCGCCGCCCGATTCGATACAGCAGTGCCGGGACGAGCGCCGCGAAGATCCCGCACGTGAAGAGCGTACAGAAGTAGCAGGCGATCGCGAGGTTCCGGATCCCGAAAGTGTGCACGAAGAAGTATGGGACGGCGGCGAGGAACGAGAGCGCCGGCGCTTTGTTCGCGTAGACGTGTCCGTTGCCGTACGACACGTCGCCGGTGTTGCCTGCGTATGCGTCGATCGCGAAGGTGTGCCGTTCGACCAACGCGCGCGTCAGGTCGAAGGTCGCGTTCTGGTTCCAGCCGGCGCCGGCGTAAAAGTACGCGGCGGCGAAGAACGTCAGCAGGAACAGCCACTCGGCAATCCGCTTGTCGTCCACGCCGAGCACCGATACGCCGCGCACCAACAGGCGCGATTGTACGCGCGCATATGATGTAGCGCGCATACCGCGGCTTCGCGTTCTGGCTGAAAACGGCTTGATCGTCGCGGCGTTCGCGGCGGCCATCGCCCTCATCCATCCGCGCGGCAACTTCCCGCTGAACGACGATTGGGACTTCGCCCTCCCGACCTGGACGTTCGCGCGGACCGGGCAATTTCACTTCACGCACTTCACTGCCGTCAGCCTGCGCGCGATGGTGCTATGGGGAGCGGCGTGGACGCGGCTCTTCGGCGCGAGCTTCGAGGTTCTCCGCGCGTCGACGCTGGCGCTCGCCGCGGCGACCCTGCCGGTCATCAACACGATCCTCCGCCGCGCGAAGGTGGCGACGTTTCCGCGCGTCGGCACGACACTCGCCTTCGCCTTCCATCCGATCTTCATCTGGGCGTCGCGGTGAGGGCGCGTAGAAGAAGAGAAACGCGAGCGCCGACGCACGCGTTGGCTACATGCATTCCGAGGGGGAGACCGTCCCGTATTTCGGGAAGTGCTGCGACATCCTTCCGGGCAACATCTTCATCAACTGGGGTCTCGGCCCGCCGACGCTGAGTGAGTTCACGACTACTTCGAGTGGAACCGGGCGCGAGGGTCGGCGATCGAGTCGCTGCGGGCGCGAGGCGTCCCGCTGACGGAGCTCAACGGCGGAAGCGAGGCGTCGAATTACCTGGAGAGGTCGAACATGACGCGGCGGCAGTGGCGCCGCTCGCTCGCAGCGCCGCCGCGCCAGTACGTGATCGCGTTCAACGCGTATTCTGGATATCGGACCATCGAACGTCACCCGTGGCGTTCATGGCTCGGATGGCGCGATTCGGCGATCCTGACGTTGCAACGGATCTAACGGAACTTGCGGTTCAGCCGCTCGCGCGCAAGGTTGTCGACGCGAGACAGGATCGAGGCGAGCGTCTCGCGCTGCTTCGCGACGAGCTGCGAGATCCCGTTCTTTGCCAGCGTCATCATCGACTGCATCTCGTCGTCGCTGAACGTGCCGCCTTCCGCCGTTCCCTGGATCTCGATGTAGCGGCCCTTCTCGGTCGCCACGATGTTCATGTCGACGCCCGCCTTCGAATCCTCGGAGTAGTCGAGGTCGACCGACGGCACGCCGCCGATGATCCCGACCGAGATGGCGGCGATGAAGTCGCTGATCGGCCAGCTCACGAGTTTGCCGTCGACGTACATGCGCCCGAGGGCGATGACGAGGGCTACCCAGGCGCCGGTGATCGACGCGGTGCGCGTGCCGCCGTCCGCCTGGATGACGTCGCAGTCGATCCAGATGGTCCGCTCGCCGAGGAGCTCGGCATTAACTCCCGCACGGAGAGACCGGCCTATGAGCCGCTGGATCTCCATCGTGCGGCCGCCCTGCTTCCCTTTCGCCGCCTCGCGCTCCACCCGCTCGGTCGTTGCGCGCGGCAGCATTCCGTACTCCGCGGTGACCCATCCTTTTCCGCTGCGATAGAGGAACGGCGGGACTTTCTCCTGCACCGATGCGGTGCAGATGACGCGCGTGTGGCCGACTTCGATCATCGCCGACCCCTCCGCGTGTTTGTTGACGTTCGGGGTGATGACTACAGAGCGAAGCTGGTTCGGCTCGCGGCCGTCATTTCTGGGAGGCAAGTTAGGCAACCACTCCTTCTCGGACTTCCGAGCCTTTCGGTACGACGACGATCCCCGTCTCGGTCACGGTGAATCGCTGTTTGTCCTGTTCGACGTCGTAGCCGATCGTCGTCCCGGACGGCAGCTTCACGCCTTTGTCGATGATGGCGCGGCGAATCTTGCAGTGGCGGCCGACCTCGACGCCATCCATCAGGATCGACTCGTCGATGTCCGAATACGAATGGATGCGGACGCGCGGATGTAGCACGCAACGATTGAGCGTCCCGCCCGAGATGATGACGCCGTCCGAGACGAGCGAGTCGGTCGCGATGCCGATGCGCTGCGACTTCGAGTCGGCGAAAACGAACTTCGCGGGCGGCAGGTTCTGCGGCGCGGAGACGATCGGCCACTGGTTGTTATACAGGTTGAACGCCGGCGTGACGCTGACGAGGTCGAGACACGCCGCGAAGTAGGAGTCGATCGTCCCGACGTCGCGCCAGTAGCCGCGGTTGTTCTCGGCCTCGCCCGGAACGAAGTTCTTCGCGAAGTCGTACGCCTGGACCTTCATCCGCGGGTACATGTCGGGGATGATCTCTTTGCCGAAGTCGTGCGCCGAGTCGCGCAGGGCATTCCGCTGCAGGACGTCGGTCATGACCTTGGCGGTGAAGATGTAGTTGCCCATCGACGCGAGGACTTTGTCCGGCTCGCCGGGAATCGTCTTCGCGCCGCTCTTCGGCTTCTCGACGAATCCGGTGACGCGCCAGTCGTCGTCCACTTCGACGATCCCGAAATGATGCGCCTCGGTTACCGGCACTGGAATCGTGGCGATGGTCAGATCGGACTCGTTCGCGATGTGCTCCTGCAGCATGTGGTTCACATCCATCTTGTAGATGTGATCGCCGCCGAAGACGCAGACGTACTCGGGCTCCTCGTCGAAGATTAGCTCGAGGTTCTGGAAGACGGCGTCCGCGGTACCGCGGAACCAGAACGGCCCCTTGCGCATCTGCGCCGGGACGACGTCGACGTACTGGCCGATCTCGTGGACCAGCCGCCACGTGCGCGTGATGTGCTCGATCAGGGAGTTGGACTTGAACTGGGTCAGGACCTTGATCTTGAGGAAACCGGAGTTGATGAAGTTGTTGATGACGAAGTCGATGATCCGGTAACGGCCGCCGAACGGAACGGCCGGTTTGGCGCGGTCGCGGGTGAGCGGATAGAGGCGCTCGCCCTGCCCGCCGGCCAGGATCATCGTGAGGACGTTTCGTCTTGAGAGAGACCCGTGCATGCGCGTTCCGCCGTCGCGGATTCTATGCCTACGCGGGTCACCTATACTTCGCCATTCGATGGCCGACCGCGACTACTACGACATCCTCGGCGTGAAGAAAAGCGCGACCGATGATGAGATCAAGAAGGCGTACCGCGCGCTCGCGAAGAAGTTCCACCCCGACAAGAACAAGGGGAACAAGGACGCGGAGAACAAGTTCAAGGAGATCTCCGAGGCGTACGCGGTGCTGAGCGACAAGGAGAAGCGCACGCAGTACGACAGACTCGGCCGCGAGGCGTTCTCGTTCGGCGGAGGACAGGGCGGACCGAATCCGTTCGCCGGCGGCCAGAATCCATTCGGCGGCGGCTTCGACTTCTCGCAATTCTCGGAGCAGTTCGGCGGAGCCGGCAAGAGCGGCGGCGGCAGGCGCTCGACCCGCCGCGGCTCGACCGGCGGCTTCACCGACATCCTCTCCGATCTCTTCGGCGGAGGCGGATTCCAGGGCGCGCAGCCGGAGCCGCAGGCGTACGAAGCCGAGATGACGATCGAGTTCCGGGATGCCGTCCTCGGGACGACGATGGAGCTGAGCGTCGCCGGCTCGTCGATCAAAGTGAAGATCCCCGAGGGCGTCGGCGACGGGCAAAAAATCCGAGTGCCGCGCAAGGGCGATGCTCCGATCCAGATCACCGTTCACGTCCGGAAGCATCCGTTCTTCGAGCGGCGCGGCGACAACATCCACATCGACCTGCCGGTGACCGTCGGCGAGGCGATTCGCGGCGCCGAAGTCGACGTGCCGACGATCCACGGCCCGGTCCGCGCACGCATTCCGGCCGGAACGCAGGGCGGACAGACGTTCCGCATCAGCGGCAAGGGCGTGAAGAAGAAGGGGAAGGACGCCGGCCACGGCGATCACTACTACCGCGTCCAGATCGCGGTCCCGAAAGAGGCGCCCGCGAACGCTCTCGACGCCATCGAGGCGGCGTACGGCGAGAATCCGCGCGCGAATCTGAGGACGGTGCTGTGAGCGGAGACATCTACGTCATCGGCGACTCGCACATCGGGCTCGCTGACGGAAACGAGCAGCCGATCGTGGCGTGGCTCGACCGGCTCGTCGCGCTGAAGCCGCGGGCGCTGTACCTGAACGGCGATCTCTTTCACTACCTGATCGCACACGCGAAGTTCTACACGTCGTCGGTCGACAAGGTGATGGCGAAGTTCCGGGAAGTGCGCGACGGCGGCATCGCGATTCATTACGTCGAAGGGAACCGCGACTTCTTCCTGAAGGGGTCATTCGTCGAGAACGCGGTGAGCGACATCGGCATGGAGTATCCGGTCGCGGCGGGAAAGCGGAAGTACCTCATCGTCCACGGCGACATGATCAACGACCGCGACTGGAAGTACCGCTTCTGGCGCCGCGCGTCGAAGAACCCGCTCTCGAAGCTGGCGCTGAACCTCATTCCGAAGAAGGTGGCGCGCAACTTCGTCGACGACGTCGAGAAGCGTCTCGCGAAGTCGAACTTCAAACACAAGTCCGTGCTGCCGCTGGAACTGATGAAGCGCTACGCCGCTAGCCGCGCGCGCCAGGGCTTCACCGACGTCGTCCTCGGTCACTTCCACGAGAAGCTCGTCATGCCGGCTGACGGCGCCACGGTGACCATCCTCCCGCCGTGGTACGAAACGGGCGAGGCGATGCGAATCGATCCGGCAACCGGTGAGTTTTCGTTCGTGGTGGTATGAACCTTTCCGTCTCCTTCCTCGGTACCGGCACTTCGACCGGCGTTCCGGTCGTCGGCTGTTCGTGCCGCGTCTGTACTTCGACGAACCCGAAAAACAGGCGGCTGCGGCAGTCGGTGAAATGCGAGGCGAACGGGAAGCACTTCCTGATCGATACGACGCCCGACCTCCGCCTGCAGCTCCTCCGCGATCCGATCCCGCGTCTCGACTTCGTCCTCTTCACGCACTCGCACGCCGATCACCTGATGGGACTCGACGACATCCGGCCGTTCAACTTCCGCCAGCGCGACTCGGTCCGGGCGTACGCGAATCCGTTCACTGCGAAGGCGATCCGGCGCGCGTTCAGCTACATCTGGGACGAACAGTCGCAGATCGGCGGCGGCAAACCGCAGCTCGATCTCGTCGAAGTCACGGACACGTTCTCTCACGACGGAATCGAGATCACGCCGATCCCCGTCGAGCACGGCGACTGGACGATCCTCGGTTTTCGCATCGGGAAATTCGCCTACATCACCGACACGAACGGCATCCCGCCGGCGTCGATCGAGCTGCTCCGCGGCGTCGAAATCCTCGCGCTCGACGGGCTACGCGTCGCCCCGCGCCACCCCACGCACTGGATCATCAGCCAGGCGGTCGAAGCGGCGGAAAAGATCGGCGCTAGCGAGACGTGGCTGATCCACCTCACGCACGAGGTTGAGCACGACGAGGTGGAGGCGACGCTGCCGAGCGGGATCCGGCTTGCGTATGACGGGCTGCGGCTGGAGCTCGCATGAGAAGCATCCCGCGTGTGGCGCATGTGCACGCCGCCGTCACCGCGCCTCCCTCCAAGTCGTACTCCGTCCGCGCGCTGCTGCTCGCGGCGATGTCGGCCGGCTCGACGACGGTCACGAACTGTCTCGATGCGGACGACACGCGGTACGCGCTCGAGGCGCTGCGGACGATCGGCTACCAGATCAGCGGCGTGTTCAAGGGCGGCGTCACGATCGGCGAGCGGATCTCGATGTCGGCGAACGAGGTCGACGTCTTCGTCGGGAACGCCGGCACAGCGATGCGCTTCCTTACGGGATGGCTCGCGTTCACGCCGGGACGTTTCATCCTCCGTGGCGAGGAGAGAATGCACAACCGGCCGATCGGCGATCTCGTCGACGTCCTGCTGTCGATCGGCGCCGAGGTCGAGTACGTCGAGAAGGAAGGCTACCCGCCGCTGCGGATTCGCGGAAAGCGGATGCGCGGCGGCTTCGAGGTCGGCATTGCGGCCGATACGTCGTCGCAGTTCGCGTCGTCTCTGATGCTCGCGGGAGCGACGCTGCCCGGCGGGATCACCGTTCACCTGCGCACGGTCGCCAGCGCGCCGTACATCGACGTCACGGCGGACATCCTCCGCGCGTTCGGCGCCGAGGCTGAGCGGAGCGCGAATGACGTAACGGTGCGCGCGTCGCGGCTCGCACGCGACGAGTACCGCGTCGAGGGCGACTACTCTTCCGCTTCGTACTGGTTTGCGGCGGCCGCGGCGACTGGCGGCGAAGTTCACGTCAACGGAGTCGTGCAAGCGAGCGCTCAAGGCGATGCGCGGTTCATCGACATTCTCGAACGAATGGGGTGCACGGCGGAGTGGAGCGACGGCGTCACGCTCAAAGGTCCGCAGCAGCTTCGCGGCGGCACTTTCGACTGCAACAGCACGCCCGACCTCGTGCCGACGCTCGCGGCGATTGCGCCTCTCGCCGCCGAGGCGGTCGAGATTGTCAACGTCGCGAACCTGCGGGTGAAAGAGTCCGACCGCCTCGCCACCGTCACCTCGGAGCTCCGCAGCCTCGGCGCCACCATCGAAGAGAGGCCCGACGCCCTCCGCATCGAGCCAGGATGGTCGTCCGACCCGGCGACCATCGAGACGCACAACGACCACCGCATCGCCATGGCCTTCGCGATCGCGGGTCTCGCCCGCGGAGGCGTTACGATTGCGAACGAGCAAGTCGTGTCGAAGTCGTATCCGCGCTTCTGGAAGATACTCGACGAGGTCGTCGAGAGCAGCCGCTGATGCCGAGTTGGTACCTCCTCCTAGCCCTGGCGTTCATCATCGCGAACGGCTACTTCGTGGCGACCGAGTTCGCCATGATCAAGGTGCGGCCGACGCAGCTCGCGGAGCTGGCCGCCGAGGGGAGCAGCCGCGCGAAGATGGCGCGGCGCATCACGAAGCGGCTCGACACGTACCTCTCCGCGACACAGCTCGGCGTCACACTCGCCTCCCTCGCTCTCGGCTGGGTCGGCGAGCCGGCGTTCGCGTCGCTGATCCAGCCTTTCTTCAGCCGCTACGGCCCGTTCAGCGTCGCGATCGCACATTCGATCGCGGCGACGCTCGCGTTCGTCGTCATCACGACGCTCCACATCATCTTCGGCGAGCTCGGGCCGAAGTACATCGCGATCGGAAAGCCGCTCGGCACGGCGATGTGGACCTCGCACGTCCTGCGCTGCTTCTACATCGTCGCCTTCCCGGCGATCTGGTTCCTCAACAAGAGCTCGAACCTCATCCTGCGCGCCATCGGCGTCCGTCCCGCGACGGAGATGGAGGTGACGCACTCGCAGGAAGAGCTGCGGCTGATCCTCGCGCGGAGTGAGAAGGCCGGCGTCCTCTCGGAGGAGAACCGCGAGATCATCGAAGGCGTCTTCCAGTTCTCGAAACGCACCGCGCGGCAGATCATGGTGCCGCGAACGGACGTCGTGATCCTTTCGACGACGAAGTCGATCGAGGAGAACCTCGAGATCATCCGAACGACACGCCACACGCGCTACCCGCTGTGCGACGGCACGCTCGACCAAACGGTCGGTCTCATTCACGTCAAAGACCTCCTGCTCGCGCAGCTCCGCGGTCCCGGACGGCCGCTCATCGACCTCAAACGCGATCTCCTGTTCGTGCCGGAGAACAGCACGGTCGAGCGGCTTCTCTCGCAGTTCATCGAGTCGAAGACGCACATGGCGATCATCCTCGACGAGTACGGCGGCGCCAGCGGCATCGTCTCGCTCGAGAACATCACCGAAGAGCTGTTCGGGCAGATCCAGGACGAGTTCGACCGCGAGCGGCCGGAGATCGAGCCGCTCGGCAACGGCCGCTATCGCGTCCGCGGCGACTACCTGATTGAGGACCTCGCGGACCGCCTCAAGGTCGACGTCGGCGAGCCGGCGGAAGAGACGATCGGCGGCTACGTACAGGCGCGGATCGGGCGCGAGATCGCGCGCGGCGACCGATGCCTGCTCGGCGACCTCGAGATCGAGGTCGTCGACGCCGAGCGCTTCCGCGTCCGCTGGGTCACAGTGCAGGCGCCGATGCCGAAGGTCGAAGAGGAATCGGCGCCGGAAAACAACGAATGAAGGCCGACTACGGGATCGACGCCCCGAACGTCATCCGCAACATGCTCCTCGTTGCGCTCGCCGCGGCGGCCATCGGGTCGTTCCTCGCGCTCCAAGAGGGCCGTCTCCACCGCCTCGGCTTTTCGTTCCTGATGACGGCCGGAGGGTTCACGCTCGTCGCGCTCGTAATGCTCTGGTCGAGCCTCTTCGGGAAGTTCGGTACCAGCGACAAGCTCCTCGCCGCGATTCCGTGGCGCGGCGGCGAGCAGGTCCTCGATGCCGGCTGCGGCCACGGCATGATGCTGATCGCCGCGGCGAAGCGGCTGACCACCGGCCGCGCCATCGGGGTCGACATCTGGTCGCAAATCGACCAGGCACAGAACAGCGCTGAAGCGACGCGGCGGAACGCGGAGACCGAGGGCGTCTCCGAGCGTGTCGAGATCCGCGACGCCGACATCCGCCGTCTCCCGTTCGACGACGGATCGTTCGACGTCGTGGTCTCGAGTCTCGTCATCCATAACATCTCGGCGGCGCGCGAGCGGGAGCAGGCGCTCGCCGAGATCGGCCGCGTGCTGAAGCACGGCGGCTACTTCGCGGTCATCGACATCTCGCGGAACTACGGCCCATGGCTGGTGAGGAACGGCTTCACGATCGAGAAACGGTCGCTCAATCTCCTCTTCTCGATCCCGACGCGCGCGATCCTGGCGCGCAAGCTTTAGCGCTCGCCCTTCTTCACGGCGTTCTCGTGATACGCGACGACGATGTCGCGCACCTCCTCGGGCGTGTCGACGACGTGGATGCTGTCGACGTCCTCCTGCATGATGTTGTTCGCAGCGAGAACGACTTCACGCAGCCACTCCACCATCCCGCCCCAATACTTGCGGCTGTAGAGGATCACTGGGAAGTCGCTGATCTTCTTCGTCTGGATGAGCACGAGCGCGCCGAAGAGCTCATCCAGCGTCCCGAAGCCGCCGGGGAATGTGATGAAGGCTTCGGAGTACTTCACGAACATCAGCTTGCGGACGAAGAAGTAGCGGAACGTCATCGCCTTGTCGATGAATTGGTTGATCGACTGCTCGAACGGAAGCTCGATGTTGCAGCCGATCGATAGCGCGCCCCCTTCTTTCGCCCCGCGGTTTCCGGCCTCCATGATTCCTGGGCCGCCGCCGGTGATGATCGCGAAACCGGCCTCGCCGAGGAGCTTCGCGGTCCGGACGGCGTCCTCGTAGAAAACGTCGGCGAGCTCGGTACGGGCCGAGCCGAAGATCGAGACCGCCGGATAGACATCCGCAAGGTGCTCGAATCCTGCGACGAGCTCGCTCTGGATCCGGAAGACGCGCCACGACTCGCTCTGCAGCATCTCCTCGCGTGTGGGGCGGTCGAGGAGCTTTCGGTCTTCCAGCGCCTCGCGCGGTTTCGGTGGAATCGTGGAGGGGGTGTCTGTCTCGCGGTTCGTATCCGGCATCGTGTGAGTTTATCCTTCGCCCGCAATGAAGTACTTCCTGGGCGTCGACGGCGGAGCATCGAAGACCGCCGCACTCGTGACTGATGAAAACAGCGTGCCGCTCGGCCGCGGTCTCGCCGGCGGCTCGAATCACCTGCGCGTCGGCATCGAACAGGCGACGCGGAACATCGAGCGCGCGGTCAACATCGCGCTGGTCGAAGCGGGCATCGCGATCCGCGAGATCGAATACGCGTATTGCGGGATCGCCGGCTCGGACCACATCGAGCACCACGAGCGCGTCGTCGAGGCGCTGCGGGTCTTCTTTCCGCGCGGCAACTTCGTCGTCGACAACGACGCGCGCATCGCGCTGACGGGCGCCATCGGCTTCGGCAGCGGCGTCGTCGTGATCGCCGGCACCGGCTCCGTGGCGTTCGGACGCAACCTGAACGGAGGCGAGGCGCGGGCGGGCGGTTGGGGGCCGAAGATCGGCGACGAGGGGAGCGGCTACGCGATCGCCCGCGATGGCCTGACCGCCATCGTCCGCGCGTTCGACGGCCGCGGCCCGGCCACGAAGATGACCGACCTCCTCTGCTTTCAGTACGCGATGTGCGATCCCGCCGACCTGCCGCGGTTCGTCTACGCCACGACCACCGGCGACGACGCGATCGCCCGCTACGGCAAGCTCGTGATGGAGGCGGCGGACGCGGGCGACGCTGTGGCGCGCGGGATCATCGAACGCGCCGGGGTCGAGCTCGCGGCATGCGTCCTCGCGGTCGCGCGAAGGCTGCAGCTCACCGGCGAGGCGTTCCCTGCCGCGTACGTCGGCGGCGCGTTCCACGCCGGCGCCCTGCTGCTCGACCCTATGAAGCGCGAGATCGCGCGCGAAGCGCCGCACGCCACCGTCTCGGCACCGCTCCACACGCCTGTCGAAGGCGCCGCCATGATGGCGATCCGGGCCGCATCGTCCCCGCGCGCGACGCGGGCCTGAATGGTCATCGTCATCGTCGCGGCGCTGCTTGCCATTGCGTTCATCGCAACGGGACGCGTGACGTTGCAGACGGCGTGGCACTCCATCGACCTCGATCTGCTGCTCGTCCTCTCCGCCCTGCTCGTCGCGGTCGAGATCATGCGCGAGTCAGGGTGGCTCGACTACGCCGTCGAGAAGACGGTCGCGCGGTTCCACAGCGCGCGATCGTTTGCCGCGGTGGTGCTCGCCGTGACCGGAATCCTGGCGATGCTCGAGATCGCGCGCGTGCTGAACGGCTGGCCGGCGGCGCTCGCCGCTCTCGCTTCGGCCGCGTTCATCCTCCGCTGGCGCGTCGACCTCTCGATCGTGCCGCTCTTCTTCTTCGCGTCCATCATCGTCGAAGGGCTGCGCACGTTCCCGCTACGGTTGTTCGACACGTACTGGTCGTCGGTGGCGCTCTCGCAGGTGATCTCGAACGTCCCCGCCACACTCCTGCTGACGCCGTTCGCGCACGGTGAATGGCGCGAGCTGCTCTATGGCGTGAACGCCGGCGGCTGCGGCACGATCATCGCCTCATTCGCGAACCTCCTCGGCTGGCGCATCTACATGCGCGAGTCCGGCCGCGATCGCAGATTCATCGTCCGGCCTGAGCTGGATCAACGTCGCGTTCCTCGCGTGGGTAGGAGTCGGAGGACGGATACTGCTATCCGTCCTCCACTAACGCTACTACTTCGTCATATTCGCGAGGCTGGCGTCGCGAACGCCGCGGAACTCGTCGCCGGGAATCCAGTTCGGCATCGTTGGGGAGTTCGCCGCTTCCCATCCGAGCCAGTAGCCGAGTTGCGCGAGCTCCTGGCTCGTGCCCCAGTCCCAGTCGGGCTGAATCTCGTCGCTCGGCTGGTGGTAGTGCTTCTCGCGGTACTCGTCCGACTTCGCCTTGCCGTACCCGGCCGGCTTGCCGACGACCGTCTGGCCCGCGTCGACCGAGAACGCCGGGATGCCGACCTTGCCGAGGGAGAAGTGGTCGCTGCGATAGTAGTGACCCTGCTCCGGCTCCTGGTCGGGGACGATCTTGATCCCCATCGCTTTCGTGACACGTTGCGCCGTCGGATAGAACGTCGTCCGCTCGACGCCGTTCATCTGCACGTCGCTGACGCGGCCGTACTCCGGAATCGCGTCGAAGTTGATGTCGAGCGCGATGCGGCCGGCCGGGATCGGCGGATTCTCGCCGAGCCACGCCGATCCGAGGAGGCCCTGCTCCTCGGCCGCAACGGCGGCGAAATAGATCGAGCGCTTCGGAGCGGGATGCGTGTTGGCCCAGACGTGCGCCATCTCGATCAGCAGGCCGCAGCCGGAGGCGTTGTCGATCGCACCGTTGTAGATCGTGTCGCCATTAGCGTCAGGCTTCCCGATGCCGAGGTGATCGTGGTGTGCGGTGTAGAGGACCGCCTCATTGCGCAGCTTCGGATCGGAGCCTTCGAGCTTCGCGACGACATTGCCGGTGTCGAACGTACGGATCTTGCTCGTTATGTTGCCGGCGAACTTCATCCCGAGGTCGACCGGCCTGAAGTCGCGCGAGGCGGCGGCTTTCGTCAACGTGTCGAGATCGAGACCGGCCTGTTTGAACAGATTGCGCGCGACGTCCTGCGTGACCCAGCCGGCGAACTTGAGGTCTGACTGGCCGGGCTTCAGCTTCATGAACGAGTTCTCGCCGCCCCAGGAGTTGCTGACGACCTGCCACCCGTAACCGGCGGCTTCGTTCGTATGGATCAGGATGACCGCGTCGGCGTTCTTCGCCGCGCCGATCTCGTACTTGTACGTCCAGCGGCCGTAGTACGTGCGCGCTTTCCCCTTGAAGAGATCGGGCTCCTTCGCAGTCGCCGGCGGGTCGTCGACCAGCATCACGAGCGTCTTGCCGCGCGTGTCGAGGCCCTTGTAGTCGTCCCACTTGTACTCCGGCGCGACGACGCCATGGCCGACGAACACGACCTCGGAATCGAGCGAGTCGCTCGGCACCTGCATCTTGTCCTGGCCGACGTACTCGCTCTGGAGCTTCAGCGGTCCGACCACCGGCGCGCCATTCTTAGTGAACGAGAGCGAGGTGTTCGCCGGATCGGTGGCAAGGCCGATGAGCGGCACTTTCTGGATGTAACTGCCGTTGTCGCCGGCCGGTTTGAGACCCGCCGCCTCGAACTGCGCCGCGATGTATTGCATGGCGAGATCGTCGCCGCGCGTTCCGGGCCCGCGGCCTTCGAGCATGTCGCTCGAGAGGAAGCGGACGTGCGCCTTGACCGCCCCGCCGCTGACCTGGTTCATCCCGCGCTGGACTTCGGCGGGAACGGATGTCGTGGTCGCGGTTTTAGTTGTGGTGGTTTTGGTCGTCGTCGCCGCAAACGCGACGAGCGCCACGACGCCCATCACGATGAGGAGTAGAGATCGCATTCGAGTCATGGTTCGATAGGATATCGGAACCGCGTAAGCGCGAACGGCCCGGACGCGTCGAATGCGGACGAACGAAAAGGAGGAAGTAGTCATGTCCCGACGAGTGGTCATCCCCATCCTTCTCCTGGTTCTCACGCTCGGCACCGGATTCATCGCAGGCCGGGCAACCGCCGCACAGCCGCACATGAACACAGCCCTGGAGCACCTCCGCCTCGCCCGCACTGCGCTCGAGAAAGCGGACGCGGATAAGGGCGGCCATCGCGCCGCCGCGATCGACCTCACCGATCGTGCGATTCACGAAGTGGAAGAGGGCATGGGGTACGCCCGGCATCACTGATAGTTTTTTTACCTGGCTTCGAGTGGCGCGGCTGTCCCGGCCGCGCCTCTTGCCCTTCCCTGTGTCGAAACGGTGACGGCTCCCGAATGCGCGTCTACCCTCCGCAGAGCGGTTCCAAAAATCGAGGGTAGGGATTTCGAGACATAAATCACCCCTAGTATGAAGTGCGATATTCCCTCACCGAGTACGACGCCGTCGACGCCCCCCACCTGCCGATCAGCGAGAGGGTTCTGGACAAGCTGAGCGATATCTTGCTCGCTTCCGATGAGATCCTCGACATGATCGCTACCAACCCGCTCCTACCAACCGATACCACCCGTTCGGTCGAGGAGCAGATCCGCGGGGTCTACGACCAGATCAACGAGCTGATGAAGTCGATTGCCGACTGAACGTGTGTGGGCCTAGCGCCCCATCTTCGCGATCATCGGGGCGAACGACTGGTCGTACCAGTCGGGCGCGTTTGCCTTCATGTACTCGAGAAAGCTCTTCCCGACCTCTTCGATGTGCCGGTACTGGACGAGATTCTTCGATGTCGCGCGAACCTCCGGAAGCATGATCCGGATCTTCTCCCAGACGAAGAGCAGCTCGAGATTGTTCGAGCGATAGAACAGATCGGGATTCAGCACGCCGGTCGCGACGAACGATGCCGCCATGTCCCAGTACGTCACCACCATGCGGAACGAGGCGTTCTCCTCGGAACCGGCAGGGCAGAGCTTCAGCCACTCTTCGCGGGACTGAAACTGCGGCGCGGCTCCGAACCATTTGCGCGCGTCGCGCAGCCGCGGCTCGCGGCGGAGGTCATACAACTTCAAGATCAGTTTCGCGTCTTCGTACGTGGGAGGGGTCTTCATAGCTGCGGGTGTCTCCTGTGCCAATTCGTTTTCGATTGGAAAAGCTCCGCGGCCGCGACGACGGCGTCGTCGTCGAGCGCGCGGCCGACGAACTGTATCCCGACCGGCAGGTTCTTCGATGTGAACCCCGAAGGAACACTCATCGCCGGAAGGCCGCAGAAGTTGCCGATGCCGCCGAGCGGGTCGGCAAACGAGAGGTCGGTCTCGAGGTTCGTCGTCATCGGCGTCGCCGCGATCGGAAGGGATGCAGCCGCAAGAACGTCGAACCTCTCGAACAGCTCGTCGATCCGGTGCTGAATGATCGTGCGCAAGCGCAACGCACGCTCGTAGTCCGTTCCGGGAACAGTCTGGTTGATGTAGCCGCCGATCTTGCCGAGGGGGTCGGTGAGCTCGGCGACGCGTCCCGATTCGATGAGCGTGTCGAATGCCGACGCCCCCTCCACCGAGATCACGACGCCCGCCGCCGCTTCCCACGGTCCATCCGGCAGCGCTGCCTCGGCGACGCTGGCGCCGGCGATGCGGAGGACGCCGATCGCATTGCTGGTGATCTTCGCGATCTCCGCGTCGGCGTCCTTCCACCCATTCGTCAGCACGCCCACGCGCAGCGTTTGCTGCGGGCGCGCGTAGCGGAAAAATGCCTCGTTGTCCTGGAGCGATCCCGTGTCGTTGCGGTCATGGCCGGAGATTTCCTCGAGCACGATCGCGCAGTCGGCGGCGCAACGCGCCATCGGCCCGATCTTGTCCATCGAGTAAGAGAGCGCCATCGCGCCGCCCCGGCCAACGCGTCCGAACGTCGGACGCAGACCGGAGACGCCGCAGTAGGCTGACGGACAGACGATCGAGCCCCACGTCTCCGTCCCGATCGCGAACGCGGCGAGGCCCGACGACACGATCGCTCCCGATCCGCTCGAAGAGCCGCACGTCCAACACGTCTCGTTCCACGGGTTCTTTGCTCCGCCGCTGATCGAGGCGGTGCCGAAGCGATACCCCATCCCGCCGGCAAGCTCGATCATCGCCGCCTTGCCGATCAGAATCGCGCCGGCGTTCGTCAGTCGCGTGATGACGTTCGCGTCGTAGTCGAACTTCTGACCGGCGTACGGCCGCGCGCCCCACGTAGTCGGATAGCCCTTTGCCGCGAGGAGATCCTTCGCCGCGTACGGCATGCCGTGCAGCGGGCCGCGATAGTTGCCCGCGTTGATCTCGCTCTCCGCCTTCTTCGCCTCGGCCATCGCGCGCTCGCGCGTGACCGTGGCGTAAGCGTTGAGGCGCACGCCGATCGTCTCGCTCCGCCGGAGATATGCCTCGGTCAACTCGACCGGCGAGAGCTTCCTGCTTCGAATGCGTTCCGCGAGCTCGGTAACGGTGAGATAGAAGACGTCCTCGTCGATCATTTCTCTTCCAGCTTCGCGCGCGGCCGGATTCGTTTTCCGGAGTAGACACGGAACGGGACGGGCGGCCCGACTTCATTGCCGAGGGGGAACGCACGCATCGCATCGATCGCAGGCTGTCCGCCGCTGACGATGCGGCGGACGTCGGCGCGCTGCTCGTCGTTCAGACGCGATCCGTGCTTCGTGAAGACCCAGTTGATCCTCGCTTCGACTTCGGCGTTCGGCTGAATCTGTGCAGGCGCCGCCGGCTCGGCCGAGGCAGCGCGCGCCAACGCGCTGGCCGCGATGAGGCTGCCGAACGCCCTGCGCGAAATCCTCACCGCCGCGCTCCGCGTCCGTGGAACTGCTCATGCCGTTGCGGACGGTCCGCCTTCGGGCGCCGCGGCTCGTTCTCCGCCGGCACGACCTCGACCCCTTCGCTGCCCCGCCGTCCCGCACCGCCTCGCCGCGCCTTCTCGAGCGTCATCAGGAAGCCGAACGCCGGATCCTTGAACTGCATATGCCGCAGCAGGTTCCAGTGCTTTCGCACGTACCGTTGCAGGTAGTCGAGCACATGACCGAGGGAGACGATCCGGCATGGAGGAACCTCGGAACCGGGGGGAAACGCGCCGAACGCGATGAGGCGCACCACGTAACCTGACCCGAGCGTGGCCGAGCCGGTGGCGAGCAGATCGTGGACGGCCCGCTCTTCCTCCCCGGCGTTCGGGACCAGGCGCGAGATCACCACCTTCAGCACCGCGGGATCGCGGAAACCGGTGTTGATGTTGACGCGCCCCTCTTTCACTTCGCCGATGATCATGTCGACGCTGTCGGGAGTCACGCCGAGGCCCGAGTCGACCTCGCTGACGTCGAGACCTTGCGGCTGGCGGCGCCGGCCCGGCGAGGGAAGGCCGCTCGGAAACCGGAATGCGAGGATGTCGACGTCCGTGATCATCTGCGCGCCGTTGCGGCCCGCGCGCGCGATGATCGGATACTCCGCCGACGTGAAGTAGCCGTTGAGTTGAAGGTACGCCTGCACCAATGCGACAGCGTGATCCATGCGCGCATCATCGCATGGCTCCTGTTACCATGAAGGAACTCAGACGCCAGTGGCCAGTCGCCGGTTGACAGAGCTGTTTTCTGGCCACTGGCAACTTGCCACCGGCCACCAAAACACGCATGGCCAATAACGGATCCGCGCCCAAGAAGCTGCTATACGACTGTTCCAAGTGCCCGGCGTACTGCTGCACGTACGACAGCATCGTCGTCGAGAGACGCGACCTGAAACGGCTCGCGAAGCACTTCGGAATCGACGAAGAGACCGCGCAACGCCGCTTCACCAAGACCAAAGAAGGCGAGCAGGTCCTCCGTCACCACAAGGACGAGGTCTTCGGCAGCGCATGCATGTTCCTCGACCTCAAGACGCGCCGCTGCACGGTTTACGACGCGCGCCCGGGCGTCTGCCACGAATACCCCGACGCGGCGCGTTGCGGCTACTACGAGTTCCTTAGATGGGAGCGAACCCATCAGGGGGATGACGAGTTCATCCCGATGAAGCCATACTAAGGAAAGAGCCGACTCGAGAGGAAGCGAACGGTAGTAGTTATTTGTTGCACAGACGCATGAGGCAGGCGCTATTGGTCGTGGCCGCCATGCTGCTCGCCGGCTGCGCGTTCGCGCAGGAGCAGCATTACGCCGAGAACGTCTCGGTCGGCTACGTCATGGTCCCGTTCACCGTCTTCGGCGCCCACAACGCGCCGCTCACCGACGTTCACGAAAAGGACGTGGAACTGTTCGTCGACGGCATACGGGTTAAGAGCGACCTCTTCGAGAGCGCCCTCAACGCGCCGATTTCCTACACCATCCTCCTCGACGGCTCCGGATCCATGGCCCTCGCGGGGAAGATGGAGGCAGCACGGGCCGCGATCGACGCCCTCATGGCGCACCGGCAGCCTGACGACGATTTCGCGCTCTACGTCTTCGACGACAAAGAAGCGCATGAGGTCGTCCCGTTCACGAAGGACGGCAACGCCATCGAGACGGCGATCCGCGGCGTGAAGCCGTTCGGGAAAACGGCGTTTTTCGACGCCCTCGCCACGATGCCGGAGCGGAGCCGCCTCGGCCGCAACCCCACCCGCGCCATCATCCTGCTCAGCGACGGTATCGACAACAACTCTCACCTGACACGGGCCGAGCTCGACGGACAGCTCGAAGGGGTCGCGATTCCGATCTACGCCCTCGGTCTCCGCGAGCCGTCCGAGCTCAGCCTCGCCTCTACTGCGTCGGCATCGCCGAATGAGGCGCTCTCCGACATCCAACTCCTCGAGCAGATCTCGAACGTCACCGGCGGGCGGCTCTTCCTCGGGAACGAGCCGCAACAACTCGCCGCCGCCGTCGATACGCTGAACCAAAATCTCCGAGCCCAATACTTACTCGGGTTTACTCCCACAGGAAAAGGTGCAGTAAAGTACCGCCGCATCTCGCTCAAGGTCGCCGGTCGCGTGCGTTCCGTCCGCGTCCGAGCGGGCTATCGCGGAACTGAGCCGCCCACGCTCACCGCGGAAAAAGAAAGGAAGAAAAGCTGATGAATCGATATGTCAAAGGACTGTCCCTCGGAATCCTCACGGCCGCGCTCGTAGGCTGCGCGACCAACAAGTCGGTCGACGAGAAGATCAACGCTCGCGTCGCCGAGACGGAAGCGAAGTCGAACCAGAAGATCGAGTCGGTCGCGGGTCAGGTCGAGCAGGTGCAGCAGCACCAGAAGGAACAGGACGCCCAGCTCGCCTCGCTCTCGCAGGAAGCGAAGGACGCCCTCAAGCGCGCCACCGACGCCGGCGTGCTGGCGAAAGGAAAAGTCGCCTTCCAGCAGACTTTCGGCGAAGACCGCGTGAAGTTCAAACTGAACAAGTATGAGCTCGACGACACCGCCAAGGCCGCTCTCGACGAATTCGCGACGAAGGTGAAAGGCCTGACCGATCAGTACTACATCGAGATCCAGGGCCACACCGACGACACCGGCGGAAAGCGCTACAACGAAGACCTCGGCGAGCACCGTGCGGAAGCCGTCCGCCGCTACCTCTCGCGCTCGGCCAATCTCCCACTGATGCGCATGTCGACCATCAGCTACGGCGATACCCTCCCGGTCGCCCCGAACAAGACCCGCGCCGGCCGCGCCCAGAACCGCCGCGTCGTGATCGTGGTTCTGGAATAGCCTCTCTCGTGTGGGCGCGGGCTGTCAGCCCGCGCCTTTTTGTCAGTTCTGCGCTGGCGCGAGGGCATCAGCCACCGCCTCGGCTACGAGGCGATATCCGGCCGGTGAATAGTGCCCGTTGAAGAGCGATCCGACGCCATGCTGTTTCGCATAGGCAACGAGACGGGGGGTCGGGTCGATGATGTTGAATCCGCTCAACCGCTTCAGGTGTGCTTGCCAGGGATCGGGTTGTCCGTTCATCACACTCGTGATCGTGTCCTGGAGGGGCAGATAGACGAGGAAGAATGGCTTGCCGCTCCGCGTCACTTCGTCGCGGTAGCGTTCGAGCAGAGCGACCGTCACATTCGTTGACTCGCCGTACGGACCGAGGGCGGAAGCGGTGCGCGCCGCATCGGCAGCTTCTTTCTTCGCGACGAAACCGTCGACGAGCGTACAGATCAATTTGCTCGGCGCGAACCATCGACGCTGGTACTTGCTCCCGTAATACAGCTCGTAATGTGCGAGAGGCCACCTATCGAAGTTGCGCAAAGTTTTAACGACATCCTCGGGCGCCGGCGTCGGATCGTCGATCAATTGCAACGCACCGTTGCGGAGAAGGAATCTCGGCTTTGCGAACGGAATCCCAGTGCCCGGAAACGCCACGATCCGAAAAAGCGTGACGTCGCGCGTCAAGTTCTCCATTTGAAGGCCCTGCACGACGACGCTCGCGTCGAAGCGCGCAGCGTCTCGCGCGTAGCGTAAGTAGGCCTGATCGAACCCGTATCCGCCGACGGCGAAGTCGAGTACCTCGGCATTCTTGCCGCGCTCTTTGAGCAGACGCTCGACCTGTCGGGCGGGTGAATCCTCGAGACCGGCATTGAACCCGAACATGAACGAGTCGCCGGTCCAGATCACCCGATACGTTCCCGGCCGCATTGCGGCGGTGTAGTCGTCGTTGGAGCGCAAACCGTACGCGTTGACGCAATAGAGGTGATCGTCGGTACACGCTCGCGGACGGTTGGTCCACCCGAGCTGCGGGTCGTACATCATGAAACCGTTCGGATTGGCGTTGTATTGGTCGATCAGCCTCTTCGCTTGGGCTACCGGCAGCGCGTATGGACGAACCGGCTTGTCGCGGAAGTAGAACGTCCCATCGGCGTCGAAATGACCCCGCATCCGGACGTAAAGTTCGCCCACTCCGACGGCGAGCGCGAGGGAGAGGAGAAAGAAAACGAGGCTGAAGATCGATGCCCGACGCTGGTTCGGCATGCTGACTCAGAAGAGCGAGTAAATGAACGGCGCGATCGCGGAGCCGGCTGTCAGAGTGATGATCGCGCTCAGCACGAGAAGGATGAGAAACACCGGTACTAGCCACAATTTCTTGCGCTCGCGCACGAAGTCCCAAAACTCGTGAAGAAAATCGATCATCGGATCAGAACTGCTTCTCGACGTGCCGGTCGCCGTACGAGTGCGGCTTCACCTCGATCCAGTACGAATCCGCACGCCGGTGTCGCTCGATCGGAGATTTTCGCAGCAGCCGCATGATGATTCCGAGCGGCGTTACGACGAGGAAGAATACCACCGCCAGGATGATCGCGGTCTGCACCCTGCCGAGCACTTCCGCGAACGCCATCCAGGCTCGATAGACCGGAGTCAGACGGAGCGGCGCGACTAAGCCGAGGACGATCAACAGCGCCCCGAGCAGCATGATGGCGAGGGACCACGTGGATGAATGACGCCACTGCCGAATCGCGCCGAGGATGACGAAGCAGCCTCCTACGAGGAGCGCGAAGTGCAGCAGTGTCGTTCGCGAAATCACGGCGCTCTCAGTCGAGCTCGAACTCATGCCGCTCCTTTCTCGCGACGGCGAGCCCGACTTGGTCCTTGCGCACGAGAAGACAGTGTCCGATGACGAGCGCGTCCATCTCCGTGTGTACGAAGCAGCGGTACGCTTCGTCCGGACTGCAGACGATTGGCTCGCCGCGAACATTGAAGGAGGTGTTGACGAGAATGGGGCAGCCGGTGAGATCGCGAAATGCCTCGATGAGCGCATGAAAACGAGGATTTGTCTCGCGGTGAACCGTCTGCACGCGGGCGGAATAGTCGATGTGCGTGACGGCGGGGATCGTCGAGCGCGGCACGTTCAACTTGTCGATGCCGAAGAGGTGCGACTCTTCTTCGCTCATCGCAATGCGGTGCTCCTCTCGTACGCTGGCGACGAGCATCATGTAGGGACTCTCGACGTCGAGGTCGAACCAATTTCGTGACTCTTCGGCGAGCACTGCCGGTGCAAACGGACGAAACGACTCCCGATACTTGATCTTGAGGTTCATCCGCTTCTGCATGTCGCGGTCGCGCGGGTCGCCGAGAATCGATCGCGCGCCGAGAGCCCGCGGGCCGAACTCCATACGCCCGCTCATCCAGCCGACCACCGCGCCCTCGCTGAGAAGCTTTGCGACCGCCGGAATCAGCTCGTCATCGCGCATCGCCGAGAAGGTCGCTCCCTCTTTCGTGAGTGCCGCTTCGATTTCATCGGCCGCGTACTCCGGCCCGAGGTACGAACCCTCCTGGGAGTCGGACGACCCGCCGGCCATCCGTTCGCTGCCGAGGTATTGATGCCACGCCGCGTAGGCAGCTCCAAGAGCGCCGCCTGCGTCGCCGGCCGCCGGCTGCATCCAGAGCTTTTCGAAAGGACCCTCGCGAAGAATGCGGCCGTTTCCGACGCAGTTGAGCGCTACTCCGCCGGCGAGGCAAAGGTTGGGAAGCTGGGTCACACGATGGACGTGAGCCGCGATTCGCAGCATGACGTCTTCGGTCACTTTTTGGATGCTGGCCGCGAGATCGAGGTCGCGCTGCGTCAGCTTCGACTCCGGATCGCGCGGTAGGCCGCCGAACAGGCGATGGAACCGTTCGTTCGTCATCGTCACGCCTTGCGCGAAGTTGAAATAGTCGAGATCGAGCCGGAACGAGCCGTCCTCTTTGATGTCGATCAGATGCTCGCGAATCGCCGCCTCGTAAACCGGCGATCCATATGGCGCCAGACCCATGACCTTGTATTCACCGGAGTTCACCTTGAACCCGGTGTAGTAGGTGAACGCGGAATAGAGCAGGCCAATCGAATGCGGGAACCGAATCTCCGCCAGCGGCGTGAGGCGATTGCCCCGTCCCGTCCAGTAGCTCGTCGTCGCCCATTCGCCGACGCCGTCAAAGCAGATGACCGCCGCCTCGTCGAACGGCGAGGGAAAAAAAGCGCTCGCGGCATGCGCCTCGTGATGTTGCGTGAAGAGAATCTTCCCCTCGTAACCGGTGAACTGCCGGATCTCGCGCGGCATGTGGAGCTTTTCCTTGAGCCACAGCGGCATCGACTTGAGGAACGAGGTGAGGCCGAAAGGGGCGACGCCGACGTACGTGCTGAGGAGGCGCTCGAATTTCAGAAGCGGCTTGTCATAGAAGACGAGGTAATCGACGTCGTTGATCGAGGAGAGGCCGCCCTGGCGCAGCACATAGTCGACGGCATGGATGGGAAATCCGTGGTCGTTCTTCTTGCGCGTGAATCGCTCTTCCTGCGCCGCGCCCACGAGTGCTCCGTCGCGCAGGAGGCACGCGGCCGAGTCGTGGTAGTAGGCGGAGATGCCGAGAATGTCCATGTTCGAGCGGATGGTTCGAGCAAATGTTCGAGCGGATTCGCTGGGAGGATACTTCCTCGGCTCACTCGAACGTCGCCACGACCGGTGCGTGATCGCTCGTCCCGATCTCGCGGTACGACGGACACGCCGTCGCGCGCTCCGCAAGCGCGTTACTCGCGAGCACATAGTCGAGCCGCCAGCCGATGTTCCGCTGGCGCATGTTCCGCCACGGCGCCCACCAACTGAAGTACTCCTCGTCTGCGGGATAGAGCTTGCGGCCGACGTCGGCGAGGCCGCCGTCGCGCAGCAGCTCCTCGAACATCCCGCGCTCTTCGGGCAACTGGCCGATCGCGCGCGGCTTCCGCTCCTTCGGATGAACGTCCATCTCGCTCCGTGCGATGTTCATGTCGCCGCAGATGACGAGCTGCCGCCCGGCCTCGCGCATCGACCGCGCGTACGCGATCAGCTCTCGGAAAAAAGCGATCTTCGCCGTGAAATCCTTGCCCCCATTCGGAACGTAAACCGATGCAACCGTCGTCTCCCCGATTTCCGCCTGAACGATGCGCGTCTCGCTGTCGAAGTGCGGATGCGAGAACTTCGGCTCTCCCGGGAACGCCGCGCGCCGCACGTGCAGCCCGACGCCCGAGTAGGCTGCCTCGCCGTGCCAGTAACACGCATAGCCTTCGAGATCGCAGATCGAAGGCGGAATCTGCTCCTGCTTCGCCTTCAACTCCTGCAGACAGACGACGTCCGGCTGCTCCGCCGTGACCCAATCGAGGAACTGCTCGTGCCGGGCGCGAATCCCGTTCACGTTCCAAGTCGCGATTTTCATAGCGGGCATTCTAGAGGGCGTGATCCGTGATCCGGGTCAGGGATCACGAGTAACGGGTAACGGCTCACGGGTGTCGACTGGCCCCGACGTGCTCTGCCATGGCACGTTCTTCCCTTCCACTGGCTAAATTGTTGATTCGACCGGCGCAAAGAGTGAAACGCACATCGCGAAATGACCCAAAATCAGCAGAAAGGTCCCTGACCGCGAGGGTCGAGACGCTCGCGATTACGTCAGAACGAGCTCGCGCTAAGGCCTAACCGGGTAACGGATCACGGATAACGGATCGCGCCCGAGTGACCCCTCACGGCGCCACGATGTCTCACGACGCGGACGCGTCGGCACGTAAGTCGCTGCAAATTCGGCCGAAATCCCGGCGCCACTTCTTGCAAGCGACCCGGGCGGCAGCTACCGCCGCACACTCAAGGAGCGTTCATGAAACGAGTCGTTCTTCTCATTTTCGCCGCTGTTCTCCTCACACCATCGCTGTTCGCACAGAACTGGCGCGGCCGCGGTTACTACGACAACCGCCCGCGCGACAACGCATTCGAGCTCGAGCCGTTCGTCGGCTACCGGTGGGGCGGGACGATCTTCGCCGACACCACCACCCTCTACGGCGGTCACGACGTCGACCTCCAGAGTTCCGCGAACCTCGGCCTCAACTTCGCCATCCCGACCGGCGTCAACGGGATGAAGGTCGAACTGATGGTGAACCACCAGTCGTCCACCCTCGGCCACGGCAGCGGAACACTCTTCACGCCTGGCAACAACGTCGGTGACTTCGGGGTCACCTACTACCACGCCGGGCTGCTGGTGCCCTTCAACCAGTCGCGCGGCGCGACACCGTTCGTGATCGTCAGCGCCGGGATGACGAATCTCGATCCGAAGATGTCGGGCGTTTCGTCGTCGAACAAGTTCTCGGCCTCGGCGGGTATCGGCGTCAAGGTGCCGATCAATCCGAGCATTTCCCTTCGCGGGGAAGTGCGCGGCTACTTCACCGCCGTCGGAAGTAACAGCGGCTGCAACCGTTGTTCGTACGGGTACTCGGACAACAACTTCTACCAAGGCGAAGCGAACCTGGGCGTAGTTTTCAGATTTTAAACGACTTACCGTAGGGCGGGCCGCAGCCCGCCCTATCTGGCCCACCGGTTGCATACGTCCGCGTGTATGAGCGGAACGGAACTGCACGAGCAACGGATGGCGCTCGGATACAGCCGCAATCTTCTCGCTGAGATCCTGCAGGTCGAGCCGGAACAGCTCGCGTCGTGGGAGCGCGGTGATGCCGCGATCGACGACGACGACATCCAGTTCGCCCTCCGGGCGCTGGCGCGCACCAGGCGCGGCGCCGCTACTGCCAGCGAAAGATTTTGAGGCCAATCGCGAACGACGCCACGCCCCACACCGCCAGCACCAGCAGCGGGCCGGTGAGGTGACTGAGCGGCACCGCCTCATTCATCACGCCGCGTAACGCGTCGTTCAACGCCGTCAACGGCAGCGCACGAATCACCGGTTTCACCGCATCCGGGAACCGCTCGTACGAAAAGAAGACGCCGGAGCAGATCCACATCGGCACCATCACCAGGTTCATGAGCCCGCTCACCGCCTCGATCGTCCGGGCGCGTGAGGCGCCGAGGATGCCCAGGCCGGAGAACGAGAAGCCGCCGACAAGGCAGACGAGGATCAGCAGCGCGATCGAACCGTTCACCCGCACGTTGAAGACGATCCATCCAAACGCCACGAGGATCGTCACCTCGGTCACGAGGAACACGAGACGCGAGAGGAACTGCGCGAAGAGGTAGTCCGTCTTCTTCATCGGCGTCGCGACCAGACGCTTGAGCAGCTTCCGCATGCGCGCGTTCACGATCGTGAAGCCCATCCCCCACATACCGGTCGACATCAGGTTCATCCCGATCAGTCCAGGCATCAGGAAGTCGATGTAGCGCGATCCCTGCTCGGTGACGTGCACTTCGCTCGCGCGGAACACGTCGCGGCGCCCCGCCGCCCTTTGCAGCGCGTCGTCCGCCTCGATCCGCGCCGTCCGCGCCTCGGGGCGTGTCTGATCGAGGTGGAAGACGGGCATTGCGTCGCCGTCTATGAGCAGCGAGATTTTCCCTGTCCGCAATTCCGCGCGCCCTTCGTCGGCACTGACGAGGCGCGGAAGTAGCGCGGGCGACTGCGCCAGGGCACGCATACGCGCCTGCGCCGCCGGCCCGTTCACCACCGCGATCGGAACGCGGTCGGGCGCTTTGGCGCGGAAGGCGAAGCCGAGCGCCAACGCGAGCAGCAGCGGGAATCCGAAGACCCAGAAGATCGCCTCGGTTTCGCGCAGGAACTCCTTCGTGCGAACGCTCGTGAGCTCCACGAGCGGGGAACGCACGCCGCCGTTGCTACGCATCGCGAAGCTCCCTTCCCGTCAGCGAGACGAACAAGTCTTCGAGCGACGCCGCATGGGTCGAGAGTGTGATGAGCTTCGAGCCGCTCCGCCCGATCACGCTGATGAGTTGCGGCACCGCAACCGCCAGCGAGTCGACGCGGAGCTGCCATGAATTGCCGCGCGGTGAGCAGCCGTGGCACCCGGGCAGGTCGTTGAACACCTCGGGCGGCAGCGGCGGATCGCTCGTGAACTCGATGATGTTCGCCGCCTCGAGCTTCGCGATCAGGTCCTTTGGCGTGCCGAGGGCGATGAGATGGCCGTGGTCGACGATCGCGATGCGGTCGCAGAGCCGCTCCGCCTCTTCCATGTAATGCGTCGTGAGCAGGATCGTGCCGCCACGCTCGCGGAATCGCTGCACCACTTCCCACAGCTGCAGCCGCGACTGCGGATCGAGGCCGGTGGTCGGCTCGTCGAGGAAGAGAACGTCGGGGTTCCCGACGAGCGCGCATGCCACCGCGAGGCGCTGCTTCTGGCCGCCGGAGAGCTTGCCGAAACGCGCATTCCGCTTCTCGTCGAGCGACAAGTCGCGCATCAGCTCCTCGGGATCGCGGCCGTTCCGGTAGAACGAGCGGAAGAGCGTCAGGATCTCGATGACCGTGAGCTTCTCGTGAAGCTGCGTCTCCTGGAGCGAGATCCCGATGCGCTCGCGCAACTCCTGCGCGTGCCCGTTCCACGTCAGTCCGAGGATGCGGACGTCGCCGGAGTCGGCGGGCTGCAAGCCTTCCAGGATCTCGATCGTCGTCGTCTTGCCGGCGCCGTTGGGGCCGAGCAGGCCGAACGTCTCCCCTGCCTCGACGACGAGGTCGAGTCCGTCGACGGCCTTCACGTCGGCGTAGTACTTCCTCAGGTTGAGACACTCGATTGCGGGCATTGGACCGCGGGAACATAACATGCTGGGATGCGCGCCGCGATCGTCGAGGGTAAAGAGTTCCGCATTGCTGATGTCGACCCCCCGAAGCTCGGGCCGAACGACTTGAGGATTCGCGTGCGTGCCACGGCGGTGAACCGCGCCGACCTGCTACAGCGCGAAGGCCACTATCCACCGCCGCCCGGTGCGTCGGACATCATCGGACTCGAATGTTCGGGCACGGTCATCGAAAGCGGCGATAACGTGCGCGGATGGTCCAAAGGCGATCGTGCGATGTCGCTGCTGCCAGGCGGAGGGTATGCGGAGGAGGTGGCCGTCGACGCTGGATCGGCGATGCATGTGCCGGAGGCGCTGAGCGACGAAGAAGCGGCAGCGATCCCGGAAGTGTTCCTCACCGCATTCAGCAACATCTTCCTCTTCGCGCGGGCCAAGCGCGGTGAGTCGATCCTCATTCACGGCGGCGGGAGCGGCGTCGGCACCGCGGCAACGACGCTCTGCAAGCTGAATGAGATGCGGGTGGTCGTCACCGCCGGCTCCGACGAGAAATGCGCGCAGTGTCTCCAACACGGAGCCGACGTGGCGATCAACTATCGAACCGAGGATTTCGCGGAGAAGGCGAACGGCGTCGACATCGTGCTCGACCACATCGGAGCGAAGTACCTCGCCCGCGATCTCGATGCGCTGGCCGCCGGCGGGCGGGTCGTGGTCATCGGCTCGATGGGCGGCGAGAAGGTCGCGACGATCGACGTGAGCCGGCTGCTCGGCAAGCGGCAGCAGATCATCGGCTCGACGCTTCGTGCACGTCCGGTCGAGGAGAAGGCCGCGATCGTCACGGCATTCATCGACCGCTTCGGCACCGCGCTCAGCCACGGCCGGATCAAACCCGCCATCGATCGCATCTACGAGCTGCACGAAGTCGAAGAAGCGCACCGCCGCATGGCCGCCGACCACTTTGGCAAAGTCGTGCTGCGCGTGAGCCGTTAACGGAGCAAGGAGACGGAGCTGCACCCCTTGAGCTTTGCCCACCTCCGCCAACGTGGCGTGATCTCGCGAGGAGCGTGGCCGGCGATCAGGGCGCGGACGGTGTCGTCCTGGCAACTGAAGAGCGTGAAACGGTCGATGTCCGTCATGCCCGAGACCGCGTAGTCGACGGCCGTCCAGCCGTCTAAATCGCGAAGGCCGGGGTTGGCGCCGCGCGCGAGCAGAAGGCGGACGATCGGCGTATAGCCGTAGCCGGCCGCCATCATCAGCGGCGTCATGCTGTTGACGGCGAGATTCGGGTCGGCGTGACCGTCGAGCAGCGCCTCCACCGAGCCGAGCTGGTTCTTGTGAATGGCGTGCAAGAGCGGCGTCCAGTCGTTGACCCCTTCGGCCGCATTCGGATCGGCGCCGCGCGCCAGCATCGCCCTCACTGCCTGGACGTCGCCGCTCCGGACGGATTCGATGAAACCGCTTATCGCGAGCAGGAGGATGAAGGAAATGAGCCGTCGCATGCCGCTAATGTGCAGCGCAGAAGCCCGCAAGTCAAGCGCTTGCTGTTACAAAGTGAAGCCCGCCCCAGAGCTTCAGATCGACGAGCACGCCTTCCCTCTCACGCTCCCGAAGCCACCGCTCGACTTTCGCGCGCGGCACGACGTGAACGGTGATCTTCTCGCCTTCGACACCGCCGCCCTTGCCCGCGTGCGTGACGCCATACGCGCGGTAGAAACTGACGATTTCCGATGTGATTCCCGGCGAGGACGGTCCCCGTGCGAGCAACTCGACGCGCTCGCAGCGGAAGCCGCTCTCCTCTTCGAGCTCCTTCTTCGCGGTCGCCGCCGGATCGTTCTCTCCGTCGTCGCCGACCAGTCCGGCGGGCCAGTCGATCACCCGCGCATCGACGGGACGCCGGTACTGTTCGGTGAGGATGACCTCGTCATCCTCCGTCAGCGCGATCACCGCGACCGCCTCGGTCGCCTTCTTTCGCTCGACGTACTCCCATTCATCGCGTTCGAGAACGAGTATCCGTTCTCCTTCGAAAATCTGGTGCGTCATGGGGGATGCTCAATCAAAGAGCGTTCCCTGCGCCGTCTGGCGGCGGAACGCGGCCGCAGAGAGGTGCCAATCTCGTTCATTGAGACCGAGCCGCCGGCAGGTGACGTCGAAAATCGCCTCGATCTGCTGCGCGAAGATGCCGCGTCCGCGGCCGCGCACCCCCCACTGCGCCTCGTAGAGCGCACCGCCGCGCAGCTCGCGAATGCGGTTGAGGACCTTCTCCTTGCGGTCGGGGAAGTGTTCCTCCAGCCACCGCTCGAAAAGCGGGGCGACGGCCCACGGAAGACGCAGCACGACGAAGCCGGCGAAGCTCGCGCCGGCATCGCGCGCCGCCTCCAGGATCTTCGGAAGCTCGTGCTCGTTGATCGCCGGGATGAGCGGCGCGACCATGACGGTGGCGGGAATCCTGTTCTTCGCCAGCGTCTCGATGGCCGCGAGGCGCCGCTCCGGTGTCGACGCCCGCGGCTCCATGATGTTCGCGAGCTTCGGATCGAGCGTCGTGATCGAGACGGCGACCGACGCTGCGTCGTACTGCGCCAGCGCGCCGAGGTGATCGACGTCGCGCGTGACGAGGTGGTTCTTGGTGATCATCGCCGTCGGATTGCGGAAGTCGGCGAGGACGGCCAGACAGCGCCGCGTGATCTCCAGCTTCCGTTCGACCGGCTGGTAGGGATCGGTGACGCCGCTGATCGCGATCGTCTGGGGCTGCCACTTCGGCGAGAGCAACTCTTCACGCAGTAGCTCGGGCGCGTCTTCCTTCACCATGATCTTGGTCTCGAAATCGAGGCCGGCGGAGAACCCAAGATACTCATGCGTGGGGCGCGCGAAGCAGTACGAGCAGCCGTGCTCGCAGCCGCGATACGGGTTGACGCTGTAATTGAAGCCGACGTCGGGCGAGTCATTGCTCGTGATGATCGTACGCGTCGGATCGCGGAGATAGACCGTCCGCGGCACGCTCTCATCGCGCTCCGCCTCATCGTCGACGACGTACGCGAGCTTTTCGAATCGATTCTGAGGATTCCAGCTCGCACCCCTACCGTGGATCGCACTCATGACCGTTCCGAGCGTATCGCGCCCGTCAAGAAATTCTACGTGGCGTGGATTTCGCGCACTTCGCGTAGTTTCTTGGAGCGAAGCAGCACGGTGGCCACCACGATCAGGGTCATGGTTCCGCCGAAAATCACGGAAGGGACGGTACCCATGAGGCGCGCGGCGACGCCCGACTCGAAGGCGCCGATCTCGTTCGAGGCGCCGATGAAAATCTGGTTCACGGAGGAGACGCGGCCGAGGAGGTTTTGCGGCGTGATGGTCTGCAGCAGTGTCCCGCGAATGATGACGCTGACGTTGTCCGCCATGCCGCTGACCGTCAGGAGCGCGAGCGAGAGCCAGAAGTTGCGCGACACCGCGAACGCGATCATCGTGACGCCGAAAATCGCGACGGCGGCGAACAGCGAGTAGCCGGCGCGGCGCATCGGCGGACGGTGCGCGATGATCATTCCGGTCACCAGCGATCCGATCGCGGGCGCCGCGCGAAGAATCCCGAGCCCTTGCGGTCCGACGCCGAGCAGCTTCGCGAAGATCGGCAACAGCGCGACCGCGCCGCCGAAGAGCACCGAGAAGAGGTCGAGCGTCATCGCGGCCAACAACACGGGCTGATTCCAGATGAAGCGGATCCCGACCCGCAGGCTCTCGGAGATCGGCATCTCCTCTTTCACTTGCGGACGGCTGCGGTGCGTCACGATCGTGAGCGCGAAGAGGCCGAGCGCATAGAGGACCGTGACGCCCCCATACGCGAGCCGCGCGCTGCCGAAGCCATACGCGAGACCTCCCGCCGCGGGGCCGACCACCGCCGCGAACTGCCACGTCGAGCTGCGCCAGGCGACGGAGTTCGGATACAACTCGCGCGGCACGACGTCCGCCGTGAATGCGTTGAACGCCGGCCGCGTGAAGCTGCGCGCAATTCCGCTGACGAAGATGACGAGGTAGATCGGCCAGACGTGTCCCTGCGCGATGAGGCCCATCTGCGTGAAGACCAGCAGCGCGATGCCCGACAACAGCATCCCGAACGTGCCGCATAGAGCTATGAAGCGCCGCTCCGCGCGATCCGCCACATGTCCCGCATAGAGCGCCACGCTGATGAACGGCAGCGCCTCAGCGAGACCGATCATGCCGAGCGAGAGCGGGTCGCGCGTTACCTCGAAAACCTGCCAGCCGACCACGACGATCTGCGCCTCGCGCGCGACCGTGGTGGTCGCGTAGCTGAGGATGAGGCGGAGAAAGTTCGGGATTCGTAAGGACGCGTAGGGGTCGTGGTCCAAGCTCAAATTCGAACTATAGTTTCGCAGAACGATGCAACGGGAGGAGAAATCGGAGCGAAGCCGCAGGCTCGTCCTCGATTCCGCGCTGCGGCTCTTCTCGACCGGCGGCTTCCGGGCGACGAGCGTCCGCGACATCGCGGAGGCCGCCGGCGTGTCTACCGGAAACCTCTACCACCACTTCCCCGACAAAGAAGCGATCTTCCGGACGCTGCTCGACGAATATCGCGAGATCGTCTCCACGGACCAGTTCCCGCTCTATCGCGCATTACAAGGCGGCAGCTTTCCCGACAATCTCGAGGACCTCGGCTTCGCCGCGCGTGACTCGGTCAAACAGTACCGCCGCTACATGCTGCTGATCTTCGTCGACGTCATCGAGTTCGATGGAACTCACATTCGCGACTTCTACAAGAGCCTCGCGAAGCGTTTCGCGGAGATCGTGCAGCAGCACCCCGAGGTCAGTGAGCGCGTCCGCGAGAACGTCTCCCCCGCCGCGGCGATGCAGCTCGTGGCGCGAACGTTCATCAGCTACTTCCAGCTCGAGGTGCTCTTCGGCGTCTCCGAGCCATTCGGCAAGGAGTCGAAGCAGATCGTCACCGACATCGCGGACATGCTTCGCTGCGGAGTCGCGCGGCAGAAATGACCTGGAATCCGAGCCAGTACGAGCGCTTCAAGGCGGAGCGCAAACAGCCATTCGTCGATCTCCTCTCCCTCGTCGAACATCGGCCCCACATGCGCGTCGTCGACCTCGGCTGCGGCACCGGCGAGCTGACGCGCGAGCTGCAGGAGACGCTGAATGCCGAGGAGACCGTCGGAATCGACAACTCCGAGACGATGCTGCTGAAGTCGAGCAGCTTCGGCGGTGAGACGCTCCATTTCGAGCGCGGCGACATCGAGGCGTTCGTCACCGACCGGCCCTACGACCTCATCTTCTCGAATGCCGCGCTGCACTGGGTCGAGGACCACGAGTCGCTCTTCACCCGGCTCACGACCTTCCTCGCGCCGCACGGCCAACTCGCAGTGCAGATGCCGGCGAACGAGACGCATGCATCTCATCAGACCGCAATGGATGTGGCACGCGAGCTCGGACTCGAGCCACGACGCTCGCCGATGCAGCCTCCTGAGCGGTACGCTGAGATCCTCCATCGCCTCGGGTTTGCGCGGCAGCACGTGCGCCTGCAGATCTACGGGCACGTGCTCGACTCATCTAGCGACGTCGTCGAGTGGGTCAAGGGAACGCTGCTCACCGACTACGAGCGCCACGCCGGCGACCGCTGGCCCGAGTTCCTGAAGCGCTACCGCGAGCTCCTTATCGAGCGCATCGGCGAGGGGCACCCGTACTTTTTCACCTACCGCCGCATCCTGATCTGGGGCAGCCGCTAGTCTTCCGCCAGGATCGTGTGCAGGGCAACGCCGATGGTGATCGACGAGAGGACAAAGACCATCGCGAAAAAGGTCACCGACAGCGAGGCCGCCTCTCCCGCGTTCTGAACGAACGTCGCGGGCGTGAAGCTGTGCAGCAACGCCTGAAGCGCCACCCACTTCCACGCCATGACCGCTGTCCATCCTCCGGCGACGATCACGTAGGAGAACATCTGAAAGATCTTCAAGGGCCGCGTGGCGCGCTCCGCGGTCATCGTGTTGCGGAGGAGCTGTGCCTTCAACCAGACGACCTGCGGATCGGGAAGCGGGTGCTCGCGCATGTCGACCGAGGCGAGCTCCTTCATCTGCGGCGACACCAGCATCGCCGCTTCGCAGTCGGCGCACTGCGCGACATGGGCGCGGAGCGAGTCGGTCCACCGGCCGGCGATCACGTCACGTTCGAATCGGCATTCACTCATCGCGATGCCTCCGGTCGGATTCCCGCCTTCGTGAGAAGGTCGGCGAGCCGCTTGCGCGCGCGGAACAGCAGGACGCGGACGCTTCCCGACTTGACGCCGAGCGCTTCGCCGATCTCAGCATGGTCAGCTTCTTCGACGTGTGCGAGCCAGAGCAGCGCTCGCTCGCGCGGCTTCAGCTCGCCGAACGACCGTGACAGGTCTTGACGCAGCTCGCCGCGGTCGGCGATGGACGGATTCCGCGGGATCAATGCGTCGAGCTTGATGCGCTCGCGCTTCGCCTCGCGGAAGTGATCGAGCGCCAGGTTCGTCGCAGCGCGGAACGCGTACCGCCGCGCGTGCTCATCGCTCTCGAACGTCGGGTTCGCACGCAGGAAACCGAGGAACGTCTTCTGCAGCAGGTCGTCCGCCGTGGCGGCATCGCCCGTCATGCGGAAGATGTACGACCAGAGGCTTCCGGCCGTCTTCCGATAGAAGGCTTCGAACTGCGCTTCGTTCATTGGTCTTTGCGGCGCGCGCCGGCCGCCGCTGACCTGTTCCATTTCTAGCGACGCTGGCAACACGAGAGCCTCGGCAAACATGGGGATGCTACGGCTGAGTCGGTGGCTGCTGAGGCTGATCGAAGACGCCCCATTCGCGCCCCAGGCGCTTCGTGAGAATGACACTCGCGAGATAGCCGAGACCGAGGGCCAGAAGGAGCAGACCCGGGTAGAGCATGCCGCGCTCGTACGTCACGAGCGAGAGAATGATGAACGCACAGCCGAGGAACGAGAGCACCGTCGCGTTGCGAATGCCGCTCAGCATCCGGTCCTGCGTCATCATCTTCGGCGCGGACTCGATCTCGCCGAGGAACTTGCGGCCCTGCGGCGACTGCAGGAAGCTGACGAACTCCGGACCGCTACCGAACTTATCGATGAGGCGCGCCTGCACCTCTGCTTGATAGCGAACCTTGTCGCTCTTCGATTTCGAGCTGAAGTAGGAGATCGCGATCATCATCGCGCAGAACCCGAGCCCTAATGTGATCGGGATCATGTAGACGCTCATTTCCATGACTGAAGCCTCCGGTGTTTCTTGCACGCTAATACGTGCCCCAGGCCATTTGGTTAACATCGGGGCATGAGGTTCTCCGTCTCCGAGTACGTCCGATGGGAAGACATCGACGCCGCCGGCATCATCAACTATCAGGCGTACCTCCGCTTTTTCGGTTTGGCCGAGGTGGAGCTGTTTCGCTCCTGTGGGCTGTCGTACAAGACGCTGAGCGAGGAGATTGGGATCTGGTTGCCGCGGGTGCACGTCGAGTGCGACTTCTTCCATCCGGTGACGCTCGATGAGCTGCTGGTCGTCGACGCCTACTTTGGTCACCTCGGGACGAGCTCACTGCACGTGAACTTCGAGGTGCGGTGCGACTCTGCGCCGGCAAACGTCGTCGCAAAGGGGAAGTACATCGTCGTCAGCGTGAAGAAAGGCGAGTTCGCGCCGACGCCGATACCGCCGCTCGTGCGCGAAAAGATCGCGGCGTACGTGGAACCGGCGGTCAGAAGCCGATGAAGTTCGGCTCCGGGTGCAGCTCGATCCCGAACTTCTCACGCACGCGGGTCTGCACCAACTCCACGAGTGCGAGGACGTCGCGGGCGGTGGCGCCGCCGCGGTTGACCACCGCCAGGGTGTGCTTTGACGACAAGCCGGCGTTCCCGAGGGTGAACCCCTTCTCGAATCCGGCGTGCTCGATGAGCCACGCGGCCGAGAGCTTCACCTTCCCATCGCCTGCCGGATAGCTCGGCATCTCTTCGGTCGTGACCGACGGTTCGACGATCGGGTTCATGAAGAACGATCCGTCGCTTCGCGTGTCGGGATCGTTCCGGTCGAGCACCATACCTTTGCGTTTCCTGATCGCGATCACTGCCTGGCGGACGGCGCGCAGGTCATCGCCGTCAACCGCCTTCTGCAACTCCGGATAGCGCACGGTCGCGGAGCCGCCCACCTTCAGCCGAAATGTCACCGCGGTGACCACGTACCGGTCGCGCTCATAGTTCTTGAACAGGCTGGAGCGATATCCGAAGCGGCAATCCCAGTTCGTGAGCGTCTTCACGAGACCATCGCGACGGTCGAGGACCTCGACGCGCGCGATCGTCTCGCTCACTTCCTGCCCATACGCCCCGACGTTCTGGATCGGCGTCGCTCCGACGCTCCCCGGAATCCCGGAGAGGCACTCGATCCCCGCCCACCCGCGCAAGACCGCGAATGACACGAAGTCATCCCACACCTCTCCCGCCGCGACGCGGACCATCGCGTACTCGTCCCGGGCCTGTACCGTCACGCCGCGCAGGTCGACGTGAACGACGAGACCGTCGAATCCGCTGTCCGCGATCAGGAGGTTGCTGCCGCCGCCGAGGATGAAGAGGGGAAGGGAACGTTCGCGAGCCCAATCGATTGCCTCGCGGAGGGCGTCGATGTCCCTCGCCCGGACGAAGTAGCGCGCCGGCCCGCCGATCCCGATGGTCGTGAAAGGGGCGAGCGGCACGTGTTGCTCAACGGTGACGGTCATTCGCGGCGCGCATGTTAACGTTGCCGCCATGACGACGACAGTTCCGGCGCACGAGAAACAGTGGTTCGGTCATCCTCGGGGCCTCGCGACCTGCTTCTTCACGGAGATGTGGGAGCGCTTCAGCTATTACGGCATGCGCGCGCTCCTGATCCTCTACATGGTGGGATCGACGCAGAAGCCCGGCCTCGGTTTTTCGACCGCAAAGTCGGCGCAGATCTACGGCCTCTACACGATGCTGGTGTACCTGATGGGCGTGCCGGGCGGCTGGGTCGCCGACCGCTTCCTCGGGCATTACCGCGCCGTGCTGGCGGGCGGCATCGTCATCGCCGCCGGCCACTTCTGCATGGCCTTCCCGAGCCTCTCGACGTTCTACCTCGGCCTCGGCCTGATCATCATCGGAACGGGACTGCTCAAGCCGAACGTCTCGACCATCGTCGGTTCGCTCTACCGCCGCGATGACGAGCGCCGCGACGCCGGCTTCTCGATGTTCTACATGGGCATCAACCTCGGCGCGTTCATCGCGCCGCTCATCTGCGGCTACCTCGGCCAGAAGATCAACTGGCACGCCGGCTTCGCCGCCGCTGGTTTCGGGATGTGCATCGGAGTCATTCAGTACGTCGCAGGCAAGAAGTACCTCGTGCCGGTCTCCAACGCGCGGGAGTCCAGCTATGAACCGACGGCTCCCGCGGCGCCAGAGCCGGGTCCCGCGTTCACGAGGCAGGACTGGGGACGTATCGCCGCCGCCTCGATCCTGACGTTCTTCGCGCTCATCTTCTGGGCCGGTTTCGAACAGGCGGGATCGAGCCTCAACCTCTTCGCAGACCAGGCGACGCGGCTCACCGTCCTCGGCTTTGGCTACCCGTCGAGCTGGTTCCAATCCGTCGAGCCGCTCTTCGTCATCATCTTCTCGCCCGTCTTTGCAGGCATCTGGTTGTGGCTGGGGAAGCGAAATCCATCGAGCCCCGCGAAGTTCACGTTCGGCCTCTTCTGCCTCTCGCTGTCGTTCTTGCTCATGGTCCCCGCCGCGAAGTATTTCGAGGCGTCGCACATGCGCGTCTCGCCATGGTGGCTGGTCGGCCTCTACTTCATGCAGATGGTGGGCGAGCTCTGTCTGAGCCCCGTGGGACTCTCGATGGTGACGAAGCTCTCACCGCCGCGGATCGTCGGATTCATGATGGGCGTTTGGTTCTTCGCCACCGCGATGGGCAACTACGTCGCCGGCTGGGTTGCCGGCTTCCTCCAGAACCGGACGTACAGCGAAGTCTTCATGCTCGCAACCGTCACATCCGCGGTCGCCACCCTGATCCTCGCGGTCCTGATCCCCCCGATCAAGAAACTGATGCACGGCGTGCGGTAGGTCCGCTAGGGCGCCGTCCCCGCGACGGCGAGCTCGTCCCATGCGTCGCCGGTGACGTTGTTGATCGTCGAGCCGTAGGCGGTCCAGCGATTCGACTTCGTGGCAGCGGGCGTGATGTTGATGATGGAGATAGGGTTGATGCAACACGCGCCGTTCGTGGAAACCTGCGTCATCGTCATCGGCGGCAGCGTAAACGCCGTTCCGGTCTGCACGGGTGATCCGAGCGGTGGCCCCCATGTGACTCCGAACGTCTGCGCATTCACTGGGTCGAGATTCACGACACCAATGTTCGTGCGGTAGCTGACCGGATCGTCGGCACCGCCCATCGCAAAGACTCCGGCCGCCGGCGTGTTGATGGTCGCGAGCGGAATGGCAGGCAAATCCTGCGACGTCGTTCCGTTCGTACCCGGTTGCGGCGTCCAGATACGCGAACTAACGAAAAGGGCGCCGGTCTGATCGATCCCCGTTCCGTCCGAGTTCAGCGCAGCGGTGACGATGATTGCGCCGAGACCAGTCTGATTCAGATAGTCGCGGACAAAATCGGCGGAACGGATCCCGGTGGAGGCCTTGAGCGTCAGTAGCACCGGCTGTGGCGCTGACAGACCGGGCTGCGGCAGCCATTGCAGTTGGACGGTCTGATCGTGATTCGCGAGATTGGCGATCGAGATGTCGGACCGGTAGAACGTCCCGTTCACACCCGGCGTGCTGCCGGCGGCCGGGATGAGAAGCTGATAACCGGCGCCGAGCGGCTGGACGACGGCGGCCGTCAACGACGTCGCGGCGAGGAGAATTGCAAAAAATGTGAGTACGCGCATACGTCTGACACAAAGCGTACTGCGTGCCACGAAGCCTAAAACGAGCGCAACAGGATGCGCTGTTCCCCTTCGTCGGCCACATGCATGCGGCTGACGCCGGAATTCCAGAAGGCCCAGTCGTGGCTGACGCCGGTGACCATGAGCGACTCGTCGGGGCAGAGCTCGCCGAGGGCGAGGCCGAGGGTCTGGACGTCAGTCGAGTCCTCGCTGCGTACGACGAATGTCGACTCGAACGGCAGCTCGACGACGACGCCGAGCCGTTCGATTGCTTCGTGCAGTTGCCGGTAATCGGCGCCGGGCGTCAGGCTGTGACGGATCAGAAGGAAGTCGCGCGAGGTCGAGAACTGAGTCCGCGCCACGAGCAGCCGGGCATCATGGGCGACGTGCGAGCGCATCCAGCGGACCAGCAGGGCGGCATGACGAGACTCGTGGAGCCACACCTGCCAGCTTTGATCGAAATTCGGCTCGGCCCCGAGGCGGCGCATCGCGTGCGAAACGTCGACGGTCAACTCGCCTTCGTAGCAGATCTGGAACAGCTTGATCTCCCCCATCACACCCTCCCAAGGTCAATGCTGTTGGATCAATCGTAGCATGGCGACGGCGCGCGGCTTCACGAAGAAGAACGTGCTCGACTACTACCGCCGCGCGGCCAGGGTGCTGCTGCCGCACCTGAAGAACGTGCCGCTGTCGTTCAAGCGCTATCCCGACAGCATCGACGGCGAGTCGTTCTGGGAAAAAGACGCGCCGTCGTTCACGCCGAAGTGGGTGAAGACCCTCGCCGTGTCGCGCCGCGGCGAGGGAGAAGGCGACATCCACTACATCGTCGTGAATGACGTCAAGACGCTGAGGTGGCTCGTCGAGGTCGGCGGGATCGAGCTGCATCCGTTTCTGCATCGTGCGCCGAAGCTCGACGTCGCGACGAGCGTGGTCTTCGATCTCGATCCCGGCAGCGGCACGGACATCGATGACTGCTGCGACGTCGCACTGGTCCTGCGAGACGCCCTCGCGACGCTGAAGCTGAAATCGTTCGCGAAGGTGAGCGGGTCGAAGGGCGTGCAGGTCTACGTCCCGCTCAACACGAACGCCACCCATGAAGCGACCGAGGCGTTCGCACGGTTCGTCGCGGACACGCTCGCACGAGCACACCCGAAGGGGATCGTCTCGAAGATGGCGAAGCAACTCCGTACGGACCGCGTCTTCATCGACTGGAGCCAGAACGCCGATTACAAGACCACGGTCGCGGTGTACTCGCTCCGCGCCAAGCGCGAGACGCCGTTCGTCTCGATGCCGCTAGCGTGGAGCGAGGTCAAGAAACACGCGCCCCTCGAGTTCCCACCCGACGCCGCGCTCCGCAGGATCGCGAAGAAGGGCGACCTGTTCGCACCGGTGTTGAAGCTGAAACAAAAGCTGCCGCGAGGTTTTGGTGTAGCGCCGCCGACTCGGCGGCGTCCAGGCGGCGAGTCGGCGGCGCCACACAGAAGCCTCCCAAAGGAAGGTTCCCAATCTGGGCGCCGCCTCTTCGTCGTCGTCAAGACCGACCAGGCGGGCGACGAGCTGTGGCTCGACGTCGGCGGCAAGTTCGAGCGGTGGATCCTCCGGCCGGACCGCGAAGGCGGCTCCAGCCTCATCGCGCGGTTCGCCGGCCAATTCCCTGTCCAGAAGGAGTACTACGCCGGCAAAGTGCCGCCCGAGTGGCGCAAACGCGTGAAACTCGAAGACGCGGGCGCGTATGAGGTGATCGAGGGGAGCTACGAGCGGCTTCGCCTCGATCTCTGGTTCACCGGGAAGGTCCTTTTGGGCCAGTGGATTCTCGAAAAGATCAACCCGGAAGAGACGCATCGAAGCTGGCGATTGTCACCCGTCTTGCGTCTACACTCTTCCCGATGAGCGACCCCGCCCCCCAGCCCGAGCCGCCGGTGCGCGAGCAGCGCGACACGTGGCTCACGCGCTTCCGTGAGACGCGGCTGATCGTCTGGGGATGGCTGACCGACCCCGCGGTGCTCGTCTATCGGCGTGAGGCGACCGGCCGCCACAAGGCGCGCGTCCTCACCGTGGAGTTCTTCCTCTTCGTCCGCGAGGTCGCCCGCGAGTTCTACGAGATCCAGGGGACGTCGCGCGCCGCGTCACTCGCCTACACGACGCTTCTCTCGCTCATCCCGCTGCTCGTCGCCTTCACCCAGGTCCTCCGCCGCTACTTCGGAACGCTGTTTCCCGACTTCCAGTCGCAGATCGACAGCGTCCTGAACGTCGTCATACCCTACCAGTCGCCGACGCTCACGTACCACCTCGCCCGCTTCGCCGAGAACGCGCAGGCCGCCTCGACCCTCGGCGCGATCACGTTCATGGTCATCGCCTTCCGCCTCTTTCTCGCGGTCGAGTCGACCGTGAATCAGATCTGGAAGGTGCGGAGCGCGCACGGATACCGCCAGAAGATCATGGCGTTCACCATGCTGTTCTTCTGGGGCCCGCTGCTCATGGGCCTCTCGTTCACGACCACGACGATGCTCGAGCGCAACCGCTACCTGCGCGTGTTGCTCAAGCACGACATCATCTTCGCCATCGCGCCGGTGGTCATCCTCTTCATCGCGTTCACGATGCTCTTCTGGCTCGTCCCCTCGGCCAAGGTGAAGCTGGAGTCGGCCGCCATCGGAGCGCTCGTCACAACGTCGCTCTTCACCCTCGTCCGCTGGGCCTTCGGCGTCTACTCCAATCACCTCTTCAGCGGCCGCTTCAACCTGATTTACGGCGCCGTCGGTCTCGCGGTCATCTTCCTGATCGCGATCGAGATCATGTGGGTGGTCATCCTCCTCGGCGTCGAGATCAGCTACGTCTTCCAGAACCTCTACGGCGTCCTGCGCGCCACCGAGCAGCGGATCGGCGACGAGCCGCGCTACGACGTCTACTACGCTCTTCGCGCCCTCATCGAAGTCTGCCGGCGCTTCGACCGCCGCGAAGACATCCCGTCGTCGTACCGCCTCGCCGAGCAGTTCGGAACGACCGATCCGCAAATGCTGCGCGTGATGCGGAAGCTAGAAGACGCAAAGCTCGTCAAGGTCGTCGGCGGCGACTACCCCGGCTACCTCCCCGCCTGCGATCCCGACCGCATCACGGTCGAAGAAGTCGTGATGCAGGTGGAGGGCGCGCGGCGCGACATGCCGGAGCTCGAATCCGACAGCGAAGAGCGCCGCCTCATCCGCGAGCTGATGGACCGCCTCAACGTCTGCCTGACCTCCGCCCTCGACCGCACCACCGTCGGCCAGATCGTCCGGCAGCTTTACTCGCCGCGGGCGGCGCGGCGGGATGACGCGGCGTCGTCGTGACGCGTCACGATTACTCGCGTGCGACAGCCGCGGCCAATTCTGTGATGTCCTCGAAGTAGTGCCGATGCGTTTTTCTCAACGCATCTTCGCTTTCGGCCTGAAGCAAGACGACTTCTCGTTGTATTCCGTCGCGATGCAACTGAAGCTCGCGCTCGAGCCCCGCATTCTGGGCCAAGAGACGATCACTGTCTGCGTAAGGCCGGATGCTCAAGAGCTCTCCACGTGAGCGATCGTATTCAAGCAAGAAGATCATTCGGAACCTCAACCGGGTTTGACCGGCCCGTCAAGCAACAATTGTATGGCTTTCAGAAGCTCATTCCGGCCTGCTCGTAGTCCTTGGGCAATTGCGGCACGGGCTGCGTCAGCTTGGGCAGGATCCGCCTCCAGTTTTTCGACTTCTTCGATCACTCCAGACGCAACGTCGAGCGCGCGCCTCGTCGATTCCGGACCCCCGCCGTACTTGATTGCCGGATCGTTCAGGCCGGCGAACTTCTCGCACATTTCAGCCCAAGCATGCTGAAGAGCAGTGCGAATCTGAACTTCGATCGTTTTCCCGCCCTCGCGGACGACGAGATGAACTGCTCGGTATCCATGGCTCGGCTTCAGCCGTCGATCCAATACCGTAACGTCATTAAATGCGCGCGCTATTGCTTCGACGGTGCGATCCTGCTCCCCCATGTCGTCCACAACTGCTCTGCAGCCTGCGATGTCCTGCATCTGCGATAGACGAATCGATTCGCGCTTGAGCTTTTCGGCTATCGAACTGGTCAGTTTTGAGGGACGCCCTGTGACCGACAAACACGTCACGCGATAGATGCGTTCGACAACCAGGTTGTAGGCCGGTTCGAACGTGAGCTTATATTCATCAAGAGTTCTCAGGTCAGCCTCATCAAACTCTTGCCGACGCAACCGATCTCCGAGACGGTCGATCTGCGCGTTGCTGAGATGTTTCGCCACGACGGCGAAATCTTATCGCGATGATTCGTCTCTCAAGTGCGGCGGCGGCCCGCCGCCGCCCCACTGAGCTCCTGACGCCGCTTCCGGATGATGTAGACGCGGCGGAAGGTCTCGTAGGCGACGGTAGTCATCGTTACCCATAGGAGGCCGGCGGTGACCCCGGCGCCGACGTCGCTGATCCAGTGGACGCCGAGGTAGACGCGAGAGAGGGCGACGCCGATGACGAGCGTCGTCGCGAGGGCGAGCGCGGCGGCCTTCCAACGCCAGCGGACGTGGGCGCGCAACGCGAGGTACGCGAGCGCACCGAAAACGACCGTCGATCCCATCGCGTGGCCGCTTGGGAACGAATAGCCGCTCGCGCGCATGAGCATCTGCGCGACGTCGGGCCGCGCACGCGCGAAGTAGCGCTTCAGCTCCCAGTCGAGAGCGCCGCCGCCGAGCGACGTGAACCCGAGGTACAACGCCCATCGAAAGCGCTTCCGCACGAGAAAGACGATCAGGACGATGCCGCCGATCACCGCGACGCCGACCGGCCCGCCGATGGTCGACATCACGTCGAAGAACGATGTCGCACTCGCGAACCGCTTCGCGACCGCCCAGTCATGGACGCGGGTGTCGATCTTCTGGAGCACGGGACTCTTCGAGTGGACGAGCTCTGCCAGATCGAGGAACTGGTCTCCGGCCCATGCCAAGAGGAGGCCGGCGGCGACGAAGATGACGACCACCGGCAGGTAGTCGTGAAATCGCCACCGCGACGCCATCCGGTTCGCGATCACCTTGCCGAACCGGCCGATCGGCGGATGGACCACGCTGAAAACGCCCCAGAGGAGTAGAAAGACAGCGAGGAAGGCGACGTAGAGCAGGTTAGAACCCGCCGCTCATGTACTTCCACTGCACGATCTTCTCGTTGATCTCGCGCAGGCGTCGGGAAATCATGCGGCAGAGGAGGTTGAGGAACTGCAGCGACGCGTTCGGATCCATCGAGAGGATCTCGTTCAGCGTGGCGCGATCGATCGATAGCACCGTGGCGTCGCCCTCGTGCGCCTTGGCGTCGGCGGAGCGCGGCTTGTCGTCGATCAGCGCCATCTCGCCGAAGAAGTCGCCGCGGTCGAGCACCGCGAGCGCTTCCTCGCCGACGCCGGGGATGAACTTCGAAATGCGGATGCGGCCGTCGAGGACGATGTAGAGCTTCTCGCCCTTCTCCCCCTCGCGGAACATCATCGACCCCTCGCGGAAGCGCTCTTCGCTGGAGAACGTCGCGAGGAGCTTCATTTCCGCCGCGGAGAGGCCGCGCTCCTTGAAGAGGTCGACCTTCTCCTCCGACTTAACGGTGACCTGCGCCATCTCGCGCTTCTTCCCCTCGTCGCGCTTGCGGCCGGCGCCGCGCTTCGCGTCCTCCTGGAAGAAGAGCTTGAGCTGTTCGTTCGCGTCGCGAACCTTCTCGGCGAGCGACCGCCAGAACGCCCAATGCAGCCCGACGGCGATCTCTTTGTCCTCATCCATCATCTGGTCGAGGGCGCTGAAGGAGAAGGTGTAGCAGGACGACGACTCCGTCGCGATAGCGTCGCTGGAGCGGTGCGTCCGGTCGATGAAGTTCATCTCCCCGAAGATCTGGTCGCCCATCAGCGCGCCGAGGATCTGCGGCCCGAACGGAGTCTCCTTGCGGACCTCGAAACGACCATCGCGGACGACGTAGAAGTCCATCGAACGGTCATCCTCGCGGAAAACGTAGTCGCTGGAGAGGAACGCGTCGATGTGCGTGAAGCGCGAGAGCCGGAAGATCTGCTCGTCCTTCATGTGCTGGAAGACGGTGAGCTTCCGGAGCTCGGACGAGACCTGGATGAGGTTCTCGCGCTTCTCGGCGTCGCGCGTGATCTTCTGCGTGATCAGCTTCAGGTCGCGCGAGTCGACGCGGAAGAGGCTCTCTTTGCGGCACTCGAGGCGCTCGGTGTGGATCTGCAACTGCTCGACGCGCAGCTTGATCCGCGCGTTGAGCTCCTTCGTCTCGATGTTGCTGATGCGCTTGATGGTGTTGATCATCCTGCGCACCGCCTCGGTCGACTCGCCTTTCTGGTCGGTGGCGAGGAGGAACGCGTCGATGAAGTCGTCGAGCGACTTCTCGAAGTTCTTCAGCTCGAACTCCACGCGGCCCGAGAGCTCCGCGAGACCGCGGTCGAACGGGTTGAGCTGGCGCGACTTCACGATCTCCTCGTGCGCCGCCGTCCACTCGCCCTGCGAGTAATAGAGGCGGCAGAGGATCTCGTAGACGCGATAGTTGTTGGGCGTCTTCAGCTTCGCGATCTCCAGCAATTCGATCGCCTTCGCCGTCTGGTCCTTCGCCATGTGGTACTGCGCGAGGCCGACGTACTGCGAGGCGTCGATCTCATCGCGTGCCCGCTCGGCGGCGACTTCGAGGCGCACGTCGGCGAACCGCGACTCCTCCGCCTCGCGCTTCTGGTCGCGAACGCGGGCGAGGTTGATGCGGATGGAAACCGAGCCGGGGCGGAGCTTCTCCGCCATTTCGTAGAGGTGGATCGCCTCGTCGAACATCGACTGGTCGGCGTACCGCCGCGCGAGCGCAAGGATGTCATCGGCATCGATCGCGATCGATGCCTCGGGCGTCAGCGTGCGAAACCGCGCACGCGAACCCACCGGCTGCTCGGCCATAGAGCCCGATATTATCTCGACAATGCAGAAAGCGCTCGTCGTCCTCCTTTCTGCCCTCTGCCTTCTGCATTCTGCATTCGAGGCCGACAGGCCCGGCCCCGACGGCTTCCTCCTCGCCCTCCCCGGCTACGACTATGCGTTCCCCCGCGACCACGGCTCGCACGACGGCTACCGCACCGAGTGGTGGTACTACACCGGCCACCTCCGGACGCACGACGGCCACCGCTACGGCTTCGAGCTGACGCTTTTCCGCGTCGGTGTTGATCTGAAGCCGGCGGAATCGAATTGGGACCTCCGCCACCTCGCGCTCGCGCACTTCGCGATCACCGACGTCAACGGCAAGAGCTTCCGCTACTACGAAAAGCTGAACCGCTCGTCGCCGTACACGGCACGCGCAGCGGCCGGCTACCTCGACGTGTTCAACGAAGGATGGCGCGCGATCACGTTGCGCGACGGGTCGTGGCGTATCGTCGCGAAGCAGGGGGACGACGCGATCGATCTCGTGCTGCGTTCTCGCAAACCGCCGGCAATCCACGGTGAGAACGGCATTTCAGTGAAAGCGGCGGGCGAAGGCTACGCCTCGCACTACTACTCGATGACGCGTCTCGAAGCCTCGGGGAGCGTGAATGGCCATGCATGCATCGGAGAAGCGTGGATGGACCACGAGTTCGGTTCCTCCTCACTCCGCGAAAACCAGCGCGGGTGGGACTGGTACTCGATCCAGCTCGACAACGACGCCGAGGTCATGCTGTACGTCATCCGCCGTGCCGACGGGACGCCGGACACCACCTCCTCGGGCTCGGTGATCACCGCCGACGGCCACGTGATACCGATTCATCACGACCAGATGCACATCACGTCGAAGCGGCGCTGGACATCAAAGAAGAGCAGCGCAACTTACCCCCTCGACTGGAACGTCGCCATCCCCTCCCTCGGCATCTCGCTCGCGCTCCATCCGCTCCTCGACGATCAGGAGCTCGTCACCCGCGAGTCGACGCGCGTCACCTATTGGGAGGGGGCGGTGAACGTCACCGGATCGTTCGACAACATCGGCGTGAGCGGCGAGGGCTACGTCGAGATGACGGGATACGACCACGCCTTCCGCGCGCCCTGATTCTCTGGTATGTGGAGCCGGCCCCACACACTCACACGTTAGCTATGGTCCGCTGCTGGCCGATGCGGCGAATCTCGCGGATGAGTTGGGCGCGGGCGCTCTTGCCCTTCTGCACGAAGCTGGTGACTTTCGTCTGCAGGTCGCGGCGCTCGTCGGCGGAGATCTCTTTCGAGGTGAGCACGAGGATGGGGATGTTCGCGGTGAGTGGGTCTTCCTTCAGCGTGTCGGCAACTTCGAAGCCGCTCATGCCAGGCATCATCAGGTCGAGGATGATGACGTCGGGGATGTTCTCGCGGGCGGCGAGGAGTCCCTGTTCGCCGCTGAACGCGCTCTCGATCGCGAAGCCGGCTGTAGTCAACTCGACGTCGAGGAGCGAGTGCACCGCCGCGTCGTCGTCGATGAGGAGCAGCCGTGGGCGCGCGTCACTGCGCGTGGCGAGGGAGCGGACGCGCTCGATCAGGCGCTCGCGATCGACCGGCTTCACGAAATAGTCGTCGGCCCCGAGGGCCATGCCGAGGTCGCGGTTCTCGACGACCGAGATGATGATGATCGGGATGTCGCGCGTCGTGCCGTCCGCCTTCAGGCGCTTGAGCACTTCCCAGCCGTCGAGGCCTGGAAGAACGAGATCGAGCGTGATCGCCAACGGCCGGAGATCGCCGGCGAGCTTGATCGCCTCCTCGCCGTAACGCGCGCGCGCCGCGGAGTAGCCGGCGGAACGGAGCGCCGAGGCGATGAGGTCGTAGGCGTTCGGATCGTCTTCGACGACGAGGATGCGATCTTCCGCGGGCTCGAACTCGACCTTGCGCCAGACAACGGCCGCGCGTGAGCGTACCGGCAGGCGGAATGAGAATGTCGATCCGCGTCCCGGCGAGCTCTCGAGCGCCACGCGACCGCCTTGCAGCTCGACGAACCGTTTGACGAGCGCGAGACCGAGGCCGGTGCCGCCGAACTCGCGCCGCACCGTGGCGTCGATCTGCCGGAACTCCTCGAAGATCATCTCGTGGTGGCGCGGATCGATGCCGATCCCCTCGTCCGCCACCGAGACGTTGATCGATCCCTCCTCCTGCGTCGCGCCGATGAACCGCGCCGAGATCGTGATCGTACTGTCGGCCGGCGAGAACTTGATCGAGTTCGAGACGAGGTTGAAGAGCACCTGCTTGAACTTCGCGAGGTCGGTCTCGATCAGCGGCAGATCGTTCGGGACGTCGACGACGAAGCGCGGGTACGACTTCGTCATGCCGCGGATCATTTGGCAGACGCTCTCGATGACCGGCGCGATCGAGAAGTACTCGGGGAAGATCTCCATCTTCCCGGCCTCGATCTTCGACAGATCGAGTATGTCGTTGATGATGCCGAGCAGGTGCTGCCCCGAGGCGTGGATGTGCTTGAGGAAGCCGTAGTGCTTCGCCTCAATGGTCGGTTCCAGGCGGTCGACGAGAATCTCCGAGAAGCCGATGATCGAGTTGAGCGGCGTCCGCAGCTCGTGCGACATGTTCGCGAGAAACTGGCTCTTGAGACGGTCCGACTCCTGGATGCGGCGGTTGGCGGCCGCGAGCTCGTCGGTGAGGCGCCGTAGCTCGCCGATCTGCTCCTTCTCCTCCGACTCGAGCGCGCGGATGCGGAGCCGCTTCTGCTGCAGGTCGGCGATCCCCGCCAGGAAGTAGAACGAGGCGCCGAAGAGGAAAAGCATGCGCGTCAGCGCGCGGAAGAAAACGGCGTCCAGCGGCGTCGCCTGATCCGCGAGCATGAGCATGCCGAGGTACGCGACGGCCGAGCCGGCGCAGACCGCATATGCCGTCCGCTTGTTCGCCGCGAATGCCGCGGCGGCGGCGGGAGTCAGGTAGAAGAGGTACCACGGGCTGTCGATACCGCCGGTGGCGAATATCGCGGCGGTCACAAGGATGACGTCGGTGGTGAGCCAGAGCGGGTTCAGAACGTCGCGCGATATCCGGCGACGGAACAGCTCGTAGAACAGGAACGCGATCGCCGACGACGCGATCCAGGTGAAGACCGCGAGCTCGATGCGGAGCGGAAAGACGCCGAGCGCCGACCCGATGAGCGACACCGCCAGCGCGCCGGTGTAGACGAAGATGTGGCTCTTCTGAACGGCAAGGTCGAAGCGCACCACGCTTTCGCGCGGCTCGTTGCTGGCTACCATAGGGATGGGAGGATTCTAATGCGTCCGGGCGGCGGCAAACCGCTTCAGGAGGTCGCGCAGCTCGGCGCCGACCGCTTTTGTTGCCGATTCGCTTGAGGCGTTGGTCGACACCGCGACGGCGACGTTGTCGTGCGGCGCGATGGCGATCACGGTCACGAACGTGTCGGCGCTGCCCGAATGCGTGGCAACGTCCTCCAAGCCGGCGAAAGTCGCGACGCCGAACCCGAGACCGCTCTTCTTCCGCTTCGTGTGCATCACGGTGGCGGTGGCGGGTGAGATCAGCGTTTTCTCCCCGCGCATGGCGAGGAGGTGCGCGCGGAGGAACATCGCGAGATCGTCGGTCGACATGTGGAGGTCGCCTGCGGGCGCGATGAAGTCCTGGAGCTGATACTTGCCGTGCGGATCGACCGGCTTGAACGCGCCGTTCGCTTCCTCATGCCCCCAGACGCGCGCCGGCCACCCGATTCCCGCCGACGTCATGTGCAGTGGATCGAAGATGCGGGTGCGAACGAGATCCTCCCACGACCGCTTCGACACCTTCTCGGCGATCGCGGCCGCGACGACGTAGCCGGCGTTCGAGTATTGGAACTGCGTGCGCGGAGCAACCGCCGGCGGCTGGCTCAGGACGTATTCGGCGAACCCACGGCGGCGCTCCGTCGCGTTTCCCTTCAGCGGAGGAAGCTTCGCGATCTCCGCGTCTTCGCCGTACGGCGGGAGTCCCGCCTCGTGCGCGAGCAGGTCGGCGACCGTGACGTCCTTGTAGTCAGCGCGAATCTTCCACTCCGGGAAGACGTCTGCGACCTTCGTCTCCCACCCGACGCGCTTCTCCTCCACCAGCATCGCGATGATCGTTGCCGTGAACGGCTTCGTGCACGAACCGATATGAAACGCGTCCGCGTTCGTGACCTGCTCCGTCGTCCCAAGCTTCGTCACCCCCGCCGACCCATGCGCCACGATCCCCTCACTCGTCACGACCGTCGCCTGCATCGCCGGCAAGTGCACAGCATCAATGCGAGTCTTCAGCTCCGCGGAAAGGTCGACAGTCGCAGCGAGGATGAATGCGGCAAGCATTGTGTGAAGTACGGTCCCGACGCGATCGGGTTTCGATCGTTCACGCGCCTATTTCGGCGAGCGGATGCGCGGGATCCAGGAGGCATCCGCCGTCTGGCCGGTGGCGAGGTTTTCGCCGTCGATCGTGAAGCCGATGAAGGCGATGGCCATCTCGTCGGTGGTCGACTCGCCCCAGGAGACCGGCTTCGGGGGGTAGTTCGGGTTGCGGAGGTTGTTCTCCGAGTTGTCGAAGGTCGCGGTCATCTTGAAGGTGGTGAACGGATAGACCGGCACCGGATTGACGAATCGGTAGACGCCCTGCCAGTTGAAGTCCCAGTCGTCGATGTTGATCAGGCAGGACTTTTCGCTGCCGAACGACATGTCGACGTTCATCTTCCTGCCGAGGAGGTGCATGTGCGGCGCGATGAGCCAGAGGTGCGCGGCGACGGGGGTCGTGAATGACGCGGTCACCGGATATGCCGGGTCGTTCGGCGGAATCGTGAACGTGTCGTTGATCAGCGGCAGGATGCGGAGGAGCTGCTTCGGCTTCTGTTTCGCGAAGTAGATGCCGATCGACGTCTGGTCGGGCTTCGGGGAGCTGTCGTGCGGGTGATAGTGCACCTGCAGGACGACGCGCGAATTCGCGGGAAGAAGGAACGCGACGTCCGACGGCAAACTCATCGCCCGCATGCCGGGCGCCCAGCCGCCGAGCGACGCGGCGCTCGGGTTCTCAATCGTGAAGCCGGGGCCGCCGAACGAGGTGTAGCCGGGACCGGGGTCGTTGGCGTCGAGCGTTGCCGACTCGCCCGTCGTATCGATGTAGGCGATGACGTGATGGACGCTGGCGCGGTCACCGGGATGGATGTCGATCGCGGAGACGTACGTGTCCGCCGGCAGGTTGGTCGGCAGCGTGAAGCAGCGATACATGTCGCCGCTCGCCGGCGGCGTGTACGGGTCGGGATTGGAGAGAACAAGATCGGGCTGGCCGAGGGTCCAGCCGCTGGAGAAATCGATCGGCGTGGGGAGGTCCTTCGGATCGCCCTCCGGAGCCCCGCCGTTCACCCACTTCACGAGGGTGTCAATGTCGCTCTGCGGCAGCGGCCCGCGCGCTTCGGCGAACTCGTTGCAACCCTGCACCGGCTTCCACGGCGGCATCTGGTGCGTCTGCACCATGTAGCGGATGTCGAACGCCTCCGGTTTCGCGCTCGCGTAATCCATCAACGAGAACGGCGCGATGTCGCCCGGGTGATGGCAGGTCTGGCAGTGGTCCTGAAAAATCCGGACGACTTCCTTGTTGAATGTGGGCCCCGCCGGCACGACCGGATGCACGACGGCACGTTGCCGCGCGCCGATGAACGTCAGCGCGATGACAGCGGTTGCGAGAAGTGCAGCGGCGCGGTTCAACCGTTTTTTCAGAAGGGGGGGCAATCTAGTTCCTTTGTTGGAAGGGTAACAACGCGCCCGACACAACCTTCCCGTCGACCATCGTCATCGTGGCGCGCGTCTCCGGAAGGCTCGACGACGCGATGTGAAAGATGTCCTGCGTCAGCACCGCGAGGTCGGCGAGCTTGCCGGGAGCGAGCGTCCCTTTGTCCTTCTCCGCCATCTCCGCATACGCGCCGCCGGCGGTGAGGGCGTCGACCGCCTGAGCCACCGTGAGCGACTCGGCGCCGTTGTTCACCGCGTTCTGGATCGCGACGAACGGATTCGACGACCCCCCCTCGGACCCGAACGCCAGCGGGATCTTGTTCGCGAGGATCGTCTTCAGCGCGAAGACGTTCTGCTGGGCCGGGTAGAAGGAGCGCAGCCCGAAACGCGCCGGCGTCGCCACGATCACCACGCCCGCCTTCGCGGCGCGCGCGAGGAGGTCCCCGGTGACGCCGTCGCCACGGTCGAGCCGGACACGTGTCGCCGGAGGAACCGCCGCCCCGTCGATGGCGTCGAGCACGATACGGATCGCGCGGTCGCCCGCGACGTCGAACAGCGGCTGCTGCACCGACTGCTTCGTCGCGTTCAGCATCGCCTTGAGCTGGTCGGTCGTGAAGTTGACCTTCCCGTTCTCGTCCTTCGTGCCGGGATAGACCCCGCTGATCGCCGCCGTGTGGTCGAGCGGCGTTCCGTCGACGACGTACTCCGTCGGATGACCGGCGCTCGACGGCTCGCCGGGAAGCACGAGCTCCATCTCGCGCAGCCGCGCCGCGACCCCCGCGCGCATCGTGGCTCGATGGAAGCGGGCGTACGGCAGCAGCGAGACGTTCTGGAGCGTCGTCACGCCGTGCAGCAGCGCATCGGCGCCGGCGTCGTGGATCACGGTCTGAACCTGCTCGTCGTCGGCGAGATCGGCGAGCCGCTGTTTCAGCAGGAAGTGGGCGTACTCGTACGCTTTGCCGTCGACCTTCCCCTGCGCGTCGTGGCCGAACCAGCCGCCCGCCGGGTCGGCCATGCTGCCGGCGTGAATGCTCGTGAGCGCGCTGTCGCTCCAGACGCCCGCGTGGCCGCTGTTCGTCTCGAGCATCACCCGCCGGTGTTTGGTGATCGTATCGAGGAACGCCGAGGTCATCCGCGGGTCGCGCAATACCTCGGGGCCGATGATTCCGCCCACCCACACGTCCCCCGCCGACTCGCTCGTGATCCATTCGAGCCCGGCGCGCACCTCGTCGAAGCTTGCCGCTTCCGTCGTGGAGATGCGCTGCCGGTCCGGACCGATCGCCAACTGCACGTGCGCGTCGTTCATACCCGGGATCACCACCGCGCCGCTCAGGTCGTACTTTGACGTGTTGTGGTCGGAGAGCGCGTCGATCTCCGCATCCGTGCCGACCGCCAGGATCCGCTTGCCGGAGATGGCGATCGCCTGCGCGAAGTGCGCCGGATCGCCGGTGTACACCTTCCCGTGGAGCAGCACGGTGTCGGCGGTCTCGGCGTAGAGGGGAAGGGAAAGAAGAGAGAGGACGAGGGGAAGGAGGCGGTTCATTGCCATCTCATTTGGACGGGCGATGAGTCTACTCGGTCTTGGTGGCGCTCGCGAGGTCGATGCGCCCGGCGAGCCGTGCCGGGACGAGGCCGGCAAGCACGGAGGCGGCGAACGTGATCGCGAGCGAGGCGGCGATCAGGGCGGCCGGCGTGTGAAACTCGATCGTCCAGCCGAACGACTGCTTGTTGATGACGTTGATCAGGATCCAAGACAGTGCGTACCCCATGACGACGCCGGTGAGCGTCGCGGCGATGCCGAGGAGCGCCGACTCGAGGAGCAGCATCGTGCGCAACTCGCGGAGCGACATGCCGGCGACGCGGAGGAGCGCCAGCTCGCGCGTCCGCTCCAGGATCAGCGCCGAGAGCGTGTTGATGATGCCGAGGACCGCTACTACGATCGCGACGCCGAGGAGTGCGTACGTGATGAGGAACGTCTGGTCGAAGATATTCATCACCTCGCGGCGGATGGCCGCATTCGTAACCGTGAACGCGCCGTACTTCGCCCCGAACAGCGCCTCGAGACGGCGGCGTGCGGCGTCGCGGTCGACGTTCGGCTTCAGGTAGAGGATGACCGTGTTGATCCGGTCATCGTCGTACGCGGCGATGTAGTCGGGGCGGTTCATGACGACGACGCCGCGGTCGTTCGAGTAGTCGCGGTAGATGCCGCAGATCGTGTAGGTGCGCGGGCCGTGCGCGGTCGGAAGCGTGAGCGCGTCGCCGACACCTTTGCCGAACTTCAGCGAGAAACTCTCCGAGACGAAGACTCCGTGGACGCGGATCATCTCGTAGAGCGCCGGCTTCGATTGGCGCGGCGTCACCATTGGGATGTTGCCGAAAGCGGCCGCCACGCGCGTGTCGCCGCTGCCGATCGTGACGTAGGCGTCGCGGTAGATGATGTCGCGGCCGTGCACCGGGTCGGCGGCGGCGATGAAGGCGACCTTACGCAGGTCGTCGAGAATCGCCGGCGGGAAGAGCGCGACGTCGGCGTTGGTGAGCCCCTTCGCCGGACGCAGCCAAAGGTCGGAGCGGACGGTCTGGTCGATCCAGGTGTTCACCGTGACGCGGAAACTGCCGACCATCAGCGCGACCGCGACCATCATTCCGGTTGCCAACGCGAGCGCGGCAGTGGCGATCGCGGTGCGGCGCAGCGAGGCGTTTAGCGAGCGCGCCGCGAGCTGGCCGACGATGCCGAACAGGCGACGGAAGGGCGGCGCGGCGATCGCCGCGATGCCGCGCACGATGGCGGGGGCGAGCATCGAGAAGCCGGCGACGACGAAGAGGACGGAGATGTAGCCCGCGACGGCGATGCCTCTGACAGGTGGGATCCTCGCGACAAGTGCGGCTAGAACGAAAAACAGTGTAGAGCCGCCGACCTCGGCGGCTCCTCTCCGCCGCCGAGTCGGCGGCGCCACACTGAGGCCGCGCATCATTGACAGGGGGCGGATGCGCGAGGCTTCAATCGACGGCGCGATGGCGGAGAGGAGGGAGAGCACCACACCGACCGCCACCCCGAGCACGATCACGTCCGGCGTCAGCACGATCGCCTCGGGGCGCGAGGTCACGTACAACGCATTCACCGTCCGTCCGATGAGCGACAGAATCCCCTCGGCGAGCACGTTCCCGAGGGCGATGCCGAGGACCGAGCCGATGGCGCCGAAGAGCAGGCCTTCGGAGAGGAAAGCGGCGAAGATCTGCCGCGGGGCGGCGCCGAGCGTCTTGAGAATCCCGACGTCGCGGCGGCGGCGCAGGATCGAGATCAGCACCGTGTTGTAGACGAGGAACATCCCGACCAGCAGCGCCACGCCGGCGAGCGCGAAGAGGTTCACGCGGAAGGCACGCAGCATGTTCTCCACGCGCTCGTTCCGTCGCGAGGGGCGCTCGAGGCGCGTCGAGGGAGGGAGCGCACGCGCGATCCGCATCGCGATGGTGTCGTCAGGGACGAGCATGTCGACGCGCGAAAGGCGGCCGAGCATCCCGAACGCCTTCTGCGCCGTGGCGATGTCGCAGACCACGATCGCGCCGTTGAACGCCGTCGCCGGGCCGCGCGCTTCGAGAATGCCGCGCACCGTCATCGTCCGCCGGATGCCGAGGATGCTGAGCGTCAGCGGCGAACCGAGCGCCAGGTGATGTTCGCGCGCGTACGGCGCCGGAACGATCACCGCGTCGGGTTGAAAAAACGACTGCAGCGCCGCGCCCTGAATGCGCGCGTAGCGATAGTCGCGGAAGTGGAGGTCGCTCAGCAGGTCGACGGCGAGCATCCGGACCGGTTGCTGGGTGGCGGCTTCCATCCCCTCGACGTCGATGCCTTCCACGTCGATCACCGGCGCGAAGCGGACGCCGTCGTCCCAGAAGGGCTGCAGCTTCAGCAACAACTCCTCGGGGAGCGTCCCCGCTTCCGGCACGATCTGATAATTCGCGCGGCCGGCGACCGCGTCGACCGACTCGCGGAACGCCCGCAACGCGCTCTGGTTCGCGAGCTGGATGGCGACGATGACCGCGACGCCGACGGCGATCCCTGCGACCGTAAGCGCCGTCCGCGTTTTCTCACGAACGATCGGGCGGAGGACGAGCGCGCGCGCGATCATGCGCGCGTCACGCGTCCATCCGCGACGTCGATCACCGACTGTCCGAACGAGGCGGCGCGCTCCGAGTGCGTCGCCATCACGATCGTGGCGCGCGTCGCGGCGTGAACGTCGCGCAACAGCTCCAGCACCCGCTCGCCGTTGCGCGAATCGAGATTGCCGGTCGGCTCGTCGGCGAGGACGAGCGCGGGGCGGTGCACGATGGCGCGGCCGATGGCGACGCGCTGCATCTCGCCGCCGGAGAGCTCGTTCGGCGAATGCGTCGCCCGGTGCGCCAGGCCGACCTGCTCGAGCACCTCGGACACCCGCGTCCGAACCTCTTCACGCGGACGCTTCGCGAGCGAGAGCGGGAACGCCACGTTCTCGAACACCGTGAGGGTCGGAATCAGATTGAAGAACTGGAACACGAAGCCGAGCCGCAGCCGCCGGAGAGACGTGAGCTGCGCCTCCGACATCGCCGACGTCTCGTCGTCGCCGAGGAAGAGGCGGCCGGAGGTGGGACGGTCCACGGCGCCGATCAGATTGAGGAGCGTCGACTTACCGCTCCCCGAGGCGCCGCGCAGCACCGCGAACTCCCCCGTGGCGATCTCCAGCGATACGTCGTCCAGCACCTGCACCGCCGCCGACTCCGCGGTCGGCGAATACGTGTGCGTGACGTGTTCGAGGCGGACGCGCATCATTTGATTCTACGTTGGGCAAATTTCTGCATATGCTTCTCGCGCTGTGAACGAAGGAGGTTTCTCCCATGGTGGAAGAGACGACAACCGCGAGCCCGGGCGACGGGGCTGACGACAACACCGATGAGACCGCCGGCCGCTTCGGCCGCGCGAAAGACTACGTGAACGAGCAATACGGCCGGGCGTCGGGCAAAGTGCGCGACGGCTACAACAGCGTGCGCGAGAAGGTCGAAGACGTCGACTTTGGCGCGATCACCGACCAGGTACGGAGCTACGTCCGCTCCAACCCCGGCAAGGCGCTCCTGATCTCGGTCGGCGTCGGATTCGTCGTCGGCCTGATGCTGCGCCGCGACGACAACGGGGACTGATGATGGCGACGCGCAACAAAGACGACGACTTCGAGCGCTCGGCGGCGGGGATGGACTACGAGGACCCGATCCGCGAGCGTGCCGCATCGATCGGCGCCTCCATCGCCGAAAACGGCCCCGAGGTGATCTTCGAGGAGATCGAGAACCTCTTGCCGGAGGAGTGGCGCGAGCAGATCAAGACCTTCCCGCTCGCCGCGATGCTCCTCGGCCTCGGCGTCGGCATCTTTCTCGGGATGAAGAAAGGCGACGACATCATTGCCGCCGGCTCCGCTCTCGTGACCTCCGCGGCGATGTCGAACGTGAACGAAGTACTGGGGAAAGTGGGCAGCCGGTAATCTGGACACTTGTCACGGCATCGCGCGGACCGCACAATAGGAACGCGCGATGCCGCCGATGCTCCCGCTGCCCGATAACGCCCGGAACTACCTCGAGTCGCTGGCTGGCGACGTCCACCGGGCGTATTTTTGGAAGGTGCCGCCGCTGCCGGTGCGGTGGGGGCAGCAGATCACGCGGAAGCGGCGGCGTTCGATCCGGCTCGGGTCGTACAACCATGTGACGACCGAGATCCGGATCCATCCGCTGTTGCGTGGGGCGAACGTGCCGGCGTACGTGCTCGAGTCGATCATCCACCACGAGTACCTGCACCACATATTGGGGCCGCACCACAACCGTCGGTTCCATGCGAACGAGCGGAAGTTCCGGTACTACCGCGAGTCTCAGGAGTGGATCCGGCGACATCTGTTCCTGCTGCTGGGGCGGAAGCGGAGCGAGCTGCGGTCGCGGAGGGAGATCGCGCCGGCGGCCGAGACGCCGCGCGTACAGCTCGCGCTGTTCTAGCGGTACGGCACCGCGGCACGTGAACTCTCTAAGAGTACAACTGTACTTTATGAGAGTACGCTACGGATCTCAATGCGTACAATTGCCGTCCCGAGTATGACAGTCGTACATCTTAAGCGTCCGTATCTACTTTTCACCCGCCTATATCTACTCTCAGAGATCCTATTTGTATGTGAGAGGCTCGCAGTTGTACTTCACATGAGTACATCTGTACTGTCCGTGAGTACGACGGTCAAACCTCAGCGTCCATGAGGGCGCGAAGGTCCGCGAGTGACGCTGCGTCAACGCGCTCGCGAGACATCGCCGCGACCATGCGCTCCACGCCCGCTTTATGCCGGCGGTCGAACCGATCGTCGACAGCGACCGGAAACCGCGTGATCGCAGCGGCTTTCGTCACACGTGGGCGGAGCGTTGAAGCTGCAGGCAGCACCTCCGCCGGCGAGAGCGGCTTGAGAAACTCGCGCCGGACGCGGTTCTTCGCCGCGATCGTGGCGACAATCTTCGTCTCGCCGCCGCGCGGCAGGAAGTAGATGGCCCGGACGTTGTCGCGCGTCTGCCCGATACGGTGCGCGCGTCCGTTGCGTTGATCGAGCCTCGCGGGGTTCCACGGGATGTCGTAATGCACAACCACGGCGGCGCGCTGCAGGTTGAGCCCCTCGCTGGCGAAGTCGGTGGTGACGACGACGTCGATCGCGCCGCGCTGGAACGCGTCGATCGCGCCGCGGCCGTCGCGTGCGGTCGCGACGCCGCAATGCAAGCCAGCGGCGACCTGGCGCGCTGTCGCCACCGATCCGGTGAAGATCAGCGCCGGCTCGGTCGGTAGCGCGGCGCGCAGAAGGTCCAGTTTGTTCGAACCGTTCCGCTCCGCGAAGGACTGCACGGCGGCGAGTCGCTGCATTTCGTCGCGGATGGCGCCGGTATCGAGATCCGACGCCGGAGCCCAGACGTCCCAGAAGAGGACCTGCTGAAACGGCTCCCCTTCCTCCTCGTGCGCGAACGCGCGGCGGTACTCGCGTTTCGTGAGCGGACGCCCGCTCTCGAGCACCCGCTCGTAGAAGCGGAGCTGGCGTTTCACCGACTCGATCAATGCGGCCTCGCTCGACTCGAGCCGGCGCCAGAGGAAACGTCGCAGCAGCGGCGCGGCGCCGGTGAGCGGGAACTGCAGCGCGTCGATCGGCGCCGCGACGACCGCGTGCCGGATCACGCGCCGCTCGAGGGAACCGAACTGCAGACGCTCCGGAAGGACGCTGCGGTCGCGGCGGATGAGCAGCGCGCCGAGGATGCTTCCGATCGCGTCGCGATCATGGGTCTCGAATGCGAGATCGATCGACGCCACGCCGCGGCCGAGGAGAATGTCGTCGCGGGCGATCAACGCGAGCAGAGAGTGAAGGTCACGCGCCGAGTTGCAGAGCGGCATTGCGGTGACGAGGAGGACGCGCGCGGCGAGGGTCCGCCTCGCCAGCGCGTCGTAACGCTGGGTCGCCGGATTCCGGAACGCATGCGCCTCGTCGACGATGACGAGACGCGGAACCGCAGGATCGGCGATGCGCGGCGAGCGCGCGAGTGTGTCGTGCGTCTCGATCCGCGCGTCGACGCCGAATTGCCGGAGCGTCTGCTGCCACTGCACGACCAGCGATGCGGGGACGATGAGCTCCACCTCACCGGCGAATCGTTTCGCCACCGCGGCGGCAACGAACGACTTCCCGAGGCCCGCCTCGTCGGCGAGGATGACTCCGCCGAACGCGTCGATGGCGGCGACGGCGCGGGAAACCGCCTCGACCTGGTGCTCAGCGAGCAAGGCGGTGGTCGACGAAGCGGCGGAGCGTCGCAAGCTCCTTCTGCGTGACGCCGTACAGCTTCGCCACCGCCTGATCGACTTCGTCGTCCATGTCCCGGCCGGCGTGAGCGCGACGGGCGAGGCGCGTCAGCGTGGCAGCACTTTCGATCGGCACCAGCGGAAGTTGCGCAACGGTGCGGCCGAACATTCGAAAATGTGCATCCTTCGCGCGCTCGGCAACGGCGAGCAGCAACGCATTGGCAATGGTGGAGTTGAGGATCGCGCTGAGCGCGTACGCCTCGTCGAGCGAGGCCGCGTCGATCGAGTAAAGCGTCTGGTTGGGAACGAGCGGCACCGCGCGGCCGTTTACGTCAACGGAGTCGGGCAGCACCGCGGCGGTCATTCCGCGCGAGACGTCCTTCCACGCGACCTTGATCCCGACATGCTCCGGCTTCACGTAGGCCAGCGAAAAATCAGAAGGGTCGACGCCGCGCGCTGCGGCGAGGTTCCGCAGCCAACGCGGAGGAGTCTTCCAACCTTTTCGCGGCGGCCACACCATCCACTCCGAAGCGCCGGCACTCCAACGTTTGAGATCGCGTCCGCGCACGCAGCGCGCGACATGCGCCAGCGGGATGCAGTGGCGTTCACCCGTGATGAGCGCCGAGCCGCGGACGCGGCATTCGCCCAGGAAGAACGCGTGGTTGTCGCCCGTCTTCACGCCCATGAGCGGGCGGCGGCCGAGCGTGATCGCGAGCGGCCGGTGGGCGGCACGAAGACGGCGCAAAACGGCGGCGGCATCGGTCGGTACGAGCGCCCACTCGCAGGTCGCCGCGAGGTCTTCGTGCGTGAGGCGAAAGGAAACATCGTCGTCGACGACGAGCACCTGCCCGCGCGGTCGTCTCTTCGCGAGCGTCAGACCGAGCGGGAACGTGTCGGCGTCGAAATGACGCTTCGCGCTCGCGCTCCAGTCTTCGATCGCAACGACGTCATGCTGCATCGCCGCGCGACGCAGAGGCGCGGCATATCCGGCATTGAGAATCTTCGCCGGCATCAGCATCGACACGACGCCGCCCTCGGCTGCAAGCGAGAGGGCACGCTCGAAGAAGGCGAGCGAGAGATCGGGCTGGTGAAATGCGGCGCCGCCGTACGCAGGCCGGAAGAACGCGTATCGATCCGCCACCATCCGTTTCGCGCGCGCGTCGATGCGCGCGTTGCGGACCCAAGGCGGATTGCCCGCCACGACGTCGAAGCCGCCGCCCGCCATCACCGGCGCGAAGTGGACGTCGAACGAGAAAAAGTCGAGCGTCCCATCTTCGATGCGATCGAGCGTGCGGCGATGATCGGCGATACGCGCGTGCAGCTCACGGCAGCGTTCGAGGTCGGCGTTCAGCGCCCGTCCGAAGAGATCGTGTTGCGGAGCCGTGAGGTGCCGCAACTCCGCCTCATCGGCGTCGATGGAGCGCGCCACGAGATCCGACGCCAGGCGGCGATCGTTCTCGCGAATCAGACGCGCGAGCGCCGGCCGCTCGTCGCGCGGCGAGTGACGATAGCGGTTGAGCAGGTCGCTCTGCGCGCGCAACGCGTAGACCCATTCGCGATAGATCTCGCCGCGCGAGTCGCCGAGAAAGTCGGCCGGGCCGAGGAGGGAATTGCCCTGGAGAATGTTCCGGTCGAGGTTCGGAAGGGGCGGGATGTCTTCAACCTCGGCGTCGGTCGTCGAGACGATGGCGAGCCAGAGCCGCAACTCGCAGAGGCGGACCGCTTCCGGCTTGAGATCGACGCCGTAGAGCGATCGCTCCACGATCTGCTGGCGAAGGTTCGCGGCAACCGGTACGTTCGCGTCGCCGCTCAGCGTTCGCGTCAGCCGCTCGATGACGCCGAGCGACGACAGCAAGAATGCCCCCGAGCCGCACGCGGGATCGAGAACCGTGATCGACTCTAGTCGCCCGAGCTTCTCCAGCGAGTCGCCTTCGCCGAGCCACTCGACGACCGCCCGTTCGGTGAGCACGTCGACGATCTCTCGCGGCGTGTAGAAGCTGCCGCTTGCCGCACGTTCGCCGGCGGCCATGAGCGACTCGAACACTTTGCCGAGCATCTCCGGGTCGACATGCGTGCCGGCGGAGTCGCGTTCGTTGCTCGAAAAGTCGAACCGTTCGAAAACGTCTTCGATGATGCGGCGCATCAAATCGTCATCGACGTCGAGCGACGGCTGCCGCCATTCGAATGCCGACGGCTCGAAAAGACCGCCATTCAGATACGGGATGCGGCCGAGCCGCAGCGCGGTGATATCGCGATCGCGCAGCGGCGTGTTGAGACAGCCGAAGAAGAGTGGCGAGAGCACAGTCGCGAAAAATTCGCGCTGCTGCAGCCGGTCGAACAGGAACCGGCGCTCGCCGTTGAGCCACCCTTTCTCCTGAACGAACGACAGAAACAGCAATCGCGACAGGATCAGCAGCGCCTCGGCGTCACACGCATCGCGCGACTCCTGGGCGCAGCTCGCGGCAAGCGACTTCGCAACCTCTCCTACGGCGTCGCGGAATCGCTCGAAGAATCGCCGCGTGACCGATTCGCGGTCGAGCGCGAGGTCGAAGACCTTCGCCAGCGCGTTCGGCTCCGTCGCCGCGAGGAGATTGAGGCGGTCGATCGCGTGCGATGACGGCGATTCGAGATCGACGTCGAGACGCCGAAGCGTGCGATGTGGCGACAGGTCGTAGACCGATAATGAGCCATGGCGCTCGTGCAGCACGGCGGACTTCGTCAGCACGTTGTACTCGCGATACGTCTTCAGGAACTCGAACAGCGCTCCCTCTTCCGCGTCGCCGCGGAGATGAAAGAGATCGAAGCGGCGCAGGCGCGCCGCGAGTGAGAACGAAGACGTACCGTTCCAGCCAACGGCAACACCGGCGCGGCGCCACTCGGCGGGATCGATGGCCACCGACGCAATCGCGTACCCGAGGTCGCGAAAGAGGGCGAGGGTGTCGCCGTGCAGCTCACGGATGCGCGCGGCGGTCAGCACCGCTGTTCACCCGTCGCGAACGCCCGCCAGATCGCCGGCCCGTCGATGCGGACATCCTTCGCTCCTCGGAAGAGGACGAATAGACTTCGCCCCCGATGGTCCGATGGGCGTACATGAAGCGGTTCCTGGCAGGGGCGCTCTTCGGCCTCTACGCCGCGCACCTCCTCTATCTGCTCAACCCGCAGGTGGAGGTCACGCCCGCGAAGCTCATCGGCGTCACGCTCTTCTACGCCGCCATCGGCGGTCTCCTCTTCGGCACCGCCCTCTGGCTCCTGCGCATCGCGCGCGTCCGCCTCTTCGGCAAGCCGGCCACGAACGGCTACCGCCCCCACGGCTTCGGCTTCATCGTCCTCGCCGCCTTCATCGCCGCGACGGTCTACTGGATCCACCTCGACGCCGTGCGCGCCTATCTCCCGATCGACGCCGTGCACCTGCTCATCAAGGCGACGAACCTGATCACACTCGTGGCGTTCATCTTCCTGCTGCTCTGGTTCTTCGAGCGCAACGCAAGCCGGCGCGTCTCCCGCGCCATCTTCGTGACCGCGCTGCTCACCGTGGTCGTCTCGTCGGTCTTCCTCTACGAGCGCCGCGATACGTACCGGACGGAGAAGAAGAGCGTGGTGGTCGCGAACATCGGGACGATCGCCGGCGAGCGGCCGGTGATCGTGGTCGCGATCCGCAGTCTCCCCTACGACTGGATCGTGCAGCTCGCCGGCGAAGGGAACCTCCCGTTCTTCGACGCGGCCCGCCAGCACGCCTACTTCGCCCGCATGGAGCCGTTCGCCACCTCGAGCGACAAGGCGCTGTGGGCCTCGCTCGCGACTGGGAAGCTGCCATACCGGCACGGCGTGACCGGGAGCTACTCGTATACGACTCCGCTCAACCGCGACGAGCCGTTCCTGCTCCTGCCGAGCGGCGTCGGCTTCCACGTCTGGGGCCTGCTCCCCCCCGTGGAGCGCATCTCGGCCTCGCTCCCCTCGGGGAACGCGCTGCCGCTCTGGACGATGTTCGAGCGCCTCTCGTTCCACGCCGCCGTCGTGAATTGGCCGAAGGCACAGCGCGGGAGCGCCAGCATCGTCGTGACGGACGCCGCGATCCGCACCGCCCCGTACGTGAACGTCGCCAATATCGCGACGCTCGCGCAGAAGTTCGACGGCACCGGGAAGGCACGGCCGCGCATCCTCCGCGGGCTGGCGGCCGACGTCGATGCCGTCAATATGCTCCGCAGCATCGCGGCGCAGCGGACGCTCGGGCTGAACGTCGTCGCTTTGGACGGCTTCTCGGAGGCGCAGCGCGCGCTGCACATCTACGCGAACGCTCTCCCTCCCCGCACTTCGATGAAGGGGGAGGCGCTCCGTGCCTACGTCGTGCAGCTCGATGCGCTGCTCGCCGGCGTCGCCCGCGACTATCCGGACCATGTGCTGGTGGTGACTTCGCCCAGCGGCCCGGCCGCCCCTCCCCTCCCCGTCACGCCGTACGCGTTCGTCCGCGAGGCGCTCGCGGTCGACGATCCCGGCGCCGACGACGGATTCGTGGTGATCACCGGCATCGGCACCACGCACCGCGACAACCCCGCCGCGGCGAAGGTCGACGACATCGTGCCGACGACGCTGTTCGCCGCCGGTCTCCCCGCCGGCCGCGACATGGACGGCTCGGTGCTCACCGCCGCGTTCGACGACGCTTTCCTGCGGCGCAATGCGCTCTCGCTCATCGCCACGTATGAGGCGAAGCAGATCGTGGTGCGGCGGGGCGGTCCGTAGCGCGCTCAACGCTCCACCCAATTCTTTCCGCCGAGATATCGGAGGATGCGCACTTTGGCGCTGACGCCGTACACCCGCGCACACCAGATCTCGCCGTTGCTGTCAGTGAGGTAGATGCTCCCGGACGTCGCCGCGCCGATGGGGGAAAAAGAGCAGATGGCCGAGGTGCCGAATTGCACCGGCGAGTCGGTCGGCTTGAGCTTGTCGCCGTCGGGATCGATGATCGTCTTCGACGGGACGGCGATGGAGGCGAAACGGACGGTGTTGAGGACCCGCTTCGGCCGCGCGATCATTTTGTCGATGCCGCTGTCGATCTCCGCGGTCTTGATGCCATTGCCGTTGCGGTCGTCGTAGAGGGAGTACATCCAGACGGCGCCGCTCTTCGTGAAGCGGACGCCGACGTTGCGCCCGCTCGTGATGGCGCGCATGCGCGCGCCGCGAAAGACGCTCTGCAGTTCCTCGGCTGCCGCATGGACGGCGGCATGCCGCTGCAGCGTGAGCCATGACGGCATCGCGATGGCGCTGAAGAGGCCAACGATGGCGATGACTGTGAGGAGCTCGGTGATGGTGTAGCCGGAGTTGAGGTTCGGTCTGCGATTGGACACACGTTCTCCTTTCTGGGTTGCGGGGTTGCGTGGGATGCGCGCCGCGTTACTCGGCGGCGCGCATCGAAGGTAAGAGCGCGCCGCGTTCGCGGCGCGCTTAGGTGGTGGGACGGCCTACTTCGAGGCCGTGGGGGTGGGCTTGCGCGTCTTGCGCGGGGAGGAGACTTTCGCCGTCAGCGTCGTCTTGCCTTCGACGGCGAGGTAGGCGCTCAGCTTGTCGAACCGCTTCTGGCCGAAGCCTTTCACCTGCATCAGGTCCGTCGCCTTGTGGAACGGCCCGTGCGCGGTGCGGTAGTCGATGATCTGCTGCGCTGCCTTGACGCCGATGCGCGGGAGGTATCCGAGTTGCGCGGCGTCGGCGGTGTTGAGGTTGACCACACCCGGCACGTCGGCGAGGGCCGCCGTGGCGAGCGAGAGGATGAGGATTCCGAGAAGCAGGATCGCGGGGGACTTCCGCATGGGTCTTGTTCTCCTTTCGATTGTTTTGGTTGTGTTGTTTGGTTGACTGTCGATGCGTTGTTTGGCTGATTACCCACACTTGAACTTCCATCTGTCTCTTCTGATCACGCCTTATCTCTCTTCGGCACCACCTCCTTTCGCCGGGACGTAGTTCAAGCGGTCCGCCGAAGTGGCAGATCAGCGCAAGTGGTTGCGCGGTTACGGGGTTACGCGGTTTGGAGGGGTTGGCGGGGCGTCAAGAAACGACTACGCGGGGGAGCGGACGCAAAGGTTCTTGACGTCAGCGTCTGACGAATCGCAGCTTTCGGAGGCGGACGTTCAGCGCGTCAACGGCGATCACTCTGTAATGACGATCGCGGACGAAGTGCAGAAACCATTGGCCGCTCTCGTAGCCGTCGGCGAAGAGCTGCGTGAGAGGCTCGTCATCGAACCGCGGGCGGCGAAGTACGAGGTGGCCGTTCTGCACGAGGAATGTCCATGACGCACCGACCTCGTCGGACACATAGAGGCCCGCGATATCGCGGGATACGGCATGGTCGTGCGATCCGCTCTGCATGCGAACGAACGACGTCACCGCCGATCCGATATGGCGCTCCAGGCGCCGCGGCAATGCGTCACCAGCCGGCGAGAAGGCGAGAAAAATGTCCGGCGGCTCTCCCTTTACGCCGAAGACATTGGGGTTGACCGGAACCAGCTCGTACGTGTCGTGGTCTGAATCCGTCACCATCACTTTCCCGGCGGCGACGGTCACGACGTTGTAGCTGCCATCGCGATCGTTCCAGTAGGTGCCGGCGACGCGCGCGAGCTCGGCCGGCGATACCGTCACCTGCGCAGACCCGGCTGCGGCTGTCGCCGGTTGCGTATCGAGGCCGAGGACGGCGCCCGCGATTTGCCGCGGAAGCTGGTGTGCGTTCCGGCGGACGTTGCAGAGTTGAGCGATGGCGAGATGGTCGTCCGGGAACATCATCAAGTCGCCCACATACCCCGCCTGCGCACCGTCATGCTGGATCACACGGTGACCGCGGTAGGTGCGCAGTTCGAGGCCGCCTGCGTAACCGGTCGGCGTACCGTCGGCGAGATGTCCCTCGCGCTGCAGGTCGTCCATTGCCGCACCAAGGATCGCCGGATGCTCGAAGCTCGCCGCCCAGATGGCGAGATCGTGGCCCGTCGTGAAGAGATTGGCGGCGCCGACCTGGGAGGAGTCCGGAATTGCGATGTGGAGCGCATCGTGCTCGCGGACATAGCCCGATGCGCGTCCCGGAACCGGCTCCGAAGCGTCATCGCGGAAGAGCGTCTCCGTCATCCCGAGCGGCTTGAAAATGCGCTCGGCTGCGAAGGCACGGAGTGACTTGCCCGACACGCGGCGGACGATGATCGCCAGAAGGTCGTAGCCGGTGTCGCTGTAGAGAAACTCGCTCCCCGGCGCGAAGTTCGCCGTCCGCTGACGCGCGATAATCGAGAAAACATCCGCCTCCGTAATGTGGTCTTCCCAGGTGTGGAGTCCCGCGGCCTTCAGCAGCTCCATGTCGTCTTTGAGGCCGCTGGTGTGTCCGAGAAGCTGCCGGATAGTGACGGGACGCGCGTACACGGGAAGCTCTGGAAGGTACCGGCGAACGTCGGCGTCGATGTCGAGCCGTCCCTCCCTGGCGAGAAGGAACACGGCGAGCGCCGTGAACTGCTTGGCGATCGATCCGGCGAGGAAGACCGTATGGTTGTTGATTGGCACTCGGAGCTCGACGTTCGCAAGGCCGACGGAGCGCTCATAGACGATTGCACCGTCCTGAACGACGGCCACGGAACATCCCGGCTCGCCGGCCGATCCCGTCTTCGAGACTAGGTCGTCGACGATTGCCGCCGGTTTCCAGTCGGCCCGCGCCGCCGCGGCAAGGAACGCGACCACGATGACGAACGCCGCTCTAAAGCGTTTCATGCGGTAGAGAACCGTCGCTTATACTCATTTCCAGACATGAAAGAAAAGCGTGAGATCTATCGCTTTCTTCACGTCACTCCCCGCCGGATCTTCGAACAGCTCGATCAGTACGTGGTCGGGCAGCGCCACGCGAAGGAGGCGCTCGCAGTCGCGGCGTACAACCACCTCAAACGGATCGAGTACCTCAAGTTTGGCGGCGAGACGACCATCCGCAAGTCGAACATCCTGATGATCGGGCCCTCGGGATCGGGCAAGACGTACCTGGCCCGCACGCTCGCGAAGATCCTCGACGTTCCCTTCGCCTACAACGACGCCACCGCGTTCACGGAAGCGGGCTACTACGGCGAGGATGTGGAAGTCGCCATCGGACGCCTCCTCCACAGCACGAACCAGAACGTGGACGCGGCGGAGAACGGGATCGTCTTCATCGACGAGATCGACAAGATCGCACGCCGCGGCGGCGGTCCGCGCACCGGCGCCGGCAATCGCGACATCGGCGGCGAAGGGGTGCAGCAGGCGCTCCTCAAGCTGCTGGAAGGCGAGAAGGTCTTCGTGCCGATGAACGTCACGGCGCACTGGAACAAGTACGACTATGTCGAGGTCGACATCTCGAACGTGTTGTTCATCTGCGCCGGCTCGTTCTCGGACCTCAACGACGCGCCGGAAACGAAGCCGATCGGGTTCTTCGGCGAGGGGATCGGCCGCGACCGCGAGCCGACGAACGATGATCTCGTGAAGTACGGCTTCGTCCCGGAGATCCTCGGCCGCCTACCGATCCGCGTCCGCCTCGAGCCGCTCGGCGCGAACGAGCTGGTGTCGATCCTCACGGAACCGCGCGAGGCGATGATCCCGGAGTACCAGCGCCTCTGCGCCCTCGACCAGATCCAGCTCGACTTCACGCGCGACGCGCTGCTCGAGATCGCGGGCGCCGCGATGCACCAACGCCTCGGCGCCCGCGCGCTGCGCGCGATCATGGAGAAGGTGATGCATCCGATTCTCTTCTCCGGCCCGGAGCGCGCCGGCGAGCGCATCACGATCGAAGCCGATCAGGTACGGCGCGCTCTCGCGTAGACTCTCGAATCATGCAGATGATCGCGATCACGGCGAAAGCGACTTCAGCCGCGGCGCTCGATTACGCGCGCCATGTCGGCGAGGAGCTGGCGCAACGCGGGTTCACCGTCATCTGGGACGACGTCACCGCCGCGGCGCTCGGCGACGGGCTGCGCTCCTGTCCGAAGACGGAGCTCGCGGCGGCCGCCGACCTGCTCATCACGTTCGGTGGCGACGGCACGCTGCTCTCCGTGGCGCGCCACGCGCCCGAGCACGTCCCAATCCTCGGCGTGAACATGGGAACGCTCGGCTTCCTCACGGAAGTGCGCGTCGAGGAGTTTCCGGAGATGCTGGAGCGCGTGCTCGCCGGCGAGCATTTTGTCGAGCCGCGCGTGACGTTCGACGTCTCGATCCGCGGCCCGCAACGCGATGAGTCGGCGCGCTACCGCGTGCTGAACGACGTCGTCATCAATAAGGGCGCGGTGGCACGCATCATCGAGATGAAGGTGACGGTGGCGGGGAACTTCGTCTCGACGTTCCGCGGGGATGGGCTGATCGTCTCGACCCCGACCGGCTCGACGGCCTACAACCTTTCGGCGGGCGGTCCGATCATCTATCCGACGATGGGGGCGGTGGTGCTGACGCCGATCTGTCCGCACATGCTGACGAACCGGCCGATCGTGCTGCCGGACGAGTTGGACGTCGAGATCGCGATCACGAAGGATGTCGAGGGGCATGACATCTATCTCACGCTTGACGGCCAGCAAGGAATCGCAGTGACGCCCTCGGATCGCATCTGCGTCCGCAAGTCGGCGCATCCGATCCTGCTGGTGCAGTCGCCCGACAAGAATTACTTCGACGTGCTGCGGAACAAACTGAAGTGGGGGGAAGCGTGATGAGTTGCCGGTTGCCAGTTGCCGGTTGCCGGATCGCGGCCCTCCTTGTGCTCGCCGCCTGCACGAATACGCCAGCACCCAAAAGCATGACGAAGACGAACGACTTGATCCTCATCGGCGGCACGGTGGCCGTCGGTCCGCAGCAGACGCCGCAGAAGTACGTCGCGATCTACGTGAGCGACGGCGTGATCCGCGACATCGGTACGCCGGACGCGATCCGGAAGGCGCATCCGAACACGAACGAGATCGGCGCGCCGAACGCCACGATTCTTCCCGGTCTCACCGACGCGCACGGGCACCTCTACGGCCTCGGCCTGTCGCTCGATCTCGTGAATCTGGTCGGATCGGCTTCGTATGACGAAGCGATCGCACGGGTGAAAGAGCGCACGGGCAGCGTTCCCGCGGGTGACTGGGTGCGTGGACGCGGATGGGACCAGAACCGCTGGCCGGTGAAAGAGTTCCCGACCGCCGCGCCGCTCGACGCCGCGATCCCCGATCATCCGGTGTGGCTCAAGCGCGTCGACGGCCACGCGGGCGTCGCGAACAGTGCCGCGATGCGCGCGGCCGGCATCACGCGCGAGACGAAGGACCCCGAGGGGGGGCGGATCATCCGCGATGCCTCAGGGAATCCAACTGGGACGTTCATCGACGACGCGCAGGAGCTGATCGAGAGCAAGATCCCGGCGCCGAGCTTCGCGCAGCGGAAGCAGCAGGTGCTCAACGCCGCGAAAGACATCGCGCGCAACGGCCTCACGGAGATGCACGACGCCGGTGCGGACGGCGAGACGATCCGCGCGATGCGCGAGCTGGTCGACGAGGGCCGCTTCCCGATCCGCATCTACACGATGCTTTCCGGTGACGACCCGAAACTGCTCGCGGAGTGGTTCGCGAAGGGAACGCTGATCGACCACGGCGGACGGCTGACGATCCGCTCCGTCAAGCTGTACGCGGACGGCGCGCTCGGCTCGCGCGGCGCGCTGCTGCTGGCGCCGTACAGCGACGATCCTTCCAACACAGGTTTGCACGTCACGAAGCCGGAGGTCATCGGCGCCATCGCGAAGGAGGCGCGGACTCACGGGTTCCAGGTGAACACGCACGCAATTGGCGACGGCGCCGTGCACGAGGTGATCGGCGAGTACGAGACGGCGGGCGTGACGCCGCAGGACCGCTTCCGGATCGAGCACTTTCAGATCGTGCCGCCCGAGGACTTCGGGCGCATCGCGCGCGACGGGATCATCGCGTCGATGCAGCCGACGCACGCCACGAGCGACATGCCGTGGGCGGAGCGGCGCGTCGGACCGGAACGGATCAAGGGCGCCTACGCGTGGCGGACGGTGCTCAACAGCGGCGCGCGGCTGGCACTCGGATCGGACTTTCCCGTTGAAGACGTGAATCCGTTCTTCGGTATCTACTCGGCGGTGACTCGCCAGGACCAGCAAGGCAATCCGCCCGGCGGCTGGATGCCGGAGCAGAAGCTGACGCTGGCCGAGGCGATCCGTGGGTTCACGAGCGACGCTGCGTATGCGGCGTTCCAGGAAGACTCCCGCGGCACGATCGAGGTCGGCAAGCTCGCCGACTTCACGATCGTCGACGGCGATCTCTACACCGCGCCGGCGAGCACGCTGTTCAAGACGAGGGTGATGTACACGATCGTGAACGGCGAGGTGGTTTACCAGGCACCGTCCTAGGTCAACATCAGAACGAAGCCGGGTATACTTCCCGCACAGCATCTCCCCTTAAATCTGGAGGACACCCATGGCCGAGCGGTCGAATACCGCCGGGTTGATCGAGTTTGCGATCAACTTGAAACGAAGTTCACACCAACTGCTCAGTTGCCTTGACGTGGTTTACGGTGCGTTCCTCTCATATTTTCTCTGGGTCGTTGGTCAGACGATTACTTCCTATTTTGAGCGGCCAACTGCTCCGGCCGGCTTTAAATTAGTGTGCATGTCGTTGATGTTTCTCTTCATCATCGAGGACTTCAGGGACGTGAAGCTCATCACGTCCATCTGCGGCTATCACCTCTCGTCATTTCGATTCTTCCTCGACATCGCCATAGTCCTTATACTTTTTACGACTACTCTTTTCCTGTTTGGCAAGAACCCCAATGCGCAACCTAACAGAAACTTTCTGTTTTCCTTTGCCATCGTTTTCTTTCTGTGCACAGCTTGGGCTCTTCTGCTCACGAAAGACAAACGTGACGTTCCGCCAAACTACAGTGTCGCCGTCGCTGCATCTCACTTTGTCGTGGGGTGCACTTGGCTGGTTCTCTGGGCGTTCGTTTCGCAGGCCGGAGTGCTCTGGCGACTCCCGCTCGTGAGTCCGGCCGTGCGCCTCATCATGATCGCCGTGTTTTCCATCTACTACATCATGGCGTCATGGCTCTTCGGATCGCTACGACGTCGCGGCATACCAGTGGACGACTACGGCGAGATGATCGTGCCGAAAGTAGCGCGAAACGTCGTCGCGCTCTTCCGGTCGGCGGCAGGCGTGTTCCGCAGCGGTCTCTCACGCGGAGAGCCTAGATGGAGATGGTTTCGCGGTCAGCCCCGCTCGACTTCTAATCACTACGTCGTCGTGGCGCAATTTGCTGACGGCACCTCGACGCCGATGCAGCTCACCGACTATGTCAACCTTCAGGTACGCCGCGGTCACCACTGTGTTTATGTAACTGAAGACGGCGCCGCGCATGAGGGTGACGGAGCTACAATTCGGTTAACGGCCACCCCAGAACAGGACCAAAAGGCTCAGTTTCTCGTACAAGAGAAGAATCCGCCTTCTGAAAGGCATCGGACATGAGTACGTTGTATTATTTTGTTTTCGCTGTTGGCCTTGTCGGGATCGTCCTTGGTTTCGTCGGCCTTCACCTCAGCCTTCGGCGTTTCGAGGACGATTTCCACGACGAAGTGCGCCATCATGCCGACGGCGGCAATCAGATGACCCTCCCCCGCCTCCAGATAAAGAACAAGGGCTAGCGCATCGCCTGTTTTTCGAACCAGCGCTTGAGCGGGAGCGTCTTCGCCAGCGCGGCGCCGTGGAGAAAGTGCTCGCGGGCGCGTTCGGTGTCGCCGGCGCGGCGGGAGAGCTCGCCGAGGGTGGAGTAGAGGGGGATGTAGTCGCGGAGGTCGTTCGCCAGCGGGATCGCGGCGGCGAGGCCGTGCTCCGGACCTTCGACCATCGCGAGCGCCACGGCGCGATTGAGCGCGACGACCGGCGACGGGGCGATCTGCATCAGGTCGTCGTAGAGGCCGAGAATGTGCGGCCAGTTCGCCGGCTCGTTGAGATGCTCGACGGCGATCGCGGCTTCGATGTGGAAGCGCGTGAGCTCGTCGCCCGCCGCGGCGAGTCCGAAGTGCTGCAGGCCGCGTGCGATCGCGTCGCCGTCCCACTGCGAGCGGTCCTGCTCGTCGAGCAGCAACATGTCTCCCGCGGCATCGACGCGGACGGCGAGACGGGCGCGCTGGAGGTGCATCAGCGCCGCGAGCGCATGAATCTTCGGCAACGATGTCGCCTCATGCGCCGTCAGCTCCTCGGTGAGTCGGATCGCCTCCTCGACGAGATCGCGGCGCACGAGGTCGTCGCCTGCCGTCGCGGAGTAGCCCTCGTTGAACATCAGATAGACGACGTCCAGGAGAGAGTCCAACCGCCGCGGCAGTTCGTCGCGCGACGGGAGCTCCAGCTCGATCGTGTTCTCGCGGAGGAAGCGCTTCGCGCGGACGAGCCGCTGCGCGATCGCCTCGGGCTTCGCGAGCAGCGCCCGCGCGATCTCGTCGACGCCGAAGCCGCAGACGCATTTGAGCGTCAGCGCGAGCCGCGACTCCGGCGGGAGCTGCGGGTCGCAGCACATGAGCATCATCTGCAGGTCGTCGTCTTCGAGCTCGTGCGAGAAGCGGCCGCCGGTCTCGGCGCGCGCGGTGAAGGCGTCGACGATGGCGCGCTCTTTCTCGCGAAAGTTGGTGTCACGGCGCAGGCGGTCGATGGCGCGGTTCCGTGCGACGCGAAAGAGCCACGCGGCGGGATCGTCCGGCACGCCGCCGAACGGCCACTGCGCCAGGGCGGTTGCCATCGCCTCCTGCACGACGTCCTCGGCGAGATCGAGCCGATCGGCGCCGAGGACGCGTGTCAGGGTGGCGGTGATCCGTGCCGCGTTGCGGCGGAACAGGTGATCGACCAGCGCCGGAACGTCGCTCACGGACGGCGCATGTCCTCCACTTCGCGGATCTCGACGGTGCCGAAGTCGAAGTGCGGGCAGTCGCGGACGAGATCGATCACCTCGTCGTAGTTGTCGGCCTCGATCGCGAAGTAGCCGCCGAGGATCTCCTTCGTCTCCGTGTATGGGCCGTCCATCACCACGATCTTCGAGTCGTCGCGGCGGAGGACGCGGCCCTGATGGTCGCGAAGCTTGTCGCTCGCGACGTACTTGCCTGTCTTGCGGAGCTTCTCGCTCCAGGCGCCGTAACGCGCGATGAGGTTCTGGATCTGTTCGGGGCTGAGGTTGTCGAGGCCGTGTCCGTCGCCGCGGAGGAGTAAGAGGTATTTCGCCATGGTGTTTCTCCTTTCGTCAGTTTAGAGACGAACGAGAGATGGCGGAATCGACACGAGTCTGTGCAGCGCCGCCGAGTCGGCGGCGCTACACCTCGACATCTTCGAAATGCGTCAGGGCGCGGAAAGCCTGGTAGCGCTCGTGGATGTCGTTGAGGGTGATCTCGCGGAGGCGGTCGAGGGAGAACTTCTCGACGGTGAACGACGCGAGGACGCTGCCGAAGACGATGGCGCGGCGCATCTCGCGCTCGTGGACGTGCTCGCGCGAGGCGAGGTAGCCGAGAAAGCCGCCCGCGAAGGTGTCGCCGGCGCCGGTCGGATCGAAGACAGTCTCGAGCGGGTACGCGGGGGCGGCGAAGATGGCGTCGCGCGTCACCATCAGCACGCCGTACTCGCCGCGCTTGATGACGAGCGTTTGCGGCCCGAGCGTGAGGATCTGCCGCGCTCCCTTCACGAGGTTCGCCTCTTCCGTGTACTGCCGCACCTCGGCCTCGTTGATGATGACGAGATCGACCTCGCGGAGAATCCGCGTGAGCGAGCCCTTCGCCGTCGCGATCCAGAGGTTCATCGTATCGAGGGCCACGACGCGCGGCCGCTTGCACTGGTGCAGAACGTCGTGCTGCAGGTCCGGCTGGATGTTCGCGAGGAAGAGGACGTCGGCGTTGCGCTGGCGCTCGCTGAGCTCCGGCCGGAAGTTCGCGAAAACGTTGAGCTGCGTCTCGCGCGTCTTCGCGACGTTGAGGTCGAATCCGTACTCGCCGCTCCAGAAGAAGGTCTTCTCCCCTGCGACGCGATGCAGCCCCTCGGTATTGATATTGCGGCCGCTGAAGATCGCCGCGTCGTTCTCGCTGAAGTCGTCGCCGACGACCGCCACGAGATCGACTTCCGTGAAGAACGACGCCGCGACGGAGAAGTAGGTGGCGGAGCCGCCGAGGCATCGCTCGACCTTTCCGAAGGGAGTCTGGAGTGCGTCGAATGCGACGCTGCCGACGACGGTGATGGGCATTGCTGTCCTTTAGAAAATGTATTTGCCGATGATGGGAGCGAGGTCCTGCACCGCCTTCGGCGAGATGCGCGTCCGGTCTGTGATGATGGCGTACTGCAGCGCACTGCCGCAGCCGCAGTCGCGCTTCCGCTTGGCGGCACGCGGGACGGTGGCACGGATGATCTTCTGCGCCATCTCGGCGTTGGCGCGGAGGTAGCCGAGGATCTGCTCGACGCTGACGTCGCCGGACTCGTGCCAGCAGTCGTAGTCGGTGACGAGCGCCATGGTGACGTAGCAGAGCTCCGCCTCGCGCGCGAGCTTCGCCTCGGTCAGGTTGGTCATGCCGATGACGTCGACGTTCCAGGAGCGATACAGGTTCGACTCGGCGCGGGTCGAGAACTGCGGCCCTTCCATGCAGATGTACGTGCCGCCTTCGTGGATCTTCGCCCCCTGCTCCCGGCCTGTTTCCGCCATGAGCATCGCGGCGCCGGCACAGATCGGATCGGCGAACGCCACGTGCGCCACGATCCCGTTGCCGAAGAAGGTGTCGGGCCGATGGCGCGTGCGGTCGATGAACTGATGCGGGAAGACGATGTCGGTCGGCGCGTAGGCTTCTTTCATCGAGCCGACCGCGCTCGCGGAGAGGATCGTGTGCACGCCGAGGGTCTTGAAGCCGTAGATGTTCGCGCGGTAATTGACCTCGGTCGGCGTGTAGCGATGGCCACGGCCGTGTCTCGCAAGGAACGCGACCTTCACCCCGTCGATGTCGCCGAGAACGTAGGCGTCCGAGGGATCGCCGAACGGCGTCGGGATCACGAGCTCCTTCATGACGTTCAGACCGTCCATGTCGTAGAGGCCGGAGCCGCCGATGATGCCGATGGGGATTTCTGTCATCGCTTGAACTTCCTCATCGATTCGTCGATCGCGGCGGCGACACGGATGGCGAGATCGACGGCGGCGAGGCCGTCTTCACCGGCGACGATGGGGCGGAAGCGGTCGCGGACGCAGCCTAGGAACGCTTCGAGCTCGGCGCGGAGCGGCTCCTTCTTCTCGACCGTGATCTCGAGCGGGCGAATGCTGCGCTCCACGAGCTTGTAGCCCTTCACTTCCTGCTCTTTCGTGTCGACCGAGATGTAGGAGTCGCTGCCGAAGAAGCGGACCTTGCGCACGCGATCCTGCGAGACGCGGCTCGCTGTGAGGTTCGCGACCGCGCCGTTCGCGAGCTCGAGGCGGACGTTCGTGATGTCGACTTTGTCGGTCAGCACCGGAACGCCGACGGCGCGGATGTCCGACACCTCCTGCCTCAGGAGCGACAGGACGAGGTTGATGTCGTGAATCATGAGGTCGAGCAGGACGTCGACGTCGAGCGAGCGGGAGACGAAGACGCCGAGACGCTCGGCCTCGAAGTAGCGAACCTGTCCGAGGTGATCGGCAACTGCCGTGATCGCCGGGTTGTAGCGCTCGACGTGGCCGACCTGGAGCACGCGGTCATGCTTCTTCGCGGCATCGATCAGCTTCTGCGCGTCGGCGACGGTCGCCGCGATCGGCTTCTCGACCAGGACGTCGACGCCCGCTTCGAGCAACTCACCCGCAACCGCGAGGTGCGAGGTCGTCGTCGTGGCGACGACGGCGGCATCGATCTCTTTCTTCAGCGCCGCGACGGAGTCGAAGCGGCGGATGTTCAGCGTCGACGTCACCTCGTTCGCCGCGTCATCGCGCGGATCGACGAAGCCGACGACCGTCGCCTCCGGCATCTCGGTGAGGATCCGCGCGTGCACGCGGCCGAGGGAGCCGGTGCCGATGATGCCGACTCGTGTCGTCAACGGATCACGCCTCTCTTCGAGCTGCGCACGAACTCCACCAGGTATCGCGCCTCGGGATAGAGGCCGAGATCGTTCTCGATCTGGAGCAGCGCATCCTCCGTCTTCAGCTTCGACCGGATGAGGAGCTTGTATGCGCGCTGCAGCGCCTCGATCGTCTCCTTCGGGAAGCCTTTCCGCTCGAGGCCGATCGTGTTGATGCCGTAGCTGCCGTTGTCGCGCGCGGCGACCGTCTTCGCGTACGGGAGGACGTCCTGCGTGCACATCGTGCCGCCGCCAATGAACGCATGCTCGCCGACGCGGCAGAACTGATGGACCGCGGAGAAGGCGCCGACCTGCGCGTAGTCGCCGACTTCGACGTGTCCCGCAAGTGTGGCGCAGTTGGCGAAGATCGTGTTGTTGCCGACGTGGCAGTCGTGCGCCACGTGCGCGTACGCCATGAAGAAGTTGCTGTTGCCGATCGTCGTGAGGCCGCCGCCGCCGGCCGTGCCGCGGTTCAGCGTCACGAATTCGCGGAAGACGTTGTCGTTGCCGATCACGAGCTCGGTGCGCTCTTCGTGGTACTTGAGGTCCTGCGGCGGACCCCCGATCGACGCGTGGCCGTAGAAGTGATTGCGCTCACCGATCGTGGCCGGACCTTCGATCCGTGTGTACGGGCCCACGGTGGTACCGCTGCCGATCGTGACGCTCGGACCGACCAGTGCGAACGCGCCGACGGTGACGTCATCGGCGAGCAGGGCATCAGGCGAAACGGATGCAAGAGGATCGATCCGCGTCATGCCGGCCGCTCCGTCATCACGCTGAGCATCTCGGCCTCGGCCACGATCGCGCCGTCGACTTTCGCCTCGCCGCGCATGCGCACGGTGCTCGCGCGCTTCTGCAGGACGGTGCACTCCATGATGAGTTGATCGCCGGGGATGACCGGCTTGCGGAAGCGCGCCTTGTCGACACCGCCGAAGAGGAAGAGCTTCTTGTCGCGGTCTTCAATGTCCTTCAGAAAGAGCACTGCACAACACTGCGCCATCGCCTCGACGATGAGGACGCCGGGCATGACCGGATTGCCGGGGAAGTGGCCCTGGAAAAACTGCTCGTTCGCCGACACGTTCTTGAGGCCGACGATGCGTTTGCCGTCCTCGTATTCGAGGATGCGGTCGACCAGCAGCATCGGATAGCGATGCGGCAGGAGCTTCATGATCTCGAGGATGTTCAACATAGTCACTTTCTCTTGGTGAGCCGCCGCAACGCGCCTTCGCGCCGCGCGAACTCGCGGAACGGTACCGCCGGAATGCCCATCACCTTCGCGCCATCGGGAACGTCTTCGAGGACGGCGCTCTTCGCGGCGACCTGGACGTGGTTGCCGATCTTGAGGTGTCCCGCGAAACCCGACTGCCCGGCGACCATCACGTAGTTGCCGATCTCGGTCGAGCCGGCGATGCCGACCTGGGAGACGAGGAAGCAGTGCTTCCCGATCTTCACGTTGTGGCCGACCTGCACGAGGTTGTCGATCTTCGTCCCCTCGCCAATCACCGTCTCGCCGAGGGCGGCGCGGTCGATCGTGGAGCCGGCGCCGATTTCGACATCGTCTTCGATGCGGACGATCCCGACCTGCGGAATCTTGTGATGGCGTCCGCCCGAAGTGGCGAACCCGTAGCCGTCACTGCCGATCACCACGCCGCTGTGCAGGATGCAGCGCTTGCCGACGCGGCACGCGTGGTAGACGGAAACGTGCGGATAGAGGATCGAACCGTCACCGATGGTGGCGCCGTCTTCGATCGCCACGTGGGAGTAGATGGTGACGTCGTCGCCGACCACGACGTCGTTCCCGATCGACGTGAAAGCGCCGACTCGGACGTTCGAGCCGAGCTTCGCCGAGGGAGCGACCGAGGCCATCGCGGAAACGCCGACGGGCGGTTTCGGCCGGTTGTCGAACCACTTCGCAAGCGTCTGAGCCATCGCGAGGTAGGGGTCTTTCACCCGGATCCATCGCACGTCGTCGCCGGGAAGATCGTTCGAGACGAGGATCGCCGCCGCGCGGGTCGAGCCGACCTGCGGCGCGTACTTGGGATTGTGCAGGAAACTGATCTGCCTTTCGGTGGCGTCGGCGAGCGCAGCTACGCCTTCGACGCGCTGCTCGCGCGGGCCATGAAACGTGCCGCCGACGAAGTCGGCGATCTCACCGAGAGTCACCTCCGACACGGGCGCGCATTCTAGGCCAAAACGCAAAAAAGCCGCGGTTTCCCGCGGCCTTTCACAGGTGCGATGTCCCTTGTTACTTGGCGGGAGCCGGCGACTGCGCCGCATCGAACCGCTTGATCACCGGCTCGGTGATGTCGATCGCGTCGGAGGCGTAGACGAGGCCGGACTCGAACTTGTTGAAGATCGCCGCGAGCCCCATCTCCTTACCGATGGCGTCGATGACCGGCTTGATCTTCAGTTCGAGGGCGGCGAGCTCCTTGTCGCGGGCCTCACCGACCTCCCGGTCGGCGTCCTGCGCGTAGCGCTGCATCGAGATGCGCTTGTCCGAGAGCTGTTTCTGCAAGTCCGTCAGCTTGTCTTCGGAGAGCGAGAGTTTCTTGGTGTTGATGTCGTTCTCGAGCGCCTTCGCCTCTTCGTCCATCTTCTGGGCGCGGGCGACCCGCTCGTCCTGCATCTTCTTCAGGCGCTCGTACGCGGCCTTGCCCAACGTCGAGCTCTGGAGCACACGCTGTACGTCGATGACCGCGATCCGCTGCGGCGCGCCTTGCGCGAAGGCGGGGACCGACAGCGCCGCCACCGCGACTGCAACTAGGAACTTCTTCATGGGGGATCTCCTTCTTGCTGATTCACGCCGTGGACGGCGCCGATTATTCGCTGGCTTTGGACCGGTTGCGGAAAACTAAATAGAACGCTTCTTAGTACGTATTCCCAATCGTGAACTGGATGCTCTGGAACTTGTCGCCCGGCTGCGGCCGTATGTTGTGCGCGAAGATGAAGCGCAGCGGGAACTGGAAAATCGGCAGGAAAATGCGCAGCTCGGCGCCTGCCGTGTAGCGCGTCTTCGAGAGTTGCCACTTGTCCGCGTAACCGTAAGCCTGGCCGGCGTCAGCCCAGATGACGAAGCGGAGCGGGTCGTTGATCTTGATGATGTATTCGCTGTTGACGACGTCGTACTTATATCCGCCCGCCGGCTGCGTGATGCCGCCGATGACCTGCGTCGGCCCGAGGGTGTAGCTCTCGAATCCGCGAACGGAGTACTCGCCGCCGACGAGGAAACGCTCCGTCTCCGGAACGCAGAGCTCCTTGTTCGTCGCCTCGAGCTCCTCGCGGCTGTTCGAGCAGTCCTTGGAGAGCGGATAGATGCGCCCTGCCTCGGCGTTGATGCTGAACGTCGTCCGCTTCGACTGGCGGAAGAACTTAGTGAGGTTCAGCGTCGGCTTCAGCGCGTGAATCGAGCCGCCGAGCGGGCCGCCCGAATACGCCAGGGAGAAGACCGCTTTGCCGCCGCGCGTGGTGTCGTACGGGTTGTCGCGCGAGTCGAACGCATACGACGGCGCGACGCTCGACACGGTGTAGTTGTAGTCGGCGATGTCGGCGACAGGAACGTTGCCGTTCGAGTCGGGAGCGGACGTGATCTCGTAGTGGATCTTCGCGCGCTCCGCTGCATAGACGAGCGAAAGGCTGTCGAAGCGATGGAGGCGATAGCCGTAAGCGATCGAGCCGCCCTTGCCGCGGTTCTCGTATCCGACCGCCGCCGGGTAGACCGTGTTGCGGTTGAAGATCGAGATGCCGAGGGAGTTCGGCGTGTCCATGAACCAGGGATTGGCGTACGACAGTGCGTAGTACGTGACGCGAGTGCCCTTCTGGGCGCTCAGCGAGAGGTTCTCCCCTTGCCCGAGGAAGTTGCGCGTCGCGAACTGCGACTGCAGGAAGAAGCCGCCGCCCTCGGAGTAGCCGCCGCCGAACTGGACGTCGTTCTTCCCTTCCTCGTTGCCCTTCACGTTGATGTCGACCGTCTTCGTGTCGGGGTTCACCTTGAAGTCGGGGTTGTCCGTCACCTTGAAGTAGCCGAGCTGGCCGAGCTTGTAGAGGCTCTGCTTGAAGGTCTCCATGTCCATGATCGAGCCTTCCTCGAGGAAGATCTCGCGGCGGAGCACCTTGTCCTTCGTGACGGTGTTGCCCTGGAACTCGAGGCGGCCCATGCGGAACTGGTCGCCTTCGTAGACGTTCAGCTTCACGTCGATGACGTTGTTCGGCTTGTTGACGTACTCGGGGTTCACGTACGCGTAGATGTAGCCGCGCATGCGGTACGCCTCGCCGAACGCGTCGACGCGGTCCTGGATCGGTTTGCGGCGGATGACCTGGCCCTTCTTGGTCGGCCAGTTTCCGATGATCTCCTGGTTGGTGAAGACGCTGTTCCCGGACACGCTGACGTCGCCGAATGTGTGGACGGTACCTTCCGTGATCGGGATGAGGAGCTTCACGCGCGGCTTCTTGGTGTTCTTGCCGACCGTCGTGATCTTCGGATCGCCGAATACGACGTCGAAGTAGCCGAAGTCCTCGTAGTAGTTCTTCAGTCGCTCCATGTCCTCGTCGAGCTTCGACGGGATGTAGAGGTCCTTCTTTCGAATCCAGGTGATGATGTTGTGGGTCTTGATCTCTTTCATCTCCGAGCGAAGGCGGCGCGAGGAGAAGTGGTGGTTGCCCGTGAAGTCGATCGCCGCGATCTTCGCCTTGATGCCTTCGTCGATGTTGAAGAGGATCTTCTTCTCGCCGGTCCCGCCCATGTCGACGATGGACGGGTCGACCTGCGGATCTTCGTATCCGTTCTCGGTGTACGCCTTCTTGATCACTTCCGCCGCGCGGCGGAGGAGGGTCTGTTCGATGGTGCTGCCGATGTGGAGGTCGATCTTCTCGCGCTCCAGCGCCTCGGTGATCTTGTTCGTCGCGAGGTCCTTGTTGCCGCGGTACTCGACGGAGCCGATGCGCGGACGTTCTTTCACGACGACGCGGATGATGACGCCACCCGTCTCGCTCTTGTCGGCTTCGATGGTGATGTCGTCGAAGAGGCCCGTCTGCCAGAGGCTGAGGAAGTTCCTCTGAATGGCGGTCGGGTCGTACGGGTCGCCGGGCTGGATGCCGAGATAAACGCGGATCGTGTCGCTCGCCACGGAGGTGTTGCCGACGGCGTCGAAGCGGTCGATGCGCTTGCCCGCCAAAGGATCGCCCGGCACGTTCGGATGCGCCGAGGGGGAGACCGGTGCGGGGATCGGGTTCGCGTTCAGCGGCTGATCGGTGATCTTCCCCGATCCGGAATCGATGATCGATCCCGGCCGCGGGCGAGTCTTCGGCTGCGGCTCCGCCGACTGAGGAGGCTGCGCGGGCGGCGGCTGTGGCGGCGTCTGCGCCTGCAGCGGTCCTGTGAGCAGAAAGGCTGCGAGCCAGACAAATTTGAGTTTCTTCATAAGGTAGGAGCGAGCTACGCCTGAACTATGACGCATGACCGCGGGTGGCGGTTTCGTGCGACCGTGAACAGCAGGGGAGCGCGGCGCATTCTAGCCCGTCTCAACCGTACGTCGCGAGGCCGCGTCCGAATGACCAGTTCTCCTTCGCTACCTCGACAAGGTTCACCAGAACGTCATCGGGCCGGACGCCCGGATCCTCTTCCAGCCGCCGCGCGATTCCGGCGTAGAGCTCCTTCTTGATCTCGAGCGTCCTGCCGGCATTCAGCGTGATCTCGACGACGATCAGATCCGCGGTGCGCGTGACTCCTGCATACGACGGGTGAGCGATGATGTCGTCCGCACCGTATTCGTGGATCAGTTGAAAGCGGTCGTCAGCCGGAACGTTCGCGTGCGCGGCCAGCGCTGCGTGAACGCCGTCGGCGACGGCGCGAATGTATTCGGGCGACTTTCCCTTGCGGAGGTGAATCTTGACGAGAGGCATGTTTGCGCGCGCGATTCTAATCGCGACGCTGCTTTTGTGTGGCAACGCGGTTCTGTGGGGCGCCGGCAACCCTGTCGGGTTACCCCTTCCCGAGATCGACCTTCCGGTCCACAACGGCGCCCTCCGCATCGCGGTCGTCGGCGATGCCGGCATCCAGACGCATACGATGGCGGCCGCGCTGACGAAGTCGAAGCCATATGACGCGATCATCATGGTCGGCGACAACTTCTACCCGTGCGGCGTGAGGTCAGCGTCCGATCCGAAGTGGCACGTCATGGACGCGCTCACCGGCCTCGGTATCCCGATCTACGTGGTCCTGGGGAACCACGACTACTGCGGCAATCCCGACGCGCAGGTCAAAGCGAACGTCCCGAACTGGTACATGCCGGCGCGCCAGTACGTTCTCCGAAGCCCGATCGCCGATTTCGCCATGCTCGACACGACGCCGTACGCATACGGGAACAGCAAGCTCGCCGAGCAGGCGGTGCGAGACACGTTCGCGTCGTCAACCGCAGTGTGGCGCATCGCCGTCGGACATCACGTGATCACGTCGAGCGGATGGCATTCGCTTTTTCCCCGGGGCGAAGCGCGGCACATGCACGCGCTGCTACCGGTCCTCCGCGACAACAAAGTCGACATCTACATCGACGGACACGATCACCACGAAGAGCTGCTGAACCTCAGCCCGCCGCTCATCCTCATCAGCGGCGCCGGCTCCGATCCAGTACCCATGCTCACCGTCCGCCCGAAGACCGTCTGGCCGAAAGAAACCCACTTCCGCGAACCAATCGCCTTCGCCGCCCTCGAGATCACCCGCGACGCCCTCACGATCGAGTTCATCAACGCGAAGGGCAAACGGATCGCGGGCCCGTTCCGGTACGGACGCTAGGAGTAGAGAAGTCGAAGGTTTTCCAGTCTTGTCATCTGCCTACGACGTCAGCGCCTCCGTCGCCTCCCGCGGAACGAGCAACACCTCATCCCCTGCCATCGTGAAGTCGATCTGTTCGGGGACGGTTTCCTTCTGGCGGATCATGTACTCGGACAGCTCGTCTTCCACGTAGCGCTGGATGGCGCGGCGGAGGGGGCGGGCGCCGCTGTTGGCTTCTTCCGACGCCTTCTTGAGCAGCCACATGACGACCGAGTCGTCGACGGCGATCTTCACGTTCTTGTTCACGAGGGCGAGGTTGACGTCGTCGATCAGCAGCAGGCAGATGCGGCGCAGCTCGATCTCGCTCAGGGGGTTGAAGATGATGATGTCGTCGATGCGGTTGATGAACTCGGGCGAGAACTCGCGCTTGAGCTCCGTGTGGATGTAGTGTTCGGCGTTCTTCATCTCGCCGTCGCTGGTCTGCTCGCGGAACCCGAGGTGGCCCTTCGTCGCGAGATGCCGCGTCCCGAGGTTGCTGGTCATGATGATCAGCGTGTTGCGGAAATCGACCGCGTTGCCGAGGGAGTCGGTCAGCACGCCGTCCTCGAGAATCTGCAACAGGATGTTCGCGATGTCGGGGTGCGCCTTCTCGATCTCATCGAGCAGCACGACCGAGTACGGATTGCGGCGTACGCGCTCCGTGAGCTGTCCGCCTTCCTCGTGGCCGACGTAGCCCGGGGGCGAGCCGATGAGCTTCGAGACGGCGTGCTTCTCCATGTACTCCGACATGTCGAAGCGGATGAGATGTTTCTGCGAGCCGAAGAGGAACTCGGCGAGACGCCGCGCCACTTCGGTCTTTCCGACACCCGACGAGCCGAGGAAGATGAACGATCCCATCGGCCGGTTCGGCGAGGCGACGCCGAGGCGCGAGCGCCGGATGGCGCGCGAGATCGCCTTGATCGCCTTGTCCTGACCGACGATCCGCCGGATCAGGATCTCCTCCATGTTGATCAGCTTCGCCGCTTCGTCGGCTTCGATCGACGTCACCGGGATATCGGTCCACGAAGAGATGATCTCTTCGACGTCCTTCTTGGTGACCTCCATCATCTCTTCGCCGACCAACTCGCGCTCCTGCTTGATGCGCTCGATCTCTTCCTTCAGCTCGATCTCACGCTCGCGGAGGAACACCGCCTTCTCGAAGTCCTTGTCGGAGATCGCCTTCTTCATCTCCTTGACGATCGCGCGAACTTCGGCCTCGAGGCGGCGGAGGTTCTGCGTGTCGGCGACGCGGCGCAGCTTCACCTTCGCGCCCGCCTCATCGAGAATGTCGATCGCTTTATCAGGGAAGAAGCGATCGGTGATGTAGCGGTTCGACTGATACACCGCGCTGCGGATTGCGGTGTCGCTGTACTTCACCTTGTGGAACGACTCGTAGCGTTCCTTCACGCCCTCGAGGATCTGCAGCGTTTCTTCCTCGCTCGGCGGATTGACCGTGATCGCCTGGAAGCGGCGGAGGAGCGAACGATCCTTCTCGATGTAGCGCCGGTACTCGCGGATCGTCGTCGCGCCGATGCACGAGATCTCGCCGCGCGAGAGCGCCGGCTTCAGGATGTTCGCCGCGTCGAGCGAACCCTCGGCTGAACCCGCGCCAATCAGCGAGTGGATCTCATCGATGAAGATGATGATGTCGGGGTTCTCTTTGAGCTCTTTGATGATGCCTTTGAGCCGCTCCTCGAACTGGCCGCGGTACTTCGTCCCGGCGACGATGAGCGAGAGATCGAGCGAGAGGATCCGCTTGTTCGCGATGAAGAGCGGCACGTTGCCGTCGACGATGCGTTGCGCGAGGCCTTCGACGATCGCGGTCTTGCCGACGCCCGGCTCGCCGAGGAGGATCGGATTGTTCTTCGTGCGGCGGGAGAGGATCTGGATGATCCGCTCCACTTCCTTCTCGCGGCCGATGAGCGGATCGAACTGCTGCGAGTGCGCCATCGCGGTGAGGTCGCGCGCATACTCGGCGAGGAACGGGAGCTCTTTCTTCTGCTTGTCGGCCTCGCGCTCCTTCAGGATCGAGATCGTCTCTTCGCGGACGCCGTAAACATTGAGCCCTTTCGAGGTCAGGATGCGCGCCGCGGTGGACGATTCGACGCGGAGGATGCCGATGAGGAGATGCTCCGTCCCGACGTACTGGTGGAGCATCGACTCCGCCTCGTGCGCGGCGTAGGCGAGGATCTTTTTCGATTCTTCGGAGAGGGGGAGCTCGGCCGAGGAGGAGATACGGTCGACGAAGAGGCGGTCGCCTTCGACTTCGCGGCGGATCTGTTCTGGCTTCACGTTGAAGCGGGAGAAAATCTCCTTGATGATCTCTTCCCCCTCGCGGAGGACGCCGAGAAGGATGTGCTCGGATTCGATGACACGCGAGCCGAGCTTCGATGCTTCGTATCGGGCGAAGAAGAGAGCGCGGCGAGCCTTCTCATTGTATTTTTCGAACATGACCTTGGACCTAGTGTAACCCTCCCATCCAGCAATTCTTGATTGCGAACGGCGCGCCGACCTCGGGCGTGCGGTTACGATACGGTGTACGGCTTCATCTCGAAGACGCGATCGCACCGCGCGGCCAGCTCCGGATTGTGGGTGACAATGACTGAAGTCAGTCCCCGCTTCCGGTGGCACTCGCGCATCAGGTCAAACACTCGCTCGCTGGTCTCCAGATCGAGGTTTCCGGTCGGCTCGTCGGCGAGGAAGAGGATGGGATCCGTGAGGAGGGCGCGAGCGATTGCGACCCGCTGTTGTTCGCCGCCGGAGAGTTGATTCGGGAAGTGCTTCGAACGCGGCTCGAGGCCAAGCTCCGCGAGGAGCGCCGCGCCCTTGCCGAGCGCCTCGTCGCGCGGCATCTTCCCGATCCATCCGGGCATCGCGACGTTCTCGAGCGCGCTGAACTCCGGCAGGAGGTGGTGAAACTGAAAAACGAATCCGACGTTTCGATTTCTGAATCGCGCCATCTCGTCGTTGGTCATCGAAGTCAGCTCGCGATCCGAGACGCGCACGGTGCCGCGGTCGGGCCTATCGAGTCCGCCGAGGAGGTGCAGGAGCGTCGACTTGCCGATGCCGGACGGACCGACGATCGCCAGCATCTCCCCGCGCTCGGCGTCGAGATCGATACCGTCGAACACCTGCACCGGCACTTCGGCGCTGCGATAGGTCTTCGACAACGACCGCGCTTCGAGGAACGGCATGGGCGGGCGAATGTATCAGAGCGCAACCGGCGCAGACAGGAATGTCTGCGCCTATCTCATCTGATTCATTCGAGTCTTCAGCGCGTCGACGGAGCGGTCGTCGAGCGGCACGTGGAACGCGTCGCCGTTTTCGAAGATGCCGACCGACGTCGGGTAATCGAACCGCCGCGGCCCCGCGCTCGCGGGATTGAAGTAGCGGATGCCGACGACGATCTCGTCATGCGGGAGGTGGCTGTGGCCGAACACGACGACGTCCGCCGGCTCGCGTTTCAGCGCCTTCCTCACGTGCGCCTCGGGATCCGACGGCCGCGGCAGGATGTGCGTGACGAGGAAGCGAACGTCGTCAAGCGTGACACGCGCGACGTTGTAGCCGCTGCCGTCGTCGACGTTCCCTTCGACATGCGTCACCGGAGCGATGCGCCGCAGCGCGAGCAGGATCTCTTCGCCGCCAATGTCGCCGGCATGGATGATTTGATCCACACCGGCGAACACTTCCGGCACGCGCGCATGCAAGACGCCATGCGTGTCGCTGATGATTCCTACCCGCAAGCCGTCATCCCCAGATCGACGCCTTCTTCGCCCAGTCGGTGTCGCTGTAGCGTTGTTTGAACGCCGCGGCGGTCGCCGGGAGTGCACTCGCATCGCCGCCCTTGTACTTTGACACGCCGGCCCAATATTGCGCCTCGGCGGCCGAGGTCGTGTTCGGCAATTTGTCGACGACACTCTGGAACTGCTTCCCCGCCTCGCCAAACTTCCCGGTCTTGAAGTAAACGTGACCGAGGCCGAGCTCAAGCTGCGCGAGGAAGTCGTCGGCGGGGAGAAACCCTTCGGTGCGATGGCGCTCCTGGCCGTTCGAGTCGAGCAGCATGACCGTCGGCGTCCAGTCAGCGCCGAAGCGGCCCATCGCCTCCGGATGGGTCTTCACGTGCAGCCGTACCGGGATGAAGTTCTTCGAGACGAATTCGGTGACACGGGGTTCCGGATACACCTCGGCTTCCAGCCGAGCGCATCCCCCTCACATCGGTGCCGCGGTGAAGTCGAGCAGCAGCGGCTTGCCGCTCTGCTTCGCCTCCGCCAGGGCGCGATCGACGTCATCAGTCCATTGGATATCCATGAGAAGCCTCCTCGGCGCAGACAAGAATGTCTGCGCTCCACTATCTCTTGCATAATCCGGTGCATGCGAATCGTCCGTGTGCTCATCATCGTCCTGTGCGCTCTTCCGTTGTTCGCTGACGATGGCGACATTGCGGCGGCGCGCACGCTCTTCGAGCGGAACCTGAACGCCATCCGGACGCGGGATCGCGACGCGTACCTCAACTCGTACCTGCACTCCGCCTCGCTGGCCCGCGGCGGGGCGCTCGGCTTCATCACCGGCTACGACGACTTCGCGAAAGGCGCCGGCGCGAACTGGCCGGACACCTTCGACGCATCGGATCTGCACCTCGTCAGCGTGCAGCCCGGCGTGGTGTACGGGACGTACCGGTATCGCGTTCGGTACGGCGCCGAAGAGCACAGCGGGATCAGCGAGCGGCTCTTCGTGAAGACGAACGACGATTGGAAGATCGCGGTGACGGGAGCCGTCGATGCGCCGCTCGGAACGCCGGCACCGCCGCGCGCGATCGCCGGCGCGACGGTCATCGACGGCCGCGGCGGCGCGCCGATGCCGGACACGACGATCGTGCTGCGCGACGGGAAGATCGACTGCATCGGCTGCCCGATTCCGGAGGGCGTCACGACCATCGACGCACGCGGTATGTTCGTCACGCCGGGACTCATCGACGCGCACGTCCATTTCTCGCAGACCGGCTGGGCGGACGGACGCCCCGACGCCCTCGACCTCCGCGCCGCGCATCCTTACGACCGGACGGAGGCCGAGCTGAAGACGAATCCGGAGCGGTTCGCGAAGTCGTACATCTGCTCCGGCGTGACATCGGTATTCGACGTCGGCGGCTATCCGTGGACGCTGAAGCTCGAAGAGCGCTTCGCGACCGACACGATGGCGCCGAACATCCATGCGGCCGGCCCGCTGCTCTCGACGCTCGATCATTGGCCGAATCTTCCCGGCGAACGGCAATTCATTCATCTAACGGACGAGGCGAGCGCGAAGGCGGGCGTCGACTACCTGACATCGCAGGGCGCGCGGGCGATCAAGGTCTGGTACATCGTCAGTCGCGATCTGCCGGTCGGAAAATCGGAGCCGGCGGTGGCCGCCGCCGGTGCTGCCGCAAAGGCGCACGGCGTCCCGCTGATCGTCCACGCCACCGGGCTCGATGAGGCGAAGGCGGCGCTGCGCGCCGGGGCCAAGGTGCTCGTGCACAGCGTCGAGGACAAGCCGATCGACGACGAGTTCATCACGCTCGCGAGGCGGAACGGCACGATCCTCATCCCGACGCTCACGGTCCTCGACGGTTACATGCGAATGCACGAGTCGGTCGTCGACCGCAAGCCGCCGGTCATCGACGATCCGAACCACTGCGTCGACAAGTCGACGATCGCGAAGCTGAACGAGACCGCGAACGTCGATCCGAAGCTGGCGTCGGGCTACAACGTCGCCCGCGCCCAAGCACGCTCCGCGAACACCGCCAAGATCATGGCGGCGAACCTGAAGCGCCTCCTGGCGGCCGGAATCCCGATCGCCACCGGCACCGACGCCGGCAACCCCCTCACCCTCCACGGCGCCGCGATTTACCGTGAAATGGACCAGATGCAGGCGGATGGCATGTCCCCACTGGAGGTCATCACCTCATCGACCCTCATCGCCTCCCGAGCGATGGGCCTAGACGCGCGGGTTGGAACCATCGAAAAAGGGAAAGACGCCGATCTCGTCATCCTCTCCGCCGATCCGTCGAAGGACGTGGCTAACTTCAGGAAAGCAAAGTACGTTGTCCGTGCGGGGGTGGTACGCACGATCGATGAGTTGAGCGCGATGGCCCAGTAACTTAGGGAACTGCTGAACTGCTGCATCCAAGGATGCAACATGCACTTCGATCGAAGTGCACTGCTGTTCGATCGAGGTGCAGTGCACTTCGAATGAAGCGCATGTCACATCCATGGATGTGCTACCCCACTTCGATCGAAGTCACGCGCACTTCGATCGAAGTGACTTGCTGTTCGATCGAAGTGCAATGCGCTTCGATCGAAGCGACGTGCAATGCGATCGAAGCGACATGCGCTTCGTTCGAAGCAACATGCTATTCGAACGAAGTGCTCGTCACGTCGATCGAAGTCGCCGAGGTCTGTACCGGCTCAGCCGTCTGTGAGCGGCCAGACGCCTTCCCAGGATGCGAGCTGACGCCGGCGACGGATCATTGGAAGTGTTGCCTTCTGTAGCTCGATCACCTAACGGACCTTCTCCGGATTGCTCATCGCGATGCGCTCAGCACGCAAGCTCTGTTTTCCAGCGCGAAGCCGCTCCATCAGCTCAGAGACTTGTGTCGTCATGAGGGTAAGCGGACGTGATAGCGCCGCACCAAGTCGTCGAGCAACGTGCGATCCAGTTGCGCCTCTTCCAGAAGTTGCGCGGCGCGGGCCACTCTCTTCTGCGTGCGAGCCGAGCCGGTGAGCGACGGAGCGATCAGGAATTCAGGACGGATCACGCGCATCGGTTGTTCGTCGCTCGAATGTTACGCCGCTTCAGTAGCAATCCCGTGGCTTAGAATCGGCACGTTCGACTGACGATGACCGACGACCCGCGCGAGACGTTCGAGTGGCTCGGCAACGAGTACGCGCAGGCGTTGCAGGCGCTGAGGGCGATCGAGAACCAGGCGTCGACGATCGTGGCGTTCGGCGGTTCCGACGATCTCCGCACGTACATCGACCAGTTCATCGCCATGGCGACGCAGACACGGGGCGTCGCCGAGGAGAAGGGCGAGGCGCACTTCGTCGAGTGGTTCAGTGAGCTGATCGCAAAGGCCGAGGCGCTGCGGACGGCGGTGGTTCGCGACTAAAATCGCGGCGATGATCCGCCCGCTTGCGATTGGAGTCGTCACCCTCATGACCGCTACCCTCTCCGCTGCCACCCCTGATCTGGATAAACGCATCGACACCGCGGCGGCGCACGTCGAGTCCTCCGTCATCGCCTGCCGGCGCGACATCCACCAGCATCCGGAGCTCGGCAACCGCGAGTTCCGCACGTCCAAGCTCGTCGCCGACAAGCTGAAATCGCTCGGCATCGAGGTGAAGACGCCGATCGCGCACACCGGCGTCGTCGGCATCCTCCACGGCGGAAAGCCGGGCCGTGTCGTCGCGCTGCGCGCCGACATGGACGCCCTCCCCGTCGTCGAGCAGGTCGACCTGCCGTTCAAGTCGACCGTTCGCACGCAGTTCAACGGGCAGGACGTCGGCGTCATGCATGCCTGCGGACACGACGCGCACGTCGCGATCCTCCTCGGCGTCGCCGAGGTGCTCGCCGGAATCAAGAACGAGCTTCCCGGCACCGTCGTCTTCCTCTTCCAGCCGGCAGAAGAAGGCGCGCCCGAGGGGGAGGAAGGCGGCGCCGCGCTGATGGTCAAGGAGGGGGCGCTCGACAATCCGAAAGTCGGCGCCGTCTTCGGCCTCCACGTCACCTCGCGATATCCGGTGCAGACGATCGCCTACCGCTCCGGCGCGGAGCTAGCGGCGGTCGACTCGTTCAAGATCGTCGTCCACGGCAAGCAGACCCACGGCGCGTATCCCTGGCTCGGCGTCGATCCGATCGTCGTGGCGTCGCAGATCGTCCTCGGACTACAGACCATCCCGTCGCGCCAGCTCGACGTCTCGCTCGCCCCGTCGATCGTGACCGTCGGCGCGATCAAAGGCGGCGTCCGAAACAACATCATCCCCGACACCGTCGAGATGCTCGGCACCATCCGCTCGCTCGACGAGAAGATGCGCGAGGACATCCACGCGCGCATCAAACGGACCGCCGAGGACATCGCGAAGGCCGGCGGCGCAACGGCGGACGTGGCGATCACGACCGGCTACCCGATCACCTACAACGACCCGGCGCTCACGCAGAAGATGGTCCCAACCCTCGAGCGCATCGCCGGCGCGAAGAACGTTTCAATCGTGAACCCAACCCTCGGCGCCGAGGACTTTTCGTTCTACCAGGAGAAAGTGCCCGGCCTCTTCTTCTGGCTCGGAACGCGGCCTACGAACCAGACCGCCGAGGAGGCCGCATCGAACCACTCGCCGCTGTTCTACGTCGATGAGTCGGGGCTACCGCTCGGGATTCGCGCGATGTCGCACGTGGCGGTCGACTACCTGACCGCGAAATGACGTGGGGGCGGGCTGAGTTGCGGCGTGTAGACAACGGCGGCTCGGAACCGTAACGCAGCACCACCGCGTTTGCCGTCTGTTGTGCTCACCACGACTCCACAAGATCTTTGGCTTCTTTAAGGCCCAAGCCGGTCTTCTCGCGCACCAATTTGATGGCGTTGATCTTCTTGCCTGCGGCGGTCAGCGCTCTGGCCTCCGCGTGCCATGCTTCCCAGGGTGCGCCGCGTGCAGGTTCCGGCTGTCCACATGCAGGACACGTTGCGGCCTCGTCGCTAATGCGAGCCTTGCAACAACGACAAAGCGTAAGTGTGGCCATGCCAATATCGGAGGAACGTCGAGATATCTGCGGCATTCTCGCACGATCATGTCAGTCGGCCCAACGACCTTTCGCTCAGCCGCCAAGCGGCCTTCACGGGCCAACACCTGACGCGGGGATTTGCAAAGCGGGCGGCGCAGCGAAAGGTTAGCCGGCGGGATGCTCAAGAGCGGATGGCGAGATGGGTTGATGGAACCAAAGGCGGCGGTCGGCCCGTTTCAGTTACGCCGAAGATCAGGGTTGAACGCGGGATGCTGGCAAGACCTCGCTCGAGATCAGCTCGAGGTGACGGCCGTTCCACGCGAAGGCGTCTTTCTCGGAACCGTCGTCGCATGCTGCGCAACTGGCGTGCGCACGCGTCACATACAGATGCCGATGCGCAATTTGGATGCGGCCGATGCTTCCATTGCCTCGATCCCCGCCGGCAAATCGGCCGATCAATTGCGGCTGACCGTCACGCATTTGATAAACAAAGCCTGCTGAGTGCGACCCGTTGCCTAGCCTGAAGACCGCGGCCAGAACTATCGCCACTTCAGGATCGCCGTCGCCGGTGAGGTCCCCGAAGGCGATAGGGCCCAGACCAACGCAGACATCGCGCCCGGGAGGCGAGCAGTATTCACCATTCCTTAGCGGTACGGACCGGAGACCGGCGAAACTTGGATACGTGAAGTTTTCGAGATCGACGTCTTTGATCGAGCGAGCGGCTCCGATTGCGAGTAGGAAAGTGAGCAAGATGCTTTTCATGTCGCCGCCACGTGCGTCTGGCCAACTCTGTATTCGACTCTACGCCACCCTCTCCCACCTTCCCGGCATTCGGACAGCTTACGCTGTGATCTTGTAATCGGCAGCGTCGCCGGCCTCTTAGCAGCGTGGGACAGACTGGTTGCGAGGGTTGCGCGGCGAACGGCGCCGCCCGTTCGGCCGGAACCGGCTCGTTGGCCATGCGGTTTCTGAGTTAATTCAGGAACTGACCGCACCAGCAAGCACCATTCGAAGCAGCTCGCAGCGCCCATGCGGCCGCCACGCCAATTTCCTCGAACGAAGCGTGTGTCATTGCGGCAAGAAGGGCCGATGGAGGACAAGCACCACAGCGACCCGCCCCGCGAGGATGATTAGAAGCGCGACCGCGAACTGAGCCCAGCCCGGAACGGAGAGGCCGGCTGTTTCTGGAGCAGCGTCGCGGTTAGAGGGCAGGCGGCAATGCCGGAGAACATCGCGAACCATCCGTTGGTGACGGGAAGCGGCCCTTCGTGAATGAGGAGCGCCAGGCCGCCAATGCCCGCGACAAGGGCCCACGTCCAGCCTGCAAGCCAGACGAGTACGACGCCGATCGTCTTCGTTTTGCCTTCTCGCAGTGACGCCAAACAGCCCGCGAGCCAGACGAGTGCGAAGCAGATCATCTTCATTTTGCGTTAGCCCAGTGACGCCCGACTCTGTATTGGGCGAATCTTTCCACGACCGATGGAGAGCGTTCAATCGTCACGGGCGTCCCATCGTTGAGCGATCCGGCGGCGCAGTGCGGGAACGCGATTTCGCGTCCGAACGCCGTAGCGGCGCAGTCGAATGCCGCGACGGCACAGGTTGATGCATCCGCCGGCACGATCCGATGGGGCGACGCCGCACCATGATCCAGCCGGCGACGCATTGCGACGAGGGCAGCGACGGGTTGCGTCGTCGCGACGACGCGATGCGGCGTGGACGACGACGGCCTGCGGCGCGGCGACGTCGCAGTGCGACGCGGACGACGACGCGTTGCGGCGTGGCGACGACGCACTGCGACAAGTTCGGCGGCGGGGCGGGGCGTAGGTTCATTCGGGTGAGGCACTTCCGCGTCGGGGTGGGATGCGCGCTCGTTCGACGGGGTTGGCGCCACGTTTGCGCGAGATGCACGCCCCTCACCCGGCGTCGCTGCGCTCCGCCACGCTCTCCCGCAGGGAGAGGGTGATTGACCGAGCAACTGCGCGCCCTCAAGTCGCAGGTCGAGGAGGCGACGCCGCTGTCGAAAGAGCAGCGCGCATTGCTGAAGGCGCGCACGCGGAGACAGCCGCCGCACATCGTCGAGGCTTCGATCAACGTGATCGGGACGTCGGCGACCATCGCCGACGCGGTCGGGCAGCCGCTCGATCAAGTCCGGCGGTTGCAGGTCGAGGCGATCGGCTGGGACGCCGCCGCGGACGAGCTGCGCACGTTCTTGAAGGCGCTCGAGAGCGCGAGCGTCGTTCGCCGGGAGCGGCTCGCATTCATCGGAGCCCAGGCGTACTCGTTCGGAGCGCAGCTCGTCAAAGATCCGGCGAATGCCGATCTACTGCCGCAGGTCGAGGAGATCAAGCGCTGAAGGCTCTCGCGCGGCGGAAGAAGACGCAGTCCGCCTCCGCGGCAATAACCGGAAAAGAAACGGACCTGGGCGCGCTCGCAGGCGCGCCCAGGTCGAAGGTGTATCGTGAGCCGATGCAATCCAGACAACTCTCCGGCAACGAGTACCTCCTGGTCTTCACAGAGCCCGACGTCGAGTTGATCGCTGCGCTCAACGAGTTCGCCGCGACAAACAACATCAAGTCTGGACGCCTGCAGGCAATCGGCTCGGTCTCGTCCGCGACTCTGGCGTGGTGGAGCGACGACACGAAGGCCGTCGAAAAGTACACCGCAACGGGGCAGTTCGAGCTCGTCTCGTTTCTCGGGAACATCACGTCGAACTCCGAAGGACCGCGCATCCATGCGCATTCCGTGATGACCGGGCCGGGAGGACTCGTCGCCGGCCACGCCGTTTCCTTGACCGTGCGCGCGTCGGTTGAAGTCTCCATCACGGTCTTCGATACACCGGTGAACCGTGTCTACAACGAAGACTTCGGCCTCTGGATCATCGACCTGTCAACGTAGGAGGCCGCGGAAAGGACTTCGGCGAAGTTCCCTCGCCTTCGCTTTCTTCTCAGCGTGCCATCGAGCGCTCGCCAGCCCGAAGCAGAGGAGCGCGATCGGCAGCAGCCTGACCCATCCGAGCCATATACGCCGCGAAATCACGACTCCGGCGATGCTGGCGGCGACACACCCCACTCCGAACAAGACGAGGGCGGCCGGCGAGAGCAGGCCACCACCGCGCCGCGCGCAGCCGGTGATCAGCCGCCATCCGGTGGAGACGCCCCAGAACGCCACCAGGAAGATAGCCGGGATCGCAGTCCATAGCACCCAATCCTTACGATCCGCGGGATCCCCAAAGAGGCCGATTCCGAGGAACACCAGCCCCCCGAACCCGAAGATCAAAGCGAGGAGCGAAAGAATCGCTCCCATGAGAATCTCCACGGCCCGTTCTGCGCGGGGTGAAGCGTCTGGATCAAGAGGCTTCGTCACAGGAGTGAGACGGGCTGAAGCCCGTCCTAGGTTTTCGGAGCCATCTGCTGAATACGGCCCCAATAGTCGGCGCCGCTGAGCCACTGGCCGCCGTCGATCACGAAGGCTTCGCCGGTGACGTACGAGGCGTAGTCGCTCAGAAGATACGATGCGGCATTCGCGACTTCTTCGAGCGACGCGAAGCGGCGTAGAGGGATGGTGCGGCGCACTCCCTCCTCGATCATCTCGTTCGGGAACAGCCGCTTCGACGCCCCCTCGGTGTGCACCGGGCCCGGGGCGATGGCGTTGACGCGAATCTTGTGGCGCGCCCACTCCACCGCGAGCGTCTGCGTCATCGCGAGTACACCGGCCTTCGCGCTCGCGGAGTGGACGACGCCCGGCGCGCCGGTCCAGGCGTAGTTCGCGATCACGTTGAGGATCGATCCGCTCTTCTTCGCGATCATCCGCTTGCCGACCGCGCTCGTGCAGTAGAACGTTCCGTTCAGGACGATGTTGATGACGGTGTTCCAGCCGTTGACCGTCAACTGATCGGCCGGCGAGATGAAGTTGCCCGCCGCGTTGTTGACGAGGAAGTCGATCTTCCCGTGCTCGCTCTCGACTCTCGCCGCCATCGCTTCCACAGCCTCGGCGTCGCGAACGTCGAGGGCGATGTAGTGCGCGGCGTCCGCGCGGCCGCTCTCGCTCCGCAGCGTCTCGACCGCCGGAGCAAGGTGTTCCTCGCTGCGCGACGCGATGACCACTGTGGCGCCGAGGGAGACGAGCTTGCGCGCCATCCCAAAGCCGATACCTGTGCCGCCGCCGGTGATGATGCCGGTGCGGCCCTCGAACGTCTTGTCCGGAAGCATGGGGACCCTCCTGCTGTGGCGCGATTCTATAATCCGCGCCCGGTGAAACCGCTCCTCATCGCAATCGTCGCGCTGTCCATCGTGGCGTGCGGAAAATCAGGGACGCCTAAGCCGGTCGACGTCGCGGGACAGAAGACGTACGACCTGCGCGGAAAGATCGTCTCGCGGGACCGCGCGGAGAACACGCTGACCATCGACCACGAAGCGATCAAGGGCTTCATGGAGGCGATGACGATGGACTACAGCGTGCGCGGCGCGAAGGTGGAGCAGCTTCCGCCGGACGGCTCGAAGGTTCGCGCGACGCTGCACGTCGTCGACGACAGCTTCTGGGTCAGCGACGTGCGAAAGACGCCGTAGGCTGGGCCGCTACGCCTTTCGACCACGCTGCGACGCGGCTGAGAAGTTTGCGCAGCGGTGGCGCGATGGCGCAGATCGATTCACAGACGATCGACACCGGCTCGAGTAAGAGGGTCGACCACGAGACGACACGCGGAATCGAGCGCACGCGCGCGTTCGCGCCGAGGATGATGCGCGTGAGGACGGCGGCCTTGACGCGATGAGCGTGGTCGCAGAAGACGACGAACGAGGCCGCCGCAAAGCGTTCGAGCGCGATGGTGCGGCTGAACACGAGGTTGTCGACGGTCGTCATCGCCCACTCTTCGAGGACGACGACGGCGTGCGGGAGCTTCGCGGCGAGGACGCCCGCCATGATCCACGCTTCCGAGTGGTACGAGTCGCGGTTCGTGAAACCGCCGGTGACGATGATGCGATCGACGCGTGCGGCCGCAATTTCAGACGCGACCTGTTCCGCATACAGATGCAGATCGGAAAAGCGGTCGTAACCGCAGACGATGGCGACCGGGCTTTCGCGCATCCAGTCGAGTTACGTCTGCACGCTACATACCGTTGAACGCGTTCCCAATTAGTAACACCGGCGCGCGTTCGCCCGCTTCGATTCGAGTGACGCCGCGCTCGACGATTGCGAGTCCGTTCGCGCCGAGCATCGACGTCGAGACGTGCGATCCCTGGGCCTTCATCGGACTCGCGACCAGCTCACCGTCGCGCGCGACGACGCGAACGCGCAGGTATGAGCGGCGATCTCCGGGCGCGCGAAGGGGCGCTTCCATCCGCATGGCGACGACCGGCGGAAAGAGATCGCACGTCCGACCGGTCGCTTTGCGGATGGCCGGCGCAACAAAGAGAACAAACGCGACCATGCAGGAGACGGGATTGCCCGGCAACCCGAAGGCCACCTGGCCACCCGCCAACCTGGAAACCACCAACGGCTTCCCCGGCTTCATCGCCACCCGCCATACGCGCGTCTCCGCGCCGAGCTCCGCAAGCGCGTCTTTCACGAAGTCATAGGCGCCTGCGGAGACGCCGCCCGAGGTGATGAGGAAGTCGCAGTCGAGCGCGGAGCGAAGCGCGGCGACGGTCGCCTCGCGGCTGTCGGCAACGATGCCGCGGGGTTGCGGCTCGCCGCCCGCTTCCCGCGCGAGCGCGGCGAGGGCGTAGGAGTTGGAGTTGACGATGCCGCCGGGGCGCCGCGGCGCGTCGACGTCGACGATCTCGTCGCCGGTGGCGAGGATCGCGATCGACGGCTTGCGCGCGACATTCACGGTGGCGTGCTGCAGGCTGGCGAGCACGCCGATCTCGGCGGCACCGATCCGCGTACCGCGCACGATCACGGTGTCGCCGGCATGCATGTCGTCGCCGCGGCGCCGGACGTGCGTTCCTGGCGCGACCTGCTGATTGATGCGAACGGTTTCGCTGCCGGCGTCGGTGAGCTCGACCTGCGCGATGGCATCCGCGCCTTCAGGGACCAGCGCACCGGTCATGATCCGCGCCGCCGTGCCGCGCTCGACGCGTCGTTGCGGAACGCTTCCGGCCGGAATGTCCTCGATGACACGCAGAGTACCGGGCGTGTCTTCCGCCATGAGCGCATATCCATCCATCGCGGAGTTGTCCCGCTCCGGCACGTCGCGGGTCGCAACGACGTCGTCGGCCAGGACGCGGTGCAACGAGTCATCGAGCGCCACGCGCTCGGTGCCGAGTGGTGTCACCAACTCCAGAACACGCTGCTGCGCCTGCTCGACGGCGAGCGGCGGCTCTTGATCATCAGGACGACGGATGAACGGCATTCGGCGATGATAGTGCCGTCATGCGAATGCGCGCGCTGTACGCGCTGCTGATCGTCGCGGCGGGGGCGCGGTTGCTGCTCGCGGTGGCGGCGATGCCGCCCTATGCGGGACTCGATGAGGCGTGGCACGTGGCACGCGTCGCGTTCGTGGCGCGGGAGGGGCGGCAGCCGAACATCTCCGAACGCTCGATGCCGCCGTACATCGCACGTTCGATTCGGGGCGAGGAGTTGCCGGCGTTTGGTGAGATGCGGGAGCGCTGGCCGCAGGTGGTGCAGCCGGTTACCGATCGCGCCTTCGCGCCCCGCGACCTCGCGCCGTATGAGAGCGCGAACTACGAGGCACAGCAGCCGCCGCTCTACTACGCGGTCGCCGCGCGGCTCGCGGGCGGAAGCGCCGTGGAGGAGTTGCGGCGGCTGCGGCTCCTGTCCGCGCTCTTCGCGCTGATCGTCATTCTCGCGGCGGCGTCGGTCGGGCATCGCTACTTTGGCGCGCGCGGCGTCGTTGTCGCCGTGCTCATCGCGTCGATGCCGACGTGGATCACGTTGGTCATCCGCGCGAGCAACGACGCGATGGCCTGTGCGCTCGCCGCGTGCGCCATCGCGGTTAGCGCCTCTCAAAGGGAAGCGGACGTATCGTCCGCTCGGCCGCGCGACGGCGCCGCTATCGCCGCGCATGAGCGGACGAGACGTCCGCTCCCCTTAATCACAGTTCTCGAAGCGCTCCTATGGGCGCTCGCGATCGCGACGAAGCTCTACGTGTGGCCGATCGCGATCGTGGCGGTCGTCTTCTGGCGGATCCAGCGAGGGTCGTATACGCGCATCGTGATCGTCGTCGGTGCATGCGCGATGAGCGCGTTGCTGACGATGCATTACCTCTCGGCGCACACCCACAACGCCTTCGGCGACTTCGGCTTCGACGCACCGGCGCATCACGGCGCGGCGGTACCGATCGCGTGGGCTCAGATGGCGAAGATCACGATCGCATCGCTGATCTGGACGAGCGGGCAACACGCCGACGCGCTGCGGCCGCTCGCGATGCTGCTCTACGTCCTTCCGCTGATAGCGATTGCTCGAGCGCGTAAGTCGCCCTACTTTGTCGCCGCCGCGTTCGCGCTCGGCGCCTTTGCCCTGGCGCAGGCGGTCAACGCCGGGGCGTTCGTCCGTCAGGCCCGCGCCGCCGGGCTCGCGCTCCCGCTCGGCGGCAAAGAGGGGTGGTACTGGTATGCCCTCGCGCCGCTCGCGATTTGTCTCTTCGCAAAGCACGCGCGAATGGCCGCCGTCTGGTTCATCGCGTGGGACGTCGTGATCACCGAGGGCGCGCTCTTTCACGACTACGCCGGAGTCACGTCGCCGGCGGGAAAGAACGTCCTCTTCACGTGGGGGCCGCTGCACGCACCGTTCACCGCCCATCTCGCCGGAATCGGCGTCGGACCGCTCGCCGGGCACCTCATCGCATTGCGTGTCGTTCACATCGCCCTGGCAGGCGCACTCTTCGCTTTAGAATCAACTTTGCATGACCGCCACGCTGACATCGGAGCCGCCACAGGCGCAAACGCGGCGTGACCGCATCCCCGTCGCCGTCCTCGGCGCGACCGGGTCGGTCGGCCAGCGGTTCGTGCAACTCCTCGAGCACCACCCCTGGTTCCGGCTCCACGAGGTCGTGGCCTCGGAGCGGAGCGCGGGCAAGCTCTATGGCGACGCGGCCGACTGGCGCCTCGACACACTCCTCCCCGACGCCGCCGCGGGCCTGACGGTGAAGCGCCTCAGCGGCGATCTGGAATCGACGCTCCTCTTCTCCGGGCTCGACTCCTCGGTCGCCGGCGAAGCGGAAGACGCATACGCGAACCGCGGCGCCGTCGTGGTGTCGAACTCGAAGAACCACCGGATGGATGCCGACGTCCCGCTGATGCTGCCGGAGATCAACGCCGATCACATCGGCGCCATCGAGCATCAGCGCCGCCGCCGCGGCGGACGGGGATACATCATCACGAACTCCAATTGCTCGACGATGGGCTTGGCGCTCGCGATCGCGCCGATCGAGCTTCGATGGGGGATCGATCAGCTTCACGTCACGACGATGCAGGCGGTCTCCGGCGCAGGCTACAACGGCGTCTCGTCGCTGGCGATCCTCGACAACGTGATCCCCTACATCAGCGGCGAGGAAGAGAAGATCGAGAGCGAGCCGCGCAAGATCCTCGGCCGCTGGAACGGCGAGTCGTTCGAATTCGCGCCGATGCGGATTTCCGCGCAGACGAACCGGGTGCCGACGATCGATGGGCATCTGATGACGATTTCGTTGTCGCTGAGAAATCGCGGCGGCGAGGGCGCCTCCGCCCCATTGAGTGACATCCGCGAGGCGCTCGAGTCGTTCACTGGCGAGCCGCAGCGGCTGAAGCTTCCCTCGGCGCCCGTAAAGCCGATTCACTACATCGATCTCCCCGACCGCCCGCAGCCGCGCCTCGACCGCGATCGCGAAGGCGGAATGAGCGTCTCAATCGGGCGCCTCCGGCCGTGCCCCCTCCTCGACCTTCGCATGGTCGCGCTCGTCCACAACACCATCCGCGGCGCCGCCGGGGCCGCGTTGCTCAACGCCGAGCTGCTCGAAGCGAAGGGCCTGCTGTGATCGTCATCAAGTTCGGCGGGACATCCGTCGGAAACGCTGACCGCGTGGCCGAGGCGATCGACATTGTCTCCGAACGCCGCCACCTCGATCCGATCGTGGTCGTTTCGGCGCTCGCGGGCGTGACCAACGACCTCGCGGCGGCGAGCGAAGCGGCGCGGGAGCAGAAGCCGGAACGGGTAGCGGAGATCATCCGCGCGGTCCGTCAGCGGCACGAAGACGTCGCGATGCGGCTCGTGCAGCAGAAGTTCGACTTCTTCGAGGCGTTCATCAAACAACTCGACCGGCAGATCGATGAGATCGACACGATCCTCCGCGGCATCGCGCTCCTCGGCGAGATCACGCCGCGCGCGAGCGACAAAGTGGTCTCGATCGGCGAGAAGCTCTCATCGGTCCTCTTCGCCTACACGATGATGATGCGCGCGCTCCCGGCCGAGCATGTCCATTCCGAGGACGTCGTCATCACTGATGACCGCTTCGGAGGTGCGACGCCGGACATGGCGGCGACGACCGCCGCGGCGAAGACAGCGCTGGTTCCGATCGTCGAGCGAGGCCACATTCCGGTGATGGGCGGCTTCATCGGCCGCACCCCTGCCGGCGCGACGACGACCCTCGGGCGCAACGGCTCCGACTACAGCGCCGCCATCGTCGCGGCGGCGGTCGGAGCGGAAGAAGTACAGATCTGGACGGACGTCGACGGGTTGCTCACATGCGATCCACGGCTCGTTCCCGGCGCGCACGTCATCGATCACATCTCGTTCGACGAGGCGGCGGAGCTGGCGCAGTTCGGCGCGAAGCTGCATCCGCGCACCCTCGAGCCGGCGATGACGGCGAACATCCCGGTGCGCGTGCTCAACACGCACAATCCGTCGTCGCCAGGAACGCTCATCACGCGCGCGGTCAATCAAAACGAAACTGGCTCAGCTGGTCCTCGGTCCATCGCCCGGAAACGCAACGTCACGATGGTGCACGTCACGTCGAACAAGATGCTCGGCGCGCACGGTTTCCTCGCGCGGCTCTTCAACGTATTCGAGAACCTGCGCATCTCGGTCGACCTCATCGCGACCTCCGAGGTCTCGGTCTCCGTCACCGTCGACGAGCGGCAAAATATGGACGAGCTCGAGCGAAAGCTTCACGAGATCGCGGAGAGCGTGGAACTCATCGACAACCAGTCGATCGTCGCAGTCGTCGGACAGAACCTGATGGCCGACTCCCGCGTCGGCGCTCGCATCCTCGGCGCGCTCGACGGCATCAGCGTGAAGATGATCTCGCTCGGACGGTCGGGGCTGAACCTCAGCATCGTCGTCGACGACGCCGAAGCCGACGGCGCGGTGCGCGCGATCCACAATGCGCTCTTCGAGAGTCCGGTGACCGTATGAGAGGAGTAGCCGGTTGCCAGTGGCCGGTTGCCAGATGTGCGACACCGACCGCATCAGGAACAACTGCTCCTCCGGCAACCGGCCACCGGCAACTGGGAACTGCTTTATGAAGGTCGCGCTGCACGGCTACGGCAAGATGGGGCAGACCGTGGAGCGGGTGGCGAAGGACGCGGGGCACGAGGTCGTCTCGATCTTCGACGTCGATCGCGACGAGCCGCTCGCGGGCGCCGAGGTGCTGATCGATTTCTCGCATGCCTCGGCGCTGGAGCATGCGGTCGGTGTCGCGTGCGAGAACGGCATTCCGCTCGTGATCGGAACGACGGGATGGAACGAGCGGGCGGCTGATGTGAAGAAGCGCGTCGACGACGCGAAGATCGGCTGCGTTTACGCGTCGAACTTCTCGCCGGGAGCAAACGTCGTCTTCGCGCTGGCGCATCGCGCCGGCGAGCTCTTCGCACGATTCCCGCAGTACGCCGCGGGGATGGAAGAGCGGCACCACGCGCAGAAGAAGGACGCGCCGAGCGGCACCGCGTTGAAGATTGCCGGCGAAGTGAAGGGCGGCAGCGGCGGGAAGCTCGAGCCGTCGATCGCCGCATCGCGGGTCGGGAGCGAATTCGGCCTGCACACGCTCTTCTTCGACTCGCCGGACGACCTGATCGAGATCACACATCGCGCGCGCGGACGCGACGGCTTCGCGCGCGGCGCCGTTCTCGCCGCGGAGCTGATCCGCGGCAAACAAGGTTTCTATCGATTCGATGAGCTGGTGATGTCATGAAATTCCGCGGCCTGGGTACTGCACTCGTTACTCCGTTCAAACCAGACAGCGCGTTGGACGACAGCGCGCTGGCGCGCTTCGTCGACTGGCAGATCGAGGAAGGCGTCGACTTCCTCGTCCCATGCGGCACGACCGGGGAGAACCCGGCGCTCTCGCTGGAAGAGCACCGGCGCGTCGTCGAGATCTGCGTGAAGCGAGCGAACGGACGCGTTCCGGTGCTCGCCGGCGCCGGCAACAACTCGACCGACCGTGCCATCGAGCTGTCGATGATCGCGATCGACCTCGGCGCCGACGGCCTCCTGACGATCACGCCGTATTACAACAAACCGACGCCCGACGGTCTGCGCCGCCACTTCGGCCTGCAGGCAGCCGCGGTCGAAAAGCGCGCCAGCGGCTTCCCGATGGTGATGTACAACGTCCCCGGCCGCACCGGCGTCAACATGACCGCCGCGACGACGCTGCAGATCGCGCGCGAGATACCGAACGTCGTGGCGGTGAAGGAAGCATCGGCGAACATGGAGCAGATACAGACGATCCTGCGCGACCGCCCGGAGGGATTCGGCGTGCTGTCGGGCGACGACGCGTGGACGTTGCCCCTCATCGCGTGCGGCGGCGACGGCCTCGTTTCCGTCGCGAGCAACGAAGTGCCGCGGCTGATGAAACAGATCGTCAGCTCGGCACTCCGCGGCGACTTCAACACCGCGCGGACGATCAACGCCCGGCTGCTCCCGCTCCTCGCCGGCAACTTCATCGAGTCGAACCCGATCCCGGTGAAGACGGCGATGAAGATGATGGGAATCCTGGAGAACGACACCGTGCGTTCGCCGCTGGCCCCGATCACGGACGCGAATCGAAAAAAGCTCGAAGCGATTCTGCGGGAGTGCGACGTGCTCGAGAAGGTGAACGCGTAATGCCCACCGTCGAAGAACGCCTCGCGGCGCTGACGCCCAACACCGACCGGACCGAGTCGCTGAAAGTCGTCGGCCTCTTTCTCACGGAGCTCGAAAAAGGGTCCGTTCGCGCCGCGGTGCGCGACGCCGACGGCGTTTGGGCCGCGCAGCCGTGGGTCAAGCAGGGGATCCTCACCGCTTTTCGCATCGGAGTCGTGACCGAGTACCCGGCAGCGTCGCTCTCGTTCATCGACAAAGACACGTTGCCGGCGCGCCGTTTCAAACCGCAGGACGGCGTGCGCATCGTCCCCGGCGGCTCCTCCGTTCGCCGCGGCGCGTACATCGGCAAGGGTGTCGTGATGATGCCGCCCGCGTACGTGAACATCGGCGCCTTCGTCGACGACGACACGATGATCGACTCCCACGCGCTGGTCGGCTCGTGCGCGCAGATCGGAAAGCGCGTACACCTCTCAGCGGCGGCGCAAATCGGGGGCGTGCTCGAACCGGTCGGCAACGTGCCGGTCGTGATCGAGGACGACGTCGTCGTCGGCGGCAACTCCGGCATCTACGAAGGGACGATCGTGCGCGGCCGCGCCGTCATCGGCGCCGGCGTCATCCTCACCGGCTCGACTCCCGTCTACGACCTGGTGCGCAGTCAGATCTACCGCCGAACGCCCGACCATCCGCTCGAGATCCCCTACGGCGCTGTCGTCGTCCCCGGCTCGCGTCCGATGAGAGGTGCATTCGCGGAGCAGCACACCCTCCACGTCGCCGCGCCGATGATCGTGAAGTATCGCGATGAGAAGACCGACTCGGCGACCGCTCTCGAGGACGCGTTGCGTTGATCGCGGAGCGCTTCGAGAACATCGAGATTTCGCTCATCCGCCAGATCAACGCGCTGGCGACGAGCGAAAGCATCAACCTCGGCATCGGCGAGCCGAATCTCGAGCCGGACGAGGCACTGCGCGAGTTCGCGCGCAACGCCGCGACGACGTCGTGGCACTACTCGCCGAACGCCGGCAACATGTCGCTGCGGAAGAAGCTCGGAGATCCGAACGAGATCTGCATCACCGCCGGAACCGAGGAGGCGCTCTACGCCATCTTCCAGGCGTTCGTGAATCCGGGCGACGAAGTGCTCATCCCGAATCCAGGGTTCGTCGTCTACGCCACGATGGCGAAGATCTGCGGCGCCACGCCGGTGCCGTACGAGCTCGAACCGTTCACCTGGAAGGTCGGCAAGCTGCCGGTGACGCCGAAAACGAAGCTGATCGTCGTCAACTCACCGTCGAACCCACTCGGCGCGGTGATCGACGAAGAGTCATTGCGCGAGATCGCGAGCCTCGGGCCGCTCGTCGTCAGCGATGAGGTCTATCGCGAGATCTGGTACGACTCGCCGCCCGCCTCGATGCGCGGCATGTCGCCGAACGTGATCGCCGTCGGCGGGATGTCGAAGTCGCACGGCATGACCGGCCTTCGCCTCGGCTGGGTTCACGCCCGCGCGGAGCTGATGGAGACGATCGTTCTGGCGCATCAGTACATCGCGACATGCGCGTCGGTCTTCACGCAGGCGCTCGCGGAGCAAATCCTCGAGCACGAAGAGTGGAACGCGCATTGGCTCGAGCGCGTCCGCGCCCAGTTCCGCGACCAGCGCGAGGCGGCGCTCTATGCGCTCCGGCAACAGCTCGACATGGCGATCGATGTGCCGGCCGGCGCGTTCTACGCGTTCGTGCCGGTCCCTTCGTGCAAGACGCTCGAATTCGCGAAGACGCTCGCCACGGATGCCGGCGTCCTCGTCATCCCCGGTATCGCCTTCGGCAGCGCCGGCGAAGGCTTCATCCGCGTCTCCTACGCCGCTCCGACCCAGCAGATCGCGAGCGGTATCGAACGTATTGGCAGGTGGTTGCGCGCGAGCGGACGATGACGCTCACCGCGCACTCGTATTGCAGGATGGTTGAACGATGTCGTCGAGAGTAGCCCATCACGATTCGGTCGCCGCGGCGGAGGTCTCGCTCTATCGGAACGTGAGGAAGATCAAGGAAGAGCACGACCTGGAGAACCTCGGGATCTCGTTCTTCGACGGCGAGACGACCATCCAGTGGGCGTACAACGCCGACCACTACTTCCACGCCGCGTCGACCATGAAGCTCGCCGTGCTCCTCGGCGTCTTCCGCCAGGTGGAGCGGGGCGAGCTGACGCTCGACGCTCCGGTCCACGTTCGCAACCGCTTCACCTCGATCGTGAACCAGGAGCCGTTCATGCTCGACCTCTCGCGCGACGCCGACCCGAACGTCTATGGACACCTCGGCAAGACCCTCACAGTCCGGGAGCTCGCGTACTGGATGATCACCCTGTCGAGCAATCTCGCGACGAACCTCCTCGTCGACGTGATCGGCATTCAGACCGTGCAGAGCGCGCTCGACGAGCTGGAGATCGACGGCGTGCGCGTCATCCGCGGGGTCGAAGACCAGGCGGCGTTCGAGGCGGGGCTAAACAACGAAGTCACGGCGAACGGGCTACTCAAGCTCCTCCGCCTGATCGCGGAAGAACGCGCGTACTCGAAAGAGGCATGCGCCGAGATGCTCAAGATCATGCTCGACCAGCAGTACCGGAGCGGCATCCCGGCGGGGCTGCCGAAAGCGGCGCGCGTCGCCCACAAGACAGGAAACATCTCGACGGTGCACCACGACGCCGGTATCGTGTATCTGGAAGGACGCAAGCCGTACGTTCTCGTCATCCTCACGCAGTTCCCGGCGGAGACGGGGCGCGGCACCGCGGTCGCGGACGTGTCACGCGACATCTTCAACACGATCTCCGGAATGATGTATGAGTGAAGGCCATGCGAATGGCAACGGTGCGCCCGACCTGAAGGTCGTCGACGCGTTCGACCTCGACGATGAGTTGAGGACGCTCCTTCGCCCGGGAGAGATGGTGAAGGACGACAAGGGGCGCCGCCATCGCCTTCCCCGCTACTTCTACGAGGTGCCGTCGCACGACATCGCGATGAAGACGCGCCTGACACACCACTTCGGCCTCAACGAGTTCATCCTCGTCGACCTGAAGGAAGCGGCGCGGCTGCAGCAGTTTCCGACGTACGTCCCCTGCGCCGTCCGGACGCTCGCCTTTTACCTGGAGCACTTCCGCGCCGCGGCGGGCGCCTCCGTTCACATCGCGGTGAACGGCGGCTACCGGTCGCCGGCACACAAGATGTCGCATGGCGCGACCCCGCACATGTGGGGGACGGCGGCCGACGTCTACCGTATCGGCTCGACCATCCTCAAAACGAAGGAAACGATCGCCAAGTTCAACGACATCGCGGAAGATCTTTCCGATGACCTGCACACCCTCCCTTACGGACACGTCACCGGCGTCAATGCCGACGACCACGTCCACATCGACCTCGGCTACCTCACGCTGATCCCAAGGGAAATCAGCGAGGACAGGATGGAACAGCCGCAGGAAAACCGCCCCCGATTCGCCTACGAAGAACGTCGGCGGAAGGAGCGGCGGCACACGGACGGAGCTGTTTCGGACCCTGAATAGCTGGCCGCTCATTTGCTAGAGCACGGCTAGCAGTTCCGTACCTCCTGATGTCTGAAAAAGCGAAGATCGAGCGATCACTAAGCGAGCGCGAGCGCCGCCTCCACCGAAGGCTTGCCCGCCAAACGCTGAAAATGCCGGTGATCGGGATGGAGTCGGAGTTCAACGTCTGGCTCGACGGTGTGGAGATCAACCCCGAGCCGTACTGGATCCACCCGCAGGCGTTCATCGACGCGCCACTGCTCCACCGTGAGAAGACCTCATCCCACATGCCGACGGGTGGGGCGGTCTACTTCGACCGCGGTGTGATCGAGGTCGTCACCCCGGTGATCGAGCTCGCCTCCCACGCTACCGCGCGTATGGTGCGGAACCTGTGGGAGCAGATCCAATTCGTACGGGACCAACTGACGAACTGGGAGACGAAGACCGGCCACACCGTCCGGCTGAAGGCGTACAGCAGTCACTACAACATCACCTACGACGTCCCGAAGTCGAAGCAGACGGCCTCGCGGACCGAGAAGAAGCTCGCCTGGCTCCTGGCGCACATCCTTCCGGTGCCGATGATGCTCGTCGGCGCCAACCGCCGGTCGACCGGGATCGGCGTCCGCCCTCGGGGCGGCCGCATCGAGGTGACCTCCGACTTCACCCCCGATCCCGGCCTGATGGTCGCCACCGCAACGCTGGTCGTCGGAATCGTCCGCGACGTGATGTCGTGGCCCTCGTACGACCTCTCTCTGCTCCGCGATCTGCCCGTCCCGATCATCGACGGCGTCGTCCCGGGGAAGCACACGACGCGTAAAGGGTGGCTGACGAAGGACTTTCACTATCCGCAGAGCCCCTTCACCGCCGACATCGACGCGCCCGTCTGGACGACGCAGTTCGGTACGAAACGATCGCTCCGGGAGATCGGCCGCGACGTCGCCTGGTTTTTCCGGCACTCGATCCGCCGCTACTCCGATCCGTTCAGCTTCCGGCTCCTCTTTGCCGTCCTCGAAGGACGCGCGACGTCGATGCTGGAGCTCGAGGACCGTCCGAAGGCGTACGAAGACGTCGGTCGCCTCTGCCAGTGGGGAATGGTCATCGACGAGCTGCGCAACTTCGACGTCCTTCAGGAGCAGGCCGCCGCGGATGACTACATCGCCGAACGCAAGCGCGCCCGCATCGAATACCTGGCTGAAGCGCCGAAACGCGACCTCAAAGCGGCCGTCATGGAGCCGCTGGCTGCTGCCGCCCCTGCGGCGCGCCGTGCGGCCCTTCCTCGCGTCCCGCCGGCCTACCTCGACCGGCGCGGCATGTCGCTCCTCGAGAAACCGAAGCGCGAGCGGCGGCGCAGTACCGACCGGCGCCGCAAGCAATTCACCGTCCCCTTCCCCGACCGCCGCCTCACCCGTTCCGCGTACGAGCAGGTCTTCCTCAAGCTCGTCTCCGGGGGACGGCTGCGCGTCGGGAAAGACCTCTACACCCCGGTTGGGATGAAGGGGTGGTACCACGCCATCTTCCGCCGCGAGTCCGACGGCAGCGAGAAGCTGATCACGATCGATCAGCTCCTCAACAAGATGAACGACTGGACGAGTTAGCTACTCCGTCGTCCGCCGTTCCCAATCCTCTCGAATCGCGGCTCCGGGTGAGCGGCCTTTCAAACGCGGCTTTTCGAGGATGGTCGCGAAGAGGTCGGCCACGCCCCAGGAGAGGAAGGTCGTGGCGGCGATGGTGAAGAACTCGGTGACCTTCGACAGATCGAGCAGGAAGAAGATCGCCAGCGGGACGGCGATCCCCATCACCATGATTCCGATGATCAACCGGGGTCCGGACACGCGGCGATTCTATCCCGTGACCTACTCCGCCGCCCCCTGGGCATCCATCTGCGTCGCGAGGCGGTCGCCGAGATCCTGCTGGAAGTTCTTCACCCGCTCGACGTAGTTGCGGGTTTCGCGGAACGGCGGGACGCCGTTGAAGCGCTGCACGTTCCCTGGGCCGGCGTTGTACGCCGCGACGATCTTCTGCTGGTCGCCGCCGAACTGATCGCTGAGGTACTTCAGGTACTTCGCCCCCGCCTGAATGTTCTGCACCGGGTCGAAGAGATTGCTCGCCCCCATCCAGCGGCCGGTCCGCGGAACGAGCTGCATGAGGCCGAGGGCACCGACGCGCGAGCGGGCCGTCGGATTGAACTTCGATTCAGTGTGCACGACGGCCGCGACCAGCTCCGGCGACAGGTTGTTCTTCTTCGCCTCGGAGTAAATGACCGAGCCGAACGGCACTTCCTTCGCGAAGAACTGCTGTTTGATCCCCTCAGTGATCACCGCCATCTTCGTCGGCGCCTGCACGATCGCCTGCACCGGCGCCGTGGCAACGGCCTGGACGCCGCTCGTCACTGCCTGCATGCCGCTCGTGACGCCCCCCGCGACCTGCTGAGCGATGCTCTGCGCCTGCTGCAGATCAGTCTGGATGACCGGCGACTGCGGCCTCTGCAGTGCCGCGGCGGTGTTCAGGACGATCGTCTTGGAGGACGCACTCTCGGCGTCGTGAATCATCTTCATCGGGACGCCGAGGCCGCCAAAGGCCAGCGATGCACCGAGAGCCCAGGTAGCGTATTTCCGTCGCATCCCGGCAAAACGGCTCGGTTTCACCTTCTGCACCTCTTGGCGCAGCTCGGATCTTCCATAACCATCGAGAAACCGCTGTTCGAACGGCCTGCTGGTCTTCGGCTGGTCCATTTGCCCCGCTCCTCCGCACTCTTATTTGCAATCGAGCTACCATATCCAAACTGTTGAGCGGGTTATGTTTGATGGAATATTGGGAATCGCGACTTGGCCCATCGCTTGAAAACTGCTATCTATCGATGAGCCATGACTGGCAGAAACCTCATTCTTGGCGTGGCGGTCGCCGGAGCGCTGATGCTGGCGCCGAAGACGGCGGACGCCCAGAGCATCGGCTGCGAGGAGACGATCAAGTTCGACGACTCGCTGATGGCCTGTTACCGATTCGGCCCTGAGCTCCCGCCACCTACCCCGATCGCCGTCGCCCCTGAACCGAAACCGAGCCCCTTCCAGTTGCGGGCGCTGAAGTACGCCGCGCTCTCGCTGAAACACAAGCTGACGGGCCTCGCGAGCTACTACTCGGCCTCGCTCGACGGCACCCTGACGGCCACCGGGGAGATCTTCCACAACCGCCGCCTGACCGCCGCGCACCTCACCCTTCCCCTCGGGACCTGGGTGGAGGTGACCTCGCGCGCCACCGGCAAGAAGATCCGGGTGCTGGTGAATGACCGCGGCCCGTACGCGAAGAAGTTCACGATCGACCTCTCGCACGCCGCCGCCAAAGCCCTCGGCGTCGACATCGCCGAGGATCGCTACGTCGACATCCGAGTCATAGCGTTGCCGGGCGAGGATCCGCTGCCGGAGAACTGGCAACTGAAGGTCGACCCGGCGGCATCGGCTGCCGCCTCGATCGCGGCGGCCGTTACGCCGGAAGAGTGAAGCAGAACGAGCTTCCTTCCGCCAGCGTCGAGTCGACCGAGAGCGCTCCCCCCTCTTCCTCGATCGCCCGCTTCGCGAGATAGAGACCGTACCCCGGCCCTCCGCCGCGCGCCTTCTCGAGCTTGCTCATCCCGCCGAGCTCGAAGACCTGCGGCGCGTACTTCGGATCGATCCCGATGCCGTTGTCGCGGATGCAGATCTGGTGAGAGCCGGCGTTCTGCGTCACCTGGAACGTGATCTGACGCTCGCCTTTCGCGCGGTCGGTGAAGAAAAGCGCGTTCGAAACGATCGCGCCGATCACCTCCCGCAACTTCTCCGGATCGGCGTTCACCACCGGGAGCTCGGGCGGCACGTCGAACGTCACGCCCCCCTCCTCGATCGCGTAGTTGTGCTTCTGGATCACCTCTTCGACGATCTCGCGGAGCGGCGTCGGCTTCCGGATGCTCGGCCTCGCGAGGAGCCGGACCATGTGCGACATGTCGTCGAGCACCCGCTTCATCTGCTGTGCGCTGGAGCGGATACGGCGGAGGAAGTCCTCCCCCTCCTCGTCGAGTTTGCCGACATAGTCGGCAAGCAGCAGCTCACTGAACCCGTCGATCGCGAAGATCGGCGACTTCAGGTCATGCGCCAGGACGCTGAACAGGCGAACCAGCTCGTCCTGCGACATCGGCTTCTCTGCTGGGTCTTCGATGGCAAACCTCCGAAGCGTGCACGAGTGCAACGGAGAGGCCATCAGCCTTTTCTGTAGGTCGCGATCTGTCCTTCGCCCAGGACTTGCGTCGAGCCGTCGCGGCGGATCACGAGCGCTGTCTTGGCGGGGATGCCGATGCCGAGGGAGACGTCGGGCAGGGACATGAGGCGGCGGAGCGTCGTGTCGTCGAAGCCGGCGTCGATCGCGGTGTTCGGCAGCCACCCGAGTCCGTCGATCGCGGGGGTCACGCCGCGCATGTCGCGGACGTGCGTTCCGAAGCATGATGCCGCCGCCCCGATCGCGGCGATCACCGCGCCGTTCGAGGCGGCATCGCGCAGTGCGATCTCGGCGGCTGACTCGCGGAGAGTGCCGAGGAGATTGTTCGTCACGCCGCCGCCGATGTAGACCATCCCGGCGGCGAGTATCGCGTTCAGGTTCTTCTGCCGGCGGTTGTCGCGGCCGCGGTAGACCGGCACGTTGAGCGTCTCGACCGCCGGGTCGATCTCGTGGAAGTACTTCCCGAGATGTTGCGCGTACTCCGCGGAGCCGGAGGCGGTCGGGAGGAACGCGACGGTGCGACGGTCGCGCGGCATCTGGGCGAGCAGGAACGCGTCGATCTCGCGCGTCTCGCCGAATGAAAACTCGCCGCCGCCGATCAGCACCAGCAACTCGACCGGAATCGTCGTTTCGACCTGGAGTGGCTCGCTCATTTCTTCAGAAACACCGGCTGCGTCCAAGCGCTGTGTCCATTCGAGTCGTCGACCCGGACGCGGATGTACTTCGCGTCCCGGATGACGGTCGTGCGGTACTTCGCATTGCCATCCTCGTGGATCTTCACGTGCAGGTCCTTGCCGTCGAAGTCGATCGAGTCGAGCGCCACGCCGGTCGAGGCATAGAAGTCGCCGCGGCGGATGGCTTCGAGGATCGACGCCTCATCGAGCTTTTCAGCGCGGACCACGATCCATCCCTTTCCCGGCGGCGAGTAGTCGTCCACCTTCGCGTCGCAGTGGAAGTAGTGCGCGTCGTCGACGGCATCGGCGAAGACGTGCTTGCCGGCGCGCAGCAAGTCGTCCCACATCGCCTCGGCCGACTCCACCCCGCCGCCGCCCTGCATGTTCACGAGCGGATGTCCGCTGGCGATCTCGAGCAGCGTGAAGCCGTCCACCTGCTTCATCTCGTCCGCGCCGAACGCCCAGCCGAAGTTCGGATGATTGATCTGCGCGATCCCGCCGGCATCGCGGATCGCGTCGACGTCATGCTGCAGCGTCGCAGCAATCGAGTCGCCGCGCCGTGGCGTGACGACCTTCGTGATCCCGATTGCGTTCACGTGCAGCGGCTTCTTCGCGAACCGGTCTGTCACCTCTTCGCCGGGAATCAGCAGCAACTTCTCGTCGTGCACCGCGGTCAGCCGATTGTGGTCGCTGATTACGAGAAAGTCGTACCCATGGTCGCGATACCACCGCACAACCTCCGACGGCGAAGAGTCGCCGTCGCTCTCTGTCGTGTGCGTGTGGCGGTTGCCGCGGTACCAGTGCAACTCAGCGAAAGCGCTCAGCGCACAAACGACGCTAAGCACCAAGCACTGAGCCCTAAGCACTGATCAACGCCCCATGACCTCGGCGACCCTCTTCCCCATCTCGCTCGGCGCCTTGACGACGTGAATCCCTGCCGCCTCGAGCGCCGCCATCTTCTCTGCCGCGGTTCCCTTGCCGCCGCTGATGATCGCGCCAGCGTGGCCCATGCGGCGGCCCGGAGGGGCGGTCTGACCCGCGATGAATGCGACGACCGGCTTGGTCACATGCGCCTTGACGAACGCGGCGCCTTCTTCCTCCGCGCTGCCGCCGATCTCGCCGATCATGATGATCGCCTCGGTCGCGGGATCCGCCTGGAACGCCGTGAGGCAGTCGACGAAATTCGTGCCCGGTAGCGGATCGCCGCCGATACCAACCGCCGTCGACTGGCCAATGTGCCGCGTCTGGCCGACTGCCTCGTACGTCAGCGTTCCGCTGCGCGAGACGATTCCGACCGGTCCCGGCACATGAATGTGTCCCGGCATGATCCCGATCTTCGCCTGCCCCGGCGTGATGATCCCCGGGCAGTTCGGTCCGATGAGCCGCGAAGGCGACCGTCCCTCGGATGTCGCGCGTGCGTTCGCTTTCCTCAGAAAATCATGCGCGCGGACCATGTCGTTCACCGGAATCCCCTCGGTGATGCAGACGATCAGCTCGATGCCGGCGTCCGCCGCTTCCATGACGGCGTCGGCCGCGAACGGCGGCGGGACAAAAATGAGCGAGCAGGTCGCTCCCGCCTTCTCGCGTGCCTCGCGAACGCTGTTGAAAACGGCGAAGCCCTCGTGCGTCGTACCGCCCTTGCCGGGCGTGACGCCGCCGACCACCTGCGTTCCGTAATCGCGGCACTGGATCGCGTGGAACGTTCCCTCGCGTCCGGTGATGCCTTGAACGATGACCTTGGTGTTCTTGTCTGCCCAAATCGCCATTGACTATTTCCCCTGCGCCGCGGCGACGACCTTCGCCGCCGCGTCTCCCATGCCGTCAGCCGTGATGAGCGGGAGTCCTGATTCCGCGAGGATCTTCTTCCCGAGGTCGACGTTCGTCCCCTCGAGCCGCACCACCACCGGGACCGGCAGGCCGATCTCGCGCGAGGCGCTCACGACGCCTTCTGCGATGCGGTCGCCGCGCATGATGCCGCCGAAGATATTGATCAGGATCGCTTTCACGTTCTTGTCGCTGAGGATGATGCGGAACGCGTTCTTGACCTGCTCCGCGCTCGCCCCGCCGCCGACGTCGAGGAAGTTCGCCGGCTCGCCGCCCGCGAGCTTGATGATGTCCATCGTCGCCATCGCGAGGCCGGCGCCGTTCACCATGCAGCCGACGTTGCCATCGAGCTTGATGTAGTTGAGGCCGAACTTCGACGCCTCGACCTCCAGCGGATCCTCTTCGTTGAGGTCGCGCATCTCGACGATGTCCTTGTGCCGGAAGAGCGCGTTGTCGTCGAAGTTCATCTTGCAGTCGAGCGCCAGGACGTCGCCCTCTTTCGTGAGGAGCAGCGGGTTGATCTCCGCGAGCGAAGCGTCGGTCTCGACGTAGGCGCGCATCAGCTTCTGCATGAAGTCGACGCACTTCTTGTACGCGTCGCCCTTGAGGGCGAGGGCGTTCGCGACGGCGCGCGCCTGGAAACCTTGCACGCCGAGAACGATGTCGATCGGCTCGCGATGGATCGCTTTCGGATCGCGCTCGGCGACCTCCTCGATCTCCATGCCGCCCTGCTGCGACGCCATCACGACCGGCTTCCCGAGACGGCGGTCGAGCGTGATGCCGAGGTACAGCTCGCGGTCGATGTTGAGCGCTTCTTCGACGAGAACCTTACGCACCACGCGGCCCTCAGGGCCGGTCTGGTGCGTGACGAGAGTCATCCCGAGCATCTTTTTCGTCAGGTCGGCCGCTTCGTCCGCGTCCTTCGCGAGCTTGACGCCGCCGCCCTTCCCGCGGCCGCCGGCGTGGATCTGCGCCTTGACGACGACGCGTCCGCCGAGCTCTTTCGCCGCCGCCCGCGCCTCGTCCGGCGAGTCGACCACGATGCCGCGCGGCGTCGGTACTCCGTAGCGCCGCAGGATCTCTTTTGCCTGATATTCGTGGACCTTCATAGGGCGGCGAGTTGTATCACAACGGTGCAGGCCCAACCGTGATCGCGCCAGCCATCTCCGGCTGATGCATCGTGCAGACGAATCGGTAGATGCCGTCGCGGTGGAACGTGAAGACGACGGCCGTCTTTTTCAGCGGCGGAAGCTTGAACTGAGCGAGTACGGAGTTGTGGTCGTTGAGCAGCATGAAGTCGTGCTCGTCGTCCCCCTGCAGGTTCCAGAATGTGATCTCCGTCGGCTCGTCGCGGTGCAGCGGAATCGACGTTGGCGAGAAGGCGTACACCTCGCCGAAAGTGGCGACCGTCTCCTTCGGCCCGCTCTCTTTCGTCGCAATCGCCTCGCAGAGGACGGTTACTTTCGCATGCGGTTTACCACCGACGGTGAGGTCGTTCTTCGGCGGAGGCGATGTCTTGGTGCAGGCGACCAGACAAAACGCGACGACGAGCAGCTTTCGCATCGCGTGATCCTACAATCGCGAGTGATGGAGATCGGCGACGAGATCACGATTGAGCCTTTGGAGCTGGTGGCGGGAGGTGACGCAATAGCGCGTGTCGACCGTTTTCCGGTCTTCGCAAGCAACATCTATCCCGGCGACATCGCACGCGTTCGCGTCACGGAGGTGAAGAAAGGCTTCGCGCGCGCGGAGCTGGTGTCGATCGAGTCGCCGTCGTCGCTCCGTCGCGCGGCACCGTGTCCGATCGCCGAGGAGTGCGGAGGGTGCGACTGGACCGCGTTGCGCCTCGACGTCCAGCTCGAAGCGAAGCGGCGGATCCTGACGGAGTCATTGCGCCGGATCGGCAAGTTCGACGTGAGCAAGCTGCCGCCGATCGCGATTCATCCATCCCCGCTCAACTATCGTCTGCGCTCCCGCCTCCACCGCGACGGCGACGCGATCGGCTTCTACGCCATGCAGTCGCACCGCGTCGTGCCGCTGTCGCGTGAGTGCGAGGTCGTGGGCGTGAAGACTGCGCGCGCTCTTGGCGAGACGCACGCCCCTCACCCGGCCTTCGGCCACCCTCTCCCGGAGGGAGAGGGGATTGAGAGCCTACATCTCCCTCTCCCTACCGGAGAAGGTGCCGCGAAGCGGCAGGTGAGGGGCGTGCCTCTCGCCCAAACCGAGGCAGACACCCTCGAAATCTGGGAGGTCGAGAGCCCAATTCACGGCTACCACGTCACGCACGACGCCTTCTTCCAGGTCAACCGCCACCTGCTCGGCACGATGCTGCGTCTCGTGAGCGAGATCGCCGCGGAGACGACGGCGAAGGGGACGGCTGTCGATCTCTACTCCGGCGTCGGATTCTTCTCTCGCCCACTGGCGCACGTATTCGAGCAAGTGACGGCGGTCGAAGGCTCGCCCGCATCGCACGCGTGCGCGAAGCGGAACGCCGCGCGAAACGTGAAGCTCATCCATGCGCCGGTCGAGCGGTGGATCGACGACATGCCGCGCACCGACTTCGTCTTCCTCGATCCGCCGCGCACCGGCGCGAGGCGCAACGTGATCGACGCAATCGGGCAAAAGGCGAACGAACGGATTTGCTTCCTCGCCTGCGATCCCGTAACCTTCGCCCGCGACGCGAGCCGGCTGACCGCGTCGGGTTGGCGCATCCGCACGCTCGACCTCCTCGACCTCTTCCCCAACACCCATCACGTCGAAACGCTCTCTTCGTTCGAGCGTGCGCCATGAGGCTCCGGCCGGAATCCTTCTCCTCGGATATGTCTGCGGTCTAGCAGGATCGTTCGTTCATCCGCGCACCTGCGCGGTCGCGTTCCTGCTGATCGCACTCCTATCGTTGCGCGTCCCGAGCGCCGCGCGATTCTCGTTCGCACTCGCCTGCGGAATCGCGATGTCGGTTCACGCCGCGCACGTGCGCGATCGGGAGAACCGAACGCCGATCGACGACACGCGGTTCGTCACAGTTACCGCGCCGCTCGACCACGACTGGACGCTCCGGAACACGTTGCGGTTGGAACAGTTCAACGGCATTCACCAGCCGCTGACGATCTACGCGCGTTTCGCTCCGCCGCCGATCGGGATGCACACGACCATTCGTGCCGAGGGGTTCGTAAGGCGGAACGAGCACGGCGTCTGGTCGCTGTCGCTGAAGTCGGATCACCTGATGACGTACTCCGGCGAGCTGCGCCGGTTCGATCCGCAGCGATGGAACCGTGCGCTCACAGCGCGCATCGAGCGCCTCGCGAACGACCATCCGACCGAAGCCGCGCTGATCGAGGCGCTGGCCCTCGGGCGCGGCGAGCGGTTGAGCGACGACGTCCGCGCCAGCTTCCGGCGCGGCGGGACGTACCACCTGCTCGTCTTCTCCGGACTGCAGATCGCCCTCGCGGCCGCGATGATCGCGTGGCTGCTGCGATGGATGCACGCGCCGCGCGCCTCCGACTCGCTGCTCCTGGCGTTCGCGATCGTCGCGCCGCTCTTCATCGGCCCAACGCCGTCCGTGTTGCGCGCGAGCATCGCGATCGGGTTGTATGCGATCTCGCGGATCGCGAAGCGGCCGACGTCGCTCGAGAACCTCTGGTGCGTCGCCGCGCTCATCCGGCTGGCCATCGCACCCGCGGACATCGGAGACGTCGCGTTCCACCTCACGTACGCCGGCGCCGGCGCGCTGCTGTTCATCGCGCGACGGCGTCCGTGGTGGGTCGCGCCGCTTGCGGCGGAACTGGTGATCGTGCCACTCACGCTCTTTCACTTCCACCAATACGCGGTCGGCGGCTCGGTAATGACGCTGGCGATGACGCCGCTGATCTTCGCGATGCTGGTCGTCTCCGCGATTGTCTTCGTCTGGCCGGGCGCGATTGCCGGCATCACGCTCCTCCATCGGATCTGCGTGTTCCTGAACGACCTCGGCGCGCACGCCACGGGGTTCCACGCCGCGCCTCCCGCTTCGGTGCTCGTCATCGGCGGGATCGCGGCGCTGGCGGTGATCGCGTTGTTGCGAAAGCGGGCGCTCGCGCTGGTGGTGATCGCGGTTCTCTGTGCCTCGACGGCTTTCAGGACGGTTCACCACAGAGACACAGAGATCACAGAGTTGGATGTGGGGCAGGGAGACTCGATCCTCATTCGGGCGGAGGACAGAGTCTTGCTCGTCGACGGAGGGCCGAAACCGGACGCGCTCGTGCCTCTCCTCGTCGACCGCGGCATCCATCACATCGACGTCGTGGCGCTGTCGCACGCGCATCCCGACCACTGCGGCGGATTGCCGGCGGTGATCGAGAACCTCGACGTCGGCGCCGTCTGGATCACGCCGCGGCGGTTCCGCGATGAGTGCGCGCAGCGGATGCTCGACGCCTGTCTCCGGACCTCGACGCCGGTGCACATCGTGCGCGACGGCGACCGTCTGGCGCTCGGACCGATCCACGCCACCGCGCTGACGCAGGAGATGACGTTCCGCCGCTCGCCGGAGAACAACTCCTCGCTCGTTCTACGCGTCCAGCTCCAGTCGCGGCGCCTGCTCCTCACCGGCGACGTCGAGCGCGAGGCCGAGACGGCACTCCTCGACCGGATCAAGAAATGCGACATCCTCAAAGTCGCGCACCACGGCAGCCGCACGTCGAGCACCGCGGCCTTTCTCGACGCGGCGCGCCCGCGCATCGCGCTCATCTCCTGCGGGCGGCATAACCTCTTCGGCCATCCTCACCCCTCGGTCATCGACACTTTGCAGCGCCGCGGCGTCCACGTCTGGCGCACGGACCGCGACGGCAGCGTCGTCATCTCCATCGAAGGGCGCCAAATTGACACCTTTCCGGGGGGCGCCTAGAGTGATTTCAATGTCGTCCACGCTCCTGAGGCTCGGCCTCTGGATCATCATCATCGTCCTGGCGCTCTACGTCGTCCACGAGACCTACGAGGATTCGCCGATCGCCGAGATGGTGTCGATGGATCTGATGCAGAAGGCGCTCATGGTCGGCGGCGCCGCGATCGTCGCCGGCTTCGTCCTGCGGCTCTTCGAGAAGGGAAGCAAAGCGGTCCTCAAGAATCGCTGCCGCGTCTGCCGGACGCCGATCCCGTCGGGTGCGATCTACTGCCGGGCGCACCTGCGCAACATCCTGCACGAGGAAGACGACCGCACCCACATGACGCGAATACGCCGGTGATCGTCATCGCCGGCCCGACGGGAGTCGGGAAATCGGATCTCGCTCTGCGTCTCGCGGAGCGTCTCGGCGGCGAGATCGCCAATTACGACTCGGTGCAGATCTATCGCGGCTTCGACATCGGCAGCGCGAAACCGTCCGCCGAGATCCATAGCCGCGTGCCCCACCACCTCTACGACATCATCGAGGCGAACGAGGAGTTCAATGCCGCGGACTACGCGCGACTCGCGCGGACCACGTGCGACGACATCGTTGCGCGCGGCCACGTGCCGATCCTCGTCGGCGGCACGTTCTTCTACCTCCGCGCGCTGCTCACCGGCCTCCCGGAGATGCCGGGCCGCGACGAGACGCTCCGGTCGAGGATTCGCCAGATTGCGCATCATCCGCGCGGCGCCGCGCGCCTTCATCGCTGGCTCTCGAAAATCGACCCGCAAAGTGGTAGAAAAATCGCTCCCGCCGACCGGCACCGGGTCGAGCGGGCGCTAGAAGTGTGGATCCGTTCCGGCCGGCCGATCTCGAGCTGGGAACGCGCGACTCAGGAGACGATTCCGGCATTGAAGGCATTGAAACTGGCACTCACCGTTGAACGTCCGCGGCTCGTCGCCACGCTGAACGCGCGCGTCGATACGATGTACGCGGCGGGCCTCATCGGCGAGACCCGCGCCCTCCTGGAACGCTTTCCCCGGGACGCCCGCCCGTTCGGGACCATCGGCTACCGCGAGGCGGCGGCGGTCGTCGCCGGAGAAATGACGCGAGATGCGGCAATTGAGGAAACCAAACGCCGCACGCGTGCGTACGCAAAGCGTCAGATGACATGGCTGCGCTCGGAGCGAAATGTGCACTGGATTGACGCCACCGATCCCGAGGAAACATTCGCGGCGGCGCTTAGCGCGATAGATAGAGCAACAGAGGAATCGACTTGAAGAGAACGAACCTGATGTTTCTGGCGATGCTCGGCGTCGCCGCATTGCGTTGCGCGACCGCGGCGCCTCCCTCCAGCCCGGCCGCCATCGGCGTCGAGGCTCGCGGCGACGACCGCTACCTGATCGACCCGCGCATCGGCTTTGACAATCCGGCGCCGCCGAAAGTCGAGACGCGGTTCGAGAGCGCCTGGCGTGCATTTCAAGCGGGCGATCCCGGCGCGCGGATCGTGTTCGACCAGATCCGGAAAGCGCATCCCGAATACCTCCCGGCGACCCTCGGCATCGCGGCGATCGACATCCGCGAGGGCCACTTCGATCGCGCGACGCTCGCCATCGAGCGCGTCGAGTCAAGAGTGTCTTCGTACACCGCGGCGCAGGTTTATGCCGCCGAGATCGCCGCGCGGCAGAACCAGTTGAAGCAAGCCTACGAGCTCTATTCGCAGCTGGCCACGCAGATCGCCGTCCCCGACGTCGTCAAGGACCGCTACGCCGACATCCGCGAGCGCTACTTCGAGGAGCTCAACGCGAACGCGCATGCCGCCACCGGTCCCGATGCGAACCGGGTGCTACGCGAAGCGCTCGCCATCAACCCCTCGGCGCGCGACCTCCGGATGCAACTCGTCCGCAACCTTCTCGCGGAAAAGAATTGGGACGAGGCGCGAACAACGCTCGATCCGCTCGTGAACACCGAAGCCGACAAGAGCGACGTACAGGAAGCGCTGGCGGAGATCGAAGTCGGCCACGGCCAATACGAGCAGGCGATCCAACGATACGAGCGCCTCTCGAAGCGCGACCGCGACCCCCGATACGCCACCCGGCTCAACGAATTGAAGCAGCGGTGGAACGAGGAGAACATGCCGCCGCAGTTCCGAAAGGCTCTCGAGGATGAGGTCGCGACACGCGCCGACCTCGCCGTGCTTCTCTACTGGAAGCTGGCGTCGATCCGTTTCGCCCAAAACGTCGGTACCCCGCCGATCGCGACCGACGTCGAGAACGCCACCGGCCGAGAAGAGCTCGTCCGCGCCATCGCCCTCGGCATCCTCCAAGTCGATCCCGTCACCCGTCGCGTCGGCCCGAACACCCCCGTCACCGCCGCGGCCCTGACCCGCTACGCCGCCCGCGTCCTAGCCTCCCGCGGCGCCGGCTGCGCCCGCGGCGCTACCGACGCACACTCCACCCTCACCGCCTGCAACGTCACCGACGTCACGACGACCCTGGCCGCCGACGAGCCAGTGAGCGGGCGGGCGGTGAGCGACGTCGTGGACGAGATCGACCGGGCGTTGCGGTAGGTTTTCGCGAGCGCGCTAACCGCGTTAACGAAACAGCGTCAACCGCGGCAACCCAAACCGCTCGCGAATCGCGCGGCGGAGATTGGCTTCCTCCGTCCGCGCGCGTGTCTTCTCGTCGACGCCCGGTGGTAGGGCAACCACTGGGCGCTCGGCGGCGGGTAGAGAGGCCAAGAGAGAATCGATCAACTCCCGCTCTAACTCGATCAGCTTCTCCTCGATGCGCGGAACGCTCTTTTCGGCGGCGAGGGCGCGGACGCGCGGTGCAAACGATGAGACGACAACGACGCTCTCGAGCGAAGAGGCCAAGGCTTCGAGCGCCTCGGACGGAGAAGCCTCCGGCGTGGAAGAGCCCTCGCCCACCGTCAGTTCCCGCCGCTCGTCCCACAGCTCCTTCACGGCGTGTTTGCAATAGTGGATGCTGTTGACCTTCTTCTTCCGCTCCGCCGCCTTCTCGAACACCGTATCGATCGCCTCGATGACGATCGGCAGCGGCACGCCGGCGTCGTGCCACTCCTTCATCAGAGCCCAATCCTTCGCGTTCAGGACGAACGGCGTCCCGCGCTTGGAAGAGAAATGGCTCTCAATTTCCGCGAAGTAATCCATGTCACGCTAAAATCGCACATCTCGGAGCCACCTGTGTCCATACCCGCCCCGCCGCGCGCGGAAGTCACCGTTTACTCGCCGCTCTTCTCTCCCTTCCGGCAGATGATCGACGGCGAGTCGACCGTATCGATCGGACGTGCATCCGACTGCACGATCCCGATCAAGGACCGCTACCTTTCGCGGCGGCATGCCGAGATCGTCGTCGAGAACGGCTCCTGGCTCGTCAAGGACCTCGGCAGCGCAAACGGAACATACCTGAACGGCAACCGGGTCGAGCGCGACTCCCCCCTCAAGAACGGCGACCGCATCCGCCTCGGCGACACCGAGATCGTCTTCGCCGCCGCCGAGCACAACACCGACCGGATGCTGGCGGTCGCCAACCATCACATCAGCGCCACCATCGCGATCCCGGTTCAAGATCTCGATGCGGTCACGCCGGCGAACGGGAGCGACGTCTCGCGTCTCCAGACGCTGACGCTCCTTGCGCGCGAGCTGATCGAAGACCGCCCGATGGCGGAGCTCTTCGGCTTCATCGTCGACCGCGTGATGCAACACCTGCAGCCTTCCCGCGCCGCCCTCGGCCTCCTCGCGCCGGACGGTAAGTCGTTCAGCGCGGTCGAGGTGCGGCGCCAGGACCAGACCGACTCGAGCGAGTTGAAGATCAGCCATACGCTGCTGGCCGAGGTCGTGGAGGAGAAGAAGGCGCTGGCGTTCATGGACGTCGGCCTCGACGAGAAACTCTCGCGCGCGCAGTCGATCATCATGCAGGGGATCCACTCGATCATCTGCGCGCCGCTCACCGTGAGCAACAACGTCGCCGGCGTGCTGTACGTCGACTACCTCTTCAACCAACGCCAGATCCAGGAAGAGGACGTGCGTCTCGTCGCGCAGATCGCGCGGTTCGCCGCGACGAAGCTGGAACAGACGCGGCTCCGCGAAGAGGCGATCCAGAAGCGGATCATCGACGAAGAGCTGCGGACCGCGTCGACGATCCAGAAGCGGCTCCTCGCACCGGCACCTGCCGGGATCAACGGCTATTCGTTCTCCGGGCTGAATCGCGCCTGCCGTACGGTCAGCGGCGACTATTACGACTTCGTCGTCCGGCCCGACGGGAAGATCTACTTCGTCATCGGCGACGTGAGCGGCAAGGGCGTCACGGCGGGGCTGATGATGGCCGGCCTCCAGGCGGCGTTCCGCATCTACACGAAGAACGATCCCGATCCGGCGACGCTGGTCGGCCAGCTCAACACGGCGCTCAAAGAGAACCTCCCGCAGTCGAAGTTCGTCACGCTCTTCCTCGGGCGCCTCGACACTGCCACCGGCGTCATCGAGTACGCCAACGCCGGCCACACACCCCCGATCTTAGTCCGCACCGACAGCGCCACGGAGCTGGCCGACACCGACCTCCTCCTCGGCGTCGTCACACGCGCCGTCTACACCAAGCGCACGGTGCAACTCGAACCGGGCGACGCGCTGGTCCTCTTCACGGACGGCGTCAGCGAGGCGGAGAACGTCGACGGCGGGATCCTCGGCACGAGCGAGCTGACCGCACGCCTCGCCGCGCTCCACGGCCGCGATGCGAACGCGCTCGCCATGGCCGTCGACGACGCGGTCATCGCGCACGTCGGCGGCGACGCGGACGCCCTCGGCGACGACGTAACTTTGGTGGTGGTTAGCCGGAACGCGTAGGCGGCAGCTCGGCCGCCATTGGCGGAAGGCCGGACGCCGTCGGAGGTCAGCCGGGCCTCCGTTGGCGGTCGTCCAATCTCCGTTGGCGGTTTTCAAACCTCCTTTGGCGGTTGCGAAACCTCCCTTGGCGGTTCCCCAACCTCCGTTGGCGGTTTCCCAACCTCCGTTGGCGGTTGCCGAATCTCCGTTGGCGGTTGCCGAATCTCCTTTAGCGGCAGCCCGGCCTCCTTTTGGAGGGCAGCCGGCCCCCAAGGTCTTCTTTAAATCCCCTTCAGCCACTCGTCGATCGCCGCGTTCGCGCGATCGTTCTTGAAGTTGTACCAAGCCTTCTCCAGCGCGCGATCCTCGGCAACCGCGGCGCGAAACGACGCAACCATTTGAAAATGCGCGCGTTGCGGGAGCGTGAGCGTTTTCAGGAACGCGCGCTGGTCGTCTTCGTCCGACTGCGTCGGAACGCGGGCGAACCGGGTATCGGCCAGCTCCTCGCGCGACTCGACCACTTCACCGCTTTCCTTATCGAGGTAATACAGGATCACGCCGCTCCGATCGAGATACGCCGCCTGGAGACCTTCACGATCGACCTCACTGATGACGGATAACGGTTGACGGATAACGGCCGCCTCGGCCGCCGCCGGCTTCCACGCGACATTGCGGGCCAGGAACTCCCGCTCCTTCTCCTCGCGACGACGCTGCGAGCCGCGCCACCAGAGGCGGAGGCGCTGCATGAGGGAGACGGCCATGAACGCGATGATATCGTTCGTCGCATGACCCAGGACCGGCTCGCGGCGAGCCTCGACATCGATCGGGCGTCGCCGGGCGAGATCGTCAGGATCATCCAGGAGCAGGACGCGCTCGTGGCGGCCGCCGTCGCAACTCAGGCCGACCGAATCGCGCAGGCCATCGACCAGATCGCCGATCGCCTCTCCCATGGCGGGCGACTCTTCTACGTCGGCGCCGGCACCAGCGGCCGGATCGCACTTCTCGACGCCTCGGAGCTCCAGCCTACCTACGGCATCGAACCCGATCTCGTCCGCGTGCTCATGGCGGGCAGCGAGCAGGCGTTTGCATCCGCGGTCGAGGGTGCCGAGGATGACGAGGATGCGGCGATTGCGGCGATCAACAAGAACGTGAAGGCGGAGGATGCCGTCGTCGGCATCGCCGCGAGCGGCACGACCCCGTTCACCGTCACCGCGATCCGCCGCGCGAACATGCTCGGCGCGCTTACCGTGGGCATCACCTCCACACCTGGCTCGCCGCTCGCAGCCGAAGCCGACATCGCGATCGAGGCGATCACCGGCCCCGAGGTGATCATGGGATCGACGCGGATGAAGAGCGGCACCGCACAGAAAATGATCCTCAACACGATCTCCACCGGCGTGATGATCCGCCTCGGGCACGTCTACTCGAACCTGATGATCGACATGCCGGCGACCAACGAGAAGCTGCGCAACCGCGCCGTACGGATGGTCGAGCTGGCTGCCGGCGTCACGAGGCCGATGGCGGTACAGGCGATCCGCGAGGCGAACGGGAACGTGCGGCAGGCGGTAAGCAATTTATCCCGCGCGAATGCGCGTGATCAGCGGAGCAAGTCGCCCTGATCGTGCGACAGATCGAGACAAGCAAGAGATGAACATCCGCCAGCTCTTCGGCCGCGCCTTTGTCCGCGGCGCGATCCAGGACGACACGCTGATCACGATCGGCGGTGACTCGATCATCGACGTCTCGCAGACGAACGACGTTCCGGCCGCCGCGGAGCGGACGCGCTGTCTCGTCGTTCCTGGCTTCATCGACGTGCACGTGCACGGCGGCGACGGCGCCGACTTCATGGACGGCAGCGAGGAGCAGAACGCGCTCATCCTCGCTTTTCACGCGAAGCACGGAACGACGGCGCTTTGTGCGACCACGCTATCGGGGTCGGTCTCCGACATCCGTAACGCCGTGGGGGCGATCAGCACGACAGAATCGAAGGGAGCCGAGGTTGTCGGCATCCACCTCGAGGGGCCGTACATCAACCGGCAGCGCGCCGGCGCACAGGACACGGCGTCGATCCGGCCGGCTGACATCCAAGAGCTGACGGCGCTGCTCGCGCTCGCGCCGCACCTGCGCTGGATGATGACCGTCGCGCCGGAGCTCGACGGAGCGCGGGCGCTCATCGAGCACTTCCGCGACCGCGTCCTGTTTTCGATCGGACATACGGCGGCCGGGTATTCGGAGGCTGTCGCTGCGCTGGAGTGGGGAGCGAGACACTTCACGCACCTCTTCAACGCCATGACCGGCATGCACCACCGGGAGCCGGGCGTGGTCGGCGCGGCGTTCGTCTCCGACGCGACCGCCGAACTGATCGCCGACGGCATCCACGTCCATCCGGTGATGCTGCGGATCGCGGCGACCGCGATGCCGCACCGCATCGCGCTCGTCACCGACGCCATGCGCGCCTGCGGCCTCGCGGACGGCGAGTACAAGCTGTACGGCTCCGACGTGCGCGTCGCGGAAGGAGCGGCGCGGCTCGCCGACGGGACGTTGGCGGGAAGCGTGCTCACGATGGGAGACGCGGTGAAGAACATGGTCGAGCTGGCCGACGTCCCGATCGAGATGGTGCTGCCGCTGGCGAGCGAAGTGCCGGCGCGCGTGATCGGCGTCGCCGATCGCAAGGGCCGCATCGCGCACAACGAAGACGCGGATCTCGTGCTCCTGACCGACAGGCTCGAGATCGATCGCGTCATCGTGCGAGGCGCCGACGCGTGAAGTGGGAAGAGTGTGAAGACTACGGCGCGCTTTCTCGGCGTGCCGCCGGCATCCTTCTCACGGCAATCCGCAGCGACCCGCGAATGGTTCTCGGCCTGCCGACCGGACGGACGCCGGTGGGGATGTACGACCGTGTGATAGCCGAGTGCTCGAGCCAGTATCACTGCTTCCGCGACGTCACGACGTTCAACCTCGACGAGTACGCCGGCATCCCTCGCGATCATCCCGGCAGTTACTACACGTACATGACGCAGCATCTTTTCGACCACGTCGACATCGCCTCGGACAACGCGCACATCCCGCACGGCGATGCGCCCGATCTCGACGCGGAGTGCGTCCGCTACGAACGCGAGATCGCCTCCGCCGGCTCGCTCGGCCTCACGTTCCTCGGCCTCGGCCAGAACGGCCACATCGGCTTCAACGAGCCGGGCACGCCGTTCGTCTCGCGCACCCGCGTCGTCGAGCTGTCGCACTCCACCCGCGTCGCCAACGCCGACCTCTTCGCCGACGGCAAGGTCCCGACCCACGCCATCACCATCGGCATAGGCACGATCCTCGAGTCGAAGCGCATCGTGCTGCTCGCGAGCGGCGAGTCGAAAAAAGCGGCGATCGCCCGGCTGCGATCCGGCGACATTGACGAATCGTTTCCTGCCAGCGCGCTGTGGAAACATCCTGAGTGCTTAGTACTAAGCACTGTTTTTGCTGTGTCCGGCGACGAATGGAGAAATCGGCCCGCCGTCCGATCCTAGGGATCCTTTCGATCCTTCTGCTCGTTTTCCTCTACCGCGTCTTTGCCGTCTACACCGTCCGCAGCGGCGAGTGCGATGCGAAACCGGTCGATCCGCACCTCCGGATCGCGACGCGTACCGAGAACGGACAGCTCGTCTCGTACCCGGTGCGGGTCAACTTCCCGCCGCAGCAACGGCCGCTCCTCGTCATGACCTACAACATCGCGGGCCACGACGAGCTGCTCGACGGCGATCACATCAAACGGATCGCGGCCGCCATCAACCAGGTCAAGCCCGACATCGTCGGCCTCGAAGAGGTGCATCGCAAGACCTGGCAGTCGCGCTACCGCGACCAGCTCGCCGAGCTCGAAGGGCTCACCCACATGAACGGCTACTTCGGCCCGAGCTACACCGAGGTTGGCGGTAAGTTCGGCAACGCGATCCTGACGCGCGGGAAGCTGCTGTCGGAAAAGGTCCATCCGCTGCCAACCATCGGCGAGCCGCGATCGATCACCGAATCAGTCATCGAGATCGACGGCGCCACCATCAACTTCTACGTCACGCACCTCTCGACGTGGGGAAGCCTCAACTCGAAGATCCGCGGCGAGCAGCTCGAATGCGTCGCCAAGCACATCCGAACGAGCCGCTATCCGTACATCCTCGCCGGCGACTTCAACGCCGGGCAGGACGCCGGCGAGATCCACCGCTTCCGCCTGATCAATGCTGCCCAGCTTTGCGGCGAGGACATAGGCCCGACGCACCCGACGATGAACCGCCGCATCGACTACATCTTTGCCGACTACGGCTGGGAGGTGCGCGCCGCGCGCGTCGTGACGATTGGCCCGTCCGATCACTGGCCGGCAGTCGCGGAGCTGATGTGGGAGCGCTCGAAATGAAGAGGCATCACGTTCGGAAAACGCACCACATCCGCATTCCGGTAGTCGTCTTCGTCGCGATGGTCCTGGTGCTGGTCGTGATGACGACGCTCCTCTGGTCGATCTGGCGCGAGCCGAAGACGCACCTCAGCGTCAAGAATCCCGGCGACCTCAACGCGTTGCTTCCTTCGATCGTCGGGCTCACGCAAGCGAGCCTCGACGGAGGGAACCGCGCCGTGGTGCTGGAAAACGGCGACGGGTTCTTCCCGCCGCTGATCGCCGACATCGATCGCGCGCGGGAGAGCGTTCATCTCGAGTCGTACATCTGGTGGAAGGGGGACGTCTGCGATCAGCTCGCGCGTGCGCTCGCGAATGCGGCGCGCCGCGGCGTCGAGGTGCGCGTTCTGGTCGACGCCTCCGGCGGCCACAAGATGACGAAGGAGAACCAGCAGCTCATGGGACGCGCCGGCGTGAAGCTCGCCTCGTTCCACCCCTTCGAGGTCTCGAACCTCGGCCGTCTCAACAACCGCGACCACCGGAAGGTCACGATCATCGACGGACGCATCGCGTACATCGGCGGCTACGGCATCGCCGAGGAGTGGAGCGGCCACGCGCAGGACAAGAACCACTGGCGCGACACCGGCCTTCGCGTGGAAGGGCCGATCGTCAATCGCATGCAGGGGGCGTTCTCCGAGAATTGGATCGAACAAACCGGCGAGATCATCGCGGGCGAAAAATACTTCCCGCATACGGCTCCCGTCGGAACGACGCAGGCGCACCTCGCGTACACCTCGCCCACCGGCTCGATCTCCTCGGTGCAGGTCCTCTACTACCTCGGGATCGAGGCGGCGCGTCACGAGATCATCATCCAGAATCCGTATCTCCTCCCAGACGAAAACTCCATCGCCGCGATCCGCGATGCCGTCCGCCGCGGCGTCGTCGTCCGCATCATGGTGCCGGCGACGTCGACGACCGACTCGCCGGTCGTGCAGCACGCGTCGCATCACCAGTTCGGGACGCTGCTGAAGGCGGGCGCGCACGTCTACGAGTACGACAAGACGCTGCTGCATCAGAAGGTCATGATCGTCGACGGCGTCTGGTCGTGCCTCGGTTCGACGAACTTCGACAGCCGCTCGTTCAACCTCAACGACGAGATCAGCATCGCGACGCTCGACCCGCAGATCGCCGCCCAACTGCGCGCCGCCTTCGACGACGACCTCCGCCACGCCCACGAGCGGCATCTCGATGAGTGGTCCCACCGTCCGTTTTGGCACAAAGCGATGGACGGGCTAGCATATTTGGCTCACGGAGAGCTGTGACGAGTTGCCAGGCCCCGGTTGCCGGTTGCCAGATGAATACGGGAACCGGCAACTGGCAACTGGCAACTGGCAACTGGCAACTGAAAATGGCTGTTCTTCCCGCCGAGGGGCGATGGTCCATCAAATCGTTGAGCGACGATGACGTCGCGGCGGCGGTCGCGTTTCTGCGGCGCGACGCGATGATCAACGTGTACCTCCTCTCGCGGCTGCTCGAGGAGCGGAACGTGGCGGCGACGCAGATCTACGCCGTCTGGCACAACCGCGAGATCACGCTGCTGGCGTCGCTCGCCACGAACATCGTGCTGGCGTCCGATCCCGGCGCGCCACGCAACGTCACGGAGACGGCGGTCGCGCTGGTGGCGGATCGCATCCTGACGCGCATGCTGCCGGTGCGCGCCATCATCTCGCCGGCGACGCTGGTCGACATGCTGTGGCAGCACCTCCACTCGCGCATCGACCCGCCGACGGTGGTGAGACTCAATCAGCCGATCTACGCCATCCGGCGGCGTTTCGATTTTCCCGACCTGACGACCGCACGCTACACGACGATGCGCGACCTCGATGCCCTCGTCCCCGCCTGCGCCGCGATGCACAAGGAGGAAGTCGGAATCGATCCGCTCGAACGCGACGCGGGCGGCTACCGCGAACGCGTGCGCGAGCTGATCGAACGGAAGCGGTCGATCATCCGAGTTGTAGACGGGACGATTGCAGCGAAGTGCGAGTTCTCGGCGGTGACGACTGACGTCGTGCAGCTCATGGGCGTCTGGACCGACCCGCGGTTTCGTCGCCGCGGGCTCGCGCAAGAAACGCTGCGCGAAGTCATCGGTCATCTCTTTCGAAAAGGGAAGATGGTCACGCTGTTCGTGAACGACTTCAACACCGGCGCGATGGCGCTCTACGAAGGCCTCGGATTCCAGCGAATCGGGGTCAACCGTGCCTTGATCTGGTGAGTGCGCGGGCAAGCGCATTGCACATTTTTCGGCAGTGCAGCCCGGCAGCTTGGCGGGTCACTGTAATCATCATTGCGGCCGGAGTTACTCGGCCGGAGGTGGGGAATGGCCGAAATTGGCACCGTAAAGTGGTTCAACAACGACAAAGGGTACGGATTCATCAAACGCGAGACGGGCGAAGACGTTTTCGTCCATCACACCGCGATTCAAGCGCAAGGCTACCGAACGCTGAATGAGGGCGAACGGGTGGAGTTCGAAGTGAAGCAGGGTCCGAAGGGACTACAGGCAGAGAACGTACGCCGCCCTGATGGCGGAGGCGGCGAGCAGGACCGGCGGGCGTCGTAACGGGCGCCCGCCCGCATCACCTAGCTCTCGCTCGTACCGGTGCGCATCAGGAACGCTCCCAGCATTCCGCCCATTGCCAGCGCCGGTAGCGACTGCGCCTGCCCTTTGAGAGCGAGGAGCGCCGCGGCGACGCCGCCGGCGATGAGTATGAGCGCGCGCAGCGCGAAATCTCGCAGGTCGAACTTGTTCATGATGGTCACCGGCGCTTGGACGACGCCGCGACGTATTGTAGCAGCTCGCGATCGAGGTGAAACTCGATCGACCCGTCTTTCTCCACCGTTACCGACGCGACGAGCTGCGGCAGCTGCATTCCGGCCATGAGACGCGCGGCGTCGACGCCGAGCGGAGGGACGCGGAGCAGATCGCCCTCGACTTCCACCACCTCGACGCGATCGATCGCACGGCCAAAGACGACGAGCACGCGCGTTTGGAGCCTTTCCGCCAGTTCGGCACGGAGGTCGTCGATCAGCGTCATGAACAGTGGCTCGTGTCGTTCCAGAGCTTCACGACGAAGCGATCGCCGCGCCGCATGAAGATGTTGATCGAAGCATTGTCCTGCGCGAACTGACGCGCCGCGCTGATGGGAAGCTCGAGCAACGCCGTCGCCGCGATGCGGATCGCGGTGCCGTGCGAGACCGCGACGACACGCCGCCCCTCCATCATCGACACCGCTGTCTCCATGCGCCGCCGGACGTCGTTGTGCGACTCGCCGTTCGGACACGGAACGTCGCCGTCGTCGATCCAGCGCCGGTAAATCTCGTCGTCGTTCTTCCGTACATCGAGGAACGACTGTCCCTCCCAGTCGCCGTAGTTCATCTCGCGCAGCTCGTCGAGCGTGATGATCTCGTGCTTCGTCAGCTTCGCGATGGCGCGCGCGGTGGAGAGGGCACGGTTCAGCGTCGAGGAGTAGATCGCGTCGACTGCCATCGCCGCAACGCGCTCCGCCAGCGCCGCCACCTGCTCCTCGCCGCGCGGCGACAACGCGCTGTCGTTCCACCCCTGCGCGATCCCGTCGACGTTGTGCACCGTCTCGCCGTGACGGATGAGGATGAGCCGCTCGATCACGATGCGAGCAGCGACTCCGCGGTCATCTCCTTCGGCTTGTCGATGCCGAGGAGCTGGAGAATGGTCGGCGCAACGTTCTCGAGCGCGCCGCCGTCGCGCAGTTTGCCGAAATGCTTTTCGGGGTCGACCAGGATGAGCGGGACGGGGTTCGTGGTGTGCGCCGTGTGCGGCTGATTGGTCTTCGGATCGAACATCAGCTCGCAGTTGCCGTGATCGGCTGTGATCAGCGCGATGCCGTCGACCTTCTCGACGGCATCGAGGATACGGCCGACCGCCACGTCGGTGTCGTGCACGGCGGTCACCGCGGCATCCATCACGCCGGTGTGGCCGACCATGTCGGGATTCGCGATGTTCATGATGATGACGTCGAACTTCTTCGACGCGACCGCTTCGACGACCTTGTCTGTCAATTCGAACACCGACATCTCCGGCTTGAGATCGTACGTCGCGACCTTCGGAGACGGAACGAGGATCCGCTCCTCGCCCGGCGACTGGGTGTCGGAGCCGCCGTTGAAGAAGAAGGTGACGTGGGCGTACTTTTCAGTCTCCGCGATCCGGAGTTGCTTCAGCCCCGCGTGCGACAACACCTCGCCGAGGTGGTTCTTTACTTCGGCCGGCGGGAAGATGACGGGGAGCGTCCAGTCCTCGCGGTAGCGGTTCATCGTCGCGAGGTGAACCTTCGGATGGACGGAGCGTTTGAAGCCGTCGAAGTCGTCGTTCATGAAGGCAAGAACGATCTGCCGCATCCGGTCCGCGCGGAAGTTGAACCAGATGAGTGTGTCGCCGTCTTCGACGCGTCCGAGGTGGCTGCCGTCTTTGGTGAGGACCGAGATCGGCTCCATGAACTCGTCGGTGATGTTCTGTTCGTAGAAGCGCTGCAGCGTTCCGAGCGGGTCCTGCGACTCCGTCCCGACGCCGAGGGTCATGAGGTCGTAGCCGCGTTGCACCCGCTCCCACCGCTTGTCGCGATCCATCGTGTAGTAGCGCCCGATGATGGTCGCGAGGTGTGCGTTCTCTTTCCCGTCGAGATGACCGAGGAGCTCGCGCACGTACTTGTCGGCGGACTTCGGCGGGGTGTCGCGGCCGTCGAGGATCGCGTGCACGAAGACGTTCTTCGCACCGAGCCGCAGCGCGGCGTCGATCATGCCGTGCAGATGCGACTGGAGCGAATGCACGCCGCCGTCCGACAGCAGGCCCGCGAAGTGGACGTTCTTCCCCTTCACGGCGCTGACGAAGACGTCGTTGTGATCGAGCTCGCGCTTGTCGATCGCCCTGCTGATCCGGACGATGTCCTGGTCGACGACTCTTCCGGCCCCAATGTTCAGGTGCCCCACCTCGGAGTTCCCCATCTGCCCCGCCGGCAGCCCGACCGCCTCACCCGAGGCGTCGAGCGTGGTCCAGGACGAGTCGCGGAAGAGCGCATCGAAGCGAGGCTTGTCCGCCATCGCGATTGCGTTCCACTCCTTTTCTTTGCAGCAGCCGAAGCCGTCGAGGACGATGAGGATGAGAAAAGGACGGGTCACGAGGTCGCGGCGTGTTTCTCTCTCTTGAACACCATGCCGATGTGATCGGTCGCGCCGGTCTTGAAGTTGATCGACGTGATCGAGACGAGCTCCCAACCTTCGTCGCCGAGGCGGTTCAGCTCTTCCGCGCGCCGCGGGTCCATTGAGTAGTTCTCCGACCGGACGTTGATGATCTTGTACTCCCAGGTCTTCATGGGTCCGCCCCTCCCGAGTGCTGAACGCTAAGGGCGAAAGTGTAGCAGTTTCTGCGGCTGCGGCTTCGCCGCGTTGCCGTTTTCGGTTCGTGGCGCCTCGACGCGTTTTGATATGGTTCCGTCGCCGAGCAGGGAAGGGAGCACTCGTTGGATCGCGTCCTCGACAACCGAAAACCGACAACCGACAACGCTGCGAAGCCGCCCTTTCTCATCCTCATCGTTCTCGACGGCTTCGGCTGCCGCAAGGAAACCGAATCGAATGCCATCGCCGAGGCCGATACGCCGCGCTTCGACCGGCTGTTCCGTGAAAGTGCGTGGACGACGCTCGACGCCTCGGGAC
>DASXHZ010000030.1:0-25442 GCA_036488085.1 Thermoanaerobaculia bacterium
ACTTGATCCGGCAGATCGTGGAGCAGACGGTCCAGCAGATTCTCGAGAGTGAGATGGACGAGACGCTGGGAGCGCGGCGTAGCGAACGGACAGAAGAACGAGCAGGACATCGAAGTGGGTACTACGACCGATCCTTCATCACGCGAGTGGGGAAGCTGGAGCTGCGGATTCCGCAGGATCGGAAAGGACTGTTTCGAACCGAGTTATTCGAACGGTACCAGCGGAGTGAGAAAGCACTGTTCGCAGCCTTGACGGAGATGTACATCCAAGGGGTTTCGACACGGAAAGTGAAGGCGATCACCGAAGAGTTGTGCGGGCATTCGTTCAGCGCGAGCTCGATCAGCGAGATCACCAGGAAGCTCGATGGGCAGCTCGAAGCGTTCGCCACGCGGAGACTGGACGAAGCGTATCCATACGTGATTCTGGACGCGCGGTACGAGCGTATTCGCGACCAGGGGACGATCAATCACTACGCCGTGCTCATCGCCATCGGTATCAACCATGAAGGGCGGCGGTGCATCCTTGGAGTGGAGCTGGCCGAGCGGGAAAGCCGCAACAGCTGGGGCGAGTTCCTGCGCGGATTGCGAGAGCGCGGACTGCACGGAGTGGAGTTCGTGGTCAGCGACGATCACGCTGGGTTGAAGGCGGCCATCCGCGAGGTTCTGACCGACGCGTCGTGGCAGCGCTGCTACGTGCACTTCCTTCGCAACGCTCCGGACTATCTGCCCCGCCACGGCGATCACGACTGTCTGCAGGAGCTGCGGTGGATCTATAGCAGACGCGATGTTGGTGAAGCACGGCGTGATCTTGCCGCCTGGCTTGCCAAGTGGCAGGCCAAGTACTCGAAGCTATGCAACTGGGTGGAGGAGAACATCGAACAGACCCTGACGTTCTATCGGCTACCTGCCGAGCATCACAAGCATATGAAGTCCACCAACATGCTCGAGAGGCTCAACGAAGAGATCAAACGGCGAACGTTGGTCGTACGGATCTTCCCCAACGAAGCAAGCTGTCTTCGTCTGGTACGCGCCCTGGCTGTGGAGGTGCACGAGAACTGGATCGAAGCCACGCGCTACCTGAACATGGAGCTACTGGCCGAGCACAAGAAACTGCTCCTTCGCGAGGTCGCAGCGTGAGAAGGAACCGGGCTATGGAAGCTACCGTCCTGTGGAAAGCCGCGATGCAGCCGCGCCTTCCCACAGGACTTGGAAAACGCCGGCAAAAACCCGCCGCCGTTTCCCACAGCTCCCACAGCCCCTGCCACTAGAAAAAGAAATCCAAACCGAGGAGAACCAGACCGGAAGACCGATAACCCATTTTGCAGAACTTGACGTACACAACTCGATGATGACGCAAGCGTGTCCACACGTGTAGCCACAGGTGCGCCTCCGTTCCGCGCGTGCGTCTCTCAGCGAGCGCCTCCGTTAGCCACGCGTGCGTCTCTGTCAGCCACGCGTGCGCCTCTGTTAACCACGCACGCGGCTCTGTTAGCCGCGCGTGCGCCTCCGTCAGCGCGTCTCTGTTGGCCGCGCGCGCCTCTGTTAGCTATGCGTGCACCTCCGTAAACCACGCGCGCGCCTCCGTTAGCCGCCCGTGTGCCCCTGCTAACCACGCGTGCGCCGCGCGTAGCAGCGCCGGCTCACCGTCGCTGCAGGATGGTCTTCCGAGGATGCCGCTCGACCACACGCGACTTCAGCGCCGCATCCGCTACATGCGTGTAAATCTCTGTGGTGACGATACTTCGATGACCGAGCAGCCGCTGGACGTAACGGATGTCGACGCCTTCTTCCAGCAAATAGGTGGCGACCGAATGCCGAAACATGTGAGGCGTCACCCGCCGCGTGAGTGCAGCGCTCTCGCCGAGCTCACGCACCAGGCGGCGGATGTATTGCGGCGAGGCCGGGGCGCCCCGAGAGTTCACGAGAAACGACTCGATCTCACCGTCCCGGCCGTCCCGCTCGCAACGATAAGCCACGATCAAATCGCGGATGTCCGAGTCCGGGATGTACACCCGTCGCTGCCGGCTGCCCTTCCCGACGATCGTGATCACCCCCGCCGTCAGGTCGATGTCCTCATCCCGAAGCGCCGCCAGCTCCGCCACCCGGATTCCGGTGGCGAAGAGCAACTCGGTCGCGACCCGACCCGTGAGGCTGCCGAAATCGGAACCAGCCCGATGCTCCAGAATAGCCGCCAGCTCCGCCCGCGACAGCACCCGCGGCAACCTCCGAGGCAGCCTGATGCGGAGCCGCACCCCGCGGAATGGGTCGTCAGCCAACCGCCCCCCATCCTCGAGCCATCGAAACAGCGACCGAACCGACGCCACATGCCTTTTGGCCGACGTCTCCTTCAGCCGATGTTCCGTAAACAAGTGCTCGACATACTGCGTCAACGTGTTCCGATCGAACGACCCAACGTCCAGGCGCGCACCCGCAAACCTAGTAAATCGAGCAAGATCCAGCCGATACGCCCGAACCGTGTGATCAGACAACTTCCGCACGTTGGCGCAATCCCGAAGGAATTCCGAGCAAGCATGATCGATCCGCACTCCACCCTCCCGAACGTCTGTCTGATGGGAGAGTAAGGCAAGACGGGGTGAACCGAGGAAGGAAGGTCAATACGTGGGTCAAGGCTGAGCCTGCGACGGTCGCCGCGACCCTGTTCCGCGCGGCGACCGGTTGGGGGTAGGAAAAAGCAGAGAAGGAACACTCCTAGTGGAGTGTAAAGGATCGTTTGGGACCAGTAAGGCGGTGCTTCACGTCGACGTAACTCCAGCGAATCGGACGTGGCTTGTCGTTGTACCGAGTGATGTAGGTCATCCGCTTGCGGCGTAGGTCCGGTATCGAGGTGAAGACACCGCGACTGATCACGTCGCGCTCGATCTTGCTGAACCAGATCGCCACTTGATTGAGCCAGGAGGAGTACGTGGGTGTGAAGTGGAGAGCAACGTTCGGATCGTCGACCAGGAACTGCTTCACGCGTTCGGTTTTATGAGCAGAGAAGATTGTCCAGAATGATGTGGATCTCTTTGCCTTTCGGCTGCGACGACACGACCGCCAGAAGAAAGGCGACGAACTCTTCGCTCGTATGCCGAGCCGCTGTCTTCCCGATGACCTTTCCAGACTTCGTGTCTAGCGCCGTGTAGAGGGAAAGTGTTCCGTGCCGGTAGTACTCGAATCCGTGGCGTTCGAGTCGCCCCGGCGAGAACGGCAGTACCGGATCGAGGCGGTCGAGTGCTTGAATGGCAGTCTTCTCGTCCACGCAGAAAACAGCGGCGTGCTGCGGCGGGTTGACATACAAGCCGATCACGTCCGGCGCCTTCGTCTCGAAAGTCGGGATCGTTGGAGGCCATGTAGCGCTCGATCCAATGAACTTTCAAGTTTGCTCGCTTCCACACCGTCGCCACCAGCGTGTGACTGATCCCAAGTTTCTTTCCCAGCTTTCGGGTCGTCCAGCGCGTCGATCCATCAGTCGGCTTCCGCGAGGTCCATTTCAAGATGAGAGGTGCCGCACAATTCCGCATCGGGGAGTCAGGCCGCCGCGGGGAACTCCGCTACCTTACTCCGTTGCCGGCAGCAGCGTGTTTAGCGCGGTCGCCCGCTCGGTGGCGGCTTCGCGGCGAACTACGACTTCGATGAACTCGGCGGGGGGGAGCGGCTTGCTGAACAGGAATCCCTGCAGGGAGGTGCAGCCGATGTTGGATAGGAATTCTTGCTGCGCCTCGGTCTCTACTCCCTCGGCGACGACCTGGAGATCCAGCGTGCGGCCGAGGGCGACGATGGCGGAGACGATGGCTCGGTCTTCGGGATCGTGTTCGAGGTCGTGCACGAAGCCGCGGTCGATCTTCAGCTCCGTGGCCGGCAAGCGTTTGAGATAGAGCAGGCTCGAATAGCCGGTTCCGAAGTCGTCGATGGCGATGCGCACGCCCATGTCGAAGAGTTGCCGCAGGATCAGCGTGCTGGCGTCGGCGTCCCGCATGGCGGTCGATTCGGTGAACTCCAGCGTCAGGCAGCGGGCGATCAGGCCATGCCGCTCGAGTGTGTTCTTCACCGTCTCGATGAGCGCTGGATGTCCGAACTGGGCCGCCGACAGGTTCACGGCCATCGTCCAGTTCCGGCGGCCCGCGTCGTGCCATTCGCGCATCTGACGGCAGGCCTCGTCCAGAACCCAATTGCCGAGGGGGACGATGAGGCCCGTTTTTTCGGCGAGCGGGATGAAGTCGTCCGGGAGAACGAGGCCGCGCGCGGGGTGCTGCCATCGCACGAGGGCTTCGACCCCGACGGCGTCGCCGCTGGCCGCGGAGAAGGTCGGCTGATAGTAGAGGATAAGCTCCTGGCGTTCGATCGCGCGACGCAGGTCCTGGATCAGCTCCATCTGGGCGTGGACGTGGGCGTTCATGGACGCCTCGAAGAAGCAGAACGAATCGCGGCCGACGGACTTCGCGTGATACATCGCGGCGTCGGCGTTCGCCAACAACTCGCGTTGGGTCGTACCGTTCTCCGGGTAGATGGCGATCCCGACGCTGACGGACATCGGGAGCTCGTGACCGTCGACGACGAAGGGCTCGCGAACGAGCGACAGGAGCTTTTCAGCGAGGAGTGCGGCATCGGCCGGCTCGGCGATCTCGCCGAGGAAGATGAATTCGTCGCCGCCGACGCGGGCGATCGTGTCCTGCTGCCGGATCTTCGGGCTGATCCGCTCGGCGACGTCGACCAGCAGGTGATCGCCGACGTCGTGACCGTATGCGTCATTGACCGCCTTGAAGCCATCGAGGTCGAGGAACATGAGGGCGAATCGCCTCTTCTCGCGGTTGGCGGTTCCGACGGCATCGTTCAACCGCTGCTCGAGGAGGATGCGGTTCGGGAGCTTCGTCAGCGTGTCATGCAACGCCAGGTAGGTGAGCTCCTGGTTCGCCTCGGCGAGAGAGATGGCGAGTTTCGCCGTGCGTGACTCCATTCGGAGGTCGAGCACGGAGATGATGAGGGTGATCGCCAGGATGGCCATCGTCACGATGATGACGAGAAGGGCGAGCCAGCCGATGTTCACGCCACCCTTCGCCGCGCCGCAGATACTGCCGAGGGAGAACTGGGCTGCCGCCATTCCCGTGTAATGCATTCCGACGATGGCGGATCCCATGACGACGCCGGCGGCGGCGCGATAGAAGTAGACGCGGGAGCCTTGTTGCCGGAGGTGGAAGGCGATCCAGAGTGCCGCTCCCGAGGCGACGATGGCGATGACGACCGAGAGGATGAACAACGAGGGGGTGTAGTGGATCAGCGGGATCATGCGCAGCGCCGCCATGCCGGTGTAGTGCATGGAGGCGATGCCGAAACCCATCAGGATCGCGCCGAAGACGAGGCGCGACCATGGCAGATTCTGCTGGCACACGAGCCAGAGCGCGAAGACCGACGAGGCAATCGCGATGAGAAGGGAGAGGAAGGTGATGAACGGGTCGTAGCCGAGCGGGATCGGGAGGCTGAAGGCGAGCATCCCGATGAAGTGCATCGACCAGATGCCGATGCCCATGGCCGTCGCGCCGCCCCCCAGCCACAACTGCGCTGACTTGCCGCGGGCGGTGACGATCCGTCCCGCCATATCGAGTGCCGTGTACGAGGCGAGAATCGCCACGAAAAACGAGGCTGCGACCAGCAGAGGATTGAAGGTGCTGACGTACATGGTGGGAGGCCGGAGTCGGGATGATACTCCGCCGGATGGGGCGCTTCGTCGGTAGACTCGAATGGTGATCGCGACGTTTCTCGCGCGGCAAGCGCAATCATCCTGACTGCCTTGCCTTCTCCTTCCGCGGCGAGATCGAGGAGGCGGTTCAGGTGATCCCCGGCGTCCGGCTCGCGGCGGCATTTCGTCATCTGTCGGCCAACGGTGCGTCAGGCGATGCCGCAGGGTGCCGAGTTGCGACGCGAGTGAGAAGGCGGCTCGCGGATGCTGCGCGGCAAGTCGGGCGGAGCACGATGCTCCCAAGGTCGAACGACCGACGGTCGCTCACGATCGGAGGAGTGCCCCGATCGCATCGACGATCGCTCCGACGGTCAGCGGCTCGGCTTGTCCGAGCAGCTCCGTGGCGATGACCACGCCGAAGCGTTCCTCGCATTCGAGCAGGACCTCGACGATTACCACGGAGTCGAGGCCGAGGCCAGTGCTCCCCGGCGGCAGCGTGTCGTGGAGTTCTGCGCCGTTTCCGCGCCGGCCGAGGATAGCGACCACGCCTGCGCGGATCAGAGTGCGAGTCATGGGGTCCGCCTGACGGCGAGTCCGCCCGCAGCGAGCAGCAAACCGGCAAGCGAGATGCCGAGGCCGGCGTGCCAGCCCGGCGGGACGTAGGCGAACCGCACGGTGTGTGAGCCTGGCGGGATCTCCACCGCACGGAACGCGTAGTTCGCGGCGAGGATCGGCGTCGGATGGCCGTCGACGGTGGCGGACCATCCGTTCATGTTGCTCTCCGAGCAAACGAGCAGGCCGGCGCGCGAGGTGTCGACGCGGATCACCGCATCGTTGAGACCGAGTCGAAGCGCACGAGGCGTCACGGCGGGGCCGGGTGTCGATGGAAAGTGTGGCGACTTCTCGACGAAGACACTGCCGGGTGGCAAGGCGGGGAGGTCGTCGAGCACGTGCTTCGCGGCGGCGACCTCGTATTGCGAGGTGAACGTGTATCGAGGTTGCGTCGCACGCCGGACGAGATGCATGTAGTCGTCGGCGAAGAGCGTCTCGTATCCGCGCCGCGCGGTTTCCGCAAGGTTCGCCGCATCGCTCGAGACGATGGCGAAGTACTCGATGTTGGCGGCGTCGAGCACGCGCTCCGGCGGAATGCGGGTCGTCTCGCGCAGGATGACGTCGGGGATCGGGCCGAAGTAGCGGCCGTACAGCTCGTACATGCGCGTCGACGCGGTCAGGATCGAGTCAAGCGTCGGCAGCCGGAAGACGGACTCAGTGTTCGCCGGAAAGACCGGCATCGGGAGCACGCGTCCGCCGCTGTTCCGAGCCAGCATGATCTCGACGTAGGGCGGCGGGCTTGACCAGTGGTCCCATCGCCGCGGACGCGGGTAGAAGCTGTTGCTGATCCCTTCCGCGGCGAGGACGAGCAGTGCGAGCGTCACGGCGACGCGCGATTGCGGTCGGCGCGACCCGATCCACCAAAGGGCAGCCGACAGGATGAGAAATACGACGAGGAGGCACCAGTCGGCGACCCACCGTGCGCCGTTCGGATGCACAGCCACCTGCGCGCGCGTGGCGATGCGGAGGGCGATCAGCCAGACGGCGAGCGCGGTGGCGGTGACGATCAACGGCCACGTGTGGCGCCGCCGACTCGGCGGCGAATCGCCAGCACCACACAGAATCGCGTCGACGCCGAGAGCGGCGAGGAGTGCGACGGCGTAGGCGATACCGATGCCGAGGTACGAGGCGTAGTGAAAATTGCGCAGGAACGGCACGGACGCGATCCACTGGATCGGCGGCAGGCCGATGAGCTTCATGGTGAAGAGCGCGACCGTGACGAGCGCCGTGAGCTGCAGCGTCCGCGCGCGGCCGTTCGCGGGACGCGTCAGGCTGCCGATCCCGCCCAGGAGAAGCGCCACGACGCCGGTGTAGTACATGTGCTGTCCCAACACGCCGCCGACCGGAGGGTCGGAGTACGTTGCAACGCCTCCGTAGATCTTCGGGGAGAGAATCTGCGTGAGGAAGCTGGGAGGAAGCAGCATTTCGGCGGCGTGGCTGTAGTAGTCGCGGATCTGCGTCGTCTCCGCCATCAGGAGGATGGCGGGCAGATAGACGACGGCGACGATCGCCAACGCCACGGCCGCGCCGGCCGCGAACCACGCCGCCGCCCGGAGGGTCGGCCGCGAGAGGATCAGGTAGACGACCGTCATCTCGAATGCCTGCAGCAATGCCGGCGGAAACGTGGCGGTCGCGACGAATGCGAATGCGAGCGCGAGCTGCGCGGCGCGTCGGGCTCCGGGCGCTTCGAGGAGACGCGCCGTCACGAGCAGCGGCAGCGAGAAGAAGATGATCGGCTGTCCGACGACCGACGGCGCCGTCATGACGACCGCGCCGGACAGCATGAACGCCATCGCCCCCGCCAGGGCCGCCGGCCAGTGCTCGACGTGCCGTCGGAGGAAGAGGTAGGTCAGGATGCCCGCCGTCAGGATCAGCAGGAGGATGTAAACGTTCGCGAGCAGGCCGCTGTTGCCGAGCAGTACGAGCAGGAGCGAGGGGGGAAAGAAATACGCTGGCACCAGCGAAGCGAACGATGGCGCGCCGCCGCCGAGGTATGGGTCCCAGAACGGGAACTCGCCGCGCCGGAGGCTGCGCCGGAGAAACTCACGCGACGGGTCGGTCTGCATCACGATCGACGCGAGGTCCCTGAAGTTCGGATAGAGGACGAGCCCGCGACTCGTCCACTCCTCGACCGGCACCGGGTTCGGCCCCCGCATCCGGTAGTCGAGCGGATTGTGGCTGTCGGAACCGACGAGCGAGCGCCCGTCGAAGATGACGTTGGCGAATGCAGCGATCACCAGCAGTGCGAGCAGCACCGTGACGATCCAGTCTTCGCGGCGAAGAGGGTTTTGTGGCATCGGACGCGACTCTCAGTCTAAGCGACGATTTTTTTTCAACCTCCGCCGGAAAAACTGTCGCGTGACGGACGGTATGGTCAAGGAGGTAGTTGAAAATGACTACGCAGATTCTTTCAGAGACTCAAGCGCCCGAGATTCCCGCCGAACAGCCGGACATGCTCGCATTGATGCAGCGGCCCTGCGGCTGTTGCGGCTCGAAGGAGACGCAAGAGGAGGGCGGCGTCGGTCTGTTTTGGGACGACAAGCAGCACCTTCGTCTGCTGAACGGCGCCATTCGCGCCCTCGACCGCATGCCGAACGACCCCGAGTGGGCGGCGCTCTTCCCCATCGCGCGGCGGCTGGTCAACCTGATGAACGTCGTCATCCATCCCGAAGGCGAGCCTTCCGGCCCGTTCTACGAGGCGGTGAAGGAGGGCCTCCGCGACGCCGACTACAAGCCGGAGTACACCGGCACGTATGGCGGCGTGATGATCTATTACATGCACTTCTATGACGCGAAAACGGGACAGAGTTTCTATCCCGGCTTCGAGAACGCGCGCACGGAGTGTGAAAAGTATTTCAACCAATCGCTCTTCGCCTGCCCTGAGACGGCGAACTGGGAGCAGCGCCAGCAGATCGGATATCGCCTCGGTCTCGCGTTGCACTACCTCACGGATGTGACGCAGCCGATGCACGCCGTGAACTTCACGAACTACCTCGATTACCGTCCCTTCTTCAGCCCCGCGAACCTTCTGGAGAAGCGGCACAGCGCCTTCGAAGGGTACGCGGACAGCGAGCGGTTCAACCTCAACCCCGGCAAGTACACGGTGGCCCAACTCGACCCGGCGCACTGGGGTAGCTACGGAGGGGCGGGTGTCGTTCTGCACAACGTGTCGGCCTGCTCGCGCAACCTCTACGACAACACCGGGATCCGACGGCTCGTCGACTCCAAGTGGCCGTGGGACGGGTTCGGGAGCGAGGCGGATCCGCACATCATCCGCTGCCTCGACCACGGCATCTTCCACACCGCCATGTTCCTCCTGTACTTCGCTCAGCGGGCTCCGCGCGACTGACGTTACGCGAGGCTCGGAGGGCGTCCATGACCGCGGGCATTGATTCCATTTCCATGTCGTTGTCCATTGCGGGTACCTTTCCATCAGCAATGGGTCCGACGGCGGAGGCGCAATTCCTGGATGGCCTTGATGAGATCGAGCGCGCCGCGCGATTTGTCGCGCGGCGTCTCGGCCTCGCCCCGGTCGACGCGGACGATCTCAGCGCCGCCGTCAAGCTCCGGCTGATCGAGGACGACTACGCGGCCCTTCGCCGTTTCGGGGGCCGCTGTTCGCTTGCCACGTATGTAGCCTCGATCGCGCACCGCATCTGCGCCGACGAGTGGGCACATGTGCGGGGACGGTGGCGCCCGTCGGCGGAAGCGCGGCGCCTGGGCGAGACGGCGGGGATGCTCGAGCGGCTCCTCCGCTGCGAGCGGCGGCCGATCGAGGAGGCCGTCATGCTCGCGCAGCGTTTCGATCCGGCGCTGACGCGTGCCGCCGCGCTCGACATGGCGGCGCGTCTGCCGGAGCGCGTCGCCCGCGCCATGCTGGTGCCAATCGACGGCGGTCACGATCTGCCCGCGGAAGAAGTGTCGGCGGAGGAACGGGTGGCCGCCGACGAGAGCGCGGTGGCCGCAAGCCGCACCGTTCGTGAGACGCTGCGGACGATGACGGCGGAGGATCGGGTCGTGCTGCGGATGCGTTTCGACGAGGGAGCCCGCGTCGTTGATATGGCCCGCATGCTCGGCTGCGATCAGAAGCAGCTCTACCGCCGCATCGATGCGCTGATCCGCAAGCTCCGGGACGCTCTGCTACGCGCCGGGATCGACGCCGTGACGGCGCATGCCATGCTGGCGGCCGATGCGCCGCAGCTCCATTTCGGGCTCGCCGGCGACGAGAAGGAGTCGACGTCGTGACGGCGCCTTCCCGGATCGCATGCCCTGATTCCGAGCTCCTCGGCGCCTTCGCCGAGGGACGGCTGGATGCCTCCGATCGAACGCGGATGATCGAGCATCTGGACGGCTGTGCGGATTGCGCTTCCGAGGTCGCGACGCTAGCGGCATTTGTGGGCGAGCGTGCCGGCAGCGCGGCGCGCGGCCCCGCTTGGTGGTGGCTCGCGGCCGCGGCGTTCTTCCTCGTCATCGGCGGGGCGTGGCTCGTCGTACAGCGTGGGCGCGTCGGGGCTGAGACGGCGCCGCTCGTCGCGGCGGCGGACGGGCTCGGGTATCGCCCCGTCGAGGTGCGTCTCACGGGTGGGTTCCGCTGGGCGGCGTACCGTGGCGCGGTCCGTTCGGAGTCGGAGACGCGAACGCCCGCACGATTGAAGCTGGCGGGTGCGGCGGGGGAGATGCTGCAGCACGCGGAGAGCGATCGCAGTGCCGCGGCGCAGCATGCGGCGGGTGTCGCCTCCGTCCTCATCGAAGATCCGGCGGCCGGCATCGACCGGCTCACCAAGCTCACCGCCGACCAGCCGAACGACGCGCGTGGCTGGAACGATCTCGCCGCCGCGCATTTCGCCGCCGCGGACCGCTTCGGCCGCGCCTCCGAGCTGCCGCTCGCGCTCGCGGCCGTCGATCGCGCTTTGCGCATCGATTCGCGCATGCCGGAAGCGCTGTTCAATCGCGCGCTGATTGTCGAACGCATCGGCCTGCTGGATGAAGCGGGCCGCGCTTGGGCTCAGTACCTGGCCGTCGATCCGAGTTCCGATTGGGCTCGCGAAGCGCGTCGACGTTTCGACGCGCTGCCACGAGCATCGAGACCGAAGGCTTCGGCATCGACGAGGCCGGCCATGGAAACCGAGGTGCTTGGGCAATGGGGCGAAGCGACTCTGCGCGGGTCGACGGCGGAGGCGGAGCAGCAACTTGCAACCGCGCGTGAGGCTGGCATCGCACTGCGGCGGCGCGGCGAGTCGCTCCTCGGCGATGCCGTCGCGGCGATCGACGCCGCACCGCCGGCGGACCGCTTTCGGCTCGCGGAAGCGCACGTCGCCTATCGCGCCGGCCGTATGGCGCTGGCAAAACGCGACGCCGCCACCGCCCGGCGCGAGCTGCTGCGCGCCGCGGCGCTCTTCTCCGGACGATCCGATGCCGGCGAGTTGCTGGCCCGCCTTTACGTTGCATCCGCTGACTACGTTGCCGGCCGCGTCTACGACGCGGAGCGCGAGTTGGCCGCGCTTCGCTCCGATCCCCAAGTCCGAATTGGCTACGTGGCGCTCCGGGCGCAACTCGCTTGGCAATACGGCCTCACGCAGGCGCGCCTCGCTCGCTGGCCGGTCGCGCTCGACGAGTACCGTTCTGCCCGCGCGGCTTTCACCGCCCTCGGCGAAGAGGCGCCGGCCGCTTTTCTCGACGCGCTCGCCGCGGAAGGGGCGAGCTTCCTCGGCCGCCGCGACGAGGCGTGGGAAGGATGGTGCCGCGCGCTTCGCGTCCTCAGCATCCACGATTTTGACGACCGCTTCGCCGTCACCCTCAGCACCGCCGCTCGCACGGAATGGATCGCTGGCCACGGCGAGGTCGCCCGCTCGCTACTCGACGTCGAGATCCGGCAGGGAGCAGCGTCCGGCACCGTACGAGCAGACGCGTTGCTGAGCCGCATGATCCTCAGCGCTCGCATGGGCGATGCGGCGGCCGCCTCGGCGGAGCTCGCAGAGGCAACGCAGGCCGTCGCCTCGATCGCGAATCGCGATGCGCGCGAGGCGATGGCTGCCGATCTGCGGGCTGCCGAGGGAATCGCCGTGGCGAGATCCGATCCGGCGCGGGCGCTCGCCGCGTTGACGCAAGCGATTGGCGAGTACGGCAAGACGCGGCGCCTTCTGCTGCCGGCGACGCTGTATGAGCGCGGGCGCGTTCTGCAGTCGATGGGTCGATCGGACGAAGCGATTGGTGATCTCGAGGCTGCCGTCGCGGCGGTGGAGCAGCAGCGCGACGGAATCGAATGGCGTGACATCCGCTCCGGCGCGCTTGGCGGCGCAGAGGACATCTATACGGCGCTTGCCGCGCTGCTACTCCGGCGCAACGAGACCGCGGCAGCGTTCGCCATCGCAGATCGCGCCGCGAGTCGTGAGTTCTTCGGCGCGCCCACCGCCGAGGCCGTGGCTCCGGCGACTCTTCAGCGGCGGCTTGGTCCGGGCCAAGTTCTCGTCGAATATCTGCCGCTTCCCGACCGCCTCGTTGCGTTCGTGATCGATGCACGACGGATCGTCTCCCGCGACATCGCGGCAACGCCTGCCACGCTGGCGCTGCGCGCGGGCGCACTGGACGCCGCGATGCGCGACCGCGCCGGTGAAGATGCGGCACGGCACACCTCCGCTGCGTTGCAAGAGCTGCTGATCGCTCCGCTGGATGACGAACTGCGCGGCGCTTCATCAGTGACCTTCGTCGCGCCGCCGCCGCTCGCCTCGGTGCCGTTCGCCGCGCTCTTCGACCCGCGCAGCGGCCGCTGGCTCATCGAGGACCACCTCGTGCGCGTCGCCGCGAGCGCGACGCGCTCCGCGCAGCCCGCCGCCATGCGCACGAACGGCGTCGTGATCATCCATCCCTCGGCCGGCCGCAGCGCGCTTCCGAGTGCGTCGGCCGAAGCGGCGTCGCTGTTGCGGATTTATCCAGGCGCAAAGCTCGTGGAGGGGAATGACGCAACTCCCGCGGCGGTCCTCGATTCGATGACGTCCGCGGCAGTCATCCACTACGCCGGCCATGCCGACAGCGAGCGCGACGCCGGACTCGTACTGAGCTCCGTCACCGGCCACGATCAGCTGCTCTACGGCGCCGATATCGTCCGCATGCGCCTCCGCGCTGCGCCGCTGGTCATCCTCGCTGGTTGCGGGACGCTTCGCGGCGAAGGAGGCGGCGACCTCTTCTCGGCAAGCTTGGCTCGCGCGTTCCTGCTGGCCGGCGCTCGAGCGGTCGTCGGCACGTCGTGGGACGTCCGCGACGACGCGGCGGCGGAGCTTTTTGGCGGGATGCATCGCGCACTCGCCGCGTCGGGCGATCCCGCCGCCGCGCTACGCGAGGCGCAGTTGGCCATGATTCACGGCCCGTCGCACGACGTCGCGGATTGGGCCGCGGCGCAGATCGTCGTCGCTTCCGCCGAACGAAATGAAGGAGGAGAAGGAACGCCATGAACACCGCCACGATTACTCTCGTCATCTACTTTGTCGGCATCGCCGCCGTGGTCGATCGCCCCGGCGGAGGCAAGATCGCCATATTTCCGAACGCCCGCCAGGGCGCATACAAAGGCGTCGCGCTGATGCCGCATCGCGCCTACCTTCACCTGCGCGGCTCCGATTTCGTCGATGACCAGGGGAAGCATCCGGATCCGACGCGCTACTGCACCGCTGTGGTCGGCGGGACCTGGGACGCGGGAAGCGGCATCTGCAGCCTCGAATTGCGCGGCGCAAAACTGTGGACGCAGACCTCCGAGGAGCTTTCCCAGGATGCAACCTTCAAGAAGATCCCGAGGTTCGGGAAGCTTTGCGGCGATGCGCCGAGTCCGAAGCGCGTCTACACCGAAGGAACGGATCCCGATTTCGTGGCGGCGCGTTTCGACGTGACGGGCGGAGTACTCTCCGGATGCAATCGAAAGTACGGCGCGTTCGTCACGAAGCTCACGATCGACTCCACCTTTGGCGTCCTGGTCGTCGAGCAAGGCCAAAAAACGCTACGCATCCGCCTCGGTGATCACGCCAGTCTCAGCATCGAAAACCGCGCCGAGCCTTCAGGCGCCTTACACAAAGCGGCAACCGTCGCTGCAAGCGGCTGCAACGAGCATGGATACGAACACTTCGGCTGGTATCACTTCATGGCAAGCGGCGAGATCGCGTGCGATGTGCGATGTCCGATCGAGGCAACCGGGATGCCGCGCTGTGAGATCCCCGGCGTGGTCGAGACCGGCATCGGCCTCCCCTCGGCGAGCGGTGCTGATTGTGGCAATACGACCTATCCGTGAGCGCTAAGATCGGCGGATGACCAGAACGCTCGCAGCCGTCGTCGTGATGTTCGCACTCGCGGTCTCGACGCATGCGCAGTGTCCGGACTTCACGCGCACGGACTACGCGATCCCGGGACGGCCGCGCGCCGTCATCGCAGGCGATTTCAATCGCGATGGAATCAGCGACCTGCTTGTCGCCGTCGACGAGAGCAGCGGCAATGTCATGTTCTTTCCGGGAAACGCCGACGGCACGTTCGGCTCTCCTGTCAGCACCGTCACGACGATTCCGTTTCTCTGGGCGATGGCAGCCGGCGATTTCAATCACGACGGCAAGCTCGACGTCGCGGTAACAAATGAAGCAACCGTACTGGCGATCCTTCTCGGCAACGGCGACGGCACCTTCGCGGTGAACCGGTTCACGGTCTCCGAGGCGGACGACCTCTACGGACTGACGGTCGCTGACTTCAACAGCGACGGTGTTCCCGACCTGGCGATGCTGGTGGCGAATCAGGACCAGATCTCGATTCGCTTCGGCCGCGGCGACGGGACGTTCGGCTCCGCGGCGTTGTATTCAGTCGGCGGCAGCAACCCGCGCGGCATCGTTGCGGCCGACTTCAACGGCGACGGCAAGACGGACGTCGCGACCTCGAATGCCTCCGGCCAGTCGGTCTCCGTTCTCCTGAACAACGGAGACGGCACGTTCATGGCGCCGGTGACGTACCCGATCATCGGGCCCGTGAACTCGATCGCCGCGGGCGACTTCAATGGCGACGGGAAGCCCGATCTGGCGATGGGAATCTCCGCGACGGTCGCGATCCTGCTCAACAAAGGCAACGGAACGTTCGCTCCCGAGGTCCAGTACCCGAGCGGAATCTCGCCAACGGCCATCGCCACGGGCGATTTCGATCTCGATGGGAAGATCGACGTGGCGACCGCGAATCAGTCGACGGCAAGCGTCTCCATTCTCTTTGGCAAAGGAGACGGAACGTTCAGGACGTCGACCACGAACGTGGTCGGTACCACGCCGTGGGGCATCGCCATCGGCAGTTTCAACGGCCGGCCGGGCGTCGCGGTGCCGAACTGGGGGTCGAACAATGTGTCGGTGCTGGTGAATCGTTGCGAGGTGCCGAAGCGACGCGCGGTGCGGCATTGACGGTTCTGTGAGCGACTTGTCACCTCTCTGCATCTTCGTCAGTGCAGGAGCGTGGTACTGATGACCTCATGTCCATCCTCGCGCTGGTACTTCTCGCTGCCACGACTCAGGCCGCCGATGCCGTCGACCTTTCGGCGCTCCGCAGTATCTCCGCGGCGACGCCTGAGGCGGTTCAGATCCGTCTCGCCGAAACAGCAGCGCCGGCGCAGATCTCCAGCAAGGCGTCGGTGTACGTGCTGCGCAAGCATGGGTACGAGCTGGCGCGGAAGGGAACGAACGCGTTTACCTGCTTCATCGACCGGACGCGCCTCGACACGCTCGAGCCGGAATGCATGGATGCTGAGGGGCTCGCGACCACGTTCCAGGCGCGGCTCTTCGCCGAACGGCAGCGCGCGGCGGGCGTGTCCGAGGACAAGATCGTGGCGGAGATCGAGGATGGATACCGGAAGGGGCGATTCATCGCCCCGCGCCGGCCCGGTCTCATCTACATGCTGTCCGACTACAACATCATCTTCGAGGACAGATCGAAGAAGCTGATGCACGTCTCGCCGCACCTGATGTTCTACGCCCCGGGCCTCGAGGAGAAGGACACCGGCTCCGGCCCAGGCGCGCCGGTCCTCACCGATCCAGGGAAGCCGTATAACCTGATGATCGTCGTGCCCGGCAGCGCCCACAAGCACTGAACGCTGCCGGAATCGGGGATGCCTGCGGCCGTCATCGCTCCGGACAGAAAGACGAGAAACCGCTGGCGTGTTCGCGTCGCTCGATCGGCGAGACCAAGGGGAGAATCCCCATTTTCACGAGCTGCGGCGTGAACTCGTACCGGATGCGGACGGACGCTGCCGGCTCGGGTTCGAGCTCGATGTTGACGCTTTCCACCTCGTGCCGGTCGCGCCGCCCCATTCCCGTGGCGGCGTAGTCGTCGGAGAGTGCGTCTCGCTCCTGCGCCTTTGCCGATGGCGCGGCGCCGTTCATGCCGCCTTCGGACTTCGGCTCGGAGCTCATCGGCGCGTACTCGCGGATCGGCGGCCGGCGTTCGCGATAGAACACGGCCTCGATGACGCCGAGGTTGTCGGTTTGTCCGAGGCGCGCGCCGTAGGAGCGTCGCTCGCCGGTGAAGAAGAAGTTGCGCGCATTCTGTTGGTCGACCTGCCATCCGGAGATCACGGTCGACTCGTAGGGCGCGAGCACCCACTTCGCGGCGCTGTGGGCGTCGGTGTGGCGTGCGTCGATCGTGTTGAGGCCGTCGACGGAGAGCGCCACGGCGACGCGGTACGGCGTCGGGTTCGTCACGCGCAAGGCATAGTTCTGTCCGCGAATCGCCTCGACGTACACGCTGCCGTTGTGCCGGTACTCCGGCCGGGGTGATTCGTCGACCAGCACGGCGAGCCCGAAGCCGTTCGCCGATCCAAAGGCTGTGGTCGCCGTGAGAAGTGCCGTCAAGATGAGCGTTGCTCGCATTGGATTTCCCTTTCGTGTCGTTGGACACCGTGGGTCGGGAAAAGAAACCGATCGCACGCCGCGTTTTTCGGGAAAGTCCGTAAACTACTCCCGCGCGCGGAGAGCAGAGATGAAGGCCTTCGTTTTGAACCTGAAGAGGCGAAAAGACAGGAAGGACCACGTCAAGGCGCAGCTCCCCGAGTATTTCGAAACGTACTTCACCAGCGACTGGGATGGCCCAATGGATGGGAAGTCCCTGACGGCCGAAATGCTCGAGGAGCACGGGTTCTCTCTTTTTCCGTGGGAGCTGAAATCCAAAAATCGTTGGTGGAATCGTCCGATGAGTAAGGGGGAAATCGGGTGCTCCATCAGCCACTGGCTCTGTTGGAAAAAAGCCGCGACCTTCGACGATCCGCATTATGTGTTCTTGGAAGACGATGTTCGTCTCAGCCCAACGTTCGGTGACGATCTTCCCGGAGTCGTGGCGCGGCTGTCAGCCTTCGATCAAGCGTGGGATCTGCTGTTTCTCGGCCGTTGCCCACAAGAGACAGACGAAGAGCGTATCGGCGAGTTCATCAAGCCGGGTTTCAGTTACGGAACTCACGCGTACATGCTGAGTCGTGCCGGCGTCGACAAACTGCTCGCGACCCGATTCCCCAGCGATCTGATTCCTGCCGATGAGCTGCTGCCGGCCATGTATGGTGATCATCCTCGGGCAGACGTGCGCGCTCGTTATCCGAAGAGTCTGCGGGCTTACTCCGTCGCTCCGCTTCTGTGCTTTGTCGAACACCAGCTCGGGAGCGACATTATGGACAGCGGTTCGGTGCCGTGAGAGCGCGGCTAACGGCCGGAACGTGCTCGGCAAGGAGCGTCAATATCCGGCGGTCCGATTCGTCTTCGGCGCACAGATAATGACCATTTGTTTCATTGATGAAGTTCTCCGTGAGCGCCAGGGTGCAAGTCTCGTTTCTCACTTGATGCCACCAATTGGACGGCGTGTAGATGATGTCTCCCGGTCTCTGCACGCAGGACCACCCTTCTCCCTCGGCGAACAGCGGAGGCTCGTCCGAGGGAGGATAGAATCGCCACGCTTTCTCGCCGGCGAAAAGGACGTTCCAGGCAGACGTTCCCAGAAAGTCGCGGTGCATCGCGGAGCCTGAACGGGGAGGCCCCATGTAGATCCACTTCCATGTCGGCCGGATTTCGCCCGGCAGAAGGTCGGTCCAGCAAGGGAAGTGGGGTGGTCTGCGATACTGTGCGTCCAACTCCGGAAAGGTGGGTGAGAAACACCACCGGCTCAGATAGTCGGGGATCTCATCCGGCGTTTTTTCCATGTACTCCAGGTAGGAGCCGAGCTGCATGATTCGAGGCTTGGTCTTTCGCTCGCCGGCATAGACCGTGACCTCGTGGCCGCCATAGTTTTGTTTGAAGAAATCGAACGTCCAAAGATTTCGCGCGGGCCACTCTTCGGCGAGGCCCTCCAGCAAGACCGGAACGCCGGGTATGGCATACCGGGCCCGGAACTCCTCCACGGAGATGTTCGTGCGACGTTCGACGGCTTCTAGTCGAGACATGGACTTGCCGGTTGCTGGTCTGCGGTGAGGCGCGCGTGAATGACGCGGCCACGAACACCTCTCGTCATTTTGTCTCGCCAAGTTGCGCGAAATCAAGGCGTTTCCAAGGCCTTTCGTCGCAGTTGGGGTTCCGGCAACCGGCCGAACCCCGATGTCAGCGAGCGCAGTGCCGTGCTCGCGCCCCAGCTCAGGAGCGTTGCGGTCGTGAAGACGATGGCGGCCTTCGCGATCCCCGGCATGTTCACGTTCAACATTGCGAGTTGGGACCAACTCACACAGGCATAGTGGCAGAGGTAGATCCCATATGCGCTGGAGCCGAGACTGTCCGCGATGCGGTTTCCCTTTCGCGCGAAACGTACGAAAACCGCGATCGTGGCCAGCGACGCGGAAGCGCACGTCAGGACGAACGCGAAGTTGCCGATCGCTCTCAGCGACTGGCTTGGTCCGCCTTTCGGAATCGTGGCGATGATCGTCACGAACATCACGATCGCGAAGACGAAGGCAATCATCGACGCACCGATCCATAGAGGCCAGCGGCGCGCGAGCTTGCCGTCGCGATCCAAAATGCCTTTGTCCAATCCTGACGCATCGAGACCGGCGCCAACGAAGAAGTACAGTGCGTAAAGGAGCACTCGGCTGATCTGCACGAAGAACGGCCCGAAGCTCACCCACCGTGTCGGATCGAACGCGGCGGCCATCGGCAGATAGACGAGCGATGACGCCACTAGCAGCGCGCCGAAGAATTTGATCGGCGTCGTCGAGGAACGTTGTGTGATGCGCCCGAGGAGGTCGCCCCATCGCGGCGCGAGCTTGTACAACGCCGCCGCGAGACATCCGAATGCGAGTAGGACCCAAAGAAACCATGCCGGTCCTGCCGGCCAATTGCCGAGACCCAGCCACTCGTGCCAAAAGCCGTCGTGGGTGTGGGACTGCAGGTAGGCGGGGTAGTACGCCAGCGGCGCAAGCGCGCCGGCGCACACGAGAAAGGGGAGTCCGAGTCGCCAGATGCGATCGCGCAGGAACGCGCCCGCACCCTTGCGAACGAGGCTCGGCCACGCGAACAGTCCCGAGACCAGGAACATCAGCGACATGAAGAACGTGTCGTTGAAGCCGACGATCAGCTCGAGCCCCGCGGTGCGATGCGCATCGACGATCGGGAACGCCGGCCAGATCCGCGGCTGTGCAGCATCGTCACCCTTTGTGCGTATGCTGTTGTCATCTGACCACCGCAGACCATGTTCGTTTCCGCCTTCATTCGCGGAAGACGCTCTTTTGGGTGGCGTGGGCCGCGTATGTCCTCGGACTCAACTTCGGTGGCTTCGTCTTGAGGACGGCGATCGCCTGGAACAAAGCATTCCCGAATATGAGCGAAAAGTCGCTCATCGCCTCCGTCTTCTTCGTGCTCGGGGTCTTCACGAACGTCGTCTTCTGCTTCACGTCCGTGGCTCGCGCGACGCACCTGCCGGCGACGTCGTGGAAAGTTCTGATGGCCGGCTCACTGGTGATCAACCTCACGCTTCTGATCTTCTTCCCCGTCTTCGCACAAAACGCGGGGTATTGGTTCTGGTTGATCGCATTCGCGCTGGCGACGTGGGCTCTGATCTTCCTGCCCGCCGAGGAGCCGATCATCGAAGGCGGCGTTCCGGCCATCTTGTGGGTCTGGGTGGGCTGCACGGTGTTCTGGCTGATGGTGATGGTCATTGGTTACTACCGGCCGGGGACCAAGGCGCCATCGGTTGCCGACACGCTGAAGCCCGCGGCGCTGACCAGTTACGTCACGGACCCGGGGCGTCTTCTTCCGGCCGGCCAGCAGGAAGCGTGGACCAGTAAGCTGCAGAACTTCGAGCACCAGACATCAGATCAGGTTGCGGTCGCGATCTATCTGCGCTGTCCGTCGCCATCGATCGAGGACTTCACCGTCCGCGTGGCGGAGGCGTCGGGGTTCGGACAGAGAGGTGTGGACAACGGAGTGGTGCTCTTCGTTTTCGTGGCGGAACGCACGGCCCGCATCGAGGTCGGTTATGGACTCGAGGGGGCGCTGCCCGACGGCTTGGCGCATCGCATTCTCGCGGTGCAGGAGCCTCGCTTCGCGCGCGGTGAGTATCAGGACGGAATCGACGGCACGCTGTCGGCGGTCTTGCAGGCGATCTCGGGCGAGTACAGCGATACGGACCGTCGATCGGATCTTCGGCGATACATCGCGCATCTCTATCCGCAGCTCAAGGTCGCCATCGTCAAGTGCGCCCGCAGGGCGTGGCCGTTGATACGCGACTCACCGCTTCAAGCGCGCCTCGGCATCTCCTTCTTCGGCAGTCTGCTCGGCCTGGGTGTGGCGGATGGAGTCGCAAACGCGGCGCGCATTCTCTGGGACGCAATCCTCGGCGTCTCGAACCTCATTCGCCGGCGCCGCTTCCGGACCGGCATGGCTCCCTTCCAGCTCGGGTCGATCGGCGACACGGTGAAACTCGTGGTGATCCTCGCCGTCGTCGCCGGCGGTTTTGTGATCGTCGCCGGCCAAGGTTCGTTCGGCGGCGCCGGCGCGATGATCCGGTGGCCGGCGGTGGCGGCCTCGCACTGATTCGTAGCGGGTTCTGCTCGCGTCCCTGGTCGCGCGCGATGGTGTCTTCGTAGATCCGGATGAGCTGCCTTCTCGTGTAAAGATTCTTCGAGACTACTTTCGCTTCCCCGCTTCCCAGGCGGTCGGCGGCGCGACGCCGAGGAAGGACGAACCCATGAGTAAGCCGCTGAGTCACATCGCGGGCCAGAGGCGGCTAACGCCAGTATTGTCGATGGCGCTGCATCGAAGATGAGGCGTTCCTCCGACGGAGTCCATCGCTCGATCGCCCGACGCTCCTGATCGGTAGTTCCCCGGCTTTGCTTCTACTGTGAAGCGTTCTCCCGCGTGAACTCCCGACCCCGGAAATCTCGCAAAACACGAACGCCGCGAGCCGTGAAACTCGCGGCGTCTGAAGGGGTTACGTCTTGGTAGGCGCTAGCGGACTCGAACCGCTGCCCCCCCACCGTGTGAAGGACGCGATCGCAGTCGGTGGTTGAGCATTCCTCCTCAGCAACTTCGAAATCAACATGTTCCGCGGTATTTCGAGGTCGTCCGCGGATAACCCGTTGATGGTACATCGACGGCCGCGGAAGCATCGCATGAAGAATTGATGAAGAGTTGGTCGAAGGCCTGCCGTCAAAGACCGAGCGCTCACGGGGCCTTCCACCAGTCTCCCGACTGGTTCTGGTTCTGCGGAGCGCCCACGTCGAAGGGAATCCGGACGCCGTTGGCCTGCAGGTATAGCGCGTACGTGCCGGCCGCAGTGTTATTCGACTGCAACAGGAACTCGCCGCCCTTGCCGTTCTTCGCAAACCAGCCGTACTGATTGCCCCGCTCGGCGGTGATGCGTTTGATGACGCCGCTCGCCAGGTCGAGCTCGAGGACCTCCTCATCTTGGTACTCGGCCGGCTGTTCCCTCCACATTTCGGAGTTGAACATGAGTCGGTTTCCACCGGGTGACATCGATGGCGCATACAGCAGGTGAACCTGCGTGCCGTATTGATCGAGCACGGGGATGGGTGTGCCTCCCATCGTGGGAATCTTGAACAATGCAGCCGACGCCGATGGCGTATCCGCGGCGAAGTACACCGTCTTGCCGTCGTGCGAGAAGACCGGCTCGCCCGGATTGAGACTCGCATCACCTTCCAGGAGGGTCGTCACGGTGGGACTGGAGAACGCCGGGAACGGGAACTGAACGAGGCCGAGTCCGCGCAGGCCGGAGGCGTGAGTGAACAGGACGACGATGCTCGCCCCATCGTCCGACCATTGGGGATAGCCGAGGTTGCGGGCGTCGAATGTCGAGGCATGAATCGAAGTGGGGACATTTGAAGGATTGGCTTCTTCCGTCACCGCCAATTCGTCATCGCTGACACCATTCCCGTCGCTGACGTCGCCGCGGATGTACGCGATGTAATTGCCGTTAGGCGGGAACCACCGGGGATGGCGTGCGCCGTAAAAATCAGTGGTGAGCTGGAGGGGCGCGGCATGCAAACCGACCTGCTGAACGAAGACCTGAGGCGGCGTCACGCGGTCCGAGACGAATGCGACTTTACCCCCCTGCAGGCTGTGGGCCGGGTAATTCGATGTGCAGGGACATTGTCCGAGACTTCCCGCCTTGTAGACCGACGCGACATCGTAGGGGCTGAGCGCGCGCTTGAAGAGTGAGACTTCGTCGATCTCTCCCTGCCACCGGTTGCCGTCGATGTTCGTTCCGATCAGGAGCGGCGCGGTATTGGCGAGCGACTGAGCACGAACCGTCGGATCGAAGTGGAGGACCGGCACGCCGTCCACGTAGAGCACGCCACCGGCCGTGGTGTCGCGATCGACGGTCACGGCGACGTGATGCCATTGTCCGTCGGCCGCGGAGGGCGAGCCTACCGGCGCGAACCAATTCGTGCAGGCGCTCGCGGTGTTGTCCGAAGAGCAGAACGGCGGCAAGGTAGGCCGGTCGGCCATCTGGACACCGAGTCGTCCGTCGAACAGGAAGAACGAATACCCCAACACAGGATTGCTCCGCTTGTCCACGATGGGAACCAGACCGGCGCGCGACGTTCGCACCCAGGCGTGGATCGAGAAGTTGCCTTGGTCTACGTCGACCTCCGGATGCGTCGCGACCTGGATGTACTGCGTGCTCCCGTCGAAATGAAACGCACTGGCCACCTTGCCATTCACGAGTTGCGGATTGCCTACCCGCATTCCGGCGTTGTCGACCCCGGCGTCGTCATGCGCCACGGTGCTGCTCGCACTCTCATTGAACCTCCACCAGCCGGTCATGTCGGCCGGCGGCGGCGCGCAGGTGACGCCTTCGGTCTTATCGTTGCCGAAGTCCTGGCGCTTCAGCCACTGTCCCGCGGTGACCTGGACGCTGTATCTTCCGGAGGGCAGCGTCTGCGCCCATCCGGCGGGCAACGCCTGGTCGATCTGATATCCGCCAGCCGCCAACGCGGAGAACGTATAACGTCCGTTCGCGTCGGTGACGGAGGAAACCACGGCGCCCGCGGCTGACGTAAGGGTAACCGTCCATCCTGTCAACGGAGGCTCGCCGGCGTCGAGCGTGGCGTCGTGGTTGAGATCCTGGAACACCGTTCCGGAGATGGTGGCTGCTAGGTCGTGCTCCCACACGCCGCGGCCGAACGCGGCAACACGAACCTTGTGATTGACGTTGTTGATCGCCACGCCGCTATAGCTCGTGTTCGGCAGTGCCGTGCCGAAGGGCGTCCACCCCTGCCCGCTGGCGCGTGTCGCTTCGTTTGAGTAAAACACGCCGAAGTCGCACGCGTAATAGAGACCGCCGGTCCCGTCGGTCGTGATCGCGAGCTCGTCATCGCCGGCGGTCGCGTTCGGGAGGTTCTGCGTGAGATCCTGAAAAGTGACCTGCTTGGGGTCGGTGTAGTCGCCACGAATCACAAGATCTTTCCCAACTATGGAGTCAGGCGGATTCGACGAGGTCGAGTTCGCCAAGTAAAGGATGTCGGGATTCGACGGATCGAACTCGATGTCGCCGACCCTTGGATACGGCGGCAGCGGGAGTTCTTCCCAGGATGCGATGACGGCCGTGGGCGCGGCGTTCGCTTGCTTCGTTCGGAAGAGATGGTCCTGCCCATCGTTGACCTCCACCAGCAGCGTGTTCCCATCGTTTGGTGGTGAGTAGGGGTATTTCAGCGTAAAAGACGGGTAGATCTTTCCGAAATCGCTGATGGGCGTAGCCGGCCAAGTGGCACCCCAGTCGGTCGTCCTGCGAATGGTCTGATTGAGCGTGGTCGTATCCTGCGCTGCGATGCGGTATTGCGTGCTGGGCGAGAGGTGATCGAAGACAGCGCCGGCCATCGTCCATGCAGGTGACGCCGGACCGTTGTCCGCGAAGCCTGATCCATAGTTGGCGGAGCGCTGCCATCGCCCCACGGGTCCGAAAATCAAGCCCCACATGTACTGCGGCGTCGTCGGTGCGATCATAGGGCGCGCACCGTCACCGCCAAGGACGTGTGTCCAGTGGGGCGACCAGGACTCGTACCACGGAGGTGCCGTTATGACAGTACCGTCGTGAAAGAGGCCGACGGCGACATATCCCGGATCGGAGCTCGAGTCGGCCATTCCCATCACTTGTGCTACGCCGAGGCCCGCGCTCCGGTCGCTCCACGTTGCGCCGTTATCAGTGGAGACGGACACGCCGCCGTGATGGCACATCCAGACCTCGTTCGTATGCGTTGGGTGCGGAACGAGCGCCTCGATATCAGGATGGTAGGTGCCGAGGGTAGAGTAGGCGCTCGCATACTTAACGTAGGTAGTGCCCGTCTCGGCGTACGTGTACCGCCGTCCCTCAGTGTCTTGAGACAGAAATGTCTCGTTTGGATTGGAGGGATTCACACCGAAGGCTTTGCCGTCTCCCATGATGAGACACGCCTTGTCCGTTACCTTAACAAAGCCTTCGGTGTCGGCTTTGGCGTCGAAGTCATAGACATATAACGCGCTGGTGCCGTCCTGGGTGCCCGTTTGATACGCGCACACGCCCGCGTCATTCCGCACGTACAGGCAATACAAATTCGCCGGCTTGGTCGGCGTCACCTGAATCGTCAGCCCTACTACGCCGGCGGTGGGCGGGAGTTTGGAAGTCATGTCATTCCAAGTGCTGCCAGCGTTACTCGAATACATGAACCGCCAGGCGCCGCTGGCGTCTCGAGT
>DASXHZ010000078.1:0-71434 GCA_036488085.1 Thermoanaerobaculia bacterium
CACTGTACAACCAGAAAAAGTACGCCGAGGCGATTCCCCTCTTCAACGAGGCGTTCTCGCTCAACCCGGGCTCGGACGACGCGGCGAAGTACCTGAAGCTCGCGCAGCAGGAGCAGGCATCAGCCGAAGAGGCGAAGGCAGCAGCGCATCAGCGGAGGCAGCCCGCGCCCGTTCAGCAGGCGCGAACGACGACGACGGCGCCCCAGCCGTCGCAGGCGCGCACGATCGCGGCCGGCGGCGATGGCGTGAACCACGCCGCGAACAGCGCGCCGGCGCAGTTCAACACCTTCTTCAACAGCCCGTTCGCCGATGGCTACGTCATGGTGAAAGTCGGGTCCGACATCGTCGTGCGCGAGCAGCTTTTCAGCGAGAGCCGCTTCCTGCATCGCAAGGCACCGCGCGCCGTGAACGTCATGAACAATCTCACGCCCAAGAACGCCGACGTGGAGGTTTGGGTCGTCGTTCCGTCGCAGCAGATCCAGGAGCACCACGTCTTTCCACGGGTCAACCTGCAGCCCGGCAGTTCGCACCGGCTGACGATCACCGCCGAGGCGGCGTCGAAGAAGTTTGAATATGCGATCAACTGACACGAAGTTCGCAATCGCCACCAGGGATGAGCTGTGGGTGGACGGACAACTCACCGAGCGCCGGCTGTCGTGCGGAACCGCTGTCGACGGCGAGCGGATCGTCGCGACGCAGACCCTCGAGGACGACCTGATCGCCGCATGCGACGCGGAGATCGAAGAGCTTCGCACCGATCTCGACCCGGATGCCAGGGTGCGGCTCGTGGCGCGCGCGCGCCGCGTGCGCGGCATGGTGATGACTGACAAGACGATGACGATCACGATCGACGGGGTCTCGATCGTGAGCCGCGACGCGTCGGTGCTGCGGCGCGCGCTGGCGATGCCGAAGACGACCGACCGCACCGACCTCCCGATCGTTTGGCGCGACGGATCGGCATCGGTCCTGCTGCACGAGGCCGTCGGCCACGCGGCAGAACACGAGGCGGCGTTCGTGAAGTGGCCTTCTTGGCTGCGCGTCAACGATGTCCCCGACTTTGCCCTCGACGACGTCGGAAACGACGCGAAGGGGGCGGACCTCGTGAGCGAGCCGCCGCGCTGCATGCGCCGCGAGTCGTTCCGCGACGTGCCGCTTCGCCGCATGACGAACGTCGTCGTGCGCCAGACGCGCGCGCCGTTCGCTCTCCCCGATGAGTACATCGACGTCCATCTCGTGGCCGGCGGCGCGTACGACCCGTTGACGGACGTCGTCACGATTCACGTCGCCGCGTCGAGCGCCGGAGCGTTCACGTACCATCGGACTCGCGCGGACGTGGCTAAGTCACTCGCCGGCGCGAAAGGAGCGCCGATCGACTACCCCGGCGTCATCTGTTCGCGCGAAGGGCAGGAGCTCGCGGTCGGCTCATCCGCGCCGTTGATCGTCACCGAATGATCTACCAGAAGCGAGGCCGCGTTGCGCGTTGGGAGCACGGCCGCGTCGTCGACGTCAGCGAGGCGGGGATAGCGGTCGAGTTGCGCGGTATTTTGGTAGTGTCCCCTGGCGGAGGCTCGGTCGACGCTTCGCTGGATGACGTGGCGAGCATCGCGAAGTCGCTGCTCCGGACCAAACCGGAGCGGTTGATCATCAGCCACGGCGTCGTGGAGCACATATACGACACCTTCCGCTGGCGTGAAGAGACGCGGCGCCTCCATGTCGCGCTCACGCACAATCACCTGCGAGCGCTGATCGATCGCGCCGACTTCAACGTCGAAGAAGTCGCCAAGGTCGCGCACGCGCTGAGGCGCGCGGGCGCCGAGCGCGATGCGCCGCCCCGAATCCGGCTCGCGCCGACCGTCACCGCCGCATTGCTGCCGCATCTCGTGGGCGTGGCGCCGCCGAACGTGCGGCTTGTCCAGAGCGCGGGCGGTCTCGATGGAAATGGTGAGGAGATCCGCGAGGCTGCGGGTCCGCCGTGGCCGAACGTCTTTCGCCCCAGTTACCGAATCCGGCCGGTTCGCACGCCGCTGAACCTCCGGCTGGAGTGCGACGTTGACGTCATCGATCGCGACGTTCCCGAGGCCATCGCGCTCCTCGCGCCCGTGAGCGGCCTGATGCTGCGCGTGCTCGTCGCGGACGGCGGCCGCTTCTACCCGACGACGATTCGCGTCACCCGCATCGACGCCGTCAGCCCCGACCGGACCTGGTACCCCTACGGTGCCGGTGCGTTCGGATCGGAGATCATGCTTTAATCGCCTCCAGTGGCTGCGCAGAAACAAATCGAGTTCCTGTCTCGCGCGCTCGTGAACCGGCTGGAGGACCGCGGGATCGTCGAATTCGGCGATGCCGAGGAGGGGATCCAGTTGGTGGCGATCGCGCTGGAGCGGGATTTCGCGACGATGGACGCCATCGAACAGGAAGCGCGGCAGCGGCTCGGCGAGAAGTCGTCGCGGGAGCCGAAACCGGACGACCTGGAGGCTGAAATGCAGCGCATCGCATCGGAGCGAGGCGTGACGCTGTGACGCGTGAGGCGAAGCTCGAGGAGTTGGAGCAGCGCAAACGCGAGAGTGAACTAGGCGGCGGTCAGCAACGGATCGACCGCCAGCACAACGAAGGGAAGCTGACGGCGCGCGAGCGGATTGCGCTCCTCTTCGATCCCGGCTCGTTCCAGGAGCTCGACCAGCTCGTCGTCCACCGCTCCACCGACTTCGGGATGGAGAAGAACCGTGTCGCGGGTGACGGCGTCGTCACCGGCTACGGGACCGTGCAGGGCCGTCTCGTCTATGCATATGCGCAAGACTTCACCGTGTTCGGCGGATCGCTGTCGGAGACGCACGCCGCGAAGGTCGTGAAGATCATGGATCTCGCGATGAAGAACGGCGCGCCGCTCATCGGCCTGAACGACTCCGGCGGCGCGCGCATCCAGGAAGGCGTCGTCTCCCTCGGCGGCTACGCCGACATCTTCCTGCGCAATACGCTGGCGTCAGGAGTCGTCCCTCAGATCTCCGCGATCATGGGGCCGTGCGCCGGCGGCGCCGTCTACTCGCCCGCCATCACCGACTTCATCCTGATGGTGAAGCGGACGTCGTACATGTTCGTCACCGGCCCCGACGTCATCAAGACGGTGACGCACGAAGAGGTGACGAAGGAGAAGCTCGGCGGCGCCGACACGCACAACGCCATCTCCGGAGTCGCGCACTTCGCGGCCGACTCGGACGAAGACTGCATCGCGACCATTCGCGAGTTGCTGTCGTTCATCCCGTCGAACAACCTCGAGGATCCGCCGCGGCTCGCGACGAAGGACGACGTCAATCGCGTCGACGAACAGCTCGACGCCTTCATCCCCGAGGCGCCGAATCAGCCGTACGAGATCCGCGACCTGATCCGGACGATCGCGGACGAGGCGCACTTCCTCGAGGTGCACCAGGCGTACGCGCGCAACATCGTCGTCGGCTTCATCCGGCTGAACGGCCAGTCGATCGGCGTCGTCGCGAACCAGCCGGCGTATCTCGCCGGAGTGCTCGACATCAACGCGTCGCGCAAGGGCGCGCGCTTCGTCCGTTTCTGCGACTCGTTCAACATCCCGCTGCTCGTGCTCGAAGACGTGCCGGGCTTTCTGCCGGGGACGGATCAGGAGTACGGCGGCATCATCATTCATGGCGCGAAGCTGCTGTACGCGCTCGCGGAAGCGACGGTGCCGAAGGTCACTGTGATCACGCGGAAGGCATACGGCGGGGCGTACTGCGTCATGAATTCGAAGCACATCCGCGCCGACATGAACTTCGCGTACCCGACCGCGGAGATCGCGGTCATGGGCGCCGAGGGAGCGGTGAACATCCTCTATCGCGGCGCGGACGATCGCGATGCGAAGGTAGCGGAGTACAAAGAGAAGTTCGCGAACCCGTACATCGCCGCGGAGCGCGGATACGTCGACGAGATCATCGAGCCGCGCTTCACGCGCCGGAAGCTGATCACCGCCTTCGCCATGCTCCGGAACAAGCGCGACAAGAACCCCCCGAAGAAGCATGGGAACATCCCGTTGTAGAGGGGAGAGCGGAGAGCGGAGAGCGGAGAGGATTTTCTTCTTCCCTCTCCGCTCTCCCCTCTCCGCTCTTTTCCTCGCGCTGCTCCTTACCGCCTGCGCGAAGCGTCCGACACACCCCAACATCCTCCTCATCACCCTCGACACCTTCCGCGCCGACCGCATCGGTGCGAATACGCCAAACCTGCAGAAGCTCGCGGGCGCGAGCGTGCGGTTCACGAACGCGGACTCGCCCGTCCCGCTGACGCTGCCGGCGCACTGCTCGATTCTCTCCGGCGTCCTTCCGCTGCACCACGGCGTCCGCAACAACGGCGGGAATCCCTTTCCGCCGGACCGAGAGACGCTCGCGACGCTGTTCGCGGCCGCCGGATATCGCACGGGCGCGTTCGTCAGCTCGTTCGTGCTCGATCATCGCTTCGGGCTGCAGCGCGGCTTCGATCGGTACGACGATGAGATCCCGCGCGACGCGACGGCCGAGGCCAACACGCTCGAGGCGGAGCGACGCGGCGACGTCACCGTCGATCGCGCCCTCGCGTGGCTTCACGAGACCGGCTCGAGGCCTTACTTCGCGTGGGTACACCTCTACGACGCGCACGCGCCGTACGCGCCGCCGCCGCCTTACCCGCAGACGTACGACGGCGAGATCGCATTCGTCGACGCCCAGGTCGGCCGCCTCCTCGCGGCGATCGATCGAAAGAACACGATCGTCCTCATCGTCGGCGACCACGGCGAGTCGCTCGGGGAACACGGCGAGCTGACCCACGGCTTGCTCGTCTACGAAGCGACGCTCCACGTTCCGATGCTCCTCGCGGCTCCCGATGCCGAGGGGCACGAAGTGAGGACACCGGTCAGCTCCATCGACATCGCGCCGACACTGGCGCAACTCGCGGGACTCAAACTGAACCGCGCCGACGGAATCGCGCTGCCGCTGAAGGGCGAGCCGGATGCGAAAGACCTCTACGCCGAATCGCAGTACCCGACGACCTTCGGCTGGAGCGCGCTTTCCGCCATCCGGCGCGGAGCATCGAAGCTGATCTCGAATCGCGAGCTGTATGACCTCGGTCGCGATCCGAACGAGAAGACGAACGTGCTCGCGAACGACCGCCGCACGTTCCGTGCGCTCGACACGGCGATGCTCGAGATCGGGAAGAGCGAGGCGGCGGCGTCGACACAGACGACGGTCGACGAGGAGACGCGTCGCAAACTCGCGAGCCTCGGGTACGTCGCTCCGTCAGGCGCACCATCAACAGGCAACCATCCCGATCCGGTTGCCATGACGCCGCTCTTCCGCCAGTTCGAAGAGGCGACCTGGGCGCTCAACGGCGGCCGTCCGAAAGAGGCGATCGCCGCATTCACGAAGCTAGTGGCGGCCGATTCGCGCAACCCCGTCTTCCGCGAGAGCCTCGGCCGCGCGCTGCGCCAGACCGGCGACAACGAAGCCGCGGTGCGGCTCTACCGCGAGAGCGTGGCGATCGCGCCGAACAATGCCGACGCCTGGTACAACCTCGCCGTCGCGTTGCAGGACGCGGGACACCGCGACGAGGCCGGCATCGCGATACGCGAGGCGATCCGCCGCGACGACAAGCGTCCCGAGACGCACAACGCCCTCGGCGTCGCGTTGATGAGCGAAGGCAACGCCGCGGGAGCGGAAGACGAGTTTCGCCGCGCGATCGCGCTCGATCAACGAAACGCGCGCGCCTGGAACAACCTGGGGAACATCCTTCGCGCAACGAACCGCCTCGACGACGCGCGCGCGGCTTACACGCAGTCATCGAACCTCGCTCCGAGCTACGCCGATCCGCTGAATGGCGCCGGCGTCATCGATGTGCAGCAGGATCACCCTCGCGATGCGATCCTGAAGTTCGATGCCGCGCTGCGCATCGCGCCGAACTACTACGAGGCCGAGCTGAATCGCGGCATCGCGCTGAAGATGGCGGGCGACGATACCGGCGCCGCCGACCAGTTGAAGAGGCTTCTCGCGACGCTTCCTGCCGGTCCGGCATGGGATCAACAGCGGACCGCCGCTCGGTCGTTGTTACATTGAACGCGAGCACTCCACGCCCTTGCCTAATTGGTCTATAGTTCCCTCAAAGTTCAACAGGTCTATAGATTCAATAGAGGAGGGCTCCCGTGTCCAAACGATGGTCCATCTACATCATTCTCACGGCTGCGCTCGTGCTCGTCTCGATGAGCATTTTTGCGCAAGGTACAGGCGGTGCGCTGGTAGGGCGTGTCACCGACGAAACAGGCGGCGCGCTTCCGGGCGTCACCATCACCGCGACGAACGACGCAACCGGAGTCTCGCGTAGCGTCGTCACCGGGTCAGACGGGAGCTATCGCTTCGCGTCGCTGGCGGTCGGCAGGTACAGCGTGGTCGCCGATCTCTCGGGCTTCAACACGACGACGACGAAGAACGTCGAGGTATTGGTCGCGACCGACAACCCGCTCAACGTCACGCTCAAGCAGGGCGCGGTGAAGGAGCAGATCACCGTCACCGCCGAGGCGCCGCTCGTCGCGACCTCGCCGAGCGTCGGCACGGTCGTTAGCCAGAAGGAGCTCGAGAACCTGCCGCTCAACGGCCGGCAGTTCGCGAACCTCGGCACTCTCGCGCCGGGCACCACGCTCTCGGTCAACTCCGATCCGACGAAGCCGGGGCAGCTCACGATCGCGCTCAACGGCGGATCGGGCCGCAACGTCAACTTCCTCATCGATGGCGGCGACAACACCGACGACACGATCGGCGGCGCGCTCCAGAACTTCAACATCGAAGCGGTGCAGGAGTTCAAGATCCAGACGATGCAGTACAAGGCCGAGTACGGCCGCTCCTCTGGCGGCGTCCTCAGCGTCGTCACCAAGACCGGAGGCAACGACCTCTCCGGCAGCGTGTACGAGTTCTATCGGAACAAGGGCCTCAACAGCGAGTCCGAATCCGAGCGCCTCGCCGGCATCGGAAAGCAGGCGTATCGCCGCGACCAGTACGGCGCGTCGCTCGGCGGCCCGATCGTGAAGGACAAGGCCTTCTTCTTCGGTACCTGGGAGAAGACCAAACGCGCGACCGCGTATACCGTCAACACCGGCGAAGGCCTTCTCGGCGCGTACGAAAAACAGAGCTTCGGCCTGCCGTTCAAGGACGAACTGGGAACAGCGAAGGTCTCCCTCAACGCGAGCCCCAAACAGTTCCTCCAGGTCCGCTACGGCTACCAGAAGAACGCAGACGTTTATGGCCAGAGCGCGCTTGCCGCTCCGACCTCGCTCGGCACCGTCAACAATGACTACAAGTCGCTGCTCGCCAGCGACACCTGGCAGATCGGCTCGAACCGCACGAACGAATTCCTCTTCCAGTACACCAAGTTCGCGAATGCCATCACGGCGGACTCGCTGGATCCGCTCATCTACTACCCCGGCGGCGCACACCTCGGACAGAACCTGAATACGCCTCAGACGACGAATCAGAAGAAGTATCAGTACAAGGACGACTTCTCGTGGTCGACGCAGCTCGGCGCCATGCATCACGATTTCAAGGTTGGTGCGCAGTACCTCAACGAGCCGACACTCGGCGGTGACTTCACGGTCGGAACGGCGGGTCAGTTCTACCTTCTCAACAACGCGGTCGGGTCGCCCGTCCAACAAATCATCATCGACGGCGGCTTTTCGGGCGATTCCACCCCGATTAAGGGATACAGCGGCTACTTCCAGGATGACATCGGCGTGAACAGGAGCCTCACGGTCAACGCCGGTCTCCGTTGGGACAGTTGGACCGGATTCGATCTGAATCAGAGCATCAACCCAAACCTAAAGGTCGTCCAGGCGGCGGCCGATGCCAACAAGTATCCGAACGAGCCGTGGCTCGCGGCGTTCAAGAATGGCGGCGGTACGACGCTCCAGAATCCGAAGAACAACTTCGCGCCGCGCCTCGGCTTCACGTACGACCTGCACGGCGACTCGAAGAACATCATCCGCGGCGGAGCAGGCCGCTACGTCGATTTCCCGTACACCAACGCAAACATCCTCTTTCCCGCCAGCGCCGTTCAGTCGCTTTACGGCCCGATTTACAACTTCGAGGATGACAACGGCATCAAGAACGCGAACGGAACGTTCTTCAAGCCCGGCGATCCGCTGCCGCCCAATCAGCTCTCGGGCAATCTCTCCGACCGCACCACGCGCGAGCTCGCGATGCCGACCGTTGCGAAAGCGCCGTATTCGGATCAGGTGTCATTCGGCTACTCGACCGAAGTCAGCCCGTCGCTCGGCCTCAATTTCGAGGCGGTCACCGCACGCTACAGAGACATCCCGTATCGCTTCCGCGCCGATCCGATCGATCCAGCCACCGGCATACGTCAATTTGACCCGAACATCGTCCCGAGTAACTTCCGCGTCTGGGCCAACGACGGCCACGCCAATTACGACGGCATCAACATCGGCTTCCATGCACGCGCCGGCAGCAACTTCGAGGCGCAGGGTTTCTACACGCTGTCGCGCACCAAGGGCAACATCCTGGCCGGCGCCGACGAGTTCCGCGTCATCGATCCCGGCCATCAGCCCGACGTTCTCCGTGACACGAGCATCAATCCCTTCAACCCCGACTGCGCCGCCTGCAATGGTCCGCTCGATACCGACGCACGGCATCGCATCACCCTGAGCGCTGTCTATCGCGCACCGTATGGCATCAGCGTGTCAGGCATCCTCCGCTACCACTCAGGATTCCCCTACACCGTTTTCGCGGGAACCGATGTGAACGGTGACGGATACAACGAGGATCTCGCGCCCGGCCACTCCAATGTGAATGACACGCGCGGTTCTTCGTTCTCGCAATTCGACGCCCGCGTCGCGAAAGAGTTCCGCCTCAACGGACAGTACGGCATCGAGGTGATGCTCGAGGCGTTCAACCTCTTCAATTCCAAGAACGCGGCGTTGTTCGACTCCACCGGGACCGCTCACGCATACGCAGGCGATCCCTTCCAGGGCGAGCAGCGCCTCCTGCAGCTCGGAGCGCGCATTCGCTTCTAAGCCTCACAAACCGAATATCTTGGGGGGCCGGCTCACCGCCGGCCCCCTTTCGTTTCACGGAATACCCTTCCACCCCAAGGCGTTGTCGCCAATCCGCGGCTGTGTTACAACCGCGTCCCAAACTTCTCGGAGGTTCGTCGTGTACGCCATCATTCGTTCCGGTGGAAAGCAGTATCGCGTTGCCCAAGGCGACGTCGTGTCGGTCGAGCGTGACGCTCTCAGCGGCGCCGACAAGGACAAAGTCACGTTCAGCGAAGTGCTGATGGTCGGCGGCGATTCGACGAAAGTCGGCAATCCGCTTGTCTCCGGCGCCTCCGTCGCTGCGACCGTTCTCAGCGAGAACCGCGGCGAGAAGATCATTGTTTTCAAGAAGAAGCGCCGCAAGAACCACACGAAGCGGACCCACGGCCATCGCCAGGATCTCGTCCAGCTTCGCATCGACTCGATCAACATCTAACGGAGAACGCCATGGCTCATAAAAAAGGACAAGGATCTTCGCGCAACGGCCGCGACTCGCAGCCGAAAATGCTCGGCGTGAAGCGCTTCGCCGGCCAGTTCGTCAGCGGCGGAACGATCATCGTTCGCCAGCGCGGCACCAAGTTCTACCCCGGCGTCAACGTCGGGATGGGCCGCGACCACACGCTGTATGCCGAGATCGACGGCGTGGTCCAGTTCCACGACAAGGGCGAGCGCGGCCGTTTCATCAGCGTCACCCCTCCTGCCGCCGAGTAACCCCCAACCCTTCGACGTTCCAAACGCCGCCCGCGGGCGGCGTTTTTGTTGCAAACTGAGCTACTGATGTTCATCGATTACGCGACCATCCGGGTCAAAGCCGGCGACGGCGGGAGCGGCTGCATCGCCTTCCGCCGCGAGAAGTTCGTCCCGAAAGGCGGCCCGTCCGGCGGCGACGGCGGCACCGGCGGCTCGGTCTGGATCGTCGCCTCCAAGCGACTGAACACGCTCTACCACCTCCAGTTCCAGCGCGAGTGGAAGGGCGGACGCGGCGAGCACGGAATGGGGTCGAACTGCTCCGGCCAGAACGGTGGCGACGTCCAGATCGACCTTCCGATCGGAAGCGTCGTGCGCGACAAGAACACGAACGAAGTGATCGCCGACCTCGCGGAAGACGGCCAGCGCGTCCTCGTCGCGAAAGGCGGCCGCGGAGGGTGGGGCAACCAGCACTTTGCGACCGCCACGCGCCAGGCACCCCGCTTCGCGCAGGATGGCGGAGAAGGGGAGGAGCGCGAGCTCATCGTCGAGCTGAAGCTGATCGCCGACGTCGGCATCGTCGGCCTTCCGAACGCCGGCAAGTCGACACTCATCTCCGTCATCAGCGCCGCGAAGCCGAAGATCGCCGACTACCCGTTCACGACGCTCGTTCCCAACCTCGGCGTCGTCACCTCCGACGACAACTTCACCTTCGTCGTCGCCGACATCCCCGGCCTCATCGAGGGCGCGCACGAAGGTCACGGCCTCGGCGACCTGTTCCTCCGCCACGTCGAGCGTTGCTCCGTGCTCGTCCACCTTGTCGACCTCTCGGCGAACGAGACGCCGGAACATGACGCAGAAGTCATCGCGCGCGAGCTCGAGGCGTACTCGCCCGCGCTCGCCGAAAAACCGCGCATCGTCTGCGGCTCGAAGCTCGACTCGGCCATCGAGGGGAACTCCGACCGGCTCCGCGCCTACGCGGCGAAGCATGGATACGACTACCAGGAGATCTCCGCCGTGGTTGGTGAAGGCGTGCGCGACCTCATTCGCGCGCTCGCCCGTTTCGTGCGAGAGCATCAGGACGCTCCCGCACTCGCTACATGAAAATCGGCATCTGCGGCGGCACGTTCGACCCCTTTCACCGCGGCCACATCGAGCCGGTCCTCGCCGCGCGCGAGACCATGCAGTGGGACCGTATCCTTTACGTCGTCGCCTACCGGCAGCCGTTCAAGGATAAAGGCGCCACAGCGACCGCGTATCACCGCTTTGCGATGGCGGTCCTCGCGACCGAGTCGGTGCCCGACGTATGGGTTTCCTCATGGGAGCTGGAGCGTGAGGGGACGTCGTACACCGTCGACACCCTCGAATACCTTCGCGGCGACCATCCCGACGCCACGCTCGACTGGATCATCGGCGACGACAACCTCGCGCGCCTCGGCGAGTGGAAGCGGGTCGACCGCATCTTCGAGCTCGCGAACTTCGTCGTGCTGACGCGTCTGTCTAACGCCGCCGACGGCAGCGGCGCTACACCGGATTGCGTGTGCGACGCCGCGACCCGGCCCCAGCACGGCGCGATCGTGTACGCGGAGAACGCCACGGTCCCCATCTCCTCAACCGAAATCCGCAGGCGGGCGCGCGCCGGAGAATCGATCGACGCATTGGTCGATCCGCGCGTCTCGCGTTACATTCAGCACAATCGTCTTTATCAGGAGACCTCTTGAAAGAGAAAAACGACGATGCCATTGAAAGCCGGGTCCGACTCGCAGTCGGCGCGGCCCTCGACAAGAAAGCGTTCGACCTCAACGTCCTCTCCGTCGGCGAGCTCACCTCCATCGCCGACTTCTTCATCCTCGCGAGCGCCGGCAACGAGCGACAGGCGGCCGCGATCGCCGACGCCGTGCAGGAGACGCTGCGCGAGAAGATGAAGGTCAAGCCGCTGCTCGTCGAAGGGACGACGCCCGGCCGCTGGATCCTGCTCGACTACGGCGACTTCATCTTCCATATCTTCACGGAGGAGACGCGCCGCTTCTACGGCCTCGAACGGCTGTGGGGCGATGCGCCGAACTTGACCGCGGAATTCACCAGTGAATTTATAAGTGAATTTACGGGCGAGGAGAGAGTCGAAGAAGCGCCGCGCCGTGCACTCAAAAAGACGTCGTGAGCCTGCGCTCTCCCGCTTTTTGCGCACGCGCAGCCGCGCCATGCGCGCGGTCGTCGACACCGCCGCGAAACTCGTTGACCGCGACGTCAGCGTCCTGATCTCGGGCGAGAGCGGCAGCGGGAAGAACTATCTCGCCGAGGCGCTGCATGCGTGCGGGCCGCGCCGGGAGGCGCCGTTCGTCACCATCGAGTGCGCCTCCATCCCGCACGAGCTGTTCGAGTCGGAGCTCTTCGGATACGAGAAGGGGACCTTCACTGACGCCGGCGCCCGCAAGATCGGCAAGCTCGAGGCGGCGCGCAACGGAACCACCTACTTCGACGAGATCGCCGCGCTGACGCCGCCGTTGCAGGCGAAGCTCCTCCGCGCGCTCGAAGAACGCCACTTCTCGCGCCTCGGCGGGTCGGAGAACGTCAAGTTTCATGCGCGCGTCGTCTCGTCGACCAGCAGCGATCTCGCGGGATTCCGCAGCGATCTGCTCTACCGCATCAACGTCGTCACGCTGACCATCCCGCCGCTCCGCGAGCGCGCTGAGGATGTTCCGCTGCTCGCGAACGACTTCCTGCGGAAGGCAAGAAAGGGAGCCCGTTTCGACGACGAGGCGATGGAGCTGCTCGCGTCGTACTCCTGGCCGGGCAACATCCGCGAGTTGCGAAACATCGTCGAGCGCGCCGCACTGCTCTCCGACCGCGACGTGATCGGCCCCGCATCGCTGCCCGTCGACCGTCTCCGCGAGCCGGCCGCTCTGGTCGACGCAGCCGTGCGCAACGCCTGGACCCTCGACCAGCTCGAAGAGCGCTACATCCGCGAGATCCTCCGCCGCACGAAAGAGAATTACTCCCGCGCCGCCCAACTCCTCGGCATCAACCGCAAGACCCTCCTGGAAAAGAGGAAAAAGTATGGGATTGAATGAGGCGGAACGGGGAATCGAGGTTCGAGGTTCGAGGGAAGAAGTAAGAGGTGAGAAAGAGGGCTTCGCAGTCGCTTCTGACCTCTTCCCTCGAACCTCGAACCTCGAACCTCAATCCCCGACGTGCCGTTGGCCGGCGGGCGCGGACCCCCGCCCATGAAGATCTCCCTCATTTGGCCCGCTTCTTCCAGTGAGAAAGACTTCGCAGATGCGATCGATAAGTACCTGAAACGTATCCGTCACTTCTATCCGATAGAGGTCATCGAAGTGCCGGCCGAGCGCGGTAGACAAACCCAAAGTGATGCGGCTACTATGCGCAGCCAATCTTCGCGGCTGGTGGCCGCAATCCCCGCGCGCGGGACCGTCGTGGTGCTCGACGAACGGGGGCAAGTACTTGATTCTTTGAAATTTGCGCGGTGGCTCGAGCGGCTGACGATGGACAGTCCGCACGGCATCCACTTCGTCGTCGGAGGCGACCTCGGGTTCGATGACTCGGTCCGCCAACGCGCCGACAAGGTGCTGAGCCTATCCGCGATGACGTTGCCGCATCAGATCGCGCGCGTCGTCCTGATGGAACAGATTTACAGGGCGTGCACGTTGATGCGCAACATTCGATACCACAAGTAAAGACAAATAAAGAGGAGTGGCTGGAATGGCCGCTAAAGCAAAAGTCAAAAGCAATCCGTGGCAGCCTTACGAGGATGCCCTCCGCCGCAAACAGCAGGAGCTGGTCGACTCGTACGAGCGCGACAAAGCAGCCGGCAACGCACAGCCGGATGACGGCATTCAGGATCTCGCCGACAAAGCGGCGAGCGCCTACTCGAAAGAGCTCAACTTCTCCCTCTCCGACGCCGAGCGCAACTCGTTGAAGCTGGTCGAGGAAGCGCTCGATCGCGTTAAAGAAGGCACCTTCGGCGCCTGCACGAACTGCGGCAACACCATCGGCGAGAAGCGCCTCCAGGCGATCCCGTGGACGGCGTACTGCATCGACTGCCAGGAGCTCGTCGAAAAAGGCCTGCTCTCGTAGTCCGTTGCCCAGTCTATGACCGCGCTCGAGCCGGTCCTCGCCAAGATCGCCGAAGGGAAGACGCCGCGCGTCATCCTCGTCGGCGGCGACAGCGAATACCTGGCCGAGCGCGCGTTTCACGACATCCGCGATGCCATCGTCGCGAAGAACCCCGGCATGGCGATCGAGTCGTACGAAGCGGGCGCCGAGCTCGCGGCGATCCTCGACTCCTACCGTACCGCTTCGCTCTTCGCCTCCGCGCGCCTGATCGTCGTCGCGGAACTCAACGCCTTCGTCTCCGCGAAACAGATCGCGTCGCTCTACGACAAGTCGATCGCCGACTGGAAGAGCGCGAAGACCGACAAGAAGCGCGCCTCGTCGGCCGCCAAGCTGCTCCACGTCCTCGGTCTCGCCGGCACGGACCTCGACGATACCGACCGCAAGATCGCCGACGCCCTCGGCGTCTCGCTCGACAACACGCTCACCGACATGCTCGCCTTCTGCCGCGGCACCGGAAAGAAGGCGTCGCGCGGCGAGGACGATGCGGCGATCCTGATGGAGGCCATCGGCCGCGGCGGCGCGCCGGGAACGATCCTCCTTCTCCGCACCGGCGAGATCCCCCGCGACTCCGCGACCACGGATCTCATCAAGCGCAACGGCGCCGTCGTCGACTGCGGCCTGACGCGCGAGGGTTTCAACACCGCCCTTGAACACGCCATCGCCGACATCGCGAACGACGCAAAAGTGAAGTTCGACTCCCGAGCCATCGCCGCGCTCCGCCAGCGCCTTGGCATCGAGCGCCTCCTCGCCGACAAGTTCTCGCGCGAGGTGCCCGAGATCCGCGTCGCGGTTTCGGAAGCCGAACGCCTCGCCACGCTCGCAGGAGAAGGCGGCCGCGTTGACGCCGCCATGATCGAGCGCGAGGTCGCGGCGGTGGAAGGCGGCGCGCGCTACGAGTTCGGCTCGCTCTTCAGCGAAGGGAAGATCATCGAGGCCGTTGCCAAGCTCCGCGAGCTCGTGGCACAGGGTCGCCGCGAAGACCCGCGCGCCTCGATCGAGATCCAGTACGGCAAGTTCCTCTTCCCGCTCGCCGACGAACTGCGCCAGTTGATCGCCATCCACTCCTTCGCCCGCGCCGCGAACTTGAACCTGCGGCAGTCGATCCAGTACAACCGCTTCAAAGACACCATCGCCGAGAAGCTTGGCGACTCCATGAAGAACGCCGGCATCGTCCGCCAGCGCCCGCATCCGTTCCCGCTGCACAAGAAATGGTCCGCCGCCGGCGCCCAACGCGAAGAAGACCTCTGGCGCGCCCTCGCCTTCGTCGCCGACCTCGAAATCAAACGCAAGTCCGGCGGCATCCCCGTCGACATCGGCATGGAGACCTTTCTCCTCTCACGGCTGCGCGCATAAACTCGCGCCATGTTCCCGAACGTCGGCCGCCAGGCGTGGCGCGCGCTCTTCGCGGCGCAGCTCGGATGGATGCTCGACGCGATGGACTTTCTCCTCTTCACCTTCGCGATCCTTCCGATCCAGAAAGAGTTCGGGCTCAGCAGCGCCACGATGGGCGGCCTGACCTCCGTCGCGCTGATCGCCGGCGCCATCGGTGGCATCGGCTTCGGCCGCATCGCCGATCGCATCGGCCGCGTGCGTGCGATGACCATCTCGATCCTCGTCTACTCCGTCGCCACCGCCGGCCTCGCGACCTCGCACGCACTCTGGCAACTCATCGCCTGGCGGACGCTCGTCGGTCTCGGCATGGGCGGCGAGTGGTCGTGCGGCTCCGTCCTCGTCGCCGAGACGTGGCCGGCCGAGCACCGCGGCAAAGCGATGGGCCTGATGCAGAGCGGCTGGGCGATCGGGGCGCTTTTCGCCGCCGCCATCTCCGCGCTCATGCTCGACCGCTTCGGATGGCGCGTGCTCTTCCTCGTCGGCGCGCTGCCGGCGATCGCTGCGTTCTTCATCCGCCGAGGAGTTGAGGAGCCGCCGATCTGGCGCGAGAGGGGAGCGGGCGACTCGCGGTTCACCGACATCTTCGAAAAGACGGTCATTCGGCGCACGGTCTTCGCCACCCTCGTCGCCGCCTCCGTCCTCGTCGCGTACTGGGGGCTCACCTCGTGGCTCCCCGCGTTCCTCGCCTCGCCGGTGGCGAAGGGAGGCGCCGGCCTGACGGTGACGAAGTCGGCGATGTGGCTGATTGTCCTGCAGGTCGGTGCGTTCTTCGGCTACACGACGTTCGGCTGGATCGCCGACCGCTTTGGCCGCCGGCCGTCGTTCACCTTCTTCATGATCGCGGCGGCGATCGTCGTCCCGCTCTTCGCATTCGGCGCCCGGTCGCCGCTGACGTTGCTCACAATCGGCCCGCTGGTCGGCTACTTCGGCCACGGCTACTTCTCGCTCTTCGGCGCCATGCTCGCGGAGCTCTTCCCGACACGCATCCGCGCCACCGCGCAGGGCTTCTGCTACAACGCGGGACGCGTCGTCAGCGCCGCCGCGCCGTACACCATCGGCGCGCTGGCGCAGTCGCGCCTCAACTACGGTCTCGCCATCGACGCCCTCTTCTTTGCCGTTGGCGGTGCGCTGATTTGGCTGCTGCCGGAGACGAAAGGAGCGGAGCTGTGATCACTTTCGGGTTCGCCGCATCTGTTCACACGCTCGCCGCAGCCATTGACGTCCCTCCATGTCAATCGCCGGCTCGTCGAGCCTGATCATGTGGTGCCGGAGCCACGATTGAGGTCACCCCATATCAATCGCATGCTCGCCGTGCCTGTTCACACGCTCGCCGAGGCCGCGATTGAGGTCGCCCCATATCAATCGCATGCTCGCCGTGCCTGTTCACGCGGTCGCCGGGGCAACGATTGATATCGCCCCATATCAATTGCAGCTCGCCGCGCCTGTTCACACGGTCCCCGAAGCCGCGATTGACGTCACCGCATGTCAATCGTAGCTCGCCGCGCCTGTTCACACGCTCGCTGAGGCCGCGATTGAGGCAGCTCATGTCAATCGCAGCTCGCCGCACCTGTTCACACGCTCGCCGCGGCCACGATCGAGGTCACACCATGTCCTTCGCTGGTTCCTGCATAATAAAAAACATGTCCAGCGATGATCCGCAGACCTCTCCGCCGCCCGCGGGAACGCTCGAGCCGACCGAGGCGGTGGCTACCGCGGTGGAGACCGACGTGCTCGCGACCGTGCAGACGACACCGCCGTCGCTCGCCGAGCCGGGAATGCTGGTGAAAGGATTCCGCTATCTGCAGGAGCGCATCCCCGAATTCACCCAGTTGTCGGTCCAGGAAAAGCGCTCGCATGCCCGTGCGGCGAACCTCGATCCGGAGTTCATCGAAAACGGCCTGCATGCCGCCTGCGTCTGGCCGGACACGAAGCGGATCGTGAAACGCAGCGGTGAGGATCTCCGGGAAGAGCATGAAGAGACCCGCCGGTGGGACGAGGCCATCCGCGAACTGCGAGCCCTCCTCGCCGGCGTCGAGGCCGCGAACGTGAAGCGGAAGCACCGCCTCGGCATGGCGATCCTGCAGATTTACCACGTCCTCGGTATCTCCTTGCGCCACAGCCGCCCGGAAGAAGCCTACCTGCGTCCGTATTACGAGAACATGAAACACGCCTACATGCGGACGCAGCAGTTCCGCAGGCGCAAGAAGAAGGATGAACCGGCGGACGAGCCGCAGAAGGGGTGACGCATCGAGATCAGTGCCGACATGGGCGAGGGCGCATCAGGCGAGCCGGAGATCTGGCCGCTCATTGACGCCGCGAACGTCGCCTGCGGCGGCCACGCCGGCGACGCGCAGTCGATGCGCGAGGCCGCGCGTTGCGCGCGTCAGCACGGCGTCGCAATCGGCGCGCATCCGTCGTATCCCGACCGCGCGAACTTCGGCCGCACGTCGATAAAAATGGATCCCGCCGCGCTCCGTGAAACGCTCGTGGAACAGATCGCCGCCATCGCCGCGATCACACCGCTCCGCCATATCAAGGCGCACGGTGCGCTCTACAACGACGCCCATCGCGACCGCGCCCTCGCGGAAATCCTCCTCGACGCCGGCGGCAACCTTCCGATCGTCTGCAGCGCGACCTCGCAGATGGCGGCGGTCGCGCGCGAGCGTGGCGTCCGCGTCGTCCGCGAAGCCTTCGCCGACCGCCGCTACGAGCCCGACGGCTCGCTCACTCCGCGCAACATCCCCGGCTCCCTGCTCACCATCGAAGAAGCCGCCGCCCAGGCCCGCCTCCTCGCGACCGAAGGCGTCGTCATCGCCCGCGACGGCAGCCGCGTCGCGGTCGCCTGCGACACCCTCTGCATCCACGCCGACATGGCCGGCTCCGCCGACCGCCTCCGGGCGATCCGCGCCGCCCTCTGAGTTACAATCCGCGCCCCGCCAAACACTGTGGTGTAGCTCAGTTGGTAGAGCGCCGGATTGTTAATCCGTTGGTCGGAGGTTCGAGTCCTCCCGCCACAGCCAATTTCCTTTCAGAGACTTAGCAGAGACCCGACGCGTCGAATCGAACGGATGCGCGATATGTAAAGTCTCTATTTTTCCCGAAGCACCTCGCAACGCATCTTCTAGACCTGAAGAGCGGCCCGCCACGGCTGGATCAACCTACCTCAACGCCGGACCGCACCCGACCCGTGAATTGGAGCGAATCACCATCGGGCGATGGCCGGCACAGCCGCGTGCCGCCGCCATCGGCGGACGCACGGGAGATCCTCAGGATGAAAGGTCGAATTCCTGGTTTCAGCTACAACCCGAAGAAGCACCTCGCCCACTTCTCGCTCTACGTCCCGAAGACGAATGGCAAGCTCCGTCGTGAGCGGAGTGTCCATGCCGAATCGAGGGAGGAAGCGATCCGGCTGTGGCAGGCGTTTCGCGATGAGATCAGCGGCAAACCGCCAGCGCCCGAACCGGTTGCGCAGCCGAGGGCGATAACCTTCGGCGCGTTCATCACGGAATACTTGGAGAAGATCTGCGCGCGACGCGCGAAGAAGACGCTTGCCATCTACCGCACGATCGCGTTCACACGGCTCATCCCGCACTTCGGCGAGAAGCCGCTCGACACAATTCGGTCATGTGACGTCGAGGACTTCATGGCCACGATTCTCTCCGAGTGCAGTCCAGCCTACGTCAACAACTGCGCGCGGACGATGAAGGCGCTCATCAACCACGCGGTGAAGCGTCAGCTCATTGCCGCTTCCCCGTTGACGGAAAGGATCCGTTTCGAGGATGTGCCGCTTCCCGAGTTGGAGCTGAACGACGGGGAGCGCCTGGCATTTCTCGGCGCGTTCGATGATGAACATGGTTTCCAGCAGGACATCGCGAAGCGCTGCCGCGACGCACACGTCGTGACGAGCGAGCATTTCAAAGCGCCTCGGAAGTTCGGATTCGCGCCGAATCTCTACAGCGATTCCACGCACCAGCGTTTCGAGCGCTTCCTCAGCCTCAAGCCAATCTTCGTCGTTGCCATCGAGACCGGTCTACGCAAGATGGATCTTCTCAACCTCGAGTGGACGCAGGTTGATCTGGACGGTGGGTTCATTCGGCTGCTGATGAAAAAGACAAAGAAGTGGGCCGTCGTCCCGATCTCAACGCTCTGCCGAACGGCGCTCGAAGAGTGTCGTGCGAGACAGGTCGTCAGCCGGCATGTCTTCGTGAACCGTGACGGTACGCGGGTCGCGGAAATCGCTTTACGACGAGCTTTCCTGCGAGCGAAACGGGTCGCCGGTATCACTCGACGGTTTCGCTTCCACGACCTCCGCCACACGGCTGCATGCACACTGGCATCTGCAGGTGTGTCGCTGCAAGTGATTCAAAAGATCCTCGGTCACACTTCATCGAGGATGACGGAACGATACGTGCGCGTGAATGATGCGGCGGTTGCAGAGGCACGATGCGCGCTCGACGCGAGGAACGCCAAGCTCGGCGTCACGCTACACGGAGAGAAGATCGCAGCACTCGCTGACGCAAGCAAGTAAGGAGGGAGAGCCAAGAGCTTGCCGCCGACACTGGGTATGCTGGAACGGTCGCTCGCGACGAGCGAGCGACCAGTGCGGTTTAACCAGTGATCCATCACTCGATGCGTCCTGCTGCGCATGAGTTTCTCGCAGAATCAAGCGAAGCGATTGCACGCCGAGGTCAAAAGCGGCGATTGAAATCCTTCGAATTTCTTTCGGCATCTTCCGGACTTCTTTCGACATCGCTCCTGAGAATGATGGCGTGGAGAATGAAAACGTGGCGATCGCCGTTCCGAGCGATCCCGAACGCGCTCGCGCGATCATCAGCCGCGGCCGTCGTATCGCGCGGTTCTTCGGCCTCGAATGGATCGCGGTGCAGATCACCAGCGCTCCATCTTCAACCGAGCGACTTTCGGAATTGGTCTCGGCTTTGGGCGGGCGGCTGCTCTGCGCGGAGGCGCGAGACATCGCGGCGGCGCTCATCGAATTGTCGTGCCGCGAACATGCGCGCGTGCTGGTGATCGGCAGATCACGCCGTCCTCGTTTCCTCCGCCGCCTCAAGCGCGGCACGACAGAGCAAATTCTGAATGCGAAGCGGCCCTTCGACGTGATCGTCGCCGCCGAAGGAGTGGATCGTTGAACGAGCACGAAGAAGAGCCATCGAAGATTCAGCGCATTCGCCGACTGATCATCGGACCGCCACGCGACGTGACCGATCCCGAGATTTTTCACCACATCTCCTTGATCGCATTCTTTGCGTGGGTCGGACTCGGCGCGGACGGTCTCTCCTCGTCGGCTTACGGTCCAGAAGAGGCGTACAAGGCGCTCGGGACGCACTACCACCTGTCGATCATCCTCGTGGCCATGACGGCGATCACGATCACGGTGATCGCCATCGCGTACTCGAATCTCATTCAGCATTTCCCCGGTGGCGGCGGCGGCTACCTCGTCGCGTCGAAGTTGTTGGGAAACCGCGTCGGTGTCGTGTCCGGATGCGCACTTCTCGTGGACTACGTGCTCACCATCACCGTCTCCATCGCCAGCGCGTGCGATCAAATCTGGTCGTTCCTCCCGCTGAACTTGACCGTTTACAAGCTGCCCGCAGAGTTCGCACTGATCGTGGTCATGATCATCCTCAATCTGCGCGGCGTGAAAGAGTCGGTGAACATCCTCACACCGATCTTCCTGCTCTTCATCGTCACGCATACGGTGGCCATCTTCTACGCCATCGTGTCGCACCTCACCGCGCTTCCCGCGGTGTTCCACGATGCATCGGCGGATTTTCATACGTCGGTGCAGACGCTCGGCTGGGGGCCGCTCGCGCTGCTGCTGCTGCGCGCCTATTCGCTGGGCGGTGGTACCTACACCGGCATCGAAGCGGTTTCCAACGGTGTGTCGATGCTCCGTGAGCCGCGCGTGCGAACCGGAAAAAGGACGATGGCGCTCATGGCGTTCTCACTGGCGTTCACGGCCGGCGGAATCATGTTCGGTTACCTGCTCACGCGCTCGACGCCAGCGCCCGGAAAGACGATGAATGCAGTTCTTCTCGAAAATCTCTTCGGGTCCTGGCATGTGGGCGGAACGGCCATCGGCACCGGAATCGTGATCGTCAGCCTGCTCGCCGAAGGATTGCTTCTCGTCGTTGCCGCACAGGCGGGGTTCCTCGACGGCCCGCGCGTGCTCGCCAACATGGCGGTCGATTCATGGATGCCGCACCGTTTCAGCCAGCTCTCCGATCGCCTCGTGACGAAGAACGGCATCTACCTCATGGGTCTGGCCGCCATCGCGGCGTTGGCGTACACGCGCGGCGACATCCTGACGCTCGTTGTCATGTACTCGATCAACGTCTTCATCACCTTTTCGCTCACCGAGCTCGGGATGTCGCGCCACTGGATCAAGGATCGCGCGAAAGAGCCGCGTTGGAAGAGCCAGCTCGCGATCCACGGTACGGGACTGGTGATGTGCGCGAGCATTCTCGTGGTGATCATCTTCGAGAAGTTCCGGCAGGGCGGTTGGATCACCGTCGTCGTAACGAGTGTCGTCATCGCCTTCGCATTCTGGGTGCACCGCCACTACGCGGCGGTGAAGGAAGGTCTGAAGCGGCTCGACGACATCCTCACCACTGTGCCGCTCCCGAAGGAAATCGAGAAGGCCGAGCCGTCGCGGCTGGACACGAACCTGCCGACAGCAGTCATCAGCGTCGCGTCGTTCTCGGGCTTCGGGCTTCATCAAATCCTTTCCATTCACAAGTCGTTTCCCGGCTACTTCAAACAATTCATGTTCGTCTCGGCGGCCGTCGTCGATTCGGGCACGTTCAAAGGCGCGGAAGAGATCGAGCGTCTCGAGCATGAGACCGAAGAACATGTGCAGAAGTACATCGCCTGGACGCAGGCGCACAACCTCAAAGCCGACTATCGGATGGCGGTCGGCACGGAAGCGGTAGCCACGATCGAGGAGCTGTGCGTAGCGCTGTCGGAGGAGTTCCCGCGCGCGATCTTCTTCATGGGCCGCCTGATCTTCCGCGAAGAGAAGTGGTACCACCGGCTGTTGCACAACGAGACGCCGCACGCCATTCAGCGGCGGCTGCAGTTTCAAGGGATTCAGGCTATGGTGCTTCCGATTCGGGTTCTCTGAGGCCATCCGTGAGCCGTGATACTCGCCGTTGGATGCGTGACGTTGGCCGCTTCGTTCTCGCGCAATTGATCGTCGGTGCGGTGACATGGGGCGCGCTGCGCGCGGGCGCGAACGCGGCGACCGCTGGATTCGCATTTCTGATCACTATTCTTGCCATTGCGGTGGCGACGAATCTCACCACCTCGCTCGTCAGCTCGATCGTGGCGACGCTCTGCTACAACTACTTCTTCTTTCCTCCGGTCGGCACGTTCACGATCGCAGAGCCCGCGAACTGGATTGCGCTCATCTCGTTCTTCATCGCCTCGCTCATCGCCACGCGCCTCGTATTGCGCGCGCGGACGCAAGCGCAGAATGCGGAAGCGCAGCGCAGAGAGGTCGAAGCGCTGTATGCCCTCAGCGTCGATCTCTTCACCGCCACGAATCGCGTCGGCGCGCTCGGAGAAGCGGCGGCGCGCGCGCTGAGCAATGCCGGCGCAACGGGCGGCGGGCTCGTTCTCTTCGGCAATGGCACCTACGACCAGCGCGTCATCGCGTGGAACGGCCCCAAAGCGGAAGAGATCGAAGACCTCATCGCCGGCGTCGGACGCCACAACCGGCCACTCGAATTCCCCGCGTTCAGCGGACGTGACGTGTACCTGCCGCTCAACATCGGCGGAAGCGTGGTGGGCGTGCTCGCCGCGCGCGGAACGACCGCGACGCTTCGCGCGCTCGAATCGGCAGCGAGCCTCGTGGGGTTGGCAGTCGAGCGCGAACGTTTCCTCGCCGAGAGTGCGCACATGCAAGCAGTCGAGGAAGGAGACGCGCTCAAGACATCGCTGCTGCGTGCTGTCTCGCACGATCTCGCCACGCCGCTTACGGCGGTCGCGCTGCAGATCGAGCGACTACGCGCGTTGGTCGCCGGGAAGGCGGTGCCGGTCGTCAACGATATCGCCGAGCACACCGGAAGGTTACGCCGTCGAATCGAGAATCTGCTGGCCATGGCCAGACTCGAAGCGCGGAGCGTCTTGCCGCATCCAGAGCCGACGCCTGCCGCCGATCTGTTCCGGTCGGTACGCGAGCACCTTCCGCTCGTAGTGCAGAACCGCGAGATCGAGATTCGAGTCGATCGTGATTGTCCCGAGGTGTACGTTGATCCTTCGCTTGCGTTGGAGATCCTCGCGAACGTGATGGAGAACGCACACCAGGCCTCGCCGTTCGAGACGGCGATCGAGCTTGCCGCCTTCCGTCATCCGCTCGATCCCGAGCGCGTGCGCCTCGAAGTCGCGGACCGCGGTCCCGGTCTGCGGCCCGAAAGCGAGGCAGCGAAGGAAGCGAGCGATACGCCCCGGCGAGGATTGGGACTGGAGATCGCGCGCAGTCTCGCCAACGCAAGCGGCGGGCAGGTGACACTCGCGAACCGCGCCGGTGGCGGCGCCATCGCGCGCATCGATCTTCCGGCCGCGTTCCTCCCTGCCGTCGAAGAGGTGCCAGCATGACTTCGCGGACGCGCATCCTCGTGGTCGATGACGACGACGGCATCCGCGACACGCTGGAACAGCATCTCGTCGTGCATGGATTTGACGTGATCGCGGCGCGTGATGGCGTCGAAGGCTTTGACCGCTTCAGCGCGGCGAGGCCTGATCTCGTTCTGTCGGACTTGGCCATGCCGCGCGCCGACGGCTTCGCGCTCATTCAGCGCATTCGCGCAACGAGCGAGACGCCGATCGTGGTGCTGTCCGTGCGCGGCGGCGATGTGGATAAGGTCCGCGCGCTCGACCTCGGCGCCGACGATTTCGTTGTGAAGCCGTTCTCCGCGCCGGAGCTCCTTGCACGGGTGCGGGCGCAACTGCGTCGATCCGGCGCTGGCCATCGCGGGCAGATCGAGTTCCCCGATCTCTCGATCGATGTGGAGAAACGCAAAGTCGTGCAGGGCGGGCATGAAGTGAAGCTCACCCCGACCGAGCTGGCCATTCTCGATCTCCTCGCGCGCCATGCCGGCCGCCCCGTCTCGTTTGACGAGATCATCACCGCCGTCTGGAAGGGATCGGCCGGCACGACCAACGACGCCGTGCGCGTTCACGTCGGGGCGTTGCGTCGGAAGATCGAACCCGATCCGTCGAAACCGCAGTACATCGTCACCGAGCCGTGGATCGGTTATCGCTTCATCGCCGAGCCGGTCGGCTGAGCTTTCGAAAATCTTCCGCCTTCTTTCGCGATTCTTTCGTAGCCCTTCGATTCTCCTCCGGACTTGCAACGCCGCCGCGACGTTCAATGATCGGAGATGAAAACGCTCCTCGCCTCACTGCTGGTCGCCGCCGCCGCGGCCGGCGCAAATGCCCAGACGATCGCCATCCATGGGTGGCTCGACGGCTACTACGCCTGGAACGATCAGCATCCGCAGCCGCAGCTCAACTTCTTCAGCGGAACGGGCACGACCGCACATCGTGCCGATCAGTTGGCGCTCAACATCGCGGCACTGGAAATCGTGCGCGACCCGAAGCCACTCGGGTTTCACCTCACGCTCGTCGCCGGCGACGCCTCCGATGTCGTGCACGCCGGCGAGCCGCATCCACACCGCCATCCGATTCGCAACTTCTATCAGGCTTCTGTCACGTATACGGCGCCGGTCGGTCGCGGACTGGCCCTCGAAGCCGGCGTCTATCCCTCGCACATCGGCTTTGAAGGCTTTTTCACGAAAGACAACTGGAACTACACGCGTGGTTGGCTCGGCGAGCTGTCGCCGTACTACCAGACTGGAATCAAAGCGTCGTACGCATGGAGCGATCGCTGGTCCGGCCAGTTCCACGTGCTGCGCGGCTGGCAACTGATCGGCGACAACAACTCCGCGCCCGCATTCGGAACGCAGATCGCGTTCAACGGCTCGCGCCTGTCCGCCTCGTTCAACACCTTCGCCGGCGCCGAGCTGCCGCATGACAATACGCATCTTCGAAAGTTCGGCGATCTCGTCGCCATGTGGAAGGCGACTCCGGCGCTAACCATCGGAGCATCGCTCGACCGCGGCCGGCAGGAATATGGCGATCGAGCTGGTGCGAACTGGCTCGGCCTCGCGGCATACGGTCGCTACGCGTTCAACGCTCGCCAAGCGGTCGCACTTCGCGCTGAACGATTCCGCGATCCGGATGCAGGCATCAGCGGATTCGCGCAAACGCTGAGCGAAGCGACGCTCACGTACGAGCTGCGCCCGACCCCTCATCTCATCGTCAAGGTCGAAGGGCGTCGTGATCGCTCGACCGCCGGTGTCTTCGACGGCTCGACCACTGAAACACTCGCCATCGCCAGCGCAGTCATCAACTACTGATCATGATCGACCTTCTATTCATCCTTCTGACACTAGTGCTGTTCGCGATCACCATCGCGTACGTGCGCGGATGCGAGCGCGTGTGAGCGTCGAGACGATCGTCGGTCTCGTGCTCTCGCTGTTCGCGCTCGGCTATCTCCTCTATGCGCTGCTGCGCCCGGAGGACCTCTGATGCTCGTGCTGAAAATCGTCGTCTACTTCGCGCTCATCGTTGCGGTGGCTAAACCGCTCGGCGTCTACATGGCGCGCCTCTTCACACGCCAGAAGACGTACGGGGTCGAGCGCGCGATCTACCGCCTCACTGGCGTTGACGAAACGAAGGAGCAGAGCTGGACCGCATACACGATCGCCATGCTGGTCTTCAGCGCGGTCACGCTCCTTCTCACCTACGCGGTCGAACGGCTGCAGCACCTCCTACCGCTCAATCCGGACAGGCTCGGACCGGTCGCGCCCGATTTGGCGTGGAACACCGCCGTGTCGTTCACCACGAACACGAACTGGCAGGCCTACAGCGGCGAATCGACAATGTCGCACCTCACGCAGATGCTCGGCCTCACGCTGCACAACTTCGTCTCGGCGGCGGTGGGCATCGTGCTCGCCATCGCCATCATCCGTGCCGTAGCGCGCGCCTCGGCGGCGACGATCGGGAACTTCTGGGTCGATCTCACCCGCTGCACGCTCTGGCTGCTGCTCCCGATCTGCGCCGCTTCCGCGATCGTCCTTGTCTCACAAGGCGTGATTCAGAACTTTCGTCCGACACAAGAGGTGACGACGCTCGAAGGAAAGCTGCAGAAGATTCCGCAGGGGCCGGTCGCGTCGCAGGAGGCGATCAAGGAGTTGGGAACGAACGGCGGCGGATTCTTCAACGCCAACTCCGCGCACCCGTACGAGAACCCCACGCCTTTCTCGAATCTCTTCGAGATGTTCCTGATCTTCGCGATCTCCGCGGGCCTGCCGATCACGCTCGGCGTCATGACTGGCAAGCGTCGGCATGGGTGGGCCGTCTTCTCGGCGATGGCGATTCTCTTCCTCGCCGCCGCGTTCATCGTTGCGTACGCAGAGCAGCGCGGCAATCCGATTCACCAGCGCCTCGGCGTGGCGGTGGTGGACGGCAACATGGAAGGGAAAGAGGTTCGCTTCGGCATCGGCGACTCGGCGCTTTTCGCCACGATTACCACTGACGCCTCGTGCGGCGCCGTCAACGCGATGCACGACTCCTTCACGCCGATCGGCGGCTCGATTCCGTTGCTCAACATCATGCTCGGCGAGATCGTCTTCGGCGGCGTCGGCGCCGGCGTGTACGGCATGTTCCTCTTCATCGTCCTCGCCGTCTTCATCGCCGGCCTGATGGTCGGCCGCACTCCCGAATATCTCGGTAAGAAGATCGAAGCGCACGACGTCAAGCTGGCGATGCTCGCGGTGCTCATCCTCGCGTTCTGCATTCTCGTCGGCACCGCCGCCGCCGCGGTGACGAAGGCCGGCGTTTCGAGCCTGAACAACAACGGACCGCACGGCCTCTCGGAGCTGACGTACGCGTTCACCAGTGCCACCGGGAACAACGGGAGCGCCTTCGCCGGACTGAACGCGAACACGCGCTTCTACAACATCGCGCTCGGCGTGGCCATGTTCTTCGGCCGCTTCCTGATGATCATCCCGTTGATGGGAATTGCCGGATCGCTTGCGGCGAAGAAGAAGGTGGCCGAGACGGCCGGAACGTTCCCCGTCGATGGACCGCTGTTCACCATGCTCCTCGTCGGCGTGATCCTCATCGTCGGTGCGCTGACGTACTTTCCGGTTCTCTCGCTCGGCCCTTACGTCGAGCACTTCCTGATGAACGCGGGAAAGGTGTTCTGATGGCGAAGTCGAAGAAAGTGTCGCTCTTCGATCGCGCCATCCTGCGCCGTGCGCTCGTCGATTCATTTACCAAACTCACGCCGCGCCGGATGATGAAGAACCCGGTGATGTTCCTCGTCGAAGTTGGCGCGTTGCTCACCACGCTTCTCCTCTTCCGTGCGACCGACCTCCTCTTCCAGGCGCAAATCACGGCCTGGCTGTGGGCGACGGTGCTCTTCGCCAATTTCGCCGAGGCCGTCGCGGAGGGGCGCGGCAAGGCGCAGGCCGATGCGCTGCGCAAGGCAAAGACGGACGCCATCGCACGCAAGCTCGTTGGCTTCGGCAAAGAAGAGCGGGTGTCCGCATCGACGCTCCGTAAAGGCGATGTCATCGTCTGTGAAGCGAACGACATCATCCCCGGCGACGGCACGGTCATCGAAGGCATCGCCTCGGTCAACGAGTCGGCGATCACCGGCGAGTCCGCGCCCGTCATTCGCGAGGCGGGCGGCGATCGCTCGGCGGTAACCGGTGGAACGATGGTGCTCTCCGATCGCATCGTCGTGGAGATCACGTCCAATCCGGGACAGACGTTCCTCGACCGGATGATCAAGCTTGTCGAAGGAGCGGAGCGGCAGAAGACGCCGAACGAGATCGCGCTCGACATCCTGCTCGCTGGGCTGACGATTGTCTTTCTCCTTGCCACGGTCACGCTGAAGCCATTCGCGGTCTATTCGGGCAGTGATGTGTCGCTCACGATTCTCGTCGCGCTGCTCGTCTGCCTGATTCCGACCACCATCGGCGCGCTGCTCTCCGCGATCGGCATCGCCGGAATGGATCGCGTGCTCCAGCACAACATCCTTGCCATGTCCGGCCGCGCGGTCGAGGCGTCCGGCGACGTGAACGTCTTGCTGCTCGATAAGACCGGCACCATCACGCTCGGCAACCGGCAGGCGCACGAATTCATCCCTGCGCCCGGCGTGGAGCCGCAAGCGCTCGCGGAGATTGCGCAACTTTCGTCGCTCGCAGACGAGACGCCGGAAGGCCGCTCGATCGTCATTCTGGCGAAGGAGCAGTTCGGTTTGCGCGGCCGCGAGTTGCACGACCTCGGCGCGCATTTCGTTCCGTTCACTGCCAGGACGCGCATGTCGGGGCTGGACTTTGCGAACGGCCGCGCCATCCGCAAGGGTGCGGCCGACGCCGTTGATTCATTCGTCCGCGCACGCGGCGGCGCGCTTCCCGACGCCGTCCGCGATGCCGTCGCGCGCATCGGCGGTGAAGGAGGAACGCCGCTCGTCGTAACGGACAACGAGCGCGTCATCGGCACGATCTATCTCAAAGACATCGTGAAGGGCGGAATGCGCGACCGCTTTGACCGGCTGCGGATGATGGGCATTCGCACCGTGATGATCACCGGCGACAACCCGCTGACCGCCGCGACAATCGCGCGCGAAGCGGGGGTCGATGACTTCCTCGCCGAAGCGACGCCGGAAGACAAGCTCGCCCTCATCCGCAAAGAGCAGGCGCAGGGAAACCTCGTGGCCATGACAGGCGACGGCACGAACGACGCGCCGGCTCTCGCACAGGCGGATGTCGGTATGGCCATGAACACCGGCACTCAGGCGGCGAAGGAAGCCGGCAACATGGTCGATCTCGACTCGAACCCGACGAAGCTGATCGAGGTCGTCGAGATCGGCAAGCAGCTCCTGATGACGCGCGGCGCGCTCACCACCTTCTCGATCTCGAACGACGTTGCGAAGTATTTCGCCATCATCCCTGCGCTTTTTCTCGCCACTTTCCCCGAGCTGCAGGCGCTCAACGTCATGCGGCTGGCCACGCCGCAGAGCGCGATCCTCTCCGCCGTGATTTTCAACGCGCTGATCATCGTCGCGCTGATTCCGCTCGCGCTGCGCGGCGTCGATTACCGGCCGCTCGGCGCCGGTCGCATCCTGCGCCGCAACCTCCTCCTCTACGGCGTCGGCGGCGTCGTCATCCCATTCATCGGCATCAAGGCCATCGATCTCTTTCTTCGCGCGGTGCACCTCGCATGAAAACGCATCTCCTCATTTCGCTCCGCATGACCGTGGTCCTCGTGGCGATCACGTGCGGCATCTACCCGCTCGTTGTCTTCGGCGTCGCGCAACTTGCGTTTCAGCATCAGGCAAACGGCTCGTTTCTCGAGCGTGACGGGCACGTGATCGGATCGGCGTTGATCGGCCAGTCGTTCACCTCCGACCGCTTCTTCCATTCGCGCCCGTCGGCCTCGGACTACGACGCGACCGCTTCGGGCGGTACGAACCTCGGCCCGACCTCGAAGAAGCTGCGCGATGCCGTCGCATCGGCGGTCACGTCATTCGACGCTCACACGAACGTTCCCGCCGATGCGGTCACCTCCTCGGCGTCGGGACTCGATCCGCACATTTCGCCCGGGAACGCGAACGCGCAAGCCGCTCGTGTCGCGCGGGCGAACGGTGTGGCCGTGCAGCAAATTCGCGCTCTTATCGCGCGCGCGACCGAGGCACGCTTCCTCGGTCTCTTCGGCGAGCCGCGCATCAATGTGCTTCGCCTGAATCTCGCCGTTTTGGAGATGAAGCGGCGATGAGCGTTGCGGCCGCGATTCGCATCACCTCGCCCGATGAAGAGCGCGTGATCCGCCATGCCGCGGAATACGCGCAGCAGCAGAGCGAGCCGTGCTTTGTCATCTCCATCGTCAACTCTCTCCCATATGGTGATGACGCCGAAGAACAGCGCGACATCGTGGCGCGCAATCTTGCATTGATCGATGACCTACAGGCGTCGCCGGTGATGCAGGAGGGCGATGACGTGGCCAAGACGCTGCTCGCCATCGCACGCGGCTTCGGCGTGCGTACGCTTTTCCTTCAGAGTGGAACGTCACGACTGCTGGGTCGCTCGATCGCCGAACAGCTTCTCTATCTCGACCCGCCGTTTGATGTCGTTGTCGTGAGTTCAGAATGATGAGATGACCGATGAGCGCGGCCGTCGCGCCGAAGAATTCTTAGCGCTCAACCGTCGCGAGTCTGCGAAGGGGAAGCTGAAGGTCTACCTCGGCATGGCGGCCGGCGTTGGAAAAACCGTGCGCATGCTCGACGACGCGCACGCGATGCGCCGGCAGGGAATCGATATCGTCGTCGGATTCATCGAGCCGCACGGCCGCGCCGAAACGCTCGCGCGTGTCGGTGATCTCGAAGTGATCCCGCGCTCGCAGCAGCACTACAAAGATGTCGTCATCGAGGAAATGGACCTCGACGCTTGCCTCAAACGAAAGCCCGACGTGCTCGTCGTAGACGAGCTGCCACACACAAATGCTCCCGGTTCGCGCCACGAAAAGCGGTGGCAGGACGTGGAGGAGATTCTGGGCGCGGGCATCTCCGTGATGACGGCGATGAACGTGCAGCACCTCGAGGGCGTGCAGGACATCGTGCGCTCGGCAACGGGGATCGAGATTCGCGAGCGCGTTCCCGATCGCATCGTGCGCGAAGCGGCCACCGTGATCCTCGTTGATCTTCCGGTGCCCGAGCTGCAGGAGCGGTTGAAGCAAGGGAAAATCTACCCGCCCGACCAAGCGCGACGCGCGCTCGACAACTTCTTCCGCGCCGAGCTGCTCGTGAAACTCCGCGAGCTGGCGCTGCTCCAAACCGCGGACTACTCAAGCCGCCACGCAGCCCCCGACGAGGAAGCGGGCCTCACCCCGCGCATCGCCGTAGCCTTACCCTTCGAGCCGGCGATCGCGCGCGCGCTGATTCTCCGCGGCTCCCGACTCGCTGGCCGCATGAACACCCGGTGGTTTGCGCTGTACGTGCGCCGCCGCCGCGACCACGCCGAGAACATGAGCGCGGAGGAGCACCGCCTGCTGACGGAGAACGTGCAGCTCGCCATGTCGCTCGGTGCGAGCGTCGTCATTCGCGAGTCGGAAGATGTTGTCGGCGCGATCCTCGATGTCATCCGCCAAGAGAAGGTGTCTCTCCTCGTCGTCGGCCGCGCCTCGCGCCGTGGCTTCTTGGGCCGTGTCTCCCCGGGCATCGTGCAGCGTCTGCAGGAGTCCGCAAGAGGTTTCGACGTGCTCATCGCTGACTTTGAGGTGGAACGGCCGTGAACGGTGGCGGGCCAACGATGCCGGCCGGCCCTATTTCTAACCACCGACGCAAGAGCCGAAAGCACTAGACTTCCTCCACTTCACGGGTGCGGGAAATGGTTTCTCCGCAGGAACTGTCAGGCGGTCGGGCCGCCGCCTGAGGCAGAAAGCGCGAAAAGCAGACGCCTTCTCGCGGCGAAAAAACCCGTGACGACCACGCAGTTTCTTCTCGCACTTCTATCAATCTTCGTTGCTGCGAAGCTGTTCGGCGAGATCGCTGAGCGTATCGGCCAGCCGGCCGTGCTCGGAGAAATGATCGGTGGCATCGCGATCGGCGTATCCGGGCTCCGCCTCGTCGATCCGCACAGCGCGCCGATCCACATGCTCTCCGAGCTCGGAGTTCTCCTTCTTCTGTTCCTGATCGGCTTGGAAACGGACGTCCGACGGCTCCTCGCCGTGGGACCGGCGTCGACCACCGTCGCGATCACCGGCGTGCTGTTGCCATTCGCGGGAGGCTTTGGCGTCGGAGCACTGCTCGGCTTCTCCACAACGGTATCGGTCTTCCTTGGCGCCGCGTTGACGGCGACGTCGGTCGGCATCACGGCCCGCGTACTCTCGGAACTCGGGCATCTGAAGGATGACGAGTCACAGGTCATTCTTGGCGCAGCGGTCATCGACGACATCCTCGGGCTCGTCCTTCTCTCAGTGGTTGCCGCAATGGCCGCCGGGGATAGGTTGACGGTCGGAAACGTCGGAAAAACGCTGGCTGTGGCATGCGGGTTCGTCGTGAACGCCATCATCGTTGGCTCCGCGCTCGCCCCTCGCTTTCTCCAATGGATCGCGCGGCTTCGCGTGGCGAAGGCACTGTTCTTCGCATCGATTACGTTCGCACTCGTCCTGGCCTTCCTTGCCGATCTTGTGGGCTCGGCGCGGATCATCGGCGCCTTCGCGGCGGGACTGATTCTGGCGAGGACGGACCGCGGCCGCGACATTGAGCACGAGGTCTACGACATCGCGCAGTTCTTCATTCCGATCTTCTTCGTGTCGGTCGGCGCCGCGGTTGATCTCACGCAGCTCAACCCATTCGCCCTCGACGGCCGTCGCAACCTCCTGATCGGCCTCCTGCTGACGGCCGTGGCCGTCGCCGGAAAGCTTGCCGCAGGCTACGCAGCCGTCGGCCGCCGTCCACTGCGCAAGCTCGTGATCGGCGTAGGAATGATTCCACGCGGCGAAGTAGGTCTGATTTTCGCGCAGCTCGGTCTGGCCGCGGCGCTCATCTCCGGCGGCATCTACAGTTCGGTCGCGCTCATGGTCATGATCACGACGTTTCTGGCTCCGCCGATGCTGCGCACGCTTCTTTCAAAGCAGGCGCCGGACGAAGCGAGCGCGTTGTGCGATGTCATCACTGAGACGATGACCGACAATCGAGATCGCCGGGTTGACGACGAGCCGCAGCAGTCAGTAACCGGCCGCTGAAATCATGCGTCGATCGAAAGAGCCGGATTTCGCCAGCCCGACGTTCAAGGCGGAGCCGTATGAGTATTGGGCGAGAATGCGCGGCACAGAGCCTGTTCACAAAGTGCGGCTTGGCAATGGCGCCGAGGCGTGGCTCGTCACGCGATATGAAGATGCCGTCGTTGTTCTCGGCGATCCTGCCTTTGCCAAAGATGCTCTGCAAGCGCGCGGAGTCGAGGCGAAGCATCTGCCGTGGCTACCCGGTCCGCTGCGCGCCCTCAGCCGCAACATGCTCGATCTCGATGAGCCGGATCACCGCCGGTTGCGCAACCTGGTGCAGAAGGCGTTCACGCCGCGCGTTGTGGACGACCTCCGCCCACGGATCGAACAGATTGCGGCGGAGCTGCTCGACGCGATCGAACGACGCGAGCGCGGCACGGCCGATCTGATCGCGGACTATGCAGCGCCGCTTCCCGTGACGGTCATCGCCGAAATGCTCGGCGTGCCGCCAGTGGATCGCCCCAGGTTTCGAAGCTGGTCGAACCACATCGTTGCAGCGGATACCTCAACCTGGCACAAACTGAAAGCAATCCGACCGGCAATCAGCTTCGTCATCTTCCTGCGGAGGTTGATCGCGCAGCGTCGCCAAGCACTCGGCAACGATCTTTTGAGCCTGCTGATTGCCGCTCAGGAGAAAGGTGACCGCCTCAACGCCGATGAACTGCTGTCGATGTGTTTCCTCCTCCTGATCGCCGGGCACGAGACCACCATGAATCTGATCGGCAACGGCGTTCTCGATCTTCTGCGCAATCCCGATCAGATGGAGCTGCTGCGCCACGACCCCTCGCTGATTGCTCCGGCCGTCGAGGAGATGCTGCGCTTCAGCAGCCCGCTGCAATTTGCCACCGAGCGGTACACGTCAGCGACTCTCGAAATTGGAAACGTAACAGTCCCGCGAGGCTCGCTGGTGTACGTCGTGCTCTCATCGGCGAATCGCGACGACAGCGCATTTGCCGCTGAGCGGTTCGACATCGCCCGCGGCGCTAACCGTCACCTTGCGTTCGGTCACGGAATTCATTACTGCTTCGGCGCCCCTCTGGCGCGCCTGGAAGGGCAGATTGCCATCCGGGCGCTGCTCGATCGTTTTCGCGATATTGCGCTAACCGTCGAGCCGGATCAGTTGCGATGGCGCCGCGGGCTGGTGTTGCGCGGTCTCACAACTCTCCCCGTTCACCTGATCCCCGCCGCACGGTAGCCGCTTTACGATGAGCCGTTTTCGGACGGCGTAGAGCACGATCTCCGCGGTCCTGCGCGGACTCAGCTTCGGCATCAGATCCGAGCAATGCCTTTCGACCCGTCGAGACTCCGAGGTCGAGCAGCGCCGCCGCCTCCTTGTTCGACCGCCACTCCTCAGGACTGCAGAGCATCGGCTATGTTCGCTGTGCATAGCAAACGTGTGCTGCAGACCGAACGCGGTCGTCGCGGTGCGTCGTGAAACGATTCCCACTCTCCTTCACCTATTCGAATGGGTCCGTAGTCAAACCTTGGGTTGGAACTTGTTAATCCGGTGGTCGCTGGTTCGAGTCCTCCCGCCACAGCCAAATTGTTTTCAAGCACTTAACTGCAATCGGCGACGCCGAAAACGGCCGAAATCGAACCTGCGACTCTTTAGAAAGTTTCTATTTTTTCCGAGCATCGCGTTAACTTCGCTCGAAAATCGCCCACGAACCGATCGCTAAGGTCATCGCCGGAACGGAGATTCTTGCGATGGCAGACACTCTCATCTCGCCCCAAGATGCCGCGCCCCTCGACGCGCTCCGCGTCGGCGCGCCGCACCTCGTGGCCATCGACCTCGCGACTAGCTCCGCCGCCCTCGACGACCGCCTCCACGCCCTCGGCATGAACTCCGGAACACCGTCTTACGCGCCCGTTCTTCGCCTACGCTTGGCGCGACGTCCACTTCCTTCGCGTAGCTCGCGACGATCGTCTCTCACTCGAACTGCCGGTCGGATAAGACGGATGTGGCTCTCCCGCGTTGGGTGTAGAGAGAAGGTGAGGGGCGGGTATTCGGTGGGGTTTCGGAGCTGGCGAGCCCATGGGCGAAGAGCGGAGGAGACGATGGCAGGTAGGCAAGGCGCTCGGCGTCACCCTCTACGTGAGAGAATCCGCAGGTGAGTCACATCCAAGAATGACGTTGGAAGCCAAAGCTATCGCCGAAGCCGCCAGAACGAACGCGTTCATCTTTCCGCGGCTTCTTGAGATCGAGTTGCACGCATTCTCGTTGTTCCGCCGGCTCCCCGATGCAAAAGCGGTGATCTCCGATGGCGTGAGCTGCTTCGTTGGCGCGAACGGCCTCGGAAAATCGACGTTCATCGCGGCCGTCAACTATGGCCTCACCGGCCGTGTCGCCGAGCCGTCGCGCACGTTCACCTCCGCCGAGGAGTACTACAGAGAAACGCAACCGTTCGCGCGCGATTACTTCACCGGGCGCATTGACGAAGAAGATCGTCCTGCGGCCGAGATTCGCATTCAATTCGCGGTTGCGGGCGTCACGTTCTGGCTTCGGCGGGGCTTCTTTGAGCTTTCCGAACTACGTTCACTCAAAATCACCGAAGATCATCGGGTCGTTTTCGAGGGCGAATCCGAGTCGATCCCTGGGTCGGAGCTTCAGGCTACGTATGAGCGCGAACTTTGCGCGAGGACGGGTTTCGAGGAGTTCTATCAGTTCGCGTTCCTCCAGCAGTTTGTGTTGACGTTCGACGAGCGACGTCACCTTGCTTTCTGGGACAGCAAAACGCTGCAACAGATGCTCTTCCTAGCGTTCGGCGTTGACACCGCCACCGCTGTCCGCGCGGAGACGTTGTCTCGAACTATGGAGAAGCAGGACTCGCTGAGGCGAAACTACCAGTGGCAGGCGACCGAAGCGCGAAAGAAGATCAAAGACCTCGACAACGCTACCGCAGATCGGGATGGAACGGACGACGAGATCGTCGAGAAACACCAGAGCCTCATCGACCAGGAACAGGAGGTCGCGCGGCTTCTGGAGTCGAAGGAAGCGGAACTCGCGGATCATCGTCTTCAGGTTGCGGACGCGACCAGTCGCTACATCACTCTCCAGGACGAATACGACCGTCTGTTTCATGCGAGATCGAAGCAAACGGACCCTCTTCGGCACCATCCGGTCATCGTGACGACGATCAACGAGAAGCGTTGCGTCGTCTGTGGAACTACGAACGTTGATCGGATCGAAGGAGTGAAGGCGGCGGTTGCCAGCCGTCAGTGCCCACTCTGCCGAACGCAGCATCCACCCGGCACGAAGCGCGATCCGAAAGTACTTGAGGCGTTACAGCGCGTGGATCAGGAACTGGCTACGACACGGTCCCGCATCTCCAACGAGACGCTCGCCGTCCGACGATTGGACGACGAGCTTCAGGAGGTGACGGAGCGGCACGCCAGGATCACGGAGGAACTGGCGGTATTCGAGCGAGACAACGCTATCGCAGCCCGGGTATCGCCGTCCGACACCGACGCACTCAGAGCGATGTATACGAATCAGATCGACCGCTTTCTGGAGCAGAAAGAAACTGCGCGCGAAAAGCGCGACACAGCGCGGAATGAGCTGACGCAACTGCAGAATGCCGTCCGAAAGCAGTACGAGCGCGTCGAGGAGGCATTCGTTCCCCTGTTCCGCGAACTTGCGTTTGCGTTCCTTGGGCTGAATCTAGATATACGGTTCAACGTTCGGGCCGCTCAGATCTCGCTCGCACTCGTAGTCGAAAGCAAAGAACGCATGGAGCCCCACCAGCTTTCCGAAAGCCAGCGCTTCTTCGTCGACATCGCCCTTCGCATGGCGCTGGCCCGATTTATGGTCGGAGACGCCGGCGCATCGATGCTGATCGACACGCCGGAAGGATCACTGGACGCAGCATACGAGGCTCGTGCGGGTGAGATGTTCGCCAAGTTCGCGCGTGCTGGGAATCAGATATTGATGACGGCGAACGTGAACACGTCACGGTTGCTGCTACGTCTCGCTGAGAAATGTGGCCACAGGTTCATGCAGCTTATCCGAATGACGGAATGGGCATATCTCTCGGAAGTCCAAACGGCCGAAGAGGACCAGTTTGACGATGCTTACGAGGCCGTCGAGGCTTGTCTCGTGAATGGCGACACCCAGAATGAATCCAGCAGCCACGTTTGATGTGCTCGCGATTCACGGCCACTTGCGACGTTCCATCGGGGCGATCTCACGCTCAGAACTGCACCTGTTTGCATACCTAAGCTGCCTCCTTTCTCTCTACGACCGGATCCCGGCGAGCGAATGGCGCTATTCCTTTGCGGCCACCCAGTTCGGCGCGCCTTTTAGCTCAGATCTAGACGACGCTTTCCGCGATGCGCTCCTCGATGGTGTGATCTCGGCCGATGTGAATCCTGAGCTTTCGCAGCTGACTGCTGAAGGCGATGAAGAGTTGGCAGATCTTTTTACTCTTCTAACGCTGAAAGCGCGCGATCGTTATATCGAGGCCGCGTGTGCAACGTCCCTTATGCTTCCTGTTTCGATGGCTCGCGAAGCTGTTGGCAGCGACTCTAGAATCAAGTCGGCGGCGGCGCTTCAGACAACGCGAGCCCTCTTAACGAGCGACTGGTACGCCGACATTCACTCGCAATTCGACGCTCTTCGGTCATCAGTCGGAGACGCGTCTATCGATTTGCTCGCACCCGCTGTTGTGTGGGTACGCTACTTCGGAGAGCGACAGTCGGCATGAGCGACGAGATCGATTACGATGCCGTCGCTCGCCTTGCGGCCGAGGCTTCCGAAGTTCTCATTCCAAAGACTTTCGGACTCGCAGGCGGCGAGTCGTTGCGAAATGTTGTGACTACGGTCCGTCGCCTGTATCACTTTTTCGACCCGTCCTACTGTGAAGGTCGAATCATCGTCTTTCAGGTCGTCGACCCGAAAAACAGGATCGAACGCCAAGGTAGCGACGTCATCGAAGCGCGGCTGCAACGTGATCTTCGTGCGGGCGCGATCGTCGAGGTGCTTCACAACGGCGGGGTGCGGTTCGTCGCCGATCCGACCTTGACTGCTGAAGCGCTTTCGGAGGATGCGGTCGTTTACGAGTATGCGGCGGGCGAGGAACGTTTCGTCGCAAACTTTGCCAGCCGCCGGGTGCCGAACGTGGTCCGCGGCAACCAGTCGTCCTTTGCGCTGCCAGCGTTCGTCAGTGTGAAAGATGCACTTCATGTTTACGCCGAGAGCTTCGTGCGTCTGTCCCAGTGCAGAATTTTCTCTGACGTTTGGTATGACGATCGGCGTTTGTTTCTCCGGGTGAAACCCGAGAAGACAATGAGGCGGTCTCTTGAGCAATTCCTTCGCGCACGGCTACGGGCGCAGGTCATGCCGGAGCAAAATGTCGACGAGTCGCATCCGGTCGATATTCGAGTGGCGTTCGACCTGCCGAAGCGTCTAGCTCTGATCGAGATCAAGTGGCTAGGGCAATCCCGCCAAGGCGATGGGGCCATGGCTACGGCGTACACCGAAGTCCGCGCGAGAAGCGGTGCTGACCAACTCGCCGGCTACCTGGATTCCCAGCATACCCAGACCCCCGATGTAGCACTCCGAGGATATTTGGTCGTCATCGATGCGCGGCGGCGAAACATCACTGAGACGTCAGCGGCGATCTCACACGACGACGGCCATCACTACGCCGATCGCAAGATCCCCTACGATCCCGAATATCACATCACGAGGATCGACTTCGAAGTGCCGTTCAGAATGTTTGCCGAGCCGGTTTGCGATTAGCCATGACCTTAGCGAAACATATCGAAACATCGGAACCGAGCGTCAGCGCACTGGACGCAATTAGGTTGCCTCGGCATAGATGGTACTTTTTCAAGGAAGCGTTCTCCCCGGACATCGTCACTCATGCGATTAAGGAGACGGCATGCAAGCGCGGCGATCTCGTCGTCGATCCCTTTAGCGGGAGCGGCACGACCGTGCTCGCCGCTGCCCGTAAGGGTTTGTCTGCGCGAGGCTCAGAGGTCAACCCTTTCTTGGCGTTCGTCGCGCATACTAAATTGACCAACCCGCGGGTGGCAGCGTTGGAATCCCTGACCGATGACATGATTCGATCTGCGCGTAGAGGCAAACGGTCGCCGCTGCAGGGATTCTCTACATTCACGGCGAAAGATGGCGTCGACAAATGGCTTTTTAACGACTCCGTTCTCCAGGCGTTCACGGGTGGGTGGGGCGCGGCCACGACGATCCCGACACACAGCCGGAGTGTAATCCGGCTCGCCTTGCTGGGTGCCGCGATGGACACATGCAACGCTGTCCGCGACGGCAAGTGTCTGCGCTATCGGTCCGACTGGCAGGAGTCCACCTTCGACAAGGATGATTTTTGCGATGCCTTCGAAGCGCGAATGGTGGCGATTACCGATGATGTAGCGACAGCTCCTGTCGAAGCGGGCCTCGCTAAAATCCGCGTAGGTGATTCGCGAATCGCCGGTGTATCTGGCGGGAAGCGTTTCAAGCTCTGCGTCATGTCGCCGCCGTACCTGAATTCATTCGACTACACCGATGTCTATCGGCCAGAACTCTTTCTGGGCGGCTTCGTCAAGGACATGGCGGATTTGCGTCGCCTACGGCTCACTAGCTTGAGGTCGCATGTGCAGGTGAAGTGGTCCGAGCCCCAAGAGCAAAAGTTCGGTGCACATTTCGACACCGCTTACGACAGCATTACGTCCCGCGCTGAGAAGCTGTGGAACCGGCGCATTCCGATGATGTTGAAGGCCTATTTCGAGGACATGCACCGGGTTCTCCGCTCGCTCCGCGACGAGGCAGACGACGGTGCCTCGCTCTGGATTGTGGTCTCGACTTCGGCATACGCCGGTGTCGAGATACCTGTGGATCTCATCCTTGCCGACGTCGGTTGTCAAGTGGGGTGGGTTCTCAGGGAGGTGCGGACTCTTCGGCATCTCCGCCGGCTTCCGGTTCAGCAGTGGGGCCAGCTGGCGGCAGCCGCCCTCGGGAAAGTCAGTTCCGAGAGTCGGTCTCACGCGGGGCCGCACCTGCGCGAGAGTTTAATCATTCTGGACGCAACGGTGCGGAAATAGAGTGAATAATACCCCGTGAAACGCAAGCGGACGCACGCAGTCAGCCGTGAAGGCGTCCGACACGTTGGCGCGATCGTCGAGGCTAACAACTCGATCTTTCAGGAGATCGACAGTTCTAATGACGTTGGTAACGACGCGTACATCGAATTTGTGGATGACGAAAGCACAACCGGCTGCTGCATTGCCGTTCAGATAAAGTCGGGTGTTTCATATTTCAACCGTGCCGGTAGGCCGTGCATCAGGGTGGACGCGTCGCATATCGAGTACTGGCGCTCGCATACTCTGCCTGTCGCTGGCGTTGTCTACGACCCGCGCGAGCGGGTCGCGTATTGGTGCGATATTACGGCTTCGATTTCCGAAGAGCGTAGTGCTCGGACACAGATATCGATTGATCAAGCATCGGTGTTTTCGACGGCGACGTTTGGCGCCTTCATGACGCATTTCAAAGGCTATCGTGATAGCTACTCACGCGAAGCGAATTTAGGGCGTGCTCTCCGAGCCTTTGCGGACACCTCGGACGTCGAGCACTGCTGGGATGGACTTCGCTCGCTGTTCTCCTTTCACAGGAACGAGAAGGCGGCCTGGTTCTATGTTGTGAATGCGATACGAGTGTTCCGGCACCACGACCTGCTTCCGGAGATGGTATCGATTCTTCGGTATGTCCCCGGTCACGGCGATCTCTTCCTGGGCGATTGGAACTTCATCGATCGAGATGTCCGCGAATTTGCTCTCCAAGCGATGCGTGCCAGTTTCGGGCGCACCGAAATTGCCACATTGCTATCGGCGGTGGACGACGAGAATGGATTCTCACGCGGCAGTGTCGGCCAGGACGTCATGGCGATCGTGAATGTGATACCTGCGCGTGAAGACCATCTCGACGCGATTGCATTTGATCGGACCGAGCAGGAGACCGTTCGCGTGGTTGCGCTCCAGCTCATGACTTTCGACCCTTTCTTGTACCCAGTTGCGATCGTCAATATCCTACGTCGCTACCTTACGGTGTTTCCTCAGTCCCATTCGGCGCCGTTCGTGCGCGAGCTGATTCAGTACACGGAAAGCGGAGGCCCGTTCGATGTCTACTAGGCGATAGTGGCGACGAGGCGAATCGAGAACGAAATACGGTCCGCCGTCGCCGGTCTGGTCGGCGTCTCTCTCCCGTATACTTATTGATCAGATCGATGCACTTCTGGTAATCCGGTGGTCGGAGGTTCGAGTCCTCCCGCCACAGCCAAATTTCGCCGCGTGTCGCCGCTCACATGAAGTTCGGCGTATGCAGATCAGAAATCAGCGCTGCCTGCCCGTCTGTAAAGCCGGCGCTGCGCAGGCGGCGGATGCGTCCTTCGTGCATCGCGACGAGCAACTCTCGGAACGCGTCGTGGCCGAGCGCAACGCGCCGCGGGTCGCTTGCGCCCGCGGCATAGATCGTGAGCGCATCCTGCACCGGCGCGGGCACGCCGCCCGTTCCGGCGAGCGTCGCCGCGCGGCGGCGTACCGATGTTTCGAGTCGCGAATAGAGCGTCTCGTCGTGAGCGAGGGCGTGGCGCACGTGAGCGAGTCCGAAGTGAACGTGCCGCGCCTCGTCGATCCGCGCCCGCCTCGCCAGCTCCGCGGTCGCTTCATCGGGCGCGAAGCGCTCGACGTACGCGAGGAGGTCGAGAAAGGTTCCTTCGCCCAGCACCGACAACAGAAACGACGCCTCGGCGAAGTCGTCCACCTGAAGCAATGAATGCAACGATCGCGACGTCGTAGCGGATGAGATTGCGGGAAGGGAGCCGGTGGCGTGCGCGCGGCGCAGGAAGACGTCGATGTGCCGCGACTCGTCCTGCATCTGCGTCGCCAGGAACATCGCCACGCCGACGTACGCCGGATGCAGCCGCGCGATGAAGCGCGACGGGACGTAAAGCGCGGAGAGCTCGTTCTCCGCGAGGAACGTCATCACCTGCCGCACTGCGAGCTCGAGCGCCGGCTCGTGCCGCGGAATCGTGCTCCAAGGGATGTCGCGCGCAGCGCTCCATTGCGCAGCGAGGGCCTGCTCGTACAGCTCCGCCACTTCCGGCGGCGCTACGCGGTCGCGCTCGAGCAGATCGAATGGATAGCGCGGGCCGCCCGGCTCGACGACGGAACCGTGCGGCGCGAATCCGGTCGTGGCATCCGCACGCTCGGGCAATTCGTCGGATGACTCCGTGCGCTGCACGCCGAATCGTCCGCGCTTCAAGAGATGCCGCGTCGTGCCGTTCCCCGCCTCTTCCGCGCCGAGATACTCGTGGCGCTCGGCGCGGCACCACGACGCGAGATCGACGGACGCCGATCCGCTGCGGGAGAGAATCGCCAGCACGCCGTCGGGCTCGAGCAGCGTCAGCGCAGGCCGCACGAGCGCCAGCAGCCCGCCGCCGAGTGGGAGGTCGCCACCATCGACTGCGATCGCGGCGGCGGTCATCGCGTTACTCTGCAAGTGCGGCGATGAGACTCTCGTAGCCTTCCTCGCGCGGCGGCATCCATTCGTGCAGCCCTTCGAGCTCGAGGAGGCGCCGGTGCGCGGGGTTGTCCCACCGCATCCCGAACAGTGAGCGCGTGAAGCTCTCGCGCTTCGCCGAGGCGAGCGACGGCAGCGCGTCGAACATGCAGTGATCGAAGCCCGGTGTCGTGTACAGCACTTCGATGCGCGCCGGATCGATGTGACCGGCCGCCTGTTCTAGCACCCAGATCAGATCGCCGACCGCGCCTGCGTCGGCGCGGCCGTCGGCGAGCGCCCGGAGCACGTCGAGCTCGCTCGTGCCGGTGTCGCCGTGTTTGCCGAGGTCCGTGTCGAACGGGATGACCTGCACGCGCGTGAGATCGACTCCTTCCTGCCGCAGAAAGTGCAGTGGGAGGATGCGCGCCTGCGTCGAGTCGCGGCTGCCGACGGCGAGCCGCTTGTCATGCAGATCGTGGAGCGACGCGATGCCCGCGTCCGCACGCACGACGATCTTCGCGTGAAAGTCGCGATCGGAGTCGCGCATTCCGAGCGAGAGGCTCGCGCCTTTCGTGCGCTCCTTCACGCGCACGTGCGCGAGCGGCGTGTTCCAGGCGACGTCGATATGGCCGGCGAGCAGCGACTCAACCTGCCGTTCGTAATTGGAGAACAACGCAAAGTCCATGGGCGTGCCCGACTCGTTGAAGTAGTCGCGGATACCTTCCCAGATCGTGACGACTTTCGGATCGTAGGCGACGGCGCCGAGGAGGATCGTTTCGTTCATGCGGTTCCTAGAAAAGCGGCAGTCCGGTGAGCGCGCGGCCGATGAAGTCGCGCAAGTGATCGGCGGTCGGCGCCATCACCCAGCCGGCGCGCGCGTCGCGGAAGAAGCGTTCGACGGCGACCTGTTTCGAGAACGCCGCGCCGCCGCACGCTTTCATCGCGAGATCGGTTACGTCGGTGGCTGCCTCAATCGAGGAGAGGCGCGATTGCAGGACAAAGAGCGGCGCGGTCTCGGAGCCGCTCTCGATCACGTCCAGCGTGTAGCCGAGAAGCGCGCGCGATTGCGAGAGGCGCACGCTCATGTCCGCGAGGCGCGCGCGCAGCGTCGGCAGATCGCGCAGCGACGTTCCGTTGTGCGCGAAGCCGGTGTTCTGCATGTGCTGCGCGGTGCGATCGACGGCGGCGCGGCAGATGCCGTTCGCCATCGCGGCGGTGCCGATCGAGAACCACGGCAGCACGACCTGCAGCATCGTGTTCGCGCCCTCGCCCTGCGGGCTGATGAGCGAGCCGGCTGCGACGTGGAGCTGCTCGATCGCGACCGGCGACGAGTCGTTGCCGCGCAGGCCGAGGCCGCGGAAGGTGCCGTTCGTGCGCACGCCGGCGTCACCGCGGCGAATGAGGTAGATGGTCGATTCGAGAGGCGACTCGGCGCCGGGCCGCTGCGCGCTGGAGACGTATGAGTCGGCGTGATCGGCGGAGGTGACCCATGACTTCGACGCAGAGGTGATGAAGCCGCCGTTGCCGTCCGGTTCGAGCTGCGACACCGGCGCCCAGAACTGCGACCGCGAGCCGGCTTCTGAGAACGCGAGCGTCGTGAGATGCCGGCCAGCGGCGATCTCGCGAAGGATGGCCTCGCGTCCGTCGAGCGACGCCGACGAGGCGATCGCCTGCGCCGCTGTGACATGCATGACGTAGATCATCGCCGTAGACGGACAGGCGGTGGCCAGCTCCTCGACAACCGCGGCGAAGGTCCGCATCGATTCGCCGGAGCCGCCGGCTTCCGTCGGCACGCAAAGCCCGAGCAGCCCGGCCTCGGCAATCGCCTTCAGGTTGTCAGCGGGGAATTGTCCCGATTCGTCAACCGACGCAGCTTTGTCGGTCACGATACCGGCTGCCAGCCTGCGGGCGCTGTCGAAGTGCGGACTCTGCTCGTTCTGAATGTATGGGTGGATCAACGGCTCTCCCTTCGCGGACGCATGAGTGCGCGCAGCGCGGACGCGAAGTATATCGACGCGCTTCGATCGGCGCGGAAGTTGGACGTCGGAAGCGCCAGGTCCTTCGGCGTATGGGCCGGTCCATTTGTCAATCCGGTGATCGGCTGGGACCCGCAGAAGCAGGCTTTCAACTATTACCAATACATCAGCAACAACGGTCTCACTGGCGACCCCGGCACCGTGCCAGACGTGGTCTTATGCCGGCGATTCCTCGAACGCCGGTGTGCGGGCCACAGCCGGCGAGGGATGTTTCGCCTGCCACCGCAACGGCGGGATGAACATGAAACAGCTGAAGGTGCCATGGAACAACTGTCATTCACCCAGCGTCGTCGTTCCGAGCGCGAACGTGCCGCCGGCGATGGCCAAAGATCCGCTGTTCGTGAACAAAACGACCGCGGACCAGCTCCAGCTCAACATCTTTCAACCGATCATGCAGCGCTTCGTGTCGCAGCAGGTCGCCGCTTCGATCTCGAACGGGACGGTCACGAACGCCGCGGCGCTGCTCCGGCATCTGATCACGACCACCGTCAACTTCCGGTCGACACAGGTGAACTCCCGTCCTTCGGCGTTCCCCCGATGAACGTGCCGGCCACCATGGCTGCCGGTCAATCATTTGGACGGCGGGACCGTCGGCAATTTCCAGATCACCAACAGAAATCGTCGGGAACTACGGCCGCGCGATAGCGCGGCTGGCGCCGCGCATGAGCGGACGAGACGTCCGCTCCCCAATGAAAAGGTTTGCTGCGGGTCAGCGCTTGCGGTCGCCGCGATCGCCGTACCCCGGCTTCGAGACGGTCTTCGCGTGACGCTTGCGGTCCTGGGCGTCCGAGCGGCCGGCGTCGGTGACTTCCGCGAAGCGTCCCTGCGCGTCGCGGCGGACGTAACGGCGGTCGGCCTTGTGGGGCACGATCAATTCTCTTTTTCCTGTCATTCCGAAATCTCCTTCCGGTACTGACTTTTGCAACGGAGATACCGTCCGAAAAGCCGTCGGGGCGCGTTGGCGCGCGCCCCGACGGGTACTGCTGGGTCTACCTGTTTGCTGCTGGTGCTGCGGGTCTACAACTTCGAGGGTGCCGGATGCGTATCGGCGGGGGCATGGGTCGTTGGGGCCGTTGCAGGCTGCGGGTCAGGCGCCGGTTGCGTGGTCGCAGCCTTCTTCCGCGGCTTGTTGAGGCGCTTCATCTCCTGCACGTGCGGAAGAAGGTCAGCGTTCTCCGGTCATCGAAAACCAAGCAGTCGATACCACCATCCCCACCGGAACGGACCCGGGGCTCGCGAAAATGTTTCGCGCCGCCGCGAAAGTCTTTCGCGGGCTCGCTGACGGATTTCGCGCCGTCGAATGATGTGTTCGCGGCTTCGCGAAGGCTGCGAGCGGGGGATCAGCCAAACTCCGCGGGCGAGCATGCCGGCGTCATCCCATCCCGGCTGAGGCGCAATTGCGCGTAGAACTTGTCCGCGTCTTCTGCCTGCTTTTGCAGCAGCGCCGCGAGAGCCTTCAGTGCCGCCGCCATTTCGTCCGCGGTCGCGGACTTCGGCTCGAGCAGCGCCGGCGTCGGCTGGATGATCCTTTTCGGGATGCCCCCCCGCGCCGTGAGGTAGTGAAACAGGAAGTCGAACTCGCCCGAGCTCTGGTCCGCTCCCTCCTCGGGAGCGGTTTCGAGATTATTGACCAGCAACGTCACATGCTTCGATGCCTCTCCGTCGGGTTCCTTAACCAAATCGAGTTTTGTGAACGGACGCGCACCAGGTGCGTCATTGAGCGGCGTGACCAGCAGCCACGGATACCCGTCTGTCTCCACGGTGATCGAGAACCGCCACGCCGGTTTCTGAGGCTCGGGAAGCATCCACGTGGCGACGCCGAAGTCGAAGTCGAAGTAGCACGCCGCGCGGCCGCCCATCACGACGTCCGCCGAATATTCGTAGTTTGGATAGTACATTCTAAGCCCGCTCATGACATTCACTGGCGAACCTGGCGGGGGATCCCCCAGCACGCCCTTTGGAATCCCGTTTCCCACCTGGAGACGGACGCCGGAGAGGATGTACCCATTCTTGGTCATGAGCCCGTCGACCGTCAGGTCCACCGCCTTCTGTGCGATCTCGGAGTCGGATCGTTGGACCTCGATCTGAGCGAAGTGAGGATTGAGGTAATAGAGAAACGGATCCGGATACCCATCGATGGAGATGGAGTCCGCGAGGAAAACAGAGGCATCCGGCAGCACTGCGCGATGCCTCACGCCCGCCACCATGCCATTGCGAAAGTGAGTCGAGACGCCCGAAAAGATGACCGTGAGTGAGAACCCTTTGTCGCTCATACAGCACCTATCCTTTCGTTGTTGCAATACGGCTCGTCAGCAGCGCCATCGAGCGCCACGCGTGTGAGCCACCGCTCTCTTTGGCGTCGCGAATGGCGGCGATCTGCGCCGCACGAAGGGCGTCGAAGGGAGAAGAGCCGGCGGCGAGGTGACGGTGTGTTTCGCGGAAGAAGATCCGCGCGTCGCGATCCGCCACCGGCGTGAGCGTCCCGACTACGGCGGGCGCTCCCGCGACGACGAATGCCGCGGCGAGACTTCGTGCATGCGTTTCCGCCGAGGCGGGAGGGCGCATCGTTTCGCAGGCGGCGAGAACGACGATCCCCGCATGCGCGATGCGTCTCGTGGGAAAGGTCGCCGAGGAGACGCGCTCCGGGTCGCCCGCGCCGCTGCGCGCGAGCAGCAGCGCGTGCTCGCCGGCCGCTTCGCGTTCTGTATGTCCGGCGATGTGAACCACGTCTGCGCTGCTGACCGCTTCCAGCAATCGAGCGAGCGTGGCGTCCCGCGGCGCGCCGGGGATCGCGTGACGGTACAACGCCGCGATCTCGGTGAGCTCGCGCTCCGCCTCCGGAAGAGCCGGTGCGGAATTCGGTGCCGGGAGCGCAAACGTGGCGACCGACACGGTGGGGAGGACCGTTTCGCGCTGAAGCGTTCCGGCGTTCAGTGCGATCGCGACGCCGGCACGTTCTACGAGATATCTCCCCGACTCCTTGTCGTAAAGCGCGGCGAACGGCACAGTCTCCAGCCGCTCGTCCGGGACGACGATTACATTTCGAACGGACGGTAAAACGACGTCGACCGGCCGGAGGAGATCGTCGTAAAGAGCCGTCGCCGCGACGGTGCCACTTTCGTTCAGCGCCGACTCGGCGAGGGCGCCCCACTCGGTGATCCCGCGGTGCGCGCGTCCGACGCGCAGATCGTTTTCCGTCACGGCAAACGTGACGCTCTCATTCGCGAGGAGTGCGATCTCCACGACCGCCGTCGCGCTGCCGCGAAGGCGGTTCTGGACATCGCCGGACGTAGTCGATGCTCCGTGCGACCGTTCCGAGATCGCGAACGCCTTCGCCTCGTCGCCGCGATCGAGCGCGAGAGCGATCGCGTCGGTGAACAGCGCGTGATCGGCGTCGAGGACGCTGCTGGTCAGCCCTCCGCCGGCGGCGTGGCGTTCGACGATCTCCATTCCGGCTTCGAGGTCGCGTTCGCTCGAGGTGCGGTCGCCGGCGCGCAACGCCGAGCGAGCGCGGAGCAGAAGCGGCTCCGGAAGCACGCCGGCGTAATTGGCGGAGCGGTAGTAGTCGATGGCACGGCTCAGCGGCGCCATTGCCTCTCTCGGACTGGCGACGGAGAGTGCCGCGCCGAGCGCCACGTCGGCATCGGCATTCCGCCGCGCGCGGAGCGAAGGATCCGTCAGCTCGCCCGCCAGTCGCGCAGCGTGCTGTGCGTCGCGGAGCGCGTCGGCGCCGTTCCCCATCGTCGCTTCCAGCAGCGACCGAAACTGCACGAGGTCGAACACGGAGGCGTTTTGCACGGCGTCTCCCGGAACCGACTCCGGGATGCGCGCCAACGCCAGCGCGACGTCGTCGCGGCCGGCGAGCTTCTCGTTGCGAACGGCGCTGCCGACCGCGAACGTCAGCCGCCCTCTGTTCCCCTCGGCGCTCAGTGCGCGGAGCGCGTCGATCTGTGCCTTCCACGCATCATCGCTGCGCCCGGAAGCGGCCAGACATGACGCGAGCATCGTCTCGACGGTCGCCTCGCTCACCCGGTCATTGCCTTCGCGGAAGAGCGCCGCGCCCTCGGACAGCATCGCCGCGGCTGCAGGCCAGTCGTAGTCGAACATCCGCGCGCGGCCGGCTTCCCAGCGAACGTACGCGCGCAGCGAGCGGTACGCCGGCTTCGCGTCGGCTTCGGCGAGGAGTCGATCGAAATCGCCACGGGCGCTTTCTGTACCCTTCGCCTGCCGGGCGCTCGAGAGCCAAAAACGCGCGTTCAGCGCCATCGGCGAACCTGACTGCTCGAAAAGCGCCGCAGCGGTTTCGAGCTGGCGCGCGGCCTCGTCGAGATCTCTTTTGCTGTTCGCCTGCCGGCCCGCGGTGTACGCGGATTGCGCTTCCGCGATCGCGCGCCGTTTGTCCCGAGTCGCGTCGTCGATCGTCTTCACGGCGTCGCTCAGAAGCGTCTCCTGCCCGTCGCGCGAGATCTCATCGCCGACCGTGCGGGCGAACGTCAGCCACCGTTGCGCATCCGTTTCGTCGTTCCGAAGAACGGCGGCCGCCCAGTCGCCCAGGTACTCCGTTTCGGCGAGTGTGCGGACGCGCGATTCATGCGGGTGGATGAGCGCGCGCGCCGTCGCAGCGTCGTTTCGCCACAACGCGCTTTCGATGAGGGGCCGGTCGTGTTCCCAGCGGGAGGACGTCGTCGCTGCAGGTAGGTCCGCAAGATGCGTACGCGCTTCTTCCGCCCAGCGCGACGAGGCATCGACCGCGAGGTAGCGATTCCACGCCGCACGCGCCTCGCTCCCGAGGCCCATACGATCGAGGACGAGCGCACGATTGAAGAGCGCTTCCGGAAGATTCGGATCGAGGCGTAGCGCGGCATCGGTGGCTGCGAGCGCCTGCGGGTAGAGCGCGGCGCGTCCGAGCTCCGAGGCCGCCGCGTAACGCGCGGCCGCGAGATCGCTCCAGGTCTGCGCATTCGGCGCTTCCTTGGCAGCCTTCTCGAGGCGTGGGATCGCGTCGGCCGGATTGTCGGTCAGCACCATGGCGACGCCGGCGTCATGCTGCGCCGCGGCGCTCGGATCGCTTTGCGCGCGCTGCACCAGGTCTCCCGCTGCGCCGGCGAGCTTCATCCGCACTGGATCCGACATAGCCGCGGTGCCGCGTTCGGAGCCCCGGAACGAGGACCACGCAAAACCGCCCGCGAGGCGCGGCTCGATCGGCCGAGCATCGCGCGGCGAGAGTGCCACCAGCCGATCGATGGGCGAACGGTGAAGCGTGCGAACGACCGGAACGACGATGGCGATCACGACGGCTGCCGCGATCGCGGCGAGCCGCGGTGTGTGGGGCCGGCTCTTAGCCGGCCCTGGGTCGGCTGAGAGCCGACCCCGCACATTTTCCTCTTCGAACGCCTGCATGCCCAGGGCGACGTCGCGGGTGCAGTCATCGCACGTGTCGAGATGCTCCAACAGCGCCGCGCGCTCGGCGCCCCTCAAGTGTCCCTCCGCGAACGCTGCGAGCGTTTCGGCCGGCGGACAATTTCGCTTCTCGGCATCGGTCATGCGCCTTCCTCTTTAGTGGACGGATGTGTGTCGCCCTCTTTCCCATCGAGGCCGAAATCGAGCGTTTCGGCGGCTCCGATCAGGCCGGCGGCGGACGACGCGTCGACGCCCGCCTCCTGAAGCGCAACGCGGAGGGACGCCAGCATGGCTTCGATACGGCGATAGAGCGGGCGTTGTTCGATGCCGAGGGAGCGGGCGATCGCGGCGATTGACGCGTTGCAGGTGAAGCGGAGGCGGAGGATCACGCGGTCTTGCGCCGTCATCGACGCCATCGCGGACCGTACCGCGGCGTTCGCCTGCGACGACCGCTGCTCCACATCGAGCGCTTCCACGAGATCGCCGGCGGTGCTGGAGCCGGCAATCAGGTCCTCGTCGTGATCGCCAGCCGGAACGAGCACCGGGCGCACCGCGCGCGCCGGAAATGCCGCAGCGCTTTCTTCCAGCTCGGACGTCGGGACGTCCGGGTGTTCGCGGCGAACGACCGCGGCGGCTTCGGTGAACCGAAGGCGATCGCGGATGAGGAGCCGCTCGAGCAGGACTGCCGCCGCGCCGCGGCGTTGCGCTTCGGCGGAGGCGTACCACCTTCCGTCGGCGCGGCGCTGGTCGATGAGGAGCCGTCGTATGACGATCGTCAGGTACGTCGCCATCGACGATCGCCGTTCGAACTCGCGAAGAACGGAGCAATCGTCAGCGAGCAGCGCGAGGCGAACGGAGGACGCGAAGTCCTCCTGCGCCGGCCGATCGAGCCGGGAGTCGCGGCACACGCGCGAGATGGCGCGTTCGATCGCCTCGAGGTGCTCCTCGAACAGCGATGGGGAGCTCATTGTCAGGAAAGACCCGGCTCATGGTCTCACATCCGCCCTTCATTTTCTCCACGCGTACGGAAAAACGTCACACCTTCGCAGTGTCGCAGATCTTCGTGACGACCTCGACGAGTTGCGTGACGTCGAACGGCTTGCTGATCACGCCACGGACGCGGGTCCGGTCGATGGCGTTGACCTGGCTCGCGCCGGCCGCGGTGACGACCACGATCTCGACGTCGATCTTCTGCTCGTTGACGCGCTCGATCACGGTGTAGCCGTCGACGCGCGGCATCATCAGGTCGAGGAGCATGAGGCTGTAGTGGTGTTCGGCAAGCTTGCGGAGCGCTTCCTCGCCGTTGGCGACGGTATCGACGACGAACGAGCGGCGGCGCAGGATCGCGGCGATGAGCTTCCGGATCGCTTCGTCGTCATCGACGACGAGCACGCGGTGCGATTGCTGTTCGGACATCGGGACGGGCGCTTCAGTATCGCAGAGAATCGGCGAATATTGACGCTCGGAATGCCGTTCACTACTATCGCTGTCCCGCCGCAGCCTGGCGACGTAGCCAAGTGGTAAGGCAGAGGTCTGCAAAACCTTTATTCGCCGGTTCGAGTCCGGCCGTCGCCTCCATTTCCACACCGCCCGGCTTCAATTTCGCCTCCGCGGTCGTGTCGCATGGGTGGTACATGCTCCCCCCGACCCGCTGGTCGGAACGCGAGCGGGTCCTGCGCCGTGCGGAAGTCCTCGGCGGACGCGCGGTCGATCTCGAGATCACGCACGAAAACGGGGCGTTGCAGATCCGCGGCGCGCGCGACTCACGCGAGCTGCGGGCGAAGATCGCACGGACGTTCCAGCTCGCTCTCGATCTGAGCGATTTTCACGATCGCGCGCGGCAGTCGCCGGCGCACGACTGGGTCGCGGAGGCCGGTTTCGGCCGGCTCCTCTGCGGCTCGACGCTCTTTGAAGACGTGGTGAAGATCATCACGACGACGAACACGATGTGGCGGCAGACGATCCGGATGAACGAGCTGCTGGTCGAGAAGTACGGTCGCCGCACGCGGAGCGGGGCTCACGCGTTCCCGGTCCCGGAGCACGTCGCGAAGGTCTCCGAGGAGGAGTTGAAGGAGCAGTGCCGCCTCGGGTATCGCGCGAAGTTCGTTGCGATGCTCGCGCGCGGGATGGCGGACGGCAGTATCGATGTTGAAGCCATCACCGATCCGTCGCAGTCGACGGACGAGCTGTTCAGGAGCTATCTCGGGCTGCCGGGTATCGGGCCGTACGGCGCGGCGCACCTGCTCGCGATGGACGGACGGCACGACTTCATCGCGGTCGACACGGAGTTCCGCCGCTTCGTGCGCGAGACGTATCACAAGGGGCGGAGCGTCAGCGACGCGGCGATGCTGCGGCGCTACGCGAAGTGGGGACGTTGGAAGTATCTAGCTTATTGGTCGGAACTGTGGCGCTCGGTGGCCGAGCGCTTGCAGCCGAAAGACGAGGCGGACGAATAGTGTACGCCTTGCTCGTCGCGTTACACTCGGATGTCAGGGAAAACACTTTGGAAGACAAGATCAAGCAGCTTCTCCGCGAGCTCGGCACTGCGATCAACGAGTCGATCTCCGGCTCGGACGACGTCAACCGCCACATGCAGAAAATCCGCGACGAGGGATACGACCTCTACGTCGTCCTCGACGCCACCATCGGTTTGAATCGACAGGATGGAGACGACGAGCCGCAGCCTCAGCCGGAACCGACCGCCGCGCTCGTCGCGCGCAGCGCGTCCTCGGGCAAGGAAGCGCAGTTCCGCATCAACGTCAACGACCTCGGGCTCCTCCGCTCGCTCGGGATCGACCCGACCCGCAAGGTGAGAAGCGCGCGGCGCGTCGAGCCGCTCGGCCAGTCCCGTGACGACGAGTGATGTTCTAAAGCCGAACCTCTACGACCTCGCCCCCGGCGCGCTCGCGGCGGAGCTGCGCAAGCATGTCTCGCCGCCGTTCCGCGCGAAACAGATCGAGCAGTGGATGCACGTCCGCGGCGTCGACTCGTTCGAGGCGATGACGAACATCCCGAAGGAGACGCGCGCGCTGCTCGCGGAGCGCTACACGCTCGAGCTGCCGCGTATCGTCGAAGTGACGCCGCCGGCGCCCGACGGGAGCCGGAAGTACCTGTTCGAGCTGCGCGATCAACAGCGGATCGAAGCTGTGTACATGCCGATGGGAGACAGAACAAGTGTGTGCCTCTCGTCGCAGGCCGGCTGCGCGGTCGGCTGCACGTTCTGCGTCACCGGCTTCTTCGGCGCTGGGCGCAACCTCACGCCGAGCGAGATGCTCGGCCAGTTCTTCACGATCGTGCGCGAGCACGCGCTGCCGCTCGATCACATGAACGTCGTCTTCATGGGAATGGGGGAGCCGCTCCTCAACTTCGACCACGTCGTGACGACGCTCGACGTCCTCTATCGCAACGTCGCGCCGAAGCGGATCACGGTCTCGACCTCCGGCATCATTCCGGGAATCGACGATCTCGCGCGGCGCGAACGGCGGCCGAACCTGGCGGTCTCGATCAACGCGCCTGACCGCGAACGGCGCGAGGAGATCATGCCGATTACGGCGAAGTATCCGCTCGACGAGCTGATCGCGGCGCTCCGCCGTTTCCCGCTGGAGAAGGGACGGGACGTCACGATCGAGTACGTCCTGATCGCCGGCTTCAACGACGCGCCGCGCGATGCGGTGCTGCTCGCGAAACTGATCCGCGGCCTGCACGCGAAAGTGAACGCGATCCCGCTGAACGAGGACGCGAATCTGCCGCAGTGGATGAAGCGCCCGTCGGATGCTGCGATCGACGCCTTCGTCGACACGCTGGTGCAGCACGATGTGCACGTGACCGTCCGTCGCTCGAAAGGACGCGACATCGCCGCCGCCTGCGGTCAGCTCAGAGGGAAGAGCGAGGCGAAATCGCGGGTGTCACGACAGCCGCATCTCGCGGAGCGGCGTGTGGACGGCTCCGGAGGGGTCGAGGCGGCTCGAAAAGAGCGTAACCCGGTCCACCGTGAACGGCGCTGACTCGTAGTCGCGCAGCGCGCCGTTGAAAGCTTCGACACACGCGGGCGGCCAGCGGTCGCGGATGCGGCAGAGGGTCAGGTGCGGTTTGAACTCCGCGTTGTCGAGCTCCACGCCCGCGTCCTTCACCGCCGCGCGCACGCCGTCGGCCACCCCGATGAACGCCTCCGGCGGCGTCACGCCGACCCACGCCACGCGCGCGTGACGCGGATTCGGGAAGAAGCCGCTTCCGTTCAGCCGCGCCTCGAACTTCTTCGCCGACACGAGCCTCTCCTCCACGCGCGGCGCGAGCGCGTCGACGAGCGAGTCGTCCTGGTCGCCGAGGAATGCGAACGTGAGGTGCTGCGTCTCGGGACGGACCCATGACGCCGCGGCGAGCTTCGACCTCACGCGCGCAATGCGGTCGTTGACGTCGGCAAGGACGTCTCGCGGGAACGTCGTCGCGATGAAGAGGCGCACTGATTTGGGACCGAAGGGGTGATTCTACCCCTTCCGATCCGCCTGTCCGGCCAAAAACTCGGGCGTGAAGATGCGTGCGATGTCGGCCTCGCTCATGAGGCCCTTCTCGCGCAGGAGCTGCGGGACCGGCGTGCCGCTCTTGGCCGCCTCCTTCGCGATCTCGGCGGCGCGGGCGTAGCCGATGATCGGGTTGAGCGCGGTGGCGAGCGAGGGGGAGCTGACATAGTACGCCTCGCACCGTTCCCGGTCGGCCGCGATGCCGCGGATGCACTTCTCGATGAACACCGGGAGGTAGTTCTTCAGGATCTCGATCGAGAACGTCAGCTCGAACGCCATCAGCGGCATCATCACGTTCAGTTCGAGCTGCCCCGCCTGCGACGCGTAGTCGATCGCCGTCGCCGCGCCGATGATGTGGAAGAGCACCTGATTCATGCACTCCAGCATCGACGGGTTCACTTTGCCCGGCATGATCGAGGAGCCCGGCTGTACGGCAGGGAGGATGATCTCGGCGAGCCCCGTCTGCGGGCCGCTCGCGAGGAGCCGGAGGTCGTTCGTGATCCGAGTCAGCTCCAGCGCGAGAGTGCGCAGCGCCGCGCTCACGGCGACGACCGGAAACTGCGACTGCATCGCCTCGCGGAGGTCGCCGGAGGAGACGAGCTCGAGATCGGTCATCTCGTCCATCTGTTTCACGACGGCGGCCCGATAGCCGATCGGCGTGTTGATGCCGGTTCCGGCCGCGGTGCCGCCGAGGCCGAGCTCCCGCAGATCGATCGACGCGGAGACGAGCGCCCGCGTCGCGCGCGCGACCGCTTCGCCGTAGGCGCGGAACTCCTGGCCGAGCGTCACCGGCACGGCATCCTGCAAGTGCGTGCGGCCCGACTTGATGACGTCGGCGAATTCGTCGCCCTTTGTGAGGAACTGCGATGCGAGCGCGTCGAGGTGCGGGTAGAGGTCGTTCAGCAGTAGCAGGCTGGCGACGCGGATCGCAGTCGGGAAGACGTCGTTCGTCGACTGCGACATGTTGACGTGATCGTTGGGGTGGATGTTCTTCCCCGCGAGCGTCGCGATCACCTCGTTCACGTTCATGTTGAACGAGGTGCCGGCGCCCGCCTGGAAGACATCGACGACGAACTGGCCGCGATACTTTTCGAAGTTGGCCAGCAGTTCATCGCATGCGCCGACGATCGCCGCCGACGTCTCGGTGTCCATCGCGCCGAGCTCGCGGTTCGCGAGCGCCGCGGCGCGCTTGAGCTGAATGAAAGTCCGGATGAACACCGGATGCTCGCGCAACCCGCTGACCGGATAGTTCTCGACCGCGCGCTGCGTCTGCGCGCCATACAGCGCGTCATCCGGAACCTGGACTTCGCCGAGTGTGTCGCGTTCGGTTCTCATCGCTGAAGGCTAGGCCTTCAGTGCTTCCAGCCGCAACTTCGATGCCTCGAACACTTCCTTGTGGAGCGACCGCCCGTGCGCGTCCATCGTGACAATCGCCATGAACTCTTCGACCCAGAGGTGCCAGATCGCCTCGGGGGAGCCAAGGTCCATCCAGTCGACACCGTCGACGCGTTTGATCGAGGCGGCGCAGACCTGCGCGGCGCCGCCGATGGCGTGGAGGTAGACCGCTCCGTACTCCTTGCACGCGGCCAGCGTCTTCTCGCCCATGCCGCCCTTGCCTATCACCGCGCGCAGGCCGTATTCGCGGATGACCTCGTGCTCGTACGGCTCCTCGCGCGACGACGTGGTCGGGCCGGCCGCCTTGCAGATCCACCGATCGCCTTCCTTCACCATCACCGGACCGCAGTGATAGAGGATCGCGCCGTTCAGGTCGACCGGAGGCTTCGTCCCTTCGTGAATGCGATGGTGCACCGCGTCGCGCCCCGTGTAGAGGCGGCCCGTGATCGAGACCGTATCGCCGACGTTCAGCGATCGGATGGTCGCTTCGTCGACCGGCGTCGTGATGTTGATTGTCGCCATGTTAGTTGCCAGTGGCCGGTGGCCGGTTGCCAGAAAAAGCGCGCGAGAGGTAGATGGCGGTCTGGCCACCGGCCACTGGCAACCGGCCACTCACTAGTAGAGCCATTTCGCGACCTGCCCGTTCCCGTCGAGTTGCGCGCCGCGCCGGCGGTACGCCCAGCACATGTACGCGATGCTGACAAAGTACGACGCCGGGAGCCGGTTCTGCTTGCCGATCTTGCACGCGAGGAGCGTCGTGTTGCCGCCGAACCCCATCGGTCCGATGCCGCTCTGGTTCGCCTTCTCGACGATCCGTCCCTCGAGATCGGCGAGCAGCGGATCGGTGTTCGTGTCGTCGAGCTCGCGGAGGAGCTGTTCCTTCGCGAAGGCGTAGCCGGTTCCGCGGTCGCCGCCGATGCAGACGCCGAGGATCCCGGGACCGCAGCCTTGGCCCTGAGCATTGAGGATGCAGTCGAGAATGGCGTTCTCGACGCCCTTGAGATCGCGTCCGCCGAGCTTCGGATCGGGGAGCGAGTACTGCGCGTTCATGTTCTCGCAGCCGCCGCCTTTCAGCATCAGCTTCACTTCCACGTACGGCTCGCGCCATTGATGGAAGTGAAAGACCGGCGAGCCGGGGCCGGTGTTGTCGCCGGTGTTCTTCCCGGTGATGCTGTCGACGCTGTTCTGCCGGAGGTACCCCTTCTTCGTTGCCGCCCGCACCGCCTCCACCGCCGTCTCCTCGAACTCGAGCTGGTCGTAGCCGACGGGCGTGTGGACGAAGAAGAGGATCGTGCCGGTGTCCTGGCAGAGCGGCAGCGAGCTCTCCTTCGCCAGTCCGATGTTGCAGCCGATGACGTTCAGCGCCACGTCGGCATTCGACCCTTCCGCCTCGTTCTTCCGCGCCGCCGTGACGGCGCGGACCACGTCATCCGGAAGGATCGTCGACGTCCGCCGGATCAGCTCGAGAATGCTGTCGAACAGATCCGGCTCTTTTGTGACTTCGTGGAGTGGTGCTGTTGCGCTCATGAAGCAACTTTACTGATTCGACGTTCTGGCGTCACGCGCGACGCCGTGTACGTGCGACTCGGCGCACGACGTGCCGAACCACCCGGACGAGCACTGGTACGGCTGATCGACGTTCGTGTACGACGTCGTGAAGCTGTCGAAGAACGGGTCGGCTTTCCAGAGCGTCGTGCCGTCGCTGAGCATGACGTGCATCGTCGCGGTGGTCCCGAGCGGCGTGACCGTGTTCGGCGCGATGTAGGTGACGTCGACGGTGGCGTAACCGGTTGGCGAGTTCGGGTCGCGGATGTCCTTGTTGTAGCCCCAACTGTGATAGCTGATGCCGGAGTTGCCGAAGTCGACGGTGACCTGCGAGCGGTCGGTGCGATAGAAACGCGTGCCGGGTTTGTCGTTGCAGACGACGACCTCCACGCCGGGGCTCGTCGAGTCGGCGCAGGTGCTGAACGGACTCGAGTGCACGTTCCAGTCGCCCGCGGTGAGCTCCGGAATCACCGTGGTGCCGTCGCTCTCGGCGGAGACCGTCGCATTGAGCGACGAGAGATTGGCGTGCGCCGCGGTCTGGGCGTCGAGGTGGAAGTGCTGCGTCGTGCCGCCGCCGTCGTAGTGGTTTTCCTCCGAGGAGGTGAGGCTCGAACGGCTGGTCGTGGTGGTGTCCTCGTGTGCCGTGGCATCCCACGAGTAGAACGGATCAGCGTCGTCGTAGACCTGCGTCTGCGCGGTACCGCTGTTGTTCGAGTCGTCCCAATCGCCAGGATTCACGCCGTCGGCGATCACCTGAAGATCGGTCGGGCCGGCCGATTCGAAAACCGTCGCGAGGGAGACGTTCACGGTGTCGCCGGCGTCAACCCAGATGCCGTCGATGCGGTCGACCTCACTCCCGTTCGCGAGCACGCGCACGTTCGTGTGCGCGCCCGTCTCGCCGTTCAGCTCCGAGAGCGAGACGCGGACGATGGTCGGGAATCCGACCAACGCATGGACCGGTGCAATGACGGAGTTGACGCGCAAGTCGGGACGCCGCTTCACGACGTCGCTCGCGTCGACGACCTCGGTGCGGTCGCCTGTCGCGCTCGCGACATGCGCCTCGATCGCCACCGGGGCATGCCAGGCGAGAGTGCCGAGGGCGGCCGTGAAGGAGCCGGAGCCGTCGGTGTCGTTGAAGTTGACGACCGACTGGTCCGGCATCTTCGCCTGGACCTTTTCGACGGCGCCATTGGCCGTCAGCTCGAGCGTCGCCACGCCGTCGCGGCCGAGGAGCGTGCGCGTTTCGATCGACGCGTCGCCGGAGCGGCCGGTGGCGTTCTTCACGCCGCTGTCGTTGTATTTGAAGGTTGCGGGATACGTTTGAGTCTGGCCGAATGCGGCGGCGGTGGTGAGCAGAGCGGCCGCAAGTACGGTCGCCGAAAGAAGGCGATGCATGAGTTCCCCCCGAGTCAATGAGATCTGAAGCTGGGAGATGCACTCACAATAAGAGTGCCATGATTACAATGGGAACCCATGCTCCGCGATAAATTGATGCATCACGAGCCGGTGGATGGTTTCCGCTGGCGCAGCCATGAGGTTGCGCGCATTGAGGGGTTCAGCGACGCGGTGTTCGGGTTCGCGCTCACGCTCCTCATCGTGTCGCTGGAAGTGCCGAAGACGTCGACCGAGCTCTTCGCGACGATGCGCGGGTTCGGCGCGTTCCTCGCCACGTTCTCGATGCTGTCGCTGATCTGGTACGCGCAGTACCTCTTCTTCCGCCGCTACGGCCTCGAGGATCGCGTAACGGTCGTGCTCAACCTGGCGCTGCTCTTCACGGTCCTCTTCTTCGTCTTTCCGCTCAAGTTCCTCTTCACGGTCCTCCTCGGCGATCCGACGATGCGGCACGTGAAGGTGATGACGCCGCGCGGACTCGAGCCGGCGATCCTTCCCCAACACCGGCCATTCATCTACCTGATCTACGGCCTCGGCTTCGTCGCGATCTTCACCGTCTTCACGCTTCTCTACCGGCACGCCTACAAGTTGCGGGAGAAGCTGGAGCTGAACGAGTACGAGACGTGGGAGACGCGGCACGCCATCCGCCGCATGCTCTTCGCGGTCGTCCTCGGCATCTTGTACCTCGCCGTCGCCGGTCTGGAGGCGATCCCCAAGCAGAACCTGATGGTCTCGGACATCGTCTCCGTCACCATCTTCCTCCTCTTCTTTGGACTGTTCCTGGTCATGCTGAAGATGCGCAGCCAACGGAACCGCGTCCGGAAAGAGTGGATCGCGAAGAGCACCGCCGTACCTCCCGAAAAGCCATAGCTCCGTTCTTGCACGCCCGGAATGGACGGGATGTCTCCTCCGTTTATTGAGTTGAGTCAGTTGGACTCAATGTGAGGCAAAGCTATGAATATCAACAAGCTTACGGTCAAGGCGCAGGAGGCCGTCACTGAGGCGCAGAACCTTGCCCGAGGTGCGGGGAACCCGGAGCTGACGCCGGAGCACCTGCTGCTGGCGCTGCTCCGGCAGGAAGGCGGGATCGTCACTCCGATCCTGAACAAGCTCGGTTTGAACGCGGCGGCAGTCGAAGCCGAGGTGGCCGGGGAGGTCGCGAAGTACTCGAAGGTTGGCGGCGCGTCGGCGGAGCCGATGATCGGCGGGACGCTTCGGAAAGTGTTCGACGCGGCGTTCAAGTCGGAGGACGACTTCAAGGATGAATATGTATCGACCGAGCACTTGCTGATCGGGATCGCGGAAACGAAAGAGGCGACCGCCGCCCGCATCCTGGCGCGCCATGGGGTGACGCGCGACGCGGTGCTGAAGGCGCTGCAGTCGGTGCGCGGCAACCAGCGGGTGACGGATCAGAATCCCGAGGACAAGTATCAGGCGTTGGAGCGCTACGCGCGCGATCTGACGCAGCTCGCGCGACGCGGCAAGCTCGATCCGGTCATCGGCCGCGACGAGGAGATCCGCCGCGTCATCCAAGTGCTGTCGCGCCGCACGAAGAACAATCCGGTGCTCATCGGAGAGCCGGGGGTCGGCAAGACCGCGATCGTGGAAGGACTGGCGCGACGCGTCGTCGAAGGCGACGTCCCCGAGGGGCTGAAGGGGAAGCGCGTGGTCGCCCTCGACCTCGGGTCAATGATCGCGGGCGCGAAGTACCGCGGCGAGTTCGAGGATCGTCTCAAGGCGGTCATCAAGGACGTCGAGGAGAGCGAAGGGAACGTCATCCTCTTCATCGACGAACTGCACACGCTCGTCGGAGCGGGTGCTGCCGAGGGGGCGATGGACGCGTCGAACATGCTCAAGCCGGCGCTCGCGCGCGGAGAGCTGCGCGCCATCGGCGCCACGACGCTCAACGAGTACCAGAAGCACATCGAGAAGGACGCCGCGCTGGAGCGCCGCTTCCAGCCGGTGTACGTCGGCGAGCCGACGGTCGAAGACACGATCGCGATCCTTCGCGGCCTCAAGGAGCGCTACGAGGTACATCACGGCGTGAAGATCACGGATGCCGCGATCGTCGCGGCCGCCACGCTCTCGAATCGCTACATCACCGACCGGTTCCTCCCCGACAAGGCGATCGACCTCGTCGACGAAGCGGCGTCGCGGCTCCGCATCGAGCTGACCTCGATGCCGCAGGAGATCGACGAGCTGACTCGCCGCATGACGCAGCTCCAGATCGAGAAGCAGGCCCTCACCCGCGAGGACAACCCGCTCTCCAAACAGCGTCTCGGCGAGATCGAGTCGGAGATCGCCGAGCGCCAGGAGAAGATCGCCGGCCTCAAAGCGCAGTGGCAGAGCGAGAAGAACGTCATCACGCAGATCAACGATCTGAAGAGGAAGGTCGAGGAGACGCGCGAGGCGGCCGGCCGTGCGGAGCGGGAGGGCGACCTCACGCGCGCCGCCGAGCTCCAATACGGCTCGCTGCCACAACTGCAGCGCGACCTCGACGCCGCGAACGCGAAGCTCGTCGAGATGCAGCAGAGCGGCGCGATGCTGAAGGAAGAGGTCACCGACGAGGACATCGCGGACATTGTCTCGAAGTGGACCGGAGTTCCGGTCACGAAGATGCTCGAGTCGGAGATCCAGAAGCTCGTCCGGATGGAGGACGTGCTGAAGACGCGCGTCATCGGACAGGAAGAGGCGGTGACCGCGGTCTCGAACGCGGTGCGCCGTTCACGCGCCGGGCTGAAGGACCCGAACCGTCCGATCGGCTCGTTCATCTTCATGGGGCCGACCGGCGTCGGGAAGACGGAGCTGGCGCGCGCGCTCGCGGAGTTCCTCTTCGACGACGAGAACGCGCTCGTCCGCATCGACATGTCGGAGTACATGGAACGCCACGCCGTGGCGCGGCTCATCGGCGCGCCGCCGGGATACATCGGCTACGAGGAGGGCGGCCAGCTCACGGAGGCGATCCGCCGCCGGCCGTACGCGGTGGTGCTGTTCGACGAGATCGAGAAGGCGCATCCGGAAGTCTTCAACGTCATGCTGCAGATCCTCGACGACGGCCGGCTGACGGACTCGAAAGGACGCGTGGTCGACTTCAAGAACACGGTCATCATCATGACGTCGAACATCGCCGAGGAGGATCTGCCGCGGCGCTTCCGACCGGAGTTCCTCAACCGCATCGATGACATCATAGTTTTCCACGCGCTCGACCTCCCGCAGATCAAGCGGATCATCGAGATCCAGCTCAAGCGGCTGGCGAAGCTGGTGAGCGACCGCGGCCTGGCGATCGAGATCAGCGACCGAGCGAAGGACGTCCTCGCGCACAAAGGCTACGACCCCGCCTTCGGCGCCCGTCCTCTCAAACGCGCACTGCAGAAGGAGATCATCGACCCCCTCGCGATCCGCCTGCTCGAAGGAAAGTTCAAGCCCGGCGACACGGTGTTCGTGAACGCCACGCCCGAGGGGACGGTAGAGCTGTCGCTCGAGCCGGAGCTGACGACGGTGAACTGAACGAGTTGCTGGTGGCCAGTGGAGTTGCCGGTGGCTAGTGGCCGGTGGCCGGATCCGGGAACCGGCAACTCATTTGTCATCCCGAGCGTAGCGAGGGACCTGGGCGGTGGGGGCGCGATACGTGCCGCTCACCCACCCAGGCCCCTCGCTAACGCTCGGGATGACATCGTGCGTTCGATTCGGCCACTGGCTACCGGCCACTGGCTACCGGCCACTGGCCACTGTTGTAGACGCGTATCGACTTCCCGACGCGCACGTACGGCAACGCGTCCGCCCACGAATACGCGAACGGCCAGTCGGCGCGGGCGAGGGCGATCGTGGACTCGCTGAGTGCGGCGGGGACTTTCGGCGGCGTGCGCCAGTCGATGTCGACTTGTTGTGGTAAGCCGATGCGATTCGGATCGCTGGGGGAGAAGAGGGTGTAGGCGAGTGCGTTGATGTGGTGCTTGCGGCAGTAGCGCGCCAGGCGGAGCAGGTCCTGGCCCCAGTCGAGATTGCTGTCGACGAGGAAGCGTTGTGGGTGGCGCGCGGCAATCTCGTTGAAGTAGGGGAAGTAGTCGGGGTGCGCGAGCGTCGACGCGACGAGATGCCACGCCAATAGCGCCGCGATGATGATGCGTCGCCGGCACATTGCGGCTACCGCGATCGAAAAGGGGACGTAGACCGGAAGGATGTAGCGGATGCCGATGTCGAGCGAGCTCGGAAGCGCGGGGAGGATCATCGCTAGCGTGACGAGCGTCCACTCTCGATTTCCGAAAATGGCGCCGGCGACGAAGAGCAGCACGAGCGCGAGCGTCGTCTTGAGCGCGAAGGCGAGCGGGAAGTACCACCACCAGCCGTGCATCGTGTAGCGGCCGAGCGCGTAGCTGAGAAAGCCTTCGCGATCGAGCGCCACGATGCCACGGATGCCGTCGAAGAACGGCGCGAGGTGAAAGGCGTAGCCGACGGCAATCGTCGCGAACGCCGTCACCGGCGCGATCGCGAGTTGCAGGTCGTAGGGGAACGGACGTCTCGTCCGCTCATGCGCGGCGATAGCCGCGCTGCCGCGCGGCCGAGCGGACGAGACGTCCGCTCCCCTTTTGCGTCTGCGGAACATCAGCAAGACGAGGCACGCGATGCCGACGAACGGAATGCACGAGAACTTGCAGAGCGCGCCGAAGCCGAATGCAACGCCGAAGACGGCCGCGCGTTTCCGCGACGGCTCGTCGAGCCAGCGTACGAACGCGAGCAACGCGAGCGCTGTCCCGGCTATTGCCGCGGTGTCGTGCGTCGCGAGAGCGGAGTAGCCGAGGATCACCGGCTGCGTCGTGAAGAGCGCGAGCGCGATCAGCGCCTGCGTCTCGTCGAGAACCCGGCGCGCGAGGAGCCACACCGCGATCGCCGCCAGCGCGAAGAAAAGCAGATTGCCGACACGCGCGAGGACGAGGTCCCGCTCGTACTTGCCATTCGAAAAGATGCTTTGAAGCTGCCGCGAAAAATCGACGTGCATGTTGCGCCGCATCCCGCCGAGGTATGGAGCGGCGGCGAGCACGAGCCGCGGCAGCGGCGGGTTCCAGTCCTGCACCGTGTAGCTGTGACTTTGGTAGAGCTCCAGCCCCGCCCCGACATGATTCGCCTCATCCGCCGTGTCGGAGAACACGCGATAGGTCGATGCGATCCGCAGCGCCGCAATCACGACCAGCGCGACGACGAGGCTCAGCCTCAAGGCACGTGATACAGCCGTATCGCCTTCCCGACCATCTCGTACGGATAGCGATCGAGCCACTTCCACGCGCCGCGGCGCGACTCGGGGCTCATCGTGAGCGCCTGCAGGCTGACGCCGTACCAGCCGGGCTTCCGGAAGCCGGGCTTGAGCGCGTCGCCGTAGACGTCGTGGAACTGCAGCAGGATGTTGCCGTTGAAAAGGAGATAGACGAAGTCGATGTGTTTCTTGTGGACGACGTGCGCGAAACGGAGCCAGTCCTGTCCCCAATCGAGATTGCTGTCGACGGCGATCCGCTCCGGATGCTTTCCAGCCGCTTCGTTGAACCACGCCATGTAGTCGGGGTGCGCGAGCGCAACGCCGACGAAGAGCCACCCGAGGAGCAGGACAGCGGCGATGCGGGCGCGTGCGTTCTTCCACATCGCGAGGACGGCGAACGCGGCGACGGCGCAGAGCGGCGGATAGATCGGGAGGATGTGACGGACGCCGATGTTGATGTGCGTCCCGAGGACGCTGAGCATCATCGCGATCGGCGGGAGCGCGAGGACGAGCGCCTCACGTGCGCGGTGCGCGATGAGGATCGTTCCGATCAGCGCCAGTGCGAGGAACGGCAGCGGCGTCTTGAAAAAGAAGAGGACCGGGAAGTAGTACCACCAGCCCATCGTCCTGTACTCGCCGAGGAGGAACGACTCGTGCCCGCGTTTGTTGTGCTCTTTCACCATGCCCAAGCCGGTGATGAAGAGCGGCGCGGGAACTTTGACGTGCGCGTCGAACCAGAGCGCCTTCTGGGCCATCGACTTCGGAACGAAGACCGTCGAGATGCCGTAGGGATAGTGCGACGCGTGCTCCAACGTGTCGAACTCGAACTTGTATCCGCCCCAGATGACGGCGAAGGCGACGAGAAATGCGATGACGACTGATGCGAAGATTCCGAGGTAGTGACTGCCTTGTGTGTGGGGCCGGCTCTCAGCCGGCCCTGGTTCCGCGCGGCTCGTGGGCCGGCTAAGAGCGGACCCCACGCACAGCCATCGTGCGAGCACGATCACGACTGTGCTCACTGGGAAGAAGACGAGGAAGGAGTATTTCGACAGACACCCGAGGCCGATGGCGATGCCGAGGACGATCGATCGCTTCCATGTCGCCGCGTCGAGCCACCAGTCGAATACCAGCAGTGCCACCGCCATCATCGCGGCGACCGGCGCGTCGGTGGTCACGAGTCCGGTGTGCCCGAGGAGCGGAGGGAGCGACGCGTACATCGCCATCGCCAGCACGCCGGCGACATGGCCGAAGTAGCGCGCCGTCCATGCGGCGGTCGCGATCATCCCGATGAGGAGGAAGAGCAGCATCGGCAGGCGCGCGCGGGCGAGATTGCGCTCGTAGCGGTTGTGCCAGTAGAGGAGCGAGTTGCCGCGCGGCACTGGATCGCCCTCCGATGTCTGCATCCCCGCCATCACGAGCGGAATGCCGGCGACGATGCGCGCGAGCGGCGGATGGCTCGGGTCCATCGTGTACGGAATCCCCTTCAGCCACTCGAATCCGGCGAGGATATGTACCGGCTCGTCGAGCACCTCGCTGAACACGCGATCCGTCGCCGCCACGCGACCGAGTCCGATCAGCGCGACGACGGAGTACGCGAGGAGGATGCGGCGTGAAGGCACTTTTTGGTAGTTTATCCCGCGCTTTAGCGCGGGATCATCGGAGCCGATTGCGCGGCAGAAGGGATTACGGAAAGAACGCCGCCGTCACCCGCACTGCGTTGCAGAGCCGTTCTCGCGAGATGCTCCGATCCCGCGTCTGCGCGCCGGATAAAATGAGTGAGGCGCGCGTTTTGCGTCGCCCGACACACATGAAGACTTTTGTCGCAGCCGTCGCAGTCGCCGCGCTTCTGACGGCATGCCCCGGCCCGCGGCGGGAGGACTACTCGCAGGGCGGTCCGAGTCAAGGATCGCAGTCCAACAAGAATCCGCAGGCGGTCCCCGGGAACTCGAAGAACCTCAACCCGGTGATCGCGCGCCAGAAGGACATCCCGACCGCGAAGCCGGGCGGCATCGCGGCAAAGACGGCCGACGTCGAGCTGATCGAGTACCAGATCTCGATGCCCGACACGCTGCCGTCCGGCCCGATGACGCTGAACATCGCGAATGGCGGCAAGGAAGACCACAGCCTCGTCATCGACGGCAACGGCTTCCACGCATTCCTCCCCGAGCCGCTCAAACGCGGCGACCGCGCCACCCTCGACATCGACCTCAAGCCCGGCACGTATCAGGTGTATTGCCCGGTGGAAGGGCACAAGGGGAAAGGGATGTCGAAGACGGTGACGGTTACCAGTAACCCCGCTCAGCACTGAACATCACCTCGTACACCTTCCTCGCCCAGCTTCGCTTCCCGTGCTCCACGCGTCCTTCTTCGCGCAGCCATTCGTTGATCGGCAGCGTGAAGCCGGTCTTGCGGCGCGAGCGCACCGAGGGGGGTAACGGAGGCCGTGCGGCGTCGGCGAGGAGTTGCTTGCCGCGCTCGCGGCGTGAGACGAGCACCGGCGCGAGCTTGCGGAGCAGATGCGCGTCGACCAGCGGCACGCGTACTTCGAGCGAGTGCGCCATCGACGCCCAGTCCATGTCGCGCAGCAGTTGATTGCGCAGGTAGAGCGACGACTCGAGCGCCGCGATGCGTCCGAACGGGGTGCCGGGATCGGGCGTGACCGCTTGTTCGATCAACCGCAGTAGGTCCAACCGCCGCAGCCCCTCGTCGGCGATCTCCTTGCCGAGGACGTTCGGGAGCTCGGCGGCGAGGAAGCGTCCGCGTTTGACGAGATACGCGCCGGCGTACGACGAGCCGTAGCGGACGATCTCGCCCATCTTCGGGCTCACGTGCCGGCTCCGTTTCGCGAGCGCGGAGTTGAGGCGATGCACGCCGCTGCCGACGCCCGGGATGCGCGACAGCACGGAGGTGATCGGCATCCAGCGCGGGATGTCGCGGAACGACGTGTAGCCGCCGAACAGCTCGTCGCCGCCGGTGCCGCTCATCGCGACCTTGAGCCCGAGCTCGTGCGCCGCCTTGCTGATGAAGTACGAGTTGAGGCCGTCGACGCTCGGCTGGTCCATCGCGTCGAAGATCCGCGGCAGCTCGGCGCGGAACTCCGCGAGCGAGAGGTCGCGCACCTCGTGCCGGACGCCATACTGCCGCGCCACGAGCTCCGCCAGCGGCGCCTCGTCGTTGATCCGTCCGCGATACTCCGCAAAGCGGAGCGTCATCGTCTCGAGGTCGCTCGCGCCGCTCTCCTTCGCCAACGCCACGACACTCGTCGAGTCGATGCCGGCGGAGAGGAACGCGCCGACCGGCACGTCGGCGACCATGTGGTAGCGCACCGACTCGAGCAACGCGTCGTGCACGATCGCGCGCCGCTCGTCGTCGGTGTAGTGGCGGTTGCCGTTCGCCGCATCGCGCAGCGTCGCCGCGATCGAGAAGTACTGCACGGGCTCGTTCACGCCGTTCGCATCGATGTACGAGTAGCTCCCCGCCGGCAACGCACGGATGGCGCGGTACATCGTGAACGGCTCCGGCACGGTCCCTCGAAGAAAGAAGCCGGCCGCCCCCGCCGGATCAAACTGCCGGTCGACGCCGCGCATCCCGGCGAGCGCCTGCACCTGCGACGCGAATCGAACGCTCTTGCCGTCGTCGGCGTAGTAGAGCGGCTTGATGCCGTATGGATCGCGCGCGACGAACATCCGCTTGCGCACTTCATCCCAGATCGCGAGCGCGAACATGCCGCGCAGCCGCGGCAGCATCGCCTCTGCCGACTCCTCGAACAGATGCAGCATGACCTCGGTATCGGAATGCGAGACGAGCGTGTGGCCGCGCGCCAGCAAGTCGTCGCGCAGCTCCTGGTAGTTGTAGATCTCGCCATTGAAGACGATCGTCAGCGAGCCGTAGTGCATCGGCTGTGCGCCGGCCGGCGAGAGGTCGATGATCGCCAGCCGCCGGTGGCCGAACCCCGCGCGCCCGTCGCTCGAAACCCACAACCCATCACTATCCGGCCCGCGCGACTGCATCGCATCGCGGCACGCGATCAGCTCCGCTCGATCGACCGGCGCCGCGCCGCCGTACGCGAAGATGCCGTTGATGCCGCACATGGCGGGACCGAACTGTATCAACTAAGAAATACAATCCGTTCCCATGCGTCGCATTCTCACGCTCATCCTCGCCCTCACCGCCACGCTCGCCTTCGCCCAACCCTCCAACCCGCCCCTCCTCGGCTTCTCCGCCGCGTCCGCGGAAAAGGAGCGCGCGGTGGAGCAGCAGTTCGACGCGCAGCTCCATCGCGACAACCTGCGCGAGTGGATGAAGCGGCTCTCCGCGCGTCCGCACCACGTCGGCTCGCCGTACGACAAAGACAACGCCGAGTTCATCGAGTCGTTGCTGAAGTCGTGGGGCTACGACACCCACATCGAAGAGTTCTACGTCCTCTTCCCGACACCGAAGACACGTCTCGTCGAGCTGACTTCCCCCGAGCACTTCACCGCGAAGCTCTTCGAGCCGCCCGTGCCGGGCGACGCGACCTCGGGGCAGACCAGCGAACAGCTTCCGGTCTACAACGCCTACTCCATCGACGGCGACGTCACCGGCGATCTCGTCTACGCGAACTACGGCATCCCCGCCGACTACGAGCTCCTCGCGCGCAACGGCATCGACGTGCGCGGCAAGATCGTCATCACGCGTTACGGCGGATCGTGGCGCGGCATCAAGCCGAAGGTCGCCGCGGAGCATGGCGCGGTCGGATGCCTCATCTACTCCGACCCGCGCGATGACGGCTACTTCCAGGGCGACGTCTATCCGAAAGGGGCCTACCGCAACGAGAACGGCGCGCAACGCGGCTCGGTCGCCGACATGCCGGTCTACGCGGGCGATCCGCTCACGCCGGGCGTCGGCGCCACGAAGGACGCCAAGCGGCTCGCGCTCAAAGATGCCGCGACGCTGACGAAGATCCCGGTGCTCCCGATCTCATACGGCGACGCGCTGCCGCTGCTGCGCGCGATGTCCGGCCCCGTCGCGCCGCCCGACTGGCGCGGCGCACTCCCCATCACGTATCACCTCGCCGGCGAAGCGCGCGTGCACCTGAAGGTCGCGTTCAACTGGGACATCAAGCCGCTCTACGACGTCATCGCACGGATGCCTGGCACCGACCGCGCCGACGAGTGGATCATGCGCGGCAATCACCAGGATGCGTGGGTCAACGGCGCATCCGATCCGATCAGCGGACAGGTCGCGATGCTCGAAGAGGCGCGCGCCATCGCCGAGCTGGCGAAGAGCGGCTGGCGTCCGCGCCGCACGCTCGTTTATGCCGCGTGGGACGGCGAGGAGCCGGGCCTCCTCGGCTCGACGGAGTGGGTCGAGACGCACGCCGATCAGGTCCGCGACCACATCGCCGTCTACATCAACTCCGATTCGAGCGGCCGCGGGTATCTCGATGCCGGTGGATCGCACACGCTCGAGAAGCTGATGACGCAGGTAGCGCGCGACGTCGTCGATCCGGAGCGCAAGGTGTCGGTCCTTCAGCGCAATCGCGACCGTGCGCTCGCCGCATCGACGCTTCCGGAGCGGACGAAGGAGATCCGCGACCGCGAGCTGATGCGCCTCGACGCCCTCGGCTCGGGCTCGGACTACACGCCGTTCCTGCAGCACATCGGCGTGGCGTCGATGAACATCGGCTACGGCGGCGAGTCTGGCGGCGGCTCGTATCACTCGGTGTACGACTCGTTCGACCACTACATACGCTTCGGCGATCCGACCTTCGACTACGGCATCGCGCAGGCGCAGACCACCGGCCGGCTCGTGCTCCGCCTCGCCGACGCCGACGTTCTGCCGCTCGAGGTGACCTCGCTCGCCAGCACGATCTCGACGTACGCCGACGAGGTGATGAAGCTCGCCGACTCGGAGCGCGCGAAGATCGACGAGAAGGACCGTGAGCTCCGCGAGCACACGATGGAGATCGCCTCCGATCCGACCAAGCCGTTCTACCCGCCGAAAGCCGAGGATCCCGCGCCGCACCTCGAGTTCGCGCCGCTGGAGAACTCCGTGACGCTCCTCCAGCGCGCCGCGAAGGACTTCGACGCCGCCGCCGTGAAGGCAACGCCGGAACAGCAGGCCGCGCTCGACCGCGCGCTCATGCACCTCGAGCAGTCGCTCACCCTCGACCAAGGCCTCCCCCGCCGCCCCTGGTACCGCCACTTCGTCTACGCCCCCGGCTTCTACACCGGCTACGGCGTCAAGACGCTACCCGGCGTCCGCGAGGCGATCGAGCAACACCAATGGAAGGAAGCCAACGACCAGATCATCGTGCTCGCGAAGGTACTCGAAACGTACGCCAGCGCGGTACGGGCGGCGACGCCGCGGTAGGTTTATTACAGTGGCCGGCGACCGGTTGCCGGTTGCCGGCCGCGCAAACACAGCAGACTGGCGTCGAGAACCAAGATCCCACGTCCCCTCTCCCTCGGGAGAGGGTGCCGCGAAGCGGCGGGTGAGGGGCGTGCGTCTCGCGATGGCGCCGGCGGTCGAAGTTGAGCATCGGCGCGCGGGAGGCTTCGGAAGACGTGTGTGGGGGGTCGGCTCTTAGCCGACCCAGGGCCGGCTGAGAGCCGGCCCCACACATCAGGCGCGGTGCTAGATTCCTCGCGTGAGGATCGCGGTCTCGGGAACCCACTGCTCGGGCAAGACGACGCTCGTTGAAGACTTCCTCGAGCGCCATCCCGAGTACGTCCACGAGCCGGAGCCGTACGAATGGCTCGCCGAAGCGCGCGGCGCCGCGTTCTCGGCCGAGTTGTCCGCCGCTGACGTCTGGCAGCAGTTGGAGATCTCGGTCGAGCGTCTCTCCGTCTACGGTCAGGGGTCGAACCTCATCGCCGAGAGAAGTCCGCTCGATTTCCTCGCCTACCTCGATGCGCTCCTGACCCTCGGGCGCGAAGACACGTCGCCCATGCTCGATGCCGCGCGGCAGCTCGTGAGCCGCGGGATGGAGCAGGTCGACCTGCTGGCGGTTCTGCCGTTGAACGACGGCATCGAGGCGCCCGAGGACGAGGATCCGGAGCTGCGCGAGGCGATGAATCGCAGCCTCGGAGAGATCGTCGATGAGGAATTGGAGCAACTTGCAGCGGCTGGTGTGCGATGCGTGGAGATCGCCGGCACGCGGCAGCGGCGGGTGGCCGCGCTGGAAGCCGCGATCGAGACACGCGTCGTTTGATAGCGAGGGAACACGTGCGGACGTAGTCCGCACGGTTCCACCTG
>DASXHZ010000051.1:0-62664 GCA_036488085.1 Thermoanaerobaculia bacterium
GAAGATGGAGAACCGGGCTATGGAAGCTGCCGTCCTATGGAAAGCCGCGATGAAGCTGCGTCTTTCCACAGGACTTGGGAAACGCCGGCAAGAAGCCGCCGGCGTTTGCCACAGCTCCCACAGCCCCTGCCGCTAGAAAAAAGAGAGCAAAACGACGAGGAGAACCGACCGGGGGCGAATAACCCTATCTGCTGAACTTGACGGACACAACTGATAAGTCGGCGCTGTCTCGCGGTGAACGCACACAACAAGTCCTTCTCCCGGCGGGAGAAGGTGGCCGGTGGCCGGATGAGGGGCGTGCATCTCGCGGAGATCGCGAGGTTCTAGGGTGTTCGCCCGAACTCCTCGCCCCACAACGTGAACGACGCCACGCTGCCGTCCTCTCCGAGGTGGAAGGTGACCTGTTCGTCGAGATCGTTGGCTTCGTCGAGGGCGGAGAAGGTATCGAACTGCCAGTGGGTCAGCGGGGTGTTGATGCGCTGCCAATGGAGGGTGAGTGCGCCGTTCTCGAGGCCGACGGCGACCGGACCGTATGCGGGATGGGAGTACGTTCCGGTGTAGGCGAGAAGGTCGCGGGAGGGATGCGTGTCGGTGAGGCGCTTCGACGCACGCTCCTGCTGGCGCGCCAGCGCTTTGTCGTCCGCTTTCTTGTCGGCTGCGAGGAGGACCGCGTCCCAATCCTTTGCGGGATGTCCGAGGATCAGATCGGCGATCTCGTTCCGGATGGCGAACCCGGCGAGACCGCGGCCGGCGTTGAGTAGCACGACGACGCCGGCATGTTGTTTCGGGAGGAGCCCTACCTGCGTGCGAAAGCCGTTGATGGCGCCGGCATGCGAAACGAGGAGCTGGCCGCCGTAGTCCTGGACGTTCCAACCCATCGCGTACGAGCGGATGTTCGTGTCGAGGTCGACATCGGGATCGGTCCGGAGGGCGAACTGCGGCGCCTTCGTCTCGTTCAACGCCTCTGCGGAGACGATGCGCTTGCCGTCGATGACCCCGTCGGCGAGCTGGAACCGGAGCCACTGCGCCATGTCCCGCGCGTTCGACTTGATGTCGCCCGCGCCGCCGATGTTGTCGATGTTCTCGTATGGTTGGACCGAGATCGTCTGCGTCTTCGAGCTCCACTGATGCCCGGAGGCGTGGTTCGGGGACGCTAGGAACGCTGCGGAAGAGGTGAGCGTCGAAGTCATCCCGAGCGGATCGAAGATGCGCGTCCTGCGGAACGTGTCGAACGGCATCTTCGCGGCGGCGCCGGCCGCCTCGCCGGCGATCATGAACATGTCATTGTTGTACTGGTATGCCGTGCGTATCGGCTTCGCAACTTTGAGGTAACCGACCGCGCGGATGATGTGCTCGCGCGGGAAAGATGTGTTGTCCCACAGCTCGTTGTGTCCCGCGAAGCCGCTGCGGTGGGAGACGATGTCGCGCATCGTCACGAGCGAGTCGGCGCAGGGATCGGTGAAGTGGAAGTAGTCAAGGTATTGACGAACCGGGTCGTCGAACTTCATCAGCTTCTCGTCGACGAGGATCGCCATCGAGGTCGTGGTGAACGCCTTCGAGGTGGATGCGATCTCGAATAGTGTGTCGGTCGTGACTCGGTCGCTCTTCCCGAGCTCGCGCACGCCGTAGCCGTTCGCGTAGACGAGCTTGTCGTTCTCGACGATCGCGATCGCCGCGCCGGGGATGTGCCAGGCCTCGATCGTATGCTGGACGATACGGTCGACCGCCTTCGTATCGATCGTCTGAGCAAGCGTCTGAGCAAGCGCGAGCGGAGCGAGGGCCAGAGCTAGGGTGAGGGTGAGCAGGAAGCGAACCGAACGCATACGCGGATACTAAGCGCGAACGTGTCTTGCTTCGTATCACCTGCATGCAACGCGCACTCGCTCTCTTTCTCTTTGCGTTCTCCCTTCCCGCCCTCGCCGACATCACGATCTCGACCGTAACGCCGGCAGCGGCGCTCATCGGCGGTGGGACGATCGTCCACATCCATGGCACAAACCTCCTCGGTGTACCGCTGGCGTGCGCCGCGCTCCAGTGCAGCGTGTACGTGCAGTTCGGTGACGTCCTCGGCACGGTGGTCGTCGACTCGGCCGATGAAATCGTCGTCGTCGCGCCGCCGCATGCGGCCGGTCCGGTCGACCTCGTCGTGAACGTGCCGCTGAATGGGCCGCTCACCCTGAAGAGTGCGTTCACGTATCAGGATCCGGACGACTCTGCCATTCGCGTGCTGCTTCCGATCGCGATGGGGACGCCGGGGGCGTTCAACACCAAGTGGCAGGCGGACGTGCTCGCGCATAACGCGACGACCGGCTCGGTCGACATCGCCGGTACGACGGTTCCGCCGATGTCGACGAGGCGTCTGTCGATCACGTCGTCCAGCGCCGTGTTCCTCGACATCCCGCGGAGCGCCTATGACGGCGTCACGATCACGACACACGCCCACGACGCTACGCACGATGCCGAGAGCCTCGGCGTGGATGTCCCATCCGTCCCCGAAACTCAGTTCCGGCGTGCGCTGGTGCTGCCGGGCATTCCGAACGACTTCCGCTATCGCGTTCTGCTGCGGGTGTACGGATTCCCGGGAGCGTATCCGGTCACGATTCGCACCCGCGACGACCAGACGGAGGAACTCATCAACAGTGTGACCGCGGTCATGCAGGGAACGGGCGTCGCGTACCTCCAGCTCCCGCTCGCGGCTCCCGCGGCGTCGCCGGTCGTCCGCGTCGAAGTCTCGGCGAACGTGCCGATCTGGGGGTTCCTCACGCTCACGAACAACGTGACGGAGAACGTCACGACGATTACTCCGAGCATCACCGTGGCGCCCGACGTGCCGTCGACGACAACGCTGACGGCGGGGCGGTGGGCGAGTCCTGGCTACTGCCTGACCGTCGATTCAAGTACTGCCGCTCTGATGACCGGATGCGGTTTTGGCCATTTTTCGGTACCGCCTGCGATCGACCCGGATGGCCACTTCGAGACGGACGGTACGTTCCTATCCGGCCCGATCCCGACGCAGCCGCAGCCGGCGCACTTTTCCGGCGTTGTGAACAACGGCACTCTCGCGCTGATCGTTCGAACGTCCTCGTCTACCGTCGGACCGTTCTCTGTGCAGCTCGGCTCGACCGTTCCCTGCCCCATACCCTGCCCGTAGGGTGCGTCACTTGCACTCTCGCCGCCCGAAGGCAGTGAGAGATGGCAACCAAGCGGCTTGTGAGCCCGGCGCAACCGGAGGAGATCGCGCCGGCGTACGCCTTCCTTGCATCGCTCGTCACTGGCTCATACATTACCGGGCTCGTGCTGCCGGTCATCGGGGGAGTGGTCGGCGCGACGTCAAGTCAAAAAGAGTGACGAAATTGCGTCCGCTTCGGCATTTCGGCCCGTGGGTCGTAAGCGCGCAAGTAGGAGGAGTTTGATGGCGCAACGGCCGGAACGAGAGACCCCGGGGGCACCACCCGACATCCACGTTGCTCCTGAGCCGGAAGCAGGCGGCCATCACAAGCGCAATCGCAACATCGCGATCGCGGTCGTGGTGATCGTGATCATTCTCCTTGTCGTCTTCCTCCGCCAGCGCGCGGCGAGCAACGCGAAGGTGGCGCAGTCAGCCGCCGCGAGCTCTCGCAATCGCAGCGTTCCCGTCTCCGTCGTGCCGGTGGTCGCCCGCGACGTCCCCGTCTACCTCGACGGCCTGGGCAACGTGAACGCATTGAACACGGTCACGGTGAAGACGCGCATCGACGGCCAGCTCCTCCGCTTCGACTTTCAGGAAGGGCAGGTTGTCACCGCCGGCCAGGAGATCGCGCTCATCGATCCGGCTCCCTCGGAGGCGCAGCTCGCGCAGGCCGAGGCGAACCGTTTCAAGGACGAGGCAACGCTGCAGAACGCGCGGCACGATCTCGAACGCTACGCCGATCTCTACAAGGCCGGCGTCATCCCGCAGCAGCAGTACAACACGCAGCAGTCGTCGGTACGCGTCGACGAGGGGACGATCAAGGCCGACGACGCGCAGATCCAGCAGACGAAGCTGAACGTGGAGTACTGCCACATCAAGGCGCCGATCACGGGACGCGTCGGCATCCGTTTCGTCGATCCCGGTAACATGGTGCACGCCTCGGATCAGAACGGCCTCGTCGTCATCACGCAGATGCAGCCGATCGCCGTGCTCTTTACCTTGCCCGAGGACCAGTTGCCGCCGGTGACGCAACACATGCGGGGCGCCGGGCTGGCGGTTCAGGCGCTGAGCCGCGACAACACGTCCCTCCTGGCCACCGGACGCCTCCTGACCATCGACAATCAGATCGATCCGAATACCGGCACCTTCCGCTGCAAGGCGATTTTCGACAACAGCAAGGGCTCGCTCTTCCCGAATCAGTTCATCAACGCCCGGCTGCAGGTCGACGTGCGGCACCACGTCGCGACCGTCCCCTCGGCCGCGGTGCAGCACGGCTCGCAAGGGACGTACGTTTACGTCGTGACGCCTCAGAAGACGGCGCAGATGCGCGTCGTCCAGGTGCAGATGTCGGAGGGGTTGACCTCGGTCGTCAGCGGCGTGAATGAAGGCGAGCAGGTCGTGACCGACGGCGCGGACAAGATCCAGCCGAACGGAAAGGTGGAGATCGCCGGCGCCCCGGGCGGCGGTGGTGCCGGCGGACGGGGCGGCGGCGGGCGGGGCAAGAGACGAGCGTCGTGAACCCATCCCGGATCTTCATCCTTCGTCCCGTCGCCACCTCTCTCTTGATGGCGGCGATCCTTCTGGTCGGCATCGTGGCGTACCGGGAGCTGCCGGTGTCGGCGCTGCCGCAGGTCGACTATCCGACCATCCAGGTGCTGACGTTCTATCCCGGCGCGAGCCCCGACGTGATGACGTCGTCCGTGACCGCGCCGATGGAACGGCAGTTCGGACAGATCCCGGGCCTGCAGCAGATGTCGAGCGTCAGCTCCTTCGGCGGCTCGATGATCACGCTGCAGTTCGATCTGAAACAGAACATCGACGTCGCCGAGCAGGAGGTTCAGGCGGCGATCAACGCGTCGGCGAGCTTCCTGCCGCGCGACCTCCCGAATCCGCCGATCTACAGCAAAGTCAATCCGGCCGACACGCCGATCCTGACGATGGGCCTCACCTCGACCCAGCTCCCGCTCAGCAAAGTCGAGGACCTCGCCGACACCACGCTGGCGCAGAAGATCTCGCAGCTCCCCGGCGTCGGTCTCGTCACGATCAGCGGCGGCCAGAAGCCGGCGGTGCGCGTGCAGGCGAATCCCGCGGCGCTCGCGTCGTACGGCCTCAGCCTCGAAGACCTCCGCACCGGGCTCGCCGCCGCGAACACCGACCAGGCGAAGGGCAACCTGCAGGGGCCGGAGCAGAGCTTCAGCATCGGTGCGAACGATCAGATCTTCTCGAGCGGCGACTACAAGCCGGTGATCATCGCGTACCGCAACGGCGCGCCGGTGCGGGTCGGCGACGTCGCGAGCGTGGTCGATAGCGTCGAGGATGCGCAGAAGGCGGCGTGGAAGAACACCACGCCCGCCGTGATCATGAACGTCCAGCGGCAGCCGGGCGCGAACATCATCAACGTCGTCGACCGGATCGAGCAGCTCCTCCCGCAGCTCACCAGCAGCCTCCCGCCGACCGTGAAGGTCTCCGTTCTCACCGACCGCACCGTCACGATCCGCGCCTCGGTGCGCGACGTTGAGTTCGAGCTGCTGCTGACCATCGGGCTCGTCGTCCTCGTGATCTTTCTCTTCCTCCGCCGCTTCTCCGCGACGGTGATCCCGAGCGTCGCCGTGCCGCTGTCAATCGTCGGCACGTTCGCCGTCATGTACCTCCTCGGCTACTCGCTCGACAACTTGTCTCTGATGGCGCTGACGATATCGACCGGGTTCGTCGTCGACGACGCCATCGTCATGATCGAGAACATCACGCGCTACATCGAGGAAGGGGAGAGTCCGCTCGAAGCGGCCCTCAAGGGATCGAAGCAGATTGGCTTCACGATCGTGTCGTTGACCGTGTCGCTCATCGCCGTGCTCATCCCGCTGCTCTTCATGGCGGACATCGTCGGCCGCCTGTTCCGCGAGTTCGCGGTCACGCTCAGCGTCACGATCCTCGTCTCCGCGGTCGTCTCGCTGACGCTGACGCCGATGATGTCGTCGAAGCTGCTGAAAGCGGAGAAGGACACGAAGAAGGAGAGCCGCTTCTTCACGAAGTCGGAAGAGCTGTTCGAGCGCGTGATCGCGTTCTACGGACGGACGCTGCAGGTCGTGCTGCGGCACCAGACGACGACGCTCATCATCACGGTTGGGACGCTCCTGCTGACGATCTTCCTCTTCATCATCGTCCCGAAGGGCTTCTTCCCCGTGCAGGACACGGGCGTGATCCTCGGTATCTCAGAGGCGCCGGAGGACACGTCGTTCCGGGCGATGGCGGAGCGGCAACTGCAGTTGACGGAGGTCGTCTCGAAGGACCCGGCGGTCGCCAGCGTCGCGTCGTTTATCGGCGTCGACGGGACGAACATGACCTCGAACGTCGGCCGGATCCAGATCAATCTAAAGCCGCTCGAAGACCGCAACGCCAACGCCTCCGACATCATTCGCCGCCTGCAACCGAAGGTGGCGAACGTCGCCGGCATCACGCTCTACATGCAGCCGGTGCAGGACCTCTCGGTCGAGAACCGCGTCAGCCGCACGCAGTACCAGTACACGCTCGAAGATGCGAACTCGACCGAGCTGGCGCAGTGGGTGCCGAAGGTCATCGCGGCGCTGGAGAAGATTCCGGAGCTGCGCGACGTGGCGAGCGATCAGGGGAGCGGCAGCCTCGAAGCGGACCTCGTCGTCGACCGCAACACCGCCTCACGCCTCGGCGTGACGCCGCAGATGATCGACGACACGCTCTACGACGCCTTCGGCCAGCGCCAGGTCTCGACGATCTTTACGCAGCTCAACCAGTACCACGTCGTCCTCGAAGCCGATCCGAAGCTGCAAATCTCCCCCGACGCGCTGGAGCACATCTACGTGCATGCCGGCGCGGCGTCGGCGTCCGCGGGGACGGGTACCCCGACCGTCGGCGCCGCCGCGGCGTCGCAGAGCGCGACCACCACGCCGACGGCGACCCTCGGGTCGGCAACTCCGGGAACCACGCAGCCGGTGCCGGGGCTCTCGGGCACGCGCGAGCAGATCATTCCGCTGAGCAGCTTCGCGCACATCGAAACGCATTCAACGCCGGTCGCCGTTAATCACCTCGGCCAGTTCCCGGTGACGACGATCTCGTTCAATCTCGCGCCGAACGAGGCGCTCGGCGCGGCGACGAAGCGGGTCGACGAAGAGGTCGCGAAGCTCGGCCTTCCGGCGAGCATCCATCCCGAGTTTCAGGGCACCGCCGCGGTGTTCCGCAGCTCGCTGGCGAACGAAGGATGGCTGATCCTCGCGGCGCTCGTGACGGTCTACATCGTCCTCGGCGTCCTGTACGAGAGCTACATCCACCCGATCACGATTCTCTCGACGCTGCCGTCGGCCGGCGTCGGCGCCATCCTGGCGCTGCTGCTCTTCCACATGGAGCTCGGCGTCGTCGCGCTGATCGGCATCATCCTGCTGATCGGCATCGTCAAGAAGAACGCCATCATGATGATCGACTTCGCGCTGGAGGCGGAGCGCGAGGAAGGGAAGCCGGCCGAGGAGGCGATCTATCAGGCCTGCCTGCTGCGATTCCGCCCGATCATGATGACGACCTTCGCCGCCCTCTTCGGCGGCCTCCCGCTCGCCCTCGGCCGCGGCACCGGCGCCGAGCTGCGCCACCCCCTCGGCGTCACCATCGTCGGCGGTCTCCTCGTCAGCCAGCTCCTCACGCTCTACACGACCCCGGTCGTCTATCTCTGGTTTGATCGCCTCGCGGCGCGTGTTCGCAGCCGCGTTCACATCGGCAATCCGGAGCCGGCGACCTCGTGAGTTTCTCCGATCCGTTCATTCGGCGGCCGGTCGGGACGTCGCTGCTGACGGCGGCGGTGCTGATGGCGGGGGCGCTTGGATACTCGAAGCTGCCGGTGGCGCCGCTGCCGCAGGTCGAGTTCCCGACGGTCTCGGTTAACGCGTCGCTCCCCGGCGCGGATCCGGAGACGATGGCTTCGTCGGTCGCCACGCCGCTCGAGCGGCAGTTCGGCCGCATCGCCGGTATCACGCAGATGACGTCCAACAGCTCCTCCGGCTCGACGAACGTCACGCTGCAATTCGACCTCGACCGTGACATCGATGCCGCCGCGCGCGACGTGCAGGCGGCGATCAACGCGGCGCGCGGACAGCTTCCGGCGAACCTGCCGTCGAATCCGAACTGGCGCAAGGTCAATCCGGCGGATGCGCCGATCATGATCCTGGCGATGACGTCCGACGTCATGACGCAGCCGCAGATGTACGACGTCGGCGACACGATCCTGGCGCAGAAGATCGCGCAGATCGACGGCATCGGACAGGTCTTCGTCGGCGGCAGCTCGCGTCCCGCCGTCCGCGTCGAGATGAACCCGCTGCTGCTCAGCCGGATGAACGTCGGCGTCGACGCGGTGCGTACGTCCCTATCGGCCGCGAACGCGAACCGTCCGAAGGGAGCCGTCCAGGGGACGCAGGACGCGTCGATCATTCAGACGAACGATCAGCTCTTCAAGGCGGACGAATACCGGAGCCTCATCGTCACCTCGCGCGACGGCAAGCCGGTGATTCTGTCCGAGGTTGCGGAGGTGAAGGACGCCGTAGAGAACATCAATAGTGCGGGACAGGTGAACGGCAAGCCGTCGATCTCGCTCGTCCTCTTCCGGCAGCCGGGGGCGAACATCATCGGTACCGTCGACCGCGTCCGCGCTCTGATGCCGCAGCTTCAGGCGGCCATCCCGCCGGCTATCCACCTCGGTGTCGTCCTCGACCGCACGACGACGATTCGTGCCTCCGTCCACGACGTCGAGTGGACGCTTCTGATCTCGATCCTGCTCGTCATCCTCGTCGTCTTCGCGTTCCTGCGGAGCGCGTGGGCGACGGTCATCCCGAGCATCGCGGTGCCGCTGTCGCTCATCGGCACCTTCGGGATCATGTATATCCTCGGCTACTCCCTCGACAACCTGTCGTTGATGGCGCTGACCATCTCGACCGGCTTCGTGGTCGACGACGCCATCGTCGTCATCGAGAACATCTCGCGCCACCTCGAGGCGGGCATGCGTCCGCTCGAAGCTTCGCTCCTCGGTGCGCGCGAGATCGGCTTCACAGTCTTCTCGATGAGCACCTCGCTCATCGCGGTGTTCATCCCGATCCTGCTCATGGGCGGCATCGTCGGACGCCTCTTCCGCGAGTTCGCGGTGACGCTCAGCATCGCGATTGCGATCTCGCTCGTCGTCTCGCTCACGACCACGCCGATGATGTGCGCCAAGTTCCTGATCCCCGAGGGCGAGCGAAAGCACGGTCGCATCTACCGCACCAGCGAACGCGCCTTCGAGAAGCTGCGGAACGGCTACGAGCACATGCTCGATTTCGTGCTCGCGAACACCTTGCCCGTGCTCCTCGTCACGTTCGCGACCATCGGCTTCACGGTCTATCTCTACATCATCATCCCGAAGGGTTTCTTCCCGATGCAGGACACGGGACGCCTCGGCGGGAACATTCAGGCGGCGCAAGACACCTCGTTCCCCTCCCTGATCCAGAAGGCGAACGAGTTCATGCGGATCGTCGAGAAGGACCCGGCGGTCGAGAACGTCGTCTCGTTCACCGGCGGCGGCCGCGGCGGCGGCAACAGCGCCAGCATGTTCGTGTCGCTCAAGCCACTCGAGGAACGAAAAGTCGACGCGCAGAAGGTCATCGCGCGACTCCGGCCGAAGACCGCACACATCGCCGGCGCGCAGCTCTTCCTCAGCGCCACGCAGGATGTTCGCGTCGGCGGACGGCAGAGCAACTCCGACTACCAGTACACGCTGCAGGGCGACAACGTGGCCGACTTGATGTCGTGGGCGCCAAAGCTCGAGAAGGCGATGCACAAGCTCAAAGAGGTGCGCGACGTCTCGAGCGACCAGCAGAACCAGGGCTTGCAGGCGACGGTGATCATCGATCGCCCCACCGCCGCGCGCCTCGGCGTCTCCCTCTCCGCCATCGACAGCACGCTTTACGACGCCTTCGGCCAACGCCAGGTGTCGGTGATGTACAGCGGCATGAACCAGTACCACGTCGTGATGGAGGTCGATCCGAAGTTCTCGCAGTCCCCAGCCGTGCTCACCAGCGTGTACGTGCACTCCTCAAACGGGCGCGACGTCCCGCTCAGCGCGTTCGCGAAATTCGGCATCGACCAGACGCCGCTCTCGATCCCGCACCAGGGGCAGTTCCCGGCGGTGACGATCTCGTTCAACCTCGCGCCCAACGTGTCGCTCGGCGACGCCACCAACGCCATCGAAGCGCTCGAACGGAAGATGCAGATGCCGTCGTCGATCCATCCCGGCTTCCAGGGGACGGCGCAGGCGTTCCAGGCATCGCTCAAGAACGAGCCGATCCTGATCCTCGCCGCGCTGCTGGCGGTCTACATCGTCCTCGGCATCCTCTACGAGAGCCTCGTCCATCCGATCACGATTCTCTCGACGCTTCCCTCGGCCGGCGTCGGCGCGCTGATCGCGCTGCTGCTGACGAATACCGAGTTCACGATCATCGCGCTGATCGGGATCATTCTCCTGATCGGCATCGTGAAGAAGAACGCCATCATGATGATCGACTTCGCGCTCGAGGCGGAGCGCAAGGAGGGGAAGAGCCCGCGCGACGCGATCCGCGAAGCGTGTCTCCTCCGCTTCCGCCCGATCATGATGACCACCATGGCCGCGCTCTTCGGCGGCCTGCCTCTCGCGCTCGGTTCGGGCGTCGGCAGCGAGCTGCGCCGCCCCCTGGGCATCGCCATCGTCGGAGGGCTCATCGTCAGCCAGATGCTGACCCTTTTCACGACCCCCGTGACCTACCTCTACCTCGACCGCCTCCGCTGGCGCGCGAGGAAGCGGCGCTCCACTTCGACCCCCTCTTTCAGTGGGGCGCCGGCGCCCTCGCCGCCGCGATAAAGAGCGACCTACAATCGCGCCCGGTGTTCCAGCGTTTTCATCGTCCGATTGACTGGCGGCGGGGTGCGGGGCGGCCGAAAGGGTCGCCGCCGGCGAGCGTCGACGTCATCGTTCCCGTCTATGGCGCGCCCCAGGTCCTCGGCGACTGCCTCGCGAGCGTCGCCGCGCACACCGATCTGTCGCGGCACAACGTGCTGATCGTGGTCGACGGCCCACAGGACGAGGCGGTCGAGGCGATCCTCCGCCGCTTTCCGTTTCGGATTTTGCGCAACGAGCGACGCCTCGGCTTCACGCACAGCGTGAACCGCGGGATGCGGACGTCGACGAACGACGTCGTGCTGCTCAACAGCGACACCGTGGTCACGGCGCGGTGGCTCGACAAGCTGATCGAGGCGGCTTACGCGAACGGCGATAGCGGAACGGTCACGCCGCTCTCGAATGACGCGACGATCTGCTCTGTCCCGCGCGGCTTCGAGCGGAATCTGATTCCGGCGGGTTTCGACGCCGACTCGTTCGCAGCGCTCGTCGAGCGTGTGTCCGTGCGCGACTATCCGGCGATTCCGACCGGCGTCGGCTTCTGTCTCTACATCCGCCGCGCGCTGCTAGACGATATCGGCTATTTCGATGAAGAGCATTTCGCCGGCGGGTACGGCGAGGAGAACGACTTCTGCATGCGCGCGCTCGCGCGCGGATGGCTGAACGTGGCCGATGACGCCACGTTCGTTTATCACGCCGGTCATCGGAGCTTCGGCGCCTCGCGCGAGCGACGCCAACGAGAAGCGGGCCGCGCGCTGGCGCGGAAACATCCGCGGTACATGGCGACGATCGCCGCACACATGAAGGACGACCCGCTGGCGCCGGTCCGCGCGCCGATCCGCGATGCCGTGCGCGGCGCCGGCAATCCTGCCGGCGGCCTTCGAGTCGTCCACGTCGTGCACGGCTGGCCGCCGTTCCAGCACGCCGGGACGGAGCTCTACGCCTACTGGCTCGTCATGCGACAGCGCGCTCGGCATGGCGTTGCCGTCTACGCGCGATCGTCCGATCCGACGCTCGCCGACGGTGAAGCCGCGGAATGGATCGACGGCGGCGTTCGGGTTCGTCTCGTGGCGAATCACTTCACCGCACGCGATCCGTTCCGCCGCAACGCGATGCGCAATCGCGCGCTGGAACGCGATTTCGAGCGCTTCCTCGCGGAAGAGAAGCCCGACCTCGTCCACATCCACCACCTCGCCGGCCACTCGCTCTCACTCGCCAGCGTCGCCAAGCGGCTCGGCATCCCGATCGTGATGCAGATCCAGGACTGGTTCTTCCTCTGCGCGCGCGTGAACCTCTTCGATCGCGACGGAAACCGCTGCAGCGGGCCGTCGATCGACAAGTGCGCGCGGTGCGCTGTATTGACGGCCATTCCGCCAGCGAGCCTCACGAATCGGACAATGCATCTGCTGCGTATGCGGGCCGCGAGGCGGGCGCTCGCTACCTCCGATGCGTTCATCGCGGGGTCGAACGCGATTCGCGACGACTACGCGGGGAGCGTTCCCGCCTCCACGCCCTTTCACGTGCTGCCGTATGGCGTCGCGATCCCACGGGTGAATGATCCGCGCGGTCGCGTTCGGAAACCGATCCGGTTCGGCTACGTCGGCTCGATCTCGCCGCACAAGGGTGTGCACGTAGCGGTGGAGGCGATGCGCGGAATCGATCCGGCCGACGGGACGCTGCACATCTGGGGGGACGCGTCGGCGCTACCCGAATACACCGCCAGTTTGCACCATCCGGTCGAAGGCCGATTTCGCGAAGAGGAGAAGGAGCGCGTCTTCGCGGCGATGGACGTCCTGCTCGTGCCGTCGATCGGTCTCGAATCGTTCGGTATCGCGCCGCGCGAAGCGATGGCGCGCGGCGTTCCGGTGATCGCCACGGCTGGCGGAGCGCTGTCGGAGATGGCGTACGGCGAGCTCTTTCCGGCGGGGGATGCGGCGGCGCTCAACGCCATCATCCGCCGCGTCGTCGCCGATCCGGCCATCGTCGATCGCTGCGCCGCGAGCCTTCCCCGGCCGAAGTCGGCGGACGAGCATGCCGAGGAGATCGACCAGGTATACCGGTCGGCGCTACACCGATGATCGTCTCCCGCGTCGTTCGCGATGAGGGAATCCCCTCGGCGTTGCGGCGCACGCGTGAGCGAATCGCCGAGCGCATCGAGGACGCGCTTTACTTCTCCTGGCGCGATGCCCGGATCGTGAACGTCGCGCCCGGCGGCACCGGCGCGCGTACCGGCGGCGTCGCCGTGCAGTTGCGCGCGCGCCTCCGCGTGGAGCGAATGCAGCGGAAGGTTTTCATGTGTGGCGTCGGCGGCGCCACACAGACTCACTTCGAAGGCGGAGGTGTTCCCACAAACGGGCCGTACATCGTCAGCGTCCACGACCTCACGCTGCTGCATGCGCAAGCGTTCCTGCGTTCTGCGGCGTCAATTGCCTTCGCCTCAGACTTCCTCCGCGACCAGTACCAACTCGACGGGGAGGTCATCGAGCCCGGCCTCAGTGTGGCGCCGGCGGCCTCGTCGGCGACCGGCCGCGCCATCGCCTTCGCGGGCGCCGTCCAGCGCTACAAGGGCGGCCACCTCCTCCCCGACATCGCGCGTGCGCTGGCGGCACGCGGCGAGACCCTCCACGTCTTCGGCCGCGGCGACGGCGATCTTCTCCGCGCGCTACGCGCGATGAAGAACGTGAAGGTGTACGGCTACTACCGCGCCGGCACGCTCGTGTCGATACTGCGGCGTCACGGCATCGGACTCGTGCTCGTTCCGTCGATCGTGCCGGAGTCGTTCTGCCTCACGATCTCCGAGGCGTGGGCGGGGGGGGCCGCGGTCGCGGCATTCGACATCGGCGCGCAGGGTGAGCGGATTCGAAAGTACGGCGGCGGGTGGGTTGCGCCACTCGATTCGGGCGCCGAAGGGATGATTCAAATCATCGATCGCTGGGCACCGACGGCGATTCCGACCGCCATCCCGACCTCGGAAGCGGCGGCGCGCGCGTACCTCGATCTCTATCGCCGGCTCGGCTGGCTCGGTTGAACACGCCAGAGTTGCGCGGCGGCGTCCTCGTAGACGAGATCCATCCCGCCGGTGGAGCGCGGCGGGCGGCAGGCGCGCTTTGCGACGAGGTAGTAGCCGGCGTGAATCGGACGCAATCGGGCGGCGATGGAAGACGTGTCGCGCAGGTGATCGAGGACCCGTTTGTACGCGTACGGGCCGAAGAAGTCGCCGAGTAACGTTCCTTTCGCGTAGTACTTCAACTGCTCTCCGCCGCAGACGTAGATGGCGCCGTTTCCGGCTTGCGTGACCGCGCGGTATTCGGGGACGCGGAGCGTCAGCTCCGCCTCGCGTTCGGCGCTCGTCGCGGGAGGGATTCCGGTCACATACAGGCGGTAGCCGGCGTAAAGGATGCCGGGGGCGATCGCGAGCCAGACCAGCCAGCGCTTGTTCGGGATCGCCGCGGATGCGGCGATGGCGATCAGCGGCAGGAGCGGCACGAGATAGCGCGAGTCCTGCGGCAGGAATGCGAAGAGTGCGACGTAGACGACGGCGAGGATGGCCACTCCTCTCGCGCGCGCGACGACGATCGCGATCGCAGGGATCAGCAGCGGCGTCATCGGCGGCTCGAAATTCACGCGGGCGTGCGCGAACGTCACGTCCCACAGGACGCGCCACGGCGGCGTGAACGAGAAGAGATGCGGTGCGGTGTACGTCGCGTCGAAGAACGGGAAGATCGGGTTTCCAGTCGTGATGACGAGCGAGAGCGTCGTCGGCAGTGCCGCGGCCGCGCACCAGGCCGCGAACTTCGCGGCATCGCGGCGGTTGCGAAGGAGGAGAGAGACGAATCCGGCCACCGCGAAGTAGCCGCCGACGTACTTGACGCCGCATGCAACGCCGAGCAGGAGACCACCGAGGTGTGGTTTCTCGCGCTGCAGGCAGTAAAACGCAGCGGTCACGAACAGCGTCAGCGCCGCGTCGACGTAGCCGATCGTGGCGAGGTGCAGCACGATCGGGCTGCCGAGGAAAAAGGCGGCGGGGAGCCGGCCACCCCACTCGACGAGGATCGCCGCGGTGACCAGCACTTCCGCGAGCGAGACGAGGTGCGTGGCAGTGTCGCCGGCGAGCAGGTACACCGGGACGCAGAGCAGTTCGTGCAGTTGCGGGAAGAGCGGGAAGCGGAGGTCCGCGACGAATCGCAACTCGCCGAACGTCGCCAGAGAACGGATGGTCGGGAGGTGGTAGAGCGTCTCGTCGAAGGCGAGGGGAGGGTGAAGGGCTAGGAGGAAGAGAGGGACGGCTGCGAGGAGCAGTTGCCAGTGGCTGGTTGCCGGTGGCCGGATGGAGGCTAGCGAGAGAATCGCCAGTGTGGCGATGGGGATCGGGCGGAGCTGGTCGATTGCGGCGAGGAGGAACAGCGCTTCGGCCCATACCGCCAAGCCGAGGGCCATGCGCAGCGGCAACGGCTGCGAGCGCGCGGCCAGCGTTCCCATTCCGGCTGCGCACGCGAGGACCAACAACAGGATGGCGAGATGCTCGGCCGTGAACGTCAGGAACGGCATTGGACGTCGGCTATCATGCCTGCCGTTTGACGAAATCGGCGCTGATCTTTGGGATGTCGGGGCAGGACGGCGCCTATCTCTCGCGGTTCCTCGCCGCGAAGGGGTACATCGTTCACGGCACCTCGCGCGATCCGCGGAAGGCGCCGTTTGCGTTGTCGACCACCGACGCCGAGGCGGTCCGCGCGCTGATCGGACGGCTCCAGCCGGACGAGATCTACAACTTCGCCGGTCTCAGCTCGGTCGCGCACTCGTTTCGCGAGCCGCCGGTAGCATGGTCTTCGATCGTCGACGCGCAGGCGATTCTTCTCAACGCCGTTCGGAACGAGGCGCCGAGAGCGCGGATCTACCACTCGGCGTCGAGCGAGTGTTTTGGCGACATCGCGATCGGCGCCGCGGCGAACGAGCGGACGCCGTTCGCGCCGCGGAGCCCGTACGCCGAGGCGAAGGCGGCGGCGTATCAGGCAACGGCGGACGCGCGGGAGCGGTACGGCCTCTACGCCTGCTCCGGAATCGTGTTCAACCATGAGTCGCCGCTGCGTCCGGAGACGTTCGTCACCACGAAAATCGTCGCCGCCGCCCGCGCCGGCCGGCCCGTGTCCCTCGGCGATCTAAGTCCATCGCGCGATTGGGGTTACGCGGCCGAGTATGTCGATGCGATGTGGCGGATGTTGCAGGGGGGGCAGCCGGAGGACTTCGTCATCGCGACCGGCGAGAGTCACACGATCGAGGAGCTTGCCGCCGCCGCGTACGCCGAGTTCGGGCTCGACCATCGCGACTACGTTTCGTCCGATCCGTCCTTCGTTCGCCGGAACGAGCTGCACTACAGCCGCGGAGATGCCTCCCGCGCCCGCGAAGTGCTCGGCTGGGAGGCGAAAACAAAGTTTCACGAGCTAGTCAGGCTGCTCGCGCATCAAGAAGTTCCCTAACTTTGGTGCCGAGTTCCCTAACCATATGCAAGAGTTCCCTACTCATAGGGCACTTCGGCGTGTGAATAGCCACTTCTTCCCTAAAGTTAGGGAACTTTGGCGTGTGAATAGGCGAAAGTTCCCTAATGACACGCACTTCTTCCCTAACTTCAGGGAACTCGGTGCCAAATTTAGTCAGAACCGGCCTTATCGCCCGGTTCCAGCGAGGGACGACGACACCGCGTGGAGCATCAGCCGGAAGTCGAGCCAGATCGACCAGTCGCACATGTACATCAGGTCGTACCGGAGTTTGACTTCCGGGCGCGTCTCGTACTCCGCCGACACCTGCGCGAGACCGGCGATGCCCGGGCGGACAAGCGATCGGAGGTCGAAGTAGGGGACCTCGCCAAGGATGCGGCCGACGAGCTCCGGCCGCTCCGGCCGCGGGCCGACGAGACTCATGTCGCCGGCAAATACATTCACGAGCTGCGGCAACTCGTCGAGGTGATACCGCCGCAGCAGCGCCCCGACCCGCGTCACGCGCCCATCGGTAGCCGCGATCTCTTCGGCGGTCCGCGGCGGCTGCGAGTCGGCAGGACCGCGCATGGAGCGGAACTTCCACATCCCGTATGGGAGCCCGCCGAGGCCGACGCGCTGCTGGCGTATGAGGATGGGGCGGCCGGTGTCGATGAGCGTGGCGAGGGCGATCAAGATCCAGAGCGGCGAGCTGACGAGGATGAGCAATGCGCTTCCGGCGACGTCGATCGCGCGCTTCACCGCCGCGGCGTAGCCGTAGCCGCACGCGATGGAGACTTCGACGAGCGGCTGATCGCCGATCCAGCCGAGCATCGTCGAGACGAGGAGCGCGTCGACATGCGATGCGAGCATCAGAAACCCGCGCGGACCGCGGATGCGGAGTAGCTCGAGCCGGATCCGCGGATCGGCGTTCGGCGAGACGTAGATGACCTCTTCGACCTCACGCAGGATGTCGTGCGTGGTCGGGTCGGCGAGCTGATCGAGCCGAGAGGCGCGTTTGACGACCTGAATGCGGCGGTCACCGTTCGTGTGCAGGTCGGCGAGTGCTTCCTCGATGTCCGCCGGCTCGCCGATGAGGATGGTGTCGCGCGGCCGAATGGGTGTGAGGCGGCGGAGGAGGCGGCGCCAAAGCGGCAGCGCGACGAACTCGATCACCGGAACCGCGAGCAAGATCGTACGCGGCAGGGGACGGACGAGCGCGGTACTGCCGATGGCGGCGAGGGCGGTCTGGATGACGAGCGCCGTGACGATCGACGGCCGCGTTCGCGGCCCGATGCGCTGGTGATAAAAGCCGCTGAGCGCCAGGGCCGCGATGAGCGTCGCGCCAAAGAGGAGGACGTTCGGCGCGTCGAGCGCGAACTTCTGCGGCGGGAGCAGCGACTGCGTGAACGCGAAGTTGACGTGGCGGCGCAGCTCGACGATCGCGGCGAGCGCTCCCCATCCGATGAGGAAGTCGCCGGCGAACGTGGCCGCCGTCCGCAACACCCGCTCCTTCGAGCGCGGGCGGATCATCGCTGCACCAGTTGGGCGAGACGTTTCAGCGTGGCGGCGCGGGAGTAATGCCCTTCGACGGCGGTCCTCAACGACGCGCCGGGAGCCGCGTCCAACGCGGCGCGCGCGAAACCGCTCGTGTCGTCCGCGATCGAGGCATACGGCGTGAGTTGGTCGAGTCCGCGCATGGCGTGTTTCGTGGCGACGATGGTGCAGCCGCCCTCGGCCGCCTCCAGCACCTTGTTCGACTGTCCCGTCCCGAAGCGAACGGGGAACAAGGCGACTCTGACGTTTCGGGCGAGCGCGGCGATGTCGGCGACCGGCGACTGCACCACGATTCCATCACGACCGTGCGCCGCGCAGATAGCGTCGGGCGCATCGGCGCCGCCGATGAGCAGCGTTGCGGCCGGCCGCTCCGCACGGATGCGCGGCCAGATCTCGCGGATCAGCCAGGACGCCGCGTCGGCGTTCGCGAAGTAGGCGAGGCGGCCCCAGAACGCGAAGTCGAACGCCCGCAGCTTTTCCTCGATGGGACGGATCTCGACGCCGTTCGAGACTGCGACCGCATCGAGCTCCGCGCAGTCCTCTTCCGATACGACCACGACGCGATCGTAGAACCGCACGGCGTCCGCTTCGGCCCGCGCGACCCGCCTCGCCTCGGCGCGCCAGAGCCATCGCGCCGGCGAGGAGCTTTCGCGCGAACGCTCTTCCATGCTGCGGCGAAGGGAGTCTATGGCGTCAAGCACGTGCAAGCCGGTGGGCAATGCGCCGCGTACCCACGGGTCGAGTCGCGAGAGGAGAACGACCGTCGCGTCGATCGTGCCGAGGGCGTTTTTCGCCTCGTCGATTGCCGATGACCAGTCGTATGGCGCCGCGAGAAGCGAATGGAACGGCGCGCCGGCGAAGAGTCGAAACGCTGCGGCGAATCCACTCGCCAGCGATCGTGCGGCGGGGTAGTGGCGAAATCGCGGCGCATTCGACGGAACGACGCCCTCGGGCGACACGAGTGCCACGGTCGCTTCGTTTTCGAGCGCCGCAAGCCAGACAGCCGCCCGCACTCGATCGCCGGTGTAGGGGGGCCATGGGAAACGCGAGGAAAGGAGGAGGACGTTCAGGGCCGCGCGAAGGGTAACAGAAGCTTGCCACTCTGCCCGCGCCTTATGATCACGCGCCGATGCGGATTCTGATCCTCACGCCGCGCCTCCCGTGGCCCGCGCTGGACGGCGGGCGGGTGGCGATGTCGCGGCTCGCGCAGTCGCTCGCGAACGCTGGCGCCGAGGTGGACATGCTGTCGCTCAATCCGCGAAAACACCGCGGCACGCCGCGAGGGCCGCTGCCGATTCGCGCGGTCGACATCGATACGTCGCGTTTGGTCGGGCCGTTGTTGCGATCGATCTTCAGCCGGCTGCCATTCATCGTCGCGCGCTTCGTTTCGCGAGAGTTTCACGATGCTGTCGATGAGACGATCCGCCGCTTCCGGCCGGACCTCGTCCAGATCGAGAGTCCGTTTCTGCTCCCGTACGCCCCGAAAGGTGTTCCGACCGTCCTCCGCTCGCTCAACGTCGAGTTCCGGATCTGGGAAGGGCTCGCGAACGCGAAACGGAATCCGCTCCTCCACTGGATCGCGTCATCGCTGAGGCGCTACGAGATCCGCGCGATGAACGGAGTCGACGCGATCGTCCCGATCAGCGCCGCCGACGCCACCGATTTCCGCGCCCTCGGCTGCACCCGTCCCATGTACGTCGTCCCGTGCGGCGTCGTCCTCCCGACTCCCGACTCCCAACTCCCGGCTCATGGCACGGTCGGCTTCATCGGCTCCCTCGACTACCGCCCGAACCAGGACGCCGTGACGTGGATCGTCGACGAGCTCTGGCCGCGGGTCGTCGAGCGCGTGCCGGACGCGAAACTCTCGATCGCGGGAAGCGCGCCGCCTGAGTGGTTGCGCACCGAGGTCGAGCGGCGTGGGATCGAGCTGCAGGCGAACGTCGCAGATCCGAACGCGTTCGTGCGAAGCGTGGCCGTGATCCTCGCACCGATCCGCGCCGGCGGCGGAATGCGCATCAAGATCCTCGAAGCGATGGCCCTCGGCAGACCGGTCGTCGCGACAACGCTCGGCGCGAGTGGGACGGACGCGCAGCACGTCATCATCGCGGACGAGCCGGAGCCGTTCGCAGATGCGGTAGCGCAACTGCTTCATGATCCCGAGGAGGCGGCACGCATCGGCGCGGCCGGACGTGAACATGTCGCGCGCGAATACGAGAGCGATGCACTCGCCGCGGGACTGCTCAGGTTTTACGAAGAGCAGTTAGCCCGCGAACCAGCGGCGCGGCGCTCCTGAAACGCAGCTTTCGCCATGCGATGCGGAGTGCCGCGATGCCGATGAGGACGACGCGGGTGCGTCGTGCCCACGTTTGTCCGTAATAGTTGCGCCCCCAGGTCAGGAGGTCGGGCCAGAGACGGGCGGGATCGTGGGGGATTGACCCCCTCGCCACCGTGCGCCCGAGGCCATGCGTGACGCGAGCGCCATCGACGATACGGACGTCCCAACCCGCCTTTCGCGCGTCGAGGCAGAAGTCGATGTCCTGGCAGTAGAAGAGGTATCGCTCGTCGAACGGTTTCCACGCTTCGCGGCGGAACATCATCGCAGCGCCGCTGACCCAGTCGACTGACACTCGCATTTGCGACTTGCGACGGGGAACGAGTCGAGCCAGACCTCCCGCTCCGCTGACGACGCCGATCATCCACGCCAATGTCGGCGTAAGGCCGCCGCTCCACTGCCTGCTTCCGTCTTCGTTGAGCAATTGCGCGCCGGCGACGCCGAGGCGAGGATCGGCCTCGAACGCCGCCATCAAAGCGGATAGCGCGTCAGGCTCCACGATCGCGTCGCTGTTGAGCAGTAAGATCCGATCTCCCCGCGACTCCGCGACTCCGCGATTCGCGGCAACTGCAAAACCGCTGTTCTTCTCGAGCGAGACGACGCGTACTTCGGGCGAGAGAAGCGCGACGGTGTCGTCGGTCGAGCCGTCGTCCACGACGATCACCTCGTCCGCGCCTTGGATCGCGCGCACACAACGCAGCGTCATCGACGCCGTGTTGTAGGTCGGAATGACGACCGAGAGCACTACCGGAGTCTCTTCCACTTCTCGACCGCCGTCTCCTCCTCGGTCGGCCGAAGCTTCCGCCAGAAACGCGTGATCGCGAACCCCATGCGCCAACTGCGCGACGCGAAGACGGAATCGAGCAGCAGGCCGAGGTCTCGGGTCTTCTTCCAGAGCGGAGCGCTCTCACGCGCTTCGACCCAGAAGGACGAGAGCAAGTTGCGCGTCTCGGCGTGGATGGGCGGCACAGTTGTCCACTCCATTGCCGAGCGATCGGCCAGCGCCTGGCGCAGCGCAAGCTGATGGCGATTGAGGAGGCTGTCGTCGGCGCTGGCGTTGTTGCCACCACTATTGTCGAGCGACGGGTCGACGAGCGCCCGGAGCTCGTTCTCATCCGGCACATTCAATCCCGCGGCCTGCGCCAGCTCGGCGGCGTAGCGGGCAGGATCGCGTAGAAGGGCCTCGTACGAGACGAGCAGTCGCGGCAGGCCGGTCGTGTACGCGAGCATCGCGCGCGCGTACTCCTCCCACAGTGCGAGGCCGATCACGAACGGCAGGCCGTCGCGATGCTCCAACGAACGCGCCACCGCCGCCGGCTCGCGCCAGACCAGGAGGCACAACGGCCGCTCGAGCGCTTCGCGCCAGATGGGGAAGACGAGCGTCATGCGCGGCTCTTTGATGACCCAAGTGCCGCGTGGATCGAGTCGCTGCGCGATCGCTCGCGCCCGATCCACGAACGCACTCCGTGCCGGCGCGCCCAGCCTGCCGAGGTCTGCTTCCGCCGGCTCGCGCCAGTTCGCGTTCATCGCGGCGAGGATGTCCTCATCGAGCGTGAGTGCGTCGCGCAGCTCCCAGTAGCCGCGGGGATTGAAGACGTCGGGCGGCGTGAGGTCGCCCGTCTCGCCGGCGTATGCCCCCATCGCGGCGAGGAGCTGCGCCACCAGCGACGTTCCGGAGCGATGCATACCGATGATGGCGATCTGTTTCGCTGCGCTGCTCGCCGCCACGCGGTCCCGTGCCGGCATCGCGATGCCACGCGCGTCCTCCTCGGCGAGCCGCTCGTGAAAACGGTCGATGCGCTCCTGCGCCTTCGGGAACGGCACGCGTACGAGCTTTCCGTCGCGATCGACGCGGTCGTGATAGTGAATGACGACCGGATCGATCTCCGCGTATCCACGCGGCGTCGGATATTCGGTTGCGTTGACCTGATAGTTCATCTCCGCGCCGAAGGCCTCGGCCGGAATCTTCGCCGACGCGAGCGCCATCGCCAGCGCCGCCTGGTGCATGTGTTTCTCGCACGGCGCGGCGAGGTGCGGCTCATCCGCGAGACGCGTGTTGATGCGCCGCCACTCCCGCTCGAACGGCTCCGCGAGCGTGCGCGGAATCGAGATCACGCCGGCGTTGAAGTACGGGATCGTCGGCGTGCCGGTGTAGCCGGTCGTGTACGTGCGCGCCGGAAGGGGGATGCCGAAATCCGCGAAGAGGCGCTCGAAGACCTCGTGCGTGACCGTGGGGAAGGGGGCGATCTTCGCCCCGAAGACGTCGCGACGGAGGAACGGGAGCGGGTCCTGGACGACGAGCGTGTCGGAATCGAGCAGCAGGTAGTGCGGCTCCGAATTTTTTCTCAGCTCCGCGAAGAGCTGCAGCCGGTTCGCTGTCGGGTTGGTGCGATGAAAGCGGGGAACGACGCGGACGTCGGCGTCGTAGCGCTCGAGCGCCCGGCGCGCGCGCGGATCGACGTCGTCGACGATGCCGGCGATGACGTGGCTTCCCGCGAGCTCGCCCCCGAACCAACGGATCGACTGCACGAGGCGCAACGCCTGACCGAGGAACTTTGGCGTGTTTTCCGCGACGAAGGCGACAACTACCGAATCAGTCACTTCTTCTTCGGCGGAATCGGCCGGCCAAACTCCGCCTGATACGCGCGCTGCATCTCCTCGACGTGCTTGATGAGATTCGCGTGCTCCGGCTGCTTCGCCAGCTCTTCGGCGGCGTAATAAATCTCGAGCGCCTTTTCCATCATCTTGGCGCGCTTCTCTTCGATCCCGGCATGGACGTCGTCGGCGAGCGACTGCAGCGCCTCGATGATCGCGGCCTGCTCGAAATCGGCCATCGAGTTGCCGCTGGCGGGCAGCGCCATCCGCTCGCTCGTCTCCTTCTTCGGCCGCGGCCTCCGCATCTCCTCCGGCAGCCGTTCGCGCAGACTCGCCAGCTCCGCGAGGATCTCCGCCGCCGTCATTTTCTTCTTCTTCGTCGTCATACCCCGTTCCTGTCCTAGCGCCCCCATTATGAGGCTGCGCCGGTGGCCAGCTCCCTGCAATCACGTGCGGCTTTTTCGCAAATGGGGGACGCTCGCTGTCCTCTCGCTGGCGCTCGCCATCATCCTGATCGACTCGACGCTGCTGAACGTCGCGCTCAAGACGCTCATCGTCGACCTTCACACGACGCTCCAGAAGCTGCAGTGGGTGATCTCCGCGTACTCGCTGATCCTCGCGGCGATGACCGTCACCGGTGGCCGGATGGGGGACCTCTTCGGCCGGAAGCGGATGTTCATCACCGGCGCAATCACGTTCGTGGCCGGCGCGGTGATCGCCTCGATGGCCCACTCGTTCGGCGTCCTGCTCCTCGGCGAGTCGATCGTGGAGGGGATCGGCGCCGCGCTGATGATGCCGGCCACGGCCTCGCTCCTGGTTGCCTGCTATCGCGGGCACGATCGCGCGCTCGCGTTTGGGATCTGGGGGGCGGTGGCCGCGGCGGCGACGGCGATCGGCCCGATCGTCGGCGGTTTCCTGACGACGCACTACTCCTGGCGCTGGGGGTTCCGCATCAACATCGTCGTCGTGGCGATTCTCCTCGCCGGCTCGCCGCTGGTGAAAGACGATCGCGGACCTGAAAAGAAGCAGATCGACTGGCTGGGCGTCTTCCTCTCGTCGATCGGACTGTTCCTGGTCGTCTTCGGCATCATCGAGTCGGAGAGCTACGGCTGGATTCACGCGCGGAAGCCCTTTCCGGTGTGGCAGCCGGGAACGTTCTCAATCGCGATAGTCTCGATGTTCGCGGGTATCGTCATCGTGGCGCTCTTCGCGATATGGGAATGGCGCTTCGAAGCTCGAGGCGGGATGCCGGTCGTCTCGATGCAACTCTTCGCGAACCGGCAGTTCGTCGCCGGCGCCGGCGTCACCGGCGTGATGATGCTGGCGCAGAACGGCGTGGTCTTCACGCTGCCGGTCTTCCTGCAGTCAGTGCGGAACCTCGACGCGCTGCACACCGGCCTGACGCTGTTCCCGATGTCGCTGATGATTCTCATCGTGTCGCCTGCCGCCGCGCAGCTCACGAAACGGATCCCGCACAAGCGCCTCGTGCAATCGGGACTCATCGTGAACACGATCGCGATCGTCATTCTGCGGTTCTCCATCGGTACCAACGTGAACCTCACATGGCTGATCCCCGGCCTCGCTCTTTACGGCATGGGCCTCGGCCTCGTCCTCTCGCAGATCAACAACCTCACGCTGTCCGCCGTCGACGTGAAGAGCGCCGGCGAAGCGTCCGGGGTCACGAATACGTTCCGCCAAGTCGGCATCTCCCTCGGCACGGCGATCATCGGCGCCGTCCTGATCTCGACGCTCCTGGGCGGCCTCGAAGGCGGCGTCGCCAGCAGCGGCAGCGTCCCGCAAGGAGAGAAGGCACAAATCTCGAAGCTCCTGATCGCCCACTCGGCAGACCTGGCGTTCGGCGACCAGGGCGTCTTCAACGCCCTCCCGCAGAACGCCCGCGCCCAAATGAACGATCTGCGCCGGACATCAACGACCGAGGGCGTTCGCCGCGCCTTCCTCTGGTGCGCCTTCTTCGCCGTCCTCGCGCTGGGCGTGTCGACGTTCCTCCCGCTCCGGCCGGACGGAAACCGTGGGTAACAACAACAACAATTCCTTCTCCCCCGGGAGAAGGTGGCGCGAAGCGCCGGATGAGGGGCGTGCCCGATTCCGAAATCGTGTTTGCGACCGGTTTCGGTAGGTGCACGCCCCTCACCCGGCCCCTCGCTACGCTCGGGGCCACCCTCTCCCGGAGAGGGGCGAGATGGCCTCCTTTCTCGCGACTGTCGTACATTCGCGGCGTGAAACGTCTCGTCTTCTTCTCCGCTCTCATCGTCGCGTCGTCCGCATTCGCGCAGAAGCCATCGATGGAGGAGCTCGCGATCCCGAGCCATGGCTCGCGGATGAACGGCTTCGTCTATCTCGCTGCCGGTCCGGGGCCGCATCCGGTGGTCGTCTTTCTGCACGGCTATCCTGGGAACGAGAAGAACCTCGACCTGGCGCAGGCGGTGCGGCGCGCCGGTTTCGACGCGCTGTATTTTGATTACCGCGGCACGTGGGGATCGGGCGGGACGTTCTCATTCGCGCACGGGCTCGAAGACGGACAGACGGTCCTCGCGTGGGTGCGCGCGAATGCCGCGAAGTATCACTTCGACACCCGCCGCATTGCCATCGTGGGACACAGCTTCGGAGGGTGGGTCACGCTGCTCACCGCTCCGCACGAGCCGCCGAACGTCTGCGTCGTTGCCATGGCCGCGTGGAACATCGGATGGGGAGGGCAGCGCTTTCCGCAACATGCCGATGAGCGGAAGGCGAGTCTCGACTACTTCACGTACACCACGGCGGCCGGCGGTCCGGTGCATGCCGTCGCTGCCGATCTCCTGAACGAGATGGCGTCGCACACCGAATGGGACTACCTGAAGTTGGGCCGCCCTCTCGCCGAGCACCCGTTGCTTCTCGTCGCCGCGACACACGACTCGCCGGATGAGGATGTCGCGAGGCACGAGCAGCTCGAACGCGCCGTCCGCGCCGCCGGCGGAAAACATGTCTCGCTCCTGAAGTACGACGATGACCACCCCTTCTCCGCGCACCGCCTCGAGCTCGCGAACGCCCTCGTTCACTGGCTTCAGAGCGAGTGCGCGAACGCGCGTTGAGATGCGGGGTCAGGTTTCGACCTGACCCCCTCCGACACGCAGTCAGCCTTCGTGGTGAGTCACCAACTACGGAATACCTGCCAGCCGGAGGTACTTATAGCCACCCGTATTCCGTAAGTCCAAAATCAATCACCGGAGGCATCATGTACACGTCCCCATCGAGGGCTCTCTTCGTTTTGTTCACGGTCGCGTTCGCCGCGGCCAACGTCATCCAGGCCAGCGCCGCGACGCTGACGCCACCGAATGCGCGGCTCTCCGCCATCTACGGCAGGATCCCGCTGAGCTTTGAAGCCAATCAGGGGCAAGTCGACGAGACGGTGAAATTCGTCAGCCACGGCCACGGCTACTCGCTCTTTCTCACCCCGCACGAAGCAGTCCTGGGGCTCACGCACCGCACGTCCGACTCCGCCGTGCTGCGCTGGCACGTCGTCGGCGCGAAGCCCGATCCGCGCGTTAGCGGCGAGAGCGCACTCGAGACCAAGAGCAACTACTTCCGCGGAAACGATCCGGCGAAGTGGCGCACCGGCGTCGCGAACTTCGCGCAAGTTCGCTATGAGAGCATCCTGCCGGGCGTCGACCTCGTCTACCACGGCAATCAGCGGCAGATCGAATACGACTTCGTCGTCGCGCCTGGGACGAGTCCGAACGACATCGGCGTCGCGTTCGACGGCGCGCGCTCGATGGAGATCGGTCCGCACGGTGAGCTCGTCCTGCACACGAAGGACGGCGATCTCGTGCAGAACGCGCCGGTCATCTACCAGGACGTCGACGGCACGCGGCGCACTATCGACGGACGCTACGCGATCGAGGGCGAAAACCGGATCGGCTTCGTCGTCGGCAACTACGATCGCAGCGAGCCGCTCGTCATCGATCCGACGCTCGCGTACTCGACGTACCTCGGCGGCGACGATCTTGATGAGGGCCTGGCCCTCACCGTTGACAGCTCCGGGAACGTCTACCTCACGGGCCTGACCGTCTCGACGAACTTCCCGACGGTGAGCGGCAGCTCGCTCCAGGCGAGCCCCGGCGGCGACTACGATGGCTACGTCGCCAAGATCAACTCCACCGGCACCGCCATCGTCTGGTCGACATATCTCGGCGGCAGCGGCGGCAACGAATTCGGCCAGGCCATCGCCGTCGACGCCTCCGGCTACGTCTACGTCGCCGGCTCCACCAACTCGACCGACTTCCCGGGCGTCGGCTCCAGCTCGCTGCAGTCGGCCTACGGCGGGGATTGGCGCGACATGTTTCTGGTCAAGCTCGTTCCCGACGGCAGCTCGCTCGTGTATTCGACTTACATAGGCGGCAACGGCGACGAGAATGTCGGCAACATCCGCGTTGACAGCTCCGGCGGCGTATATGTCTCGGGACAGACCGGTTCGACGAACTTCCCCGGCGTTACGAGCAGCTCCATCCAGTCGACCAATGCCGGCGGCTACGAAGGCGTGCTCTTTCACGTCAACTCCGGAGCCACCGCGATCGACTGGGCCACGTACCTCGGCGGCACCGGCGACGACGATGGTTGCGGAGCGATGGCCCTCGACGGCTCCAACAACGTCTATGTCGTCTGCACCGGCACGTCGCCCACGTTCGCCGGCGTCAACAGCAACTCGTTACAGCCGAAGAACGGCGGGAGCGACGACATGGTCATCCTGGAGGTCGCGTCGGGAGGGTCGTCGATCCTCGCCGGCACGTTCTTCGGCGGCTCCGACGACGAGTACGCGGACGGCGTGGGACTCGACGGCTCCGGTAACGTCTATGTCGCCGGCACGACGTTCTCGACGGACTTTCCAGGCGTCGCGGGCAGCTCGTTCCAGTCGTCGAACGCCGGCGGCTACGACGCCACGCTGACGAAGTTCAACTCCAGTCTCTCGTCGGTGATCTACTCGACGTACATCGGCGGGAGCGGCGACGAATTCGCCGAAGGGCTCGCGGTCGATGCGGCGGGCAATTGCTACGTCGCCGGCTCGACCGGGTCGACGACATTCCCCGGCGTCAACAGCGACTCGATCCAGTCGACCAACGGCGGCGGTCCCGCCGACGTGTTCGCGTTCGTGATGAATCCGTCCGGCACGGACATGGTGATGTCGACGTTCCTCGGCGGCTCCGACGACGACGAAGCGATCGGTCTCGCAATCGACGGCTCCGGCGGCTTCTACCTCGCCGGCTGCACGACGTCGACCGACTACCCGATCAGCAGTGGCGTGTTTCAGACGACGTACGGCGGCGGCGGTCGCGACGCCTTCATCTCCAAGATCGACTTCAACTAGGGCGGGGCGCTCGGCAGGGGGTCAGGTCGAAACTTGAAACTTGCCAAGTTTCAAGTTTCGACCTGCCCCCCTGCCACCTGTAAGTGCCTCTTCGAGTGCAAGTTATACTTACGCGCTTGGTGCGTGGGAAAGCTTTGACCCTGACGAGTACAACATCAGCTTCAACGACGAGAAGCTGGCCGCGCACGGGATCAGCAGGTACGATGTGTTGCTGTAGGTCGCGGCCCGAAGCGGTGCCACTACCGCAAAAAACACGAAGAGCGCCGCGAGACGCCTTCTCTACGTCTCTCTGCCCGACACAGATTTAGGTATGTCAGAGAAATCGTGCCGTGATGTGGGCACATTCGGCTCACGACTCACGAATGCGCGACGCGCCTGGAGCGAGCTTTCGTCCGAGGCCTAGACGATTCACCACAGAGACACAGAGGACACAGAAAACACAGATCAATTGAATCTCTATGTTCTCTGGCCCTCCGTGGTGAATCAGACTGAGGTGGCGCATGGTAGTCGACGCGCTCCTTCTGATAGCCTCCGCCGATGCGCATCCGATCCCTTCTTTCCGTATCGCTCATCCTCGTCGCATCCGCGGCGCTCGCGGCCGAACCGTCCGTCGCGGAGCGTCTCGCGAAGCAGAACGCGCTCTTCGCCGAGTCGTGGGAGACGAACCTCAAGCTCAACCCGACGCAGGCGACGAACGTCGGCGACTATCGATACAACGACAAGCTCGGCGACTACTCGCTCGCCGCGGTGAAGAAGCGCCACGACATCAACGAGGAGTTCCTCAAGCGGATCAAGGCGATTTCGCCCGAGGGATTCAGCGAGGAAGACCGTACTTCGCATGACCTCTTCCTCCAGAACCTCCAGGAGAACGCGGACGACTGGGATCTCAAGAATTACGAGATGCCGGTGACGGCGCAGGGCGGGCTGCACACGCAGCTTGCCGATCTCCCGAACTCGATGCCGTTCGACTCGGTGAAGCATTACGACGACTACATCGCGCGGCTACACCAGATCCCGAAGGCGCTCCTGCAGACGGAAGACGTGCTGCGCGCCGGCGTGAAAGACCACTTGGTGATGGTGAAGTTCCTCTCCGAGAAGATCCCCGGACAGGCACACGGCATCATCGCCGCCGACCCGTTCCTGAACCCGCTCAAGAAGATGCCGGCGTCGTTCTCCGAGGCTGAGAAGAAGCGGCTCACCGACGAGATCACGACGACCGTCAACAACGAGGTGCTTCCCGCGTACAAGCAGTTCGCGGAGTTCACGACGAAGGAGTACGTCCCGTACGGCCGGTCGGCGCTCTCGATCGAGAGCCTGCCGGAAGGGAAGCGCCGCTATCAGGCGGCGATCCACCGCCTCACGACGACGAATCTCTCTCCCGCCGAGATCCACAAGATCGGGCTCAGCGAGTACGATCGCATCGTCGGCGAGATGACGGCGCTGGCGAAGGCGAATGGCTACTCCGATCTCGCCTCCTTCCGCGATCACATCGAGAACGACCCAAAGTACAAGCCTGCCTCGGCGCAGCAGATCCTCGACGACTTCTCGCGCTACATCGCGCAGATGCGGACCAAGCTTCCGGAGCTCTTCACGATCATCCCCTCTGCACCCGTGACCGTCGAAGGCATCCCGGAGTTCCAGAAGGCCGCGGCGACGCACTACCAGACCGGCACGCCGGACGGGAAACGCCCCGGCCGCGTGTCCGTCGCGGTCTCGGATTATCAGAACCGCTCGCTCATCAACGATGAAGCGGTGGCGTATCACGAGGGCATCCCGGGCCATCACATGCAGCTCTCGATTCAGCAGACCCTTACCAACCTCCCCGAGTTCCGCAAGCACGGCGGCAACTCCGCGTACGCCGAAGGGTGGGCGCTGTATGCCGAGCAGCTCGGCAAAGAGGTTGGCTTCTACCAGGATCCCGGCTCCGACTACGGCCGTCTCCGCTCGGAGCTCTTCCGCGCCGTCCGCCTCGTCGTCGACACCGGCATTCACGACATGGACTGGACGCGCGACCAAGTCGTCGACTTCATGCGCAAGTCACACGCGGTGGACGAGCCGACCATTCAGGCCGAGACGGACCGTTATATCTCCTGGCCGGCGCAGGCCCTCAGCTACAAGCTCGGACAGCTCAAGATCCGCGAGCTCCGGAAGCGCGCGAGTGACAAGCTGGGCGCAAAGTTCGACGAGCGGAAATTCCACGACGCCGTCCTATCGGGCGGCAATCTTCCGCTCGACGTCCTCGACGCCCGGATCGACCGCTGGATCGGGACGCAAAAGTGAGGTAGGGAAACCGTCGTCTCGCGGCCCTCCTCTAGTAAGGTCCCAATTCGACTGAGGAGGTTCCCCTGTGAAAACGCTCCGCGCGACGTCGGCTGCGATCGTGCTCGTTGTGCTTTCCCTGTTCGCCGTTCCGGCGGCGTTCGGCTCCGACCATGCCGACCCGTTGGTGGTGGAGGAGCCGGAGGCGAACATCACCGACCTCTTCTTCTTCCCGCACGGGGACAACTACGTCCTGATCTTCAACGTCCGCCGCGCGACGCTGAAGGGAAAGCCGTTCCCCATCACGCCGTATGCGTACGCCATCAACATCGACCTTCACAGCCAGGTCACCTTCGACAACCCCGGCGACAAGGCGCGCTATGGCGGGACGATCGTCAATCCGGGAGGCATCAAGCCGGACGTCGTCTTCTCGATCGCGTTGAACAACGACCTGACGCTGAGCAAGAAGGACGTCACCGGCCTGCAGCACCCGGAGCTGATCCACTGGTACAGCGGGCTGCGCGACGATCCGTTCATCTTCCCGCGCTTCTTCGGCAAGAACGCCATCTCGATCGTGGCCGAGATGCCGAAGTCGTGTTTCCCCGCCGGCCAGCAGGACTTTCTCCTCTGGGGCGTCTCGACCGAGAACGGCAAGCAGCTCGATCACGACGGCCGTTCGAGCCGCACGCAGCAGAACCGATTCAATGCCCTCAACTTCCTCCCCCCGAACGAGCACGTCGCCGAAATGATGAAGGAGATGACGAAGCAGACGAAGTTGCAGCAGGAGCTGCTGCACTACAAGCTCACCGTGCCGCTCGCGAACGTCACGCAACTGCTCGTTTTCCTGCGCAAGTACGACCTCGCGCCCGACGTGATGATCTACTCGAACCGCTTCCCGTGCGTCTTTCCGAACGGCCGGATGCTGACCGACGACGTGGCGGCGATCACCTGCTCGACCGGCGACTGCATCCTGCAGGAGCTGTCGTTCATCGAAGGCGGCTTTCCGCGCGCGACGGCGAACGACAAGCCGTTCCTTGATACCTTCCCGTACGAGGCCGACCCGTGGCCGGAGAAACCTGAGGCGCCGGGACCGGTGAGCTTCTGGCACATCGGGTTCTGGATCCTGATCGTGGTGCTCCTCCTCGTCTTCCTCTGGACCTGGCTCTTCTACTATCTCGGCCGGCGCTCCGTGTTCCGCGAACAGGCCATCCAGGTTTGAAGCGGATCCTGCTCGCCGTGGCGGCGCTCGCGTTCGCGCGGGCGCTACACGCGCACGACTTCTGGATCGAACCGTCGACGTATCACCCCGCCTTCGGACAGACGGTGTCGCTCGCACTGCGCGTCGGCATGGACTTCACGGGCGATCCGGTGCCGCGCGTGAGCGACAACATCGCGAGCTTCACGATCCGGCAGGGGAGGAAGGGGTCGCAGGACGTCGCCGGAATCGAGCGCGCCGATCCCGCCGGCTTCTTCACGGCGGACGCCCGCAGCACGGCCGTCGTCGCATACGCGAGCCTGCCGTCGCCGGTCGAGCTGGAGCCGGCGAAGTTCGAGGCGTACCTGCGCCAGTACGGCCTCGATGCGATCATCGACGCCCGCACCCGGCGCCGCGAACGGCAGAAGCCGGGGAAGGAGATTTTCTCGCGCTGCGCGAAATCGTTGATCGCCGGCGCGCATGCGTCGCTGGCGGCGACGCAAGCGGTCGGACTGCGATACGAGATCGTTCCGATGATCGATCCGACGCGTGGGGACGCGCATTTTCGGGGACGCATGCTTTTCGAGAGGACACCGGCGGCGAATGCGCTCGTCACCGCGGTCTTTCACGATGATCCTTCCGTGCGCGTTTCAGCGCGCAGCGACCACGCGGGTGTCTTCGCACTGACATTGCCGCGCCCCGGCGTCTGGCTGATCAAGTCCGTTCGCATGGTCGAGGCGCCGCGCAACTCCGGCGCCGATTGGGAGAGTCTTTGGGCCTCGCTCACGTTCGAATTGCCGCCTTCACCGCGCTGATACTCTTCGCGTGCACGCTCGTGGACGCCCACGAGATCGGCACGACGCAGGTGCGCCTGGCGGTCGGAAACGGCCGCTGGTCGGCACAGATCACGACCGCGCCGCAGTCGCTGCTCGACAAGCTCGAGAGCGCGGCGGTGCGGCCTCGCGTCAGCGGCCTCACCGGCGACGCGTATCGCAACGCGCTCGCGCCGCTCCTTCCGGCTTTCGCCGGCGACATCGCCGTCTCATTCGACGGCGTCCGCGCGCCGGCGCAGGTTTCGATCGAGCAGCTCGAGCAGCCGGACGACATCACGCGGCCGGCGTTCGTCGTCATTCGTGCCGAGGGGACGATGCCGGCGTCGGCGAAGACGCTGCGGTGGTCGTACGGATTGGTCTACAGCACCTACGCGCTCCTCTACTCCGGCACGCAGACATGGATCGAGGGAGACGCGACGAGTCCGCCGCTGCCGGTCGCGCGAATCCGACCTCCCGGGCGCGGCGAGGTCATCGCGCAATACCTCCGCCTCGGATTCGTCCACATCCTTCCGCGCGGTCTCGACCACATCCTCTTCGTCCTCGGCATCTTCCTTCTCAGCACGCGCATCCGCCCGATCCTCACGCAGGTCACCGCGTTCACAATCGCGCACTCGATCACCCTCGGCCTCACGATGTACGGAATCGTCTCGCTGCCGTCCCGCATCGTCGAGCCGCTGATCGCGTTATCGATCGCCTACGTCGCCTTCGAAAACGTCGTTACGTACGAGCTGAAGCCGTGGCGCCCGTTCGTCGTCTTCGGCTTCGGCCTGCTGCACGGGATGGGCTTCGCCGGCGTGCTCCGCACCCTCCAGCTCCCGCGCGCCGAGTTCGTCCCCGCGCTCATCAGCTTCAACGCCGGCATCGAGCTCGGCCAGCTCACCGTCATCGCCGTTGCGTTCCTGCTCACGGCGGCATGGTTCCGCCATCGCAGTTGGTACCGCCAACGCTTCGTCGTCCCCGCCTCGATGGCGATCGCCGTGACCGGCGTCTTCTGGACCGTTCAGCGAATCTGGTTCTGAAGGTCCTGCCGCCACTTCGGATGATTGAAGTGGACGACCCGGTCTCCGTTGAACGATGCGACGGCCTCGGTGAAGGTGAGTGATCCGATGCGGCGCCAGTTCGTGATCTTTCGGAGCTGACCGAAGAGGTACGACTTGCCGGTGTCGGACGTCTCGATGTCGAACGTCAGCTTTCCGTGCCGTTCGATCTGCATCAGGATCTCGTCGCGGAAATCGAGGGCGTCGCCGTCGATTGCCGGTTGATGCGGGGAGACGCGGAAGCGGAGGAATTGCGGGGAGCGCGTCCGTTCGGAGGGCGGCTTTCCGAGCTCTGCGATCTGGTAGACCTGCCGCATCGTCGGCTGTTTGTCCGCGATGCGGAGCACGAAGGCGGTGATGAGGAGGATCGGTATGCCGAAGCCGCGCCGCCAGATCGAGGTGTTCGGCGCGTTGAGAAGGATCGCGTCGTTGATCGCAGCCGTTTTCTCGCCGCCGATGTCCTGCTGCGTGATGAACGAGGCGGTCGGCAGCTTCTCCGGATGATTCGGATCGACGGTCGGATAGACGCGGCCGACGAGTGCCAGCGATCGCGTATATCCGCGGCGCGTCTCGGTGCAGCAGGTCGAGTAACGGCCGACGACCAGTCCGCGGGAGCCGTTGCGGAAATAGCCGCTGTAGCCGGTCTCCGCGTCGATGCTCCAGATCCCGGTCAGGCAAATGCCGTTCGGGTGGAGCAGGCGACGGTAGCCCTTCCGGTCCGGTCCCCATCGCAGATCCGCCTGCGACTTCACCGAACGGCGTGCCGCCGCGAGAAAGAGCCACTTGCCGGCGATGTGCAGCACGCTGCCGAGGGTGACCGGGAAGCGCTCGAAGGGACGGGGATACGGATTCGCGAAGATGGCCTCGCGCACGTCCGCGAAGCGCGATCCGGTGAACGCGCTGTCGTCCGGCGCGAGGCCTTCGATTCCGTATTCGTCTACAGCCATACCGCGCTCGGTGGCGCGAAGATCGTGAGCACACCGGCGCCGAGGCCGACGTGCGCGACGAAAACGCGCACGAAGAAGACGGCGTCGTTGAGCCACTGCGGATTGAACGGCTGCTGCAGGATCGCCGAGAGCGAGACCACCAGCACGATCGCGGCGATCACGAGGCCGCGCGTCTGGCGCGTCCATCCGACGATGCCGGTCAGGATGCCGAATCCGCCGACGACCCACGGAAGGATCGGCGACGACACGAACGCCGCGATCAGCGCGAGCACGATGCCGACTGCGAAGAGGACGCGGAGCAGAATCGAGGAATCCATCAGACCTTCTTTCCCGCCGCCGTGGCGATGACGTCGGCCGCCTTCTCACCGATGGTGTAGACGGACGAGACGATGAAGAACCCGGGGATCTTGGGAAAAACCGAGGCGTCGACGATGCGTAGGCCCTTCGTTCCGTGCACCTGGAAGTTGCTGTCGACGACGCCGTTCTGCGACTCCGGCAACATGGGGCAGGAGCACGACGCGTGATGACCCCAGGCCTGGTCTTTGACGAACTGCGCGATCTCCGCATCGGACTGGACGTGATCGCCAGGGAGCTCTTCGGCTGCTATGAGCCCCTTCTTGCGTAGCTCCGCAGTGAGGCCGCGCACGAATTTGATGCCGTCGACCACGGACTGCAAGTCGCTGCCGCCGGTGTCGTTGCCTTCCTCGAAATAGCAGAAGTCGATCTCCGGCGTATCGAGCGGATCGTTCGACTTGAGTCTCACTGAGCCGGCGCAGTTCTGCGTGTGCGCCTTGAGGATCGCCCACGTGAGGTAGTTGAGGTTTTCGACGAACAACTTCGAGTAGCCGGGGAAGTAGCCGCGGAAAAGACCGAGGAGCGCAAAGATGAAGAGGTCGGGGAGTGGCCGCTCGGCAGCCGAGCGTTTGATGACCGCCGCCACCGCACCATTGGTGGTGTAAACGCCGTCGCGCTTCTTCTCCCACTGCTCGTACTGCGGATCGCCCTTCGCGAACTTGGCGCCTTTGAGCACCCACCACGCCGGGAAGTTCATCCGGTTCACGACGCCGACTTCGTACCGGTCCTGCAGGTTCGTGCCGACGCCGCGGAGGTCATATCGCACCGGGATGTTGAACTCCTTCAGGTGCTCGGCCGGTCCGATGCCGGAGAGCATCAGGAGCTGCGGCGAGTTGTACGCGCCGCCGGCGAGAATCACCTCGCGCGAGGCCTTTGCCTGACGGAGCTCGCCTTTCTGGGCGCTCGGCTTCGGCGTCGCGCGATAAAGCTTCGCCCCTTTCAGATACTCCACGCCGATGGCCCGATTGGAGTCGTCGAACAAGACGCGCGTTGCGAGCGCGTCGAGCTCGATGAAGAGGCGGTCGGGATGTTTCTTCGCGACGTCGAGGACGCGCTCGCGGGCGCCGTTGCGCGCGTGATTCTTCGTCGCGAGCGGCGGATAGCGGATGCCGGTCGAGTCGCCCTGGACCAGGCGCCAGTCGTTCGGATCGCCCTTGCCGAGGATCTGCCAGCGGATGCGCTCCCAGAGGGGAGAGCCGATCGAGTCGACCGCCGCGGCGATCGTCGATACGAGGAACTTGTCGATGTCCTCATCGTCGATCGCCGCTTCCGGAATCGCTACTTCGGTGTTCAGCCAGCCGCGGAAGCCGTGGCGGGTCGGGTTGATCCCGGTGAGGTTGTAGAGGAGCCGCCACCAGGGACGGTGATGGCAGTTCTCCAGCCGCTGAAAGTACTTCCGCATGTTCTTTGGCGCCCACGAGCTGTCGCCTGTCATGCCCTCGATGTCCGCCCAGTCCTGATTGTGCGGATAGACGGTGATCATGGCGTTGTGCGCGGTACAGCCGCCGAGCGTGCCGGCGCGCGGGTAGAAGATGCCGTTGCGCGGTGCGCCCTGCCACTTCGGGTCGCGTTTCGAGAGGTCTTCTTTTTTGTAGTGCTTGACGAAAAACTCCCAGCTCATCGCCTCGTTTTCGGAGGAGATGGCGTGGAAGACCGGGACGTCGTAGTCGTCGGGAAGGCGGTTCTGGTCGGGATACGGTGGGTCGCCGCCCTGGAGCGTGCGCGGATCGCCGCCCGCTTCGAGCAACAACACCTTGAATCCGTATTCGGCGAGGCGGGCGGCGCAGGTGCCGCCACCTGCGCCCGACCCGACGACCACGTAATCGTATTGAACGTTCGTGTCAGCCATGGTCGTCTCCTCAGAAGGTTTCCAGGAAGGCGATGAGCGCCTTCTTGTCGGCGTCGGTCAGCCCCGGCTCGTTTTCGCTCGCCGGCAGGAAATCGGTGCCGAAATAGTGGCCGCGGTTCACGATGAAGTCGGGGCACTTGCAGACGTTGAGAAGCGGCTGTTTCGCGCTCGCGAAGTGCTGCGTGACCTCTTCGTCCGAGGCGTTGGCCGGCAGCGTGACGAGACCGGCTCCGAGGTGGATCACGGAGTTGATCAGCAGGTCGGTCTTCTCCAGGTCCATGTTCGTGAGGAGATTCACCGGCGTGCCGGACGGAATCGGACCGAGGTTCAGGCCCGGTTGCGACGGGTCGTTGGGATTCGGAATCGTCATGTTCTTCGGAAGCTTGGCGCCGATGAACTTCGGCAGGTAACCCGGCATGACGTTCAGCCAGCTCCGCTGCGTGGTGCGGTCGATCCAACCGGGCGCCATCTTGCCGGACGCGGTCTGGAACATGACGTTGCCTGCGCGCTTCTCCGGCCACAGCATCTGCGTGATGCCGTCCTGGAACGAGTGCACGCGCCCCTCCACGCCCGGATCGACGTAGAAGGTCACCGACTGATCGAGGTTGTAGTACTGCCCCTTGCCGGAGTCGTGGTACTTGTCGTCGCCCTTGTTGGAGCCGACCGTGTTGTTCTGCAGGTACGGCGCAGTCGACCACAGGCTCAACAGCGAGGCCGGACGCGTGTAGCCGCGGCCACCCGCCGGCATCTTGTACGGAATGGGCTGGAGCGTATACGGATCGTGGACCGTGACCGTGCCGACCGACGGCAGGTTCTTGTACGACTCCGACGAGAAGTTGTCCCAGATGTTGTTGCGGATCGCGTTCGTCGCGAGCGGGCTGCAGAGGTTCGTCTCGAGCAGCGTCGACGGCACGCGTATTTCGGTCGAGAGGAAGTTGTCGGTGAGGAAGTCGGGCTGGTTGACGATCGTCGTCATTGCCGCCTTGTACTGAGGCGTCTTCGTGTGCTGCCAGAAGTCGTTCCAGCACTTCAGGTAGTTCGGACCGGCACATCCCGGCTGGAAGTAAGCCTTGGTCACGTAGTCGGGCTGCTTGCTGGAGTGGCAGCGCGCGCACCGTTCCGCGAAGACCACTTTGCCCCGCGGGACAAGGCTCGCGTCCTTCGCGAGGATGGCCTGTCCACCCGGCGAACTCGCCAGGGTGTCGGGAGGCGTCGCGGCGAGGAAGAAGAGCGCGACGTCCGGGGTCTGCATCTCGTTCGCGTTCCAGTAGGTGGAGTTCTTCCGCATCGCCTCGATGGCGATCGGCGAGATCTGCGTATACGGCAGGCTCGCCCCGCCAATCAGCGGGAAGAAGTGCAGCAGCCACTCCTCGGAATCGAGCCCGATGTTGATGTACACGCGATTGAGCGCGCCGAGGGCGCCGACCGCGTCGGAGCCGTCCTTGAGCACGTGCGTCGTCCGGACGATGTTCGGGGCGGTATAGAGATCAGTCAGCAGCGATCCATCGCGGAGCGGCTTGCCGTTGCCGGCGTAGTCGTTGAACTGCGCGTTATTCTTGCTGCCGCCCCCAAGCTCTTCGTGGCCCCACAGCTTCCCGACCTCGAGACGCGCGTGCAGGTTGTAGATCGCGTTCATGGTCCGCGGGTTGTTGATCTGGTCGGAGGAGACGAGCGAGGTGTCGAGCGCACCGGGGCGCGAGGTGTTGAAGAGCTGCCAAACGAAGCTCTTCTGGTCCTGGTCGAACATGAAGATGCGCGAGATCCAGAACCACTGCGCGCCCGGGTTGCTGTTCAGTTCCGCCCACTGCGGGTTCTCAGGATCCTTCGGTGGACGCGCCGGATTCGGGCCGACGTGGCAGAAGCCGCACGACATCCCGACGCGGTACGGCTTCACCAGCTTCGCGTTGTTGTAGTAGCTCTTGTTCTCGTAGTAGTCGTGGTTGATGCCGTCCGCGCCGACGTGCTTCATCCACTCCTCTTCGGCCGTTTCGCCGAACTTCGGATTGGGGAAGAGGCGCAGGCCGACGACGCCGGAGGCGTAGCCGTAGTACGAGCCGAGCGGGAGGGTCTTTCCATCCTTGAAGGTCGTGCCGCGGGCGCCGATCTTCACGCCGGGGTACTTCTGCTCGTTCTCGAACGGGTCGTCCTTGCAGCCGGGCTGGCTGTTGTCGCGCTCGTCGAGGATGAGGCCGAAACGGTCGGGCCGTCCTTTGTCGCTGAACTTGAAGCACGGCTCGTTGACGAGCCCGAACCATGACCAGCGGTTCTTGCGGGTCCACTTGCCGTAGTTCGAGACCGTCTTGACCAGGTCGAGGTTGCCGACGCTGGCGACGGAGAGCGCGTCCCACAACACGTCGTTGCCGGCGGTCCAGGCGATCCAGTTGTTGCGCCCGATGACCGCGGCGTGGACGGCGTCGGCAGGGGTGGCGGTCGGCTGGAGGTAGTCCTTCACGGCCGCGTACACGGCCTGCGGATTCTTCGTTACGCCGTAGTCCATGTCGGCGAAGTAGTCCTCGTCGGCGCCGGGCATGCTCTGAGCCGTACGGCCGGCCTGCGCCGCTTCGTCCTTCACATGGCCGATCTTCGCCTGCCTGTCCTTGAGCGACTGGACGGTCTGATCGACGACCTTATCGACGTGATGGACGATCTTGACGAAGTAGAAGATCGCGCCGGCGATGATGACCACCACCACCAGACAGATGATGACCCATAGCGTTCGCATGTCCGTTTTCCTCCTCTGATTCCCCTGATGATGGGCGTACGGGACGTGGTCCGACAATTAGGAGGGTCTGCGGGGCAGGTTTTCCCTACCCTAGCGACGACACCTTTCCGCGGCTATCATTTTGAGGACATCCATACTTCAGCAGCCTAGAGCGGAGGACCCATGGCCGAAGCCACGACCGAGACGACCACGTCCGGATGCGACGAGCACTGTGATGAGCTCGATTTCTCGCCCCGTTTGCGCTTCGACGACGTCCTCGCGGGGGAGTACGAAGAGATCGCCAAACGGCGCGGCCAGCCGCTCGACGGCCGGCCCCGAAAGATGCGCGGCCTCGCCCTCTCCGGCGGCGGCATCCGCAGCGCCACGTTCAACCTCGGCTTCCTCCAGGCCCTGAACGGCGGCGACCGGCTCGGTACGTTCGACTATTTCTCCACCGTTTCCGGCGGCGGCTACACCGGCGGCTGGTGGAGTGCCTGGCTCGCACGTGGAGCCCGCAAACGGGGCGACATCTTCCCTCCGCCGGAGCACATCGAGACCGACCGCGACGACGAACGCGCAAAGCTCGAGAACGCCGCGGCGCGCGATGACTACGAGATGCCGCAAATCAAGGACAGCGCCATCACGGCCGGCCGCGATCCGATTCACCATCTCCGGCTCTTCTCCAACTTCCTGACGCCGAACAAAGGCCTGCTGAGCACCGACACCTGGCGCGCCGTCGCGGTTGTCGGCCGGAATCTCATCCTGACGTGGCTGATCCTCCTGCCGATCATGCTCGCCGTGATCATGCTCGGCCAGTCGTACTTCGCGCTCACGCCGCGGACACAGCACGGCTTCCGCTGGCGCCCCGACCTCAGCCGCTACGTCACGTCGCGCCACCGGTCCGGGAGCGTTGCACCCGACAAGGTGCTTCCGCAGCGCAACGAGCGCGACGCCGGCGATCTGAAACAGCGATTCATCTTCGCGCTTCTGCTGCCGGCGCTGCTCTATGTCGGCAGCGTCGTCTGCGTTGCTCTCTGGATGGTCTGGAACCGCCGCTGCTGGGCGCTCCGCGACATCATTGTGGTAATTCTGAGCGGCGTCGCGTGGCTGATCCTCACCGCGGTCTTCTACATCGCGCTCGCGATTCCGTGGAATCCATACTTTCTCTACTCGCTGATCCTCTGGTTCTTCATCCTGTTGGTCATCGCGATCGGGTGGTCGCGCGAGCACTCCGCGACGTTCCAGGACACGGACTACTGGAGGGCGCGTCTCGTCGACGTGCAGACGCGGACACTCCAATACTCGGTCTTCGTCGCGGTGGTGCTGCTCTTCGCCGCCTTCGGCCACGAGTTCGTCGACTTCCTGCTCTTCAACCAGCAGTTGAGGGGCGCGCTGTCGACGGGCGTCGGGCGTATGGGCGGCTGGGCCGCCGTGGCGATGGCGGCGCTCAGCTCGATCTACACGGCGATGAAGGCGTCGCCGACCGGTGGCAACGACGCGTCGATGACGAAGGAGCCTTCGCTCCTCGACCGCATCGCTTTCGCCGTGGCGCCGCCGCTCCTGCTCGCCATCCTCGGGCTCTTCCTCGCCTGGTGCGGTCACCGGCTCTACACGACGGTCTATGCGGACGAGCACGAGCAGCTCTGGTTCATCCTCCGCGGCGCGCTCGTCTCCGCGCTCCTCTTCCTTGTCTTCGCGCTCTATGAGTTCCGCCCGCCGCAGAAGTGGAAGACGCTGATCGTGATCAGTTCGTGGCTCGCGATTTCGGTCGCGCAGTACTACGTCTCGACGGACTGGTTGGAGTCGCATCTGCTGACGGTCGGAGGGTTCGCGGCACTCGCGATGGCGGTCGGCCTCGGCATACGCGCGTTCTTCACGCGAAAACCGGCGCCGGTTCTCGGCGGAGCAATCGTCGTCGCCGCGATCGGTGTCTGGCTGCTGCACTACTTCTGGCTGTCCGGCGTCCACTTCGACCTGCACCGGTCTCACGTCCCGCAGATCGTGGTCGGAGGCATCGTCGCCTCATTCGTGCTTCTCGTCTTCGAGCTCGTCGCGGGCCGCGGCGCAAACACGCGCTCCGTCGCGCTCATGACCATCGGGTTCCTGATGTTCGTGCTGATTGGTGCCGCTGCGTGTACCGGTACCGCTGCCTGGCGCTCGCTCACGATGGTCGTCCTCATCTCCTCGATCCTCGGCTGGATCCTCGCGCTCGGCTGGCTCGCCGATCCGAACGCGCTGACCGTACATGGTTTCTACAAAGCCCGCCTCGTGCGCGCGTACATGGGCGCCTCGAACGAGCGCCGCGGCGAGGTAAGCGAAGCAGACGTGACCGACGCTGTTCCCGGCGACGACGTTCTACTCACCGATCTGCGGAACACCGAGCTCGGCGCGCCGTACCACCTCATCAACACGACGCTGAATCTCGTCGGGGGAAGCGACCTTGCCACTCAACAGCGGCTCTCCGATTCGTACGTTCTCTCGAAGCGTTTCTGCGGGTCATTCCGTACGGGCTTCCGTCGCACCCACGAGTACGCATGCGGTACGACCTCCCTCGGTACCGCGGTCGCCGTCTCCGGCGCCGCCGCGAGTCCGAACATGGGTGCGCTGACGCCGTCCGCCGCTCTCGCCGCGCTGATGACGCTCTTCAACATCCGCCTCGGTTTTTGGGCGCCGACACCAAACCGCAGCTACTGGCGAACGGCATCAGCTCGCCTCTGGCCGGTCTACACGATCCAGGAGTTGCTCTCGCAGACCACCGACCTGCTGCCGTTCTGCTACCTCACCGACGGCGGCCATTTCGACAACAGCGGTGTCTACTCGCTCATCCAGCGCGGCTGCAATTTCATCGTCTTCTCGGACTGCGGCGCCGATCCGACGCCGACGCTCGGCGACATCGGCAATCTCATTCGCAAAGTCCGCATCGACTTCCAGGCTGAGATCACGTTCGAGAAGGACGAGTTGCTGACCTTCCGCGACAACCCGCCGTCGGCGCACTTCATCACCGGAAAGATCCAGTACTCGAAAGCGCACGCCGCCGCGATCGGCCTTCCCGAGGAAGAGCGGACCGGAACGATCATCATCGTGAAGCCGAATCGCACCGCCGGCGCCAGCGCGGACGTGCAGCAGTACGGCTGGACGAACGTCACGTTCCCCCAGCAGTCGACCGGCGATCTCTGGTACGACGAGGCCCAGTTCGAGAGCTACCGCAAACTCGGCCAACTCTCGGGCGCCGCGTTGGTCGGGACCGGGAAAGTGTGAGGAAGCCGTTATTCGTTACTCGTTATTCGTTACTCGGGCCGAAGCACGGGCGGCGTGGCTCGTACCCCGAGTAACGAGTAACGCTTCTCAGAAAGTCTTAAGCAGCTCGATCAGGGCGCGCTTGTCGGCGTCGGGCAACTTCGTTCCGAAGAGGTGTCCCTTGTCCTCGACAAAATCGGGGCACTTGTTGACGCTGAGGAGCTGCGGCACGAGCTGCTTGAGCCGCGCGGTTGCGGAATCGTCATCGAGGTGCTGCTTGTCGATGTCGATCAGCGTGCTCGCGACGTTGAGCGCGAGTTTGCCGAGGTCGAGACGATTCGAGTCGAGGTCGAGGTTGGCGAGGAGATCGACCGGCGTGTTGCGCGGGACCGGGCCGATGCGAACGAAGCCGTCGTTGTTCGGGCGCAGCCACGATGGGAGGTAAGGGGAGGGGACCTGGATGTAGCTCTTCTCCGTGGTCCGCAGAATCGAGCCTATGCCGAGGCGCTTGGATGGCCACAGGAGCTTTTCGATTGCGTCGTTGAACGCGCGCATGCGGCCGTCGACCGAGGGATCGCCGCTGAACTCGCCGAGCGCGTTGTTGTGGAAGAACGGCGCCGTCGCCCAGATGCCGACCAGCGACGGCGGACGGTAGTAGCCGGGACCGCCGGCCGGAATCTGGAACTCGCGCTCGACCGTCGGATCGAGCGGATCGACGACGCGAATCGGCTTCACCGCCGGCAGCGTCTTGTACGTTTCCGACGAGAAGTTGTCCCAGATGTGGCCGCGCACCGCGTTCGTCGCCGCCGCGCGCACGGCATTCGTCCCGACGACGTCCACCGGCTTGCGCCGCTCGTCCCCGAAGAAGTTGTCGGTGAAGAACGCCGGATCCGACGGTGCGGGAGGCTGCCTGCTCGAGTGGCAGCCCGCGCAGTTTTCGGCGAAGACGATCTTGCCTCGGTCGAGCAGCTTCGCGTCTTTCGTCAGATAGCGGCCGCCTCCAGGTGCGTCCGCCAGCCGGAGTGGTTTCGCGACCTTCACGAAATACGCGGCGAGATCGGGCGCGCGTCCCTCGCTCCAGTTCCAGGCGGGCGAGTTCTTCTGCAGGAGCGCGACGCTGATGGGCGACTGCGGTTTGCCGCCGATGAGCGGATTGAAATTACGCGTCCAGAATCGCCACCCCTCGCCGATGTTGACGAACACGCGGCTCAGCGCCGCGTTGAAGCCGGCGGAATCGGCGCCCTCCTTCAGCACCCGCGGCACGCGCATGTTGTCTTTCACGCCGAGGAGTGCGAGGGAGCCGCCGGCGATGTGCTCGGGCTCCGCGCGTGTGAGCCGCTGCGGGATGTCGAACAGCGCATTCATCGTCCCTGGATTGTTCAGATAGTCCGTGGCGATGAACGACGTATCGATCGTTCCGGGCTTCCACGAGTGCAGCAGTTGCCAGACGAAACTGTCCGGCCCCATCCCGTTGCCGAACACCTCCGACGCGCGGAGGTACTGCGCGCCGATGAAGTCGTTCAGGTCCTTCCACCGCGGGTTCTCAGGATCAGCCGGCGGCCGCACCGGGTCGGGACCCACGTGGCAGAACGCGCACGCCATCCCGACGACGTACGGCCGCACCAGCTTCGGGTCGTTGTAGTAGTGCGGATTCTCGTAATAGTCGTGATTGATCCCGTCCGCCGCGACGTGCTTCTTCCACGCCGTGCGCGCCGCGTCGTCGAAGTCGGGATTCGGGAAGAGCCGTAATCCTACGACGCCCGACGAGCGGCCGTACGTCGCTGCATCGATATGGGAGTCAACGGCGCCGTCAGTGTCGCCCGGCTTGAGCACATCGAGAAACAGCCCGAGCTCGTCCGGCTTCGACGCGCTCATGAACCCCGGCTGATTCATGATCCCGATCGCCGCGAACCGCGTCGCCCGCCGCCGCGAGTCGATCACCTTCAGCAGGTCCGACGTCCCGAACCCCGTCTGCGCGATCCGATTCCAGAATCCCGCGTTGTCGCCCGACCAAAGGTTCCAGAGTATCCGACCCCGCAGTTCCTGCGGCGTGAGTTGCACGTTCGGGCCATCCATCCCCGGAAAAGGATCGACCGTAACGTCCGCGTAATGCGTTGGCTCCGTGTAAGGCTGATGCCGGCACGCGAAGAGCGTCAGTAAGACCGCGACCCATGCCGTCTTGCGAACCATCCCCGAATCTTACGTCTCGTCAGGTCGAGGACGATGAGTAGTGCAGCGACTGAGCTGATTCTCAGGCCGGCGTCGAATGCTGCCGGCCGGTATCTAAACTCCACGACGTGCGTGCCCGGCCGCACGAATGTACCCAGGCGCGTCGAGTTGTTTCGTGCGGGTGACGACCACCGGCTGGTCGCTCCTCGCCAGCAGCGATACACACTGCCCCGGATGGCGGGCGTATGTCGACGGCGAGCGCGTTCCGCCGCTCACGGTGAACGGCGAGGTACGAGCTGTGTCGGCACGATGCCGGTGTTCGCGTTCACCTGGGGATGCGGAGCAGCTTTCCACGGATAGACGCCCGCGGATAGCCCGCCGGCAACGTCAACGCGTTCCGTGAAGAGTGTGCTCGCCTGGTAGCCGCAGACGATGATGAGAAAGACGGCCGTCACCAGCGGTGGGACAGGCTGGAACGATCGATTCCAGGCGAAGACGATCGCCCCTGCCAACGTCAGAAAAAGAAGAAATGTCACGGACGGTTCGTCCTATTGTTTACGTAGTGAAAGCTCGCTTCATCGTATTCGCGCTCATCATGACCGGGCTCGCCGGATGCCAAACGATGTCTAGACCGTTCCAGATCAACTACGACACGCCGACCGATCCCGCGTTGCAGCGCCGTCTCGAAGAGATCGACACCACGCTGCGCACGCGGTTCGGCATCGCACCGGAGCTGACCGACGTCGGGCTGCTCGACCTCCGCGACCACCGTCTCGCCATGATCCATCCCGACCACATCGAGTACGCGGCGAGCGTCGCGAAGATCGGCATCCTGCTCGCGTGGTTCCAGAAACACCCTGAAGCCGCGACGCACCTCGATCCCGAAAGCCGCCACGACCTCGGCCTCATGATCAAGGCGTCGAGCAATGAGATGGCGTCCAAGTTCTCGCACGAGCTCGGGCTCCGCGAGATCCAGCAGGTCCTCAACGAGCAGGGGTTCTACGACGCGAGCCACGGGGGAGGGATCTGGGTCGGCAAACATTACGGCGCGAACAGCGAGCGGATCGGCGATCCGGTCGCGAACCACTCGCACGCCGTCACCGTTCGCCAGGTGATTCGCTTCTACTACCTCCTCGACCAACGCAGGCTCGTCTCTCCCGAAGCGTCGGAACGGATGATCGAGATATTCCGCTCACCCGACATCCCGCACGACGACCACAAATTCGTCCGCGGCCTCGCCGGACGTGACGTGACCATCCTCCGCAAGTGGGGCACCTACGAAGACTGGCTCCACGACACCGCCATCATCGAAGGCCCAAATTGCCGCTATATCCTCGTCGCCCTGACGCACCACCCAAACGGCGATCAGTACCTCGAGGAACTAGCGCGAATGGTGGACGACTTGATGGGCGGGAGCGCTACCGCAGCCCCACCGTTCCCTTCGCGGCATCAGTGAGCTTGGCGGGGTCGTAGCCGACGCCATCCTTGAAGACGATCGCCACGTTCTCGATGTCCTTGATGTTCGTCGACGGGTCGCCTTTGACGACGTCGAGATCGGCGGCTTTGCCGGGAGCGATCGATCCGATGGTCGACGCTTCGCCGAGGAACTTCGCGCCGTTGAGAGTTGCGATTTGGATCGCTTCGAGCGGCGTGAAGCCCGCTTCGACGAGCAGCTCGACCTCGCGTTGATCGCCATAGCCGGGGATGACGCCGCCATACCCGGTCGGGTCGAGGCCTGCGAGAAGAAGGCCGCCCGCTTTGGCAAAGTCGTGCTCGAACGCCATCTCCTTGGTGAAGAGATTCGGCCAGACCGAGTTTTTCGCTCCCGCCGTTCGCTCCCGGCTCGCGAGGTACTCCTGCCGCGCCTCAGACAGCATCGCGTCGAGAACGCGAGGATCGTTGGGCGCGCGGCCGGGGACGAACGTCTCGAAGACAGGCAGTGTCGAGGTCACCGCGACGTGTTTCTCGATCAGGTGCCGGATCAGTCCCTGGATCTCCGGTCCCTTCTCGTCCAGCTTTACGAGCGCATCGCGCGCCGGAGTTGTCGGAGGACACGTGTCGGGCTGCTTTCCCGGAGTGAACTCGGTATCGACCATCAGACCGTGCTCGAGGTCATCGATGCCGAGGTCCGCGGCCTCCGTGAAGCCGACGCTGCAGAGGTGCCCGGTGAGCTTGAATCCATGCGCGTGAGCCGTGTCGATCGCCGCTTTCAGCTCCGCGCGCGTGATGAACATGTACGCCTTGAATGACGTCGCCCCCTCGGCGATCCAGTACTCGACCGTCCGCCTTGCATCCTCGGGACTGGTGAGTTGATGCATCTGTAGCGCGAACGTCCCCGGCCCTTCCAGATACGGACCGCTGATGTGCATCTTCGGCCCGGCCGCGTTCCCCGCATCGATCGCATGCTTGATCTCCAAGTCCGCGTACGGCTCGACGCTCCCGGTGGTGCGGATCGAAGTGACGCCGCCCGCGAGATACAGCTTCGGAAAACTCGACGCATGCTCCGGATACATCCCCTCCTTCGCGGCCGTGTTCACGCGCGGAGCGGGGTAGTACATGTGGTCGTGCATCCCGACCAATCCGGGCAGAACGGAATGCCCCGTCAGATCGATCACCTGCGCGCCGTCCGGCAACGCCTCGCTCGCCGGCCGGATCGACTCGATCTTCCCGCCGCGAATCACGATCGTCTGATCGCCCTTCGCCGCGGCGCCTGTCCCGTCGATCACGCGAACATGCGTCAGCGCGATCGCCGGCTGGTCGTACTTGATGAATGCGGCGACCTCCTTCGAAGCAGCGCCGGCGATCACCGGCGAGAAGCAGAGGAGGAGAACCGCGACGGCTGTTCGCATCATTCGAGGATAACCCGTGTACGATCCGCCGATCATGAAGACATCCGTGATCGCCGTCGCTGCCGCTTTGCTGATCGCCTTCGGAGCCGTCGCGCAGGAGCACATGGAGCACGCTATGTCTCCGGCGCCTTCCGCCGCGCCTTCGAGCATCTCGCAGGATTGGGCCAAGCGTGTGGTCGACGGCTCGCCGCGCCATCACGAGTGGGTGAACGTCAAGTCGGGCGACCATGTCGTCAGCGCCTTCGTCGTCTACCCGGAGGTGAAGAACAAGGCGGCCGCAGTGGTCGTGATTCACGAGATCTTCGGGATGAGCGACTGGGTACAGATGCTTGCGGATGAAGTTGCGGCCAACGGACAGATCGCCATCGCGCCCGATCTTCTCTCCGGTATGAGCCCGAATGGCGGCGGGACGAGTTCCTTCGCCGACGGCACCGCGGTCGGGAAAGCGATTCGCGACCTGCCGCCCGACCGCATCACCGCCGATCTGAATGCCGTCGCCGACTACGTCTCGAAGCTGCCGGCGGCGAACGGAAAGGTCTCCGTCGCCGGATTCTGCTGGGGCGGAACGCAGTCGTTCCGCTTCGCGACCAACCGGCCCTCGCTCGCCGCCGCGTACGTCTTCTACGGCACGGGACCGGAGTCACCCGACGCCATCGCCGCAATCAAGGCACCCGTGTATGGCTTCTACGCCGGCAACGACGCCCGCGTCGGCGCCACCGTCCCGGCGACGCAGCAATTGATGAAAGCCGCCGGCAAGACCTTCGAGCCGGTGACGTACGAAGGCGCCGGCCACGGCTTCATGCGCGCCGGCGACGCCCCGCCGCCGCCCGCCACCGCCGACCAGAAGACCCTCGACGCGTACGCCGGCAACAAGAAAGCCCGCGACGACGCGTGGGCGCGCTGGAAGAAACTGCTTGGAAGGTGAGCACCGTTGCCTTGAACGCCGATCTGTACGGCGCTGTACGGTTGTGGATGGAATTGCTGAGATGAGCCGCACAGGACGCAAGGGAGCGGAAGAAGCTCGTAACCAACTTCCCGATCTTCTGGAAGCCGCCGAAAAAGGGCGTTCAACCATTGTCACCAAGCACGGTCGGCCCATCGCTGCGATCGTTCCGATCGAAGAGTTCGTCGACAGAAGCCGGCAGCCATCCATTCTTCCGCTGAAGGCGACTGGACGCGGACTGTGGGGGAAGAGCAGCACCAAGACCCTGCAGGCCCTTCGCGACGAATGGAACCGCTAGATCTATCGGGCTTACCTGACGACGCGAGGCGTGGCAGGTTGTCGCCCTCGACGCGGACATTGCCGAAAGCGCTGCCCGCGTTCGCGCATCGTTTCGAATGAAATTTCCCGACGCGGTTCAGGTGGCCAGCGCTCTGGCAATCAACGCCGATGCTCTCGTGACGCACGACCGCGACTTCAGCAATATGCTCACTACGCATCATCTCGTGAGCGTTAATGGGGTGCCCACTACCTCCCTCACCGTCGCCCCGTCGAGGGCGCTGCGCCATCGGGATCGCCGCCGCCAGTAATGCGATCGAGGGCGCTGCGGTAGGTGCGGCTCAGCGTCAGGCGCTCGTCGTTGTGCAGGATGACGACGTAGTCGCCTGCGAACGTCGGCCGCAATTCTTTGATGCGGTCGAGATTCACGATGGTGGAGCGGTGGATACGCACGAAGGGCGTTCCTTTCAGCGACTCCTCGACCGCGTGCATGGTTGCGCGCATGAGATGCGACTCCGCACGGGCGCGGAGGCGCACGTAGTTCCCGGCCGCCTCGATCCAGTCGACGCTCGCGTACGGTACGAAATAGATCCGGCCGCCGTCATGAATGGTGAACCGGCTTGGACGCCGCGCGGAGAGATCGTTCAGCAGCTCGTTGAGCGCGTCGCGGCGATCGCCGTGAGGCGCGATCGCCGCGTGGGCCCGAAGGACCGCCTCCGCCACGCGCTCGCGGACGATCGGCTTCAGCAGATAGTCGATGGCGCGGACCTCGAACGCCTGCACCGCGTACTTGTCGAATGCGGTGACGAAAACCACGTGCGGCATGCGGGCAACCTGGGACAGCGACTTGATCACGCCGAACCCGTCCAGCTCGGGGATCTCGATGTCGAGAAACAAGAGGTCCGGATGCTGTTCCTCGACGGCGCGCACAGCGTCGTATCCGCTGCGGCATTCGGCGACGATCTGCACGTCGGCGTGCTCGGCGAGCAGCCGTCGCAAGCGCTGGCGCGCGAGCCGCTCGTCGTCGGCGATCACGGCCCGAATGACCTGGTCACGCTTCATGGCGTAGCCGGAAAGGGATGGACAGCTTCACCCGCACGCCGCCGGCAGGATCGCTGTGCAGCACGAACTGCTGATTGCGACCGAAGAGCTGTTCGAGGCGCGCCCGTGTATTGGCCAGCCCCAGACGCTCCTGTTGCTGCGCGGCCAGTCCCGGTCCGTTGTCGGCCACTTCGAGCAGCAGTTGCGAGTCCCGTCGATGCGCCGCGATGCGCACGAAGCCGGGTTCCAGCCGCCGCGCCACGCCGTGTTTCAGCGCGTTCTCGACGAGAGGTTGCAGCACCAGGTACGGCACCGCGGCGTCGAGGACGTCCGGCTCGATGTCGAACTCCACGCGCAAGCGATCGCTGAACCGGACCTCCTCGATGGCCAGATACCGTCGCAGGAAGTCGACCTCTTCGCGAAGCGAGAGCTCGTGCACGCCGACGCGCGAGAGCGAGAGGCGAAGCAGCTCACTCAGCCGGGTCAGCATCAGGTCCGCGGCGTCGACGTCGCTGTGCATCAGCTCCGCGATCGACTGCAACGCGTTGAACAGGAAATGCGGGTTCAGTTGCATCTCCAGCACCTGCAACTGTGCCTCGGCCAGCCTCGCCGCGAGGTCGCGTGCGCGCCATTCACGGTCTCGATAGAGCTCGTAGTTGGTGAGTGCCAGATAGAGCCCGCCGATGATCCAGACATTCACGACGCACACGAGAATCCGGACCGCGAACATCCGCCGAAACAACGCCATGCCCGATTCCGGAACCTGGATGGTCGTGAAAAGAGAAAAGGTGAGCCAGTCGACGCCAATCTTCGTGGTCGCGATGACGAGGCTCGCCACGAACCATGACGCAACCGCTGCGGCAATCCGTCCGCGGCGCAGCGGAATGCGCGTCACGACCATCAGCACGAACGGCGTGAGAAGAGCCCAGGTCAGCGACTGCTGAAGCGGGAAGGCCAGTGCTTCGGCGAACCCGAAGCGCTCGCCCGTGAACACCGCCGAAACGAACCGCTGCGCTGTGTTGAAACAGGCTAGGAGCAGCCAGATCAGCACGATCAGCGCCGGAATCAGCCATTTCGGCCGCCGCGGCGCGGCGGCCGGTATCGCCGGATCATGGGTCGCCACACTCATGGAGCCGGCGTCTATCGTAAGCGCGCAACGCTAATGCCGCACGGCCCTCTTGCGCGGCGTGGCCGGCTCGGATTCCTCGAGCACGTACGCGCCACGTCCGTACGTTCCCGCGATGAGCCGTCCGTCCGCGGTGGTGGTGAACGACATCACCGGCACGGCGGGTAGGCCCGCATTGAACGCCGTCCACTGCCCAGCTTCTGCATCAAAGAGGAACGCGCCGCCGTCGGCGCCCGCGAACAGCCTGTCCGCGTGGTTCCGATCGACATAGACCGTGTTGGCGGGCGCGGGCGGCAGGCCGGCGCTCATGTCGATCCATGTGGCGCCGTAGTCCGTCGTCTCGTAGATGCGAGGACCGCTGTAGCCGCCATAGGCGACGTACGCAGTCGCCGGCGATGACCGGCTGACTGTGATGGCGGCGACCGGCATGCCCACGGGCGGTGTGATGTCCGTCCATGTCGCGGCACCATCGTGTGTCACCATCACGCGTCCCTTTCCGGAACCGGTGTAGAGCACATGGCCGTCACTCGGTGCGATTCCGATCGCGGTGACGACGTCCTTCCCGCCGGCGGTCAGGTCAGTCGTCCCGGATGTCGCCGTCCACGTCGTGCCGAAGTCCGTCGACGAGAAGATGCGCCAAGTCGCGAACCAGACCGTCCCGTCGGACCCCTCCGCTAGAGGAGGGATGAACGCGTGTCGCGGGTTGATGTTGGACTCACCGAATGTCGAGGCTTGAGCTACGGTGTCCAGATGGTCGCAGTTCTGTGTGCAGCGAATGATCAAGGCGCCGAAGCCGCCGATGAGGAGCCGTGCTGGATCGTGAGGATCGAATACCTGCGCGGCCAAGTCGCTTCCAATGAGCCCCGCCCATGTCGTGGTGTCGCCGCTGCGCCTCCCGAGACCGTTGTCCTGCGTGCCGCCGAAGAGCATCTGCGGATCGGTTGGACTGGCGTTCACCGAATAGAACTGCACGATCGGCAGCCGCGCCGCCAGTGAGTCGAAACGGACTCCGTTGTCCGTGCTGTGAAAAAGGCCGCCGTCGTTGCCCAGCCACACGTGGGAGCGGTCGCCCGGCTCGAACGCCAGCGCGTGCTGGTCGGGATGCGTAGTGATCGTGGCCCAGGTGACGCCTCCGTCGGTGCTCCGGTGGGCGTCTACCGCGCCATAGAAGATGGTGCGATCGTCCGGCCCCACGGCCAGGACATTGAGATAAATGCTCCGAAAGTCGCCGGGCAGATTGCTGTGAGGCATCCAGGTCGCTCCGCCGTCGCTGCTGGAGAGGAGGCGATACGTCGTGTCATCGTCGACCGATTCGATCGCCGCGAGGTACAACGAGCCCGACGGCGCGGCTGCCAGGTAATACATCGGCGGGCTGTCCTGATCCTCCGGACCGCTGTACATCCTCGTCCATGTGGCGCCTCCATTGGTGGTCCGGTAGACACCGCCCGTACCGAACCTTTCGGCCCTCACAGCGCCGAGGAGAACAGTGGAGCCGTTGCTCGATGGAATCAGGAAGTCGGAAACGAGGCCATTGAAGACTGCGGACCACGTCGCGCCGCCGTCCACGGACTTCAGTAGACTCTCGGAGACGGTGTTCACCCCGGCTGGATTGAGCATGCTTGCCTGTAAGAGCCAGACGACGTTCTCATCGCTCGGATCGACCACCACTTTCCGCGTCGAGCTGCGCACGGGGAAGGGCGGCCCGCTGACCAACCGCCACGTCACACCGCCGTCCGACGATCGCATCACGCCGGTGCCGAGGTGGTCGTCGCCCATGCCGGCATAGACGACGTTCGGATTCGACGGCGCGAAGGCGATGGCGCCCACGGTCAGGTCATTCTGGTCGTCGATCACCGGTGTGAACATGGCGCCTCCGTTCGTCGTGCGCCAGATGCCGCCGCTCGCCGCACCGACCAGGATCAGGCGCGGGTTCACCGGCGAGATCGCGATCGCGGTGACACGTCCGGTCGTCGCGAACGTCGATCCGGGCGACTGGAGGGGTGCCGGACCGAGCGGCTTCCAGTGATCGGAGGTGTTCACGACTTCGGTGCGCGGCGCTTGCAGCAACGTAGGGGAGGGCGGCGTGCCGATTTCTCGTGAGGCCCACAGCTCGCCCGATTCGGCCGCCACCCGCTCCGCTACCGGTTCGCGCCCGGCGATCAATACCGTTACAAGGAACAGCAGGAAAGTGCGTGACAAACGCATGGCGACCGCCTTTCGGCACCTACACTCGTGCCGAGGACCGCCTCAGCGCAAGGTCTAAGTGACGAAGCGCGTCCGCCGAGGGATAAGTGGTGCGCTTCGCCGGGATGCGAAACTCGTCGTTCGTAGTTCGCTCGCGCCGGTGTCGAACGACGAGGCCCACGATGGCGATCGAGTGCAGCAAACCGACGACTATGGGCGCACGGCCCGTCGTCGAGGCGGAGTGGGATTTCCGGGTCCGCCCGGAGCTTCGAACGCGCCGATGTCCGGGGCTACGTTTCCGTCGAGATTGCCGTCGGTGCGCGGGAGTCCGCGCTGATCGACGGACGGCGCAAGCGTCATGTCGGCCGCGTCGATGGCTGGGCTCCCGGCGCCGAGCGCCATCGTTTGCGTCGTTCCGTTGTTGTCCGCCAGAGACTGGAGGAGCGGATCGGCAACCGTGACGCCGGTACAAGTCGAGTCGCCGAACTGCAGATTGTGTCCGCCGGCAAACGTACTTCCCTCTTCAAACGAACAATTCCCGCCGCTATTAGACGCAATGATCGTGTTGTTCATCGCGCTCGCCCGTGCGGCGAAGTAGACGGCGCCTCCCGCGGTGCCGCCGTTGTTGCCGGCGATCGTGCAGTTCGTGATGCTCACCGGCTCCGCCGCGGCGTAGATCGCCGCTCCGTATCCGGACGCGGGGACGCTGTTTCCGGTGAAGGTGTCGTTCACGATGTGGACGACACTGCCGGGGTTGAGCAGCTCGATGGCGATGGCACCTCCGCCGTAGGACGTCGCAGAGTTGTTGACGAACGCGCAACTGTCGATCGTCGCGTCGACCTGGAATGTGGAGTTGCCGTAGATCTGGATCGCCCCGGCGCTTCCCGCGGAATTGCCGACGAACGTCGACTGCGCGATGCCGGCGATCCCGCCCTGAATGCTGATCGCGCCGCCTCCGGTACTGTTGTTCTGGAATAGGCAGCGGGTTGCGTACAGCGTTGGCGTCAGGCATCCGTTGCACGGCTCCTGGAAGATCGCACCGGCACCGGCGGAATGGTTGTTCCGCAACGTGACCGTGTCGAGGGTCAGGTTCCCGAAGTTCTGAATCGCGCCGCCGGCGTTCAACCCCGTGGTGATGTTCCCGTTGGCGATCACCAGATGCCGGAAGGCCACGTCGGGCAGAGCCGTGGTGCCGCCGAAGATCGCGATCATGCCGGTGGTGATCCCAGTGCCGTCGAAGATGATCGAGTCGTTGCCGTTGATCGTAACCGGCGGGTTGCCCGAGCCGACCACCAACGTGAAGGTGAATGGAATCGTCTGCTGTCCGGCGCCGCAGTTGAAGGTGATGATGCCTCCGGCCGGAATGGCCGCCGCCAGCGCCGATTCGGTACAGGAGCTCGGAGTGCCGCTTCCGACGACCGTGGCGGAAACGACGTGGGAGAGAAGAAGGAACACGACGAGCGTGGGAATGCGCGCAGTCACACGAGTCAAGATTCGAGCCTCACAATATGTAATGGGAAATCCGCGAAGAGCGGCCGACCATGATCAACTTAGGTTCCAGCAGGCGCTCACGCCGTGACGCGGCTCACGGACTTGAGATACCTGCAGCGTCGAAAGCGCCGGCGACAACGACGACCTTCCGCCATTCACGTATCGCTGCACCGTCGCGGACGATCTCGACGCGCCCGCTCGCCGCGACGGGGCGAAGCAACTGGTTTCCCGCTGTCTTGGCGAGTCGTGGAGGGTGACGGAGCTCCCACATTCTGATTACGTCACCGTGGTCTTCGCTAACCAGAAATCACCGGTCAACTCGAGTTGCTGCAGCAGAGGTCTCTTCGAAGTACTCGATCGCCCTCGGCGTCGCCGCTCCCATGGCACCGCTGACCCTCGTGCGATCACGCGCGGGCGAAGCGATCGGCCTCGACTCACCCGTCGACTTCAAGTCCGAGAAGGCCGGAGCGGGCAACGTCGTCTACGCAGTCGCCGTTCTGCTCGAAGCCGACCTCCTGATCGACCCCGGTTTGAAGGGCAAAGTCACCTTCGACCGCACGAACGTGCCGCTTCACGAAGCCCTCGACGCCGTTTCCGCCCAAGTCGGCTGCACCGGTCGTTCCACCGCTTGGAGAGCACGGCGGAGTTGTACATTCAGAAGTCGGCACCAGGGGCCAGACGTTGAAGGTTTGGTAGCGCATACGGGATTCGAAGGCTGTTGCCGCTCGCACCGTTCTCCTTTTCCCTCGGCAAGTTACGAACCGGCGAGAAGTCCAATGTGCCCAGAATGTGACCGTAGAATGTGTCGATGCGATCCCTGCACGATGCTTTTCCTGATGCCAACGCAGTTCTCGACATGGAGCCAGAGGAGCTGGCGGGCGTTCTTCTCGATCTCTTCATCAGCGCCGAGAAAGAAGCTGAGAAGCGGCGTGAACGGCCATCGAGACTTCAGAGCCACGAGCTTGGGCTGCCGGAGTGGGTGAAGGATTACCCGAGAGAATCGCAATCCGCCATCTCGCATGCGCTCATGGAAGCTTGGCTTTGGCTTGAGAACAACGGCTTTCTCGCGCCCGTGCCCGGAGGAACCGACCGACAATACGGCGAGTCGTTTCTCACTCGCCGAGCTTACGAGTGGAACTCGTCCACGCGACTGGTGGAGTTCATCTGTAGCACACACCTCCAGCGCGACGCGCTGCACCCGCGAGTCGCCGAGAAGGCTTGGCCGAATTACATTCGAGGCGAGTTCGAGACCGCAGTCTTCCAAGCGTTTCGTCAGGTGGAGATCTCCGTTCGGGAAGCTGGGGGATACGACGCCTCGAAGTACGGCGTGGATCTCATGCGAGAGGCGTTTCACGTCGCGCATGGACCGCTGTCCGACGGGTCAGCCCTGAAGTCCGAACGGGAGGCCATGAGCGCTCTGTTCGCCGGTGCCCTCGGTCTATTCAAGAATCCTTCGAGCCACCGCGAAGTGAACTACGACGATCCCGCCGTCGCTGCCGAAGCAATCGCCTTCGCGAGTCTCCTGCTTCGGCTCGTTGACGCGCGCAGAGAAGTATCGAAGTGACGCTCAGCGTGGACGGAACAATCTCGCCGCGAGAGATCGTTTCGGTGAGCCATGAGCGGATCACGCAGCGACTTCTCGACGATGACCTTCGACGAGATGGAGATCGCATTCATCGAGGACTTCGTTCAATTCGGCGCGAAGATCAATCTCTCTGCCACGCTGCGGCTGCTTGCCGCCTTACCTGCGGAAGGCATCGAGCGGAAACGGCTCGCAGCCGTAATCCTTCAGCAGCTTTACATCGCGCTCGAAGACTTCGCGGTGTTGCTTTCGGCGATGATCAAGAGAAAAGAGGGTGGGCGGCATCTTCACTTCGAAATGTCTTTTTCAGAAAAAACAGGGGACGACCTATTATCCGGCAATCATGAAGAAGCGACTAGTGGACGCGAGCTGACGGACGCCGTCGGGTTCTCCAACGTCACCGTAGAGAAGCTCAACCGCATCGGGTACGAGGTCGCCGAGTCAGATTTCGACACGTCGTTCGCGGACTTTGGATCGAGCGTGAAGCAACTCGCGCAGTACGTCGGCGATTTCAACGAGGTGAAGAACCGGCTGAAGCACGGTAAGGCGGTCTTCGGCGTTGTCTTCGACCTCGCTGAATCGGACGAAGTCGCCCACGCTGAGTATGACAAAAACAAGAACAGGCTCAGTCTAGCGATCACAGACACGTCGCAGGATCAGGTTGAAGTTGCCGTAGTGTTCATCGCGAAGCTCGCGAAGATGTCACTCGATCTCCTGACGCTTTTCACGACGCAGTACCACGATGACGATGCGGCAGTACGAATCGCGTATCTCGCGAAGGATCAGTACGAGGAGATGGTCGCGTCGGCGAAAGCTGTCGGCCTTTCATCGAAGGGTCTGACCGACTACGTCGCCGCAAGCTGAACGGCGTCTGGACCGATTCGACGCGATATTCTCCTTCATCGAGCGAATCCGATGGAACACAGCAACGGTGTCTCTGATCTGTCGTTCTGTACCCGCCCGGTGTATAGCGGGTTCAGACGATGTGCCCAAAATGCGCCCGACTCGCGTCAGAAAGGTGCTCAATTCGTGGCCCTTTCATCATCTGAGTTCGAAGCAACTGCGGCCAATTGCTGATGCTCTGAATGCCTCTAGTCGACCGTGCCATTTCTACATGCAAGGTTCTGGATCGCGGCGATGTTCCGTGAGGTCACCGTTCTCGTATGACTGAGTGCGGTGCCTAAACAGATCCGCTAAATCCGCGCTCACATCGCGATCTTGCCGAGCCCGTCCGCCCGCCAGTATACTCGCGTTACATCCGCACAGGCGCGAAGGAGGGCGACATGGAGACCCCGGTGCCGCGACCTACTCTACCAGTACACGTTGTCGTGCCGGATGCCCGACCGCTCGCCGCGTTCTCTCCGTGCCAGCCACCCCGCCCTCACCGGTGGAGAGAGCGGAACACCATCGCCATACCCCGCCTGTTGCGTGCCATCGCGATGAAACCCGTAGAAGCTCTAAGAGGAGGCCCTCATGCTCCAGCGCATACTGGCGTACACGTTATCCCTCACATTCATTACATTCGCTCTCGCTGCATTTGCACAACGCCCAGAGCCGGGTTCGATGGAGGCGCTTTATGGCGCAAATGTGGCTCGCACGCCGGGAACTGCCGAGGAACTCGCCGCGCGTGTCGATGCGGGCGAAACTGTAACGATCCCTGTGCGGCTTAATTCTGGCGTGGGTATCATCAATATGGTGAATGGAGCGATTAGCATTAAGAAGAATCATCTGTCGTTCACCGCCGCCTGCTGCTGGGGTGACTTTTCGATAGAGTCGAGCAAGCTCATGAACGTGGCGTTGCAGTTGCAACAGAATCAAGGGTCGCCGATACAGCGCATTCTGATGCGCGTGTCGCTTTGGGATAATCGAAAAAATAGGGAACGTAAGGAGGAGTTGTATCTCTACGACACCCATGCTGAGAGCGCGGGGCAATACCAGATCCGTTGTGGCGGCTGTGATGATTCTATTAATGTTCTGTATGAACTGTTGCTGATCCTACCGCAAGCGAACGCAAGGTTCGTCCATGCTGGCTCCACGATTCAGACAGGGTCCACGATTCAGACGGGCACCACCATTCAGGCCGGTACTACCATGCAAACCGGTTCTGCGCCGATTCACACGGGAACCACCATTCAGACGGGTTCTGCGCCCATTCACACGGGAACCACCATTCAAACGGGTTCTGCGCCCATTCACACGGGAACCACCATTCAGACGGGTTCTGCGCCGATTCACACGGGCACCACCATTCAGACGGGTTCCGCGCCGATCCAGACAGGCACCGCCATCCAGACGGGTTCTGCGCCGATTCACACGGGCACCGTTATGCAGGCGGGTTCCGCACCGATCCAGACGGGCAGCACCATCCAGACGGGTTCCGCGCCGATCCAGACGGGTTCCGCGCCGATCCAGACGGGTTCCGCGCCGATCCAGACGGGCAGCACCATGCAGACGGGTTCCGCGCCGATCCAGACGGGCAGCACCATGCAGACGGGTTCCGCACCGATCCAGACGGGCAGCACCATGAGGACGGGTTCCGCACCGATCCAGACGGGTTCTGTGCCGATTCACACCGGCACACCCATTCAGACCGGCTCGGCGCCTATACAAACAGGCACCCCCATCCAGACGGGTTCTACGCCGATTCAAACAGGAAACACTATCCAGACGGGTTCTGCGCCGATTCAGACCGGCGCCCATACCCAGACCGGTTCTGCCCCGATTCAGGCAGGCACGCCCATCGAGAGCGGCTCGGGCCCGTTCCAGTCCGGCACCACGGTCCCGACCGGGTCGGCCGCCGTTCAGGCAGGCACGCCCATCGCGAGCGGCTCGGTTCCAAACCAGACAGCTAGCACCGTCCAGAGCGGCGCCTTGACTCCCATTCAGTCGGGTATTCCTACTCAGGCCGGTTCTGCCCCGTCTCACACAGGGACCCCTGTCCAGAGCGGCTCGGCCCCGATCCAACCACCTGTGAGCAGCACGTCTCAGGGTTCTCCGTCGACGCCCGAATCGCTGTTCACCGCCACTGGCGTACCCTGTTCCAAACAAGCGTCTGAACCTGGCAACGGCTCCGTCCTACGCCTGAAAGGTGTTGCGGCTGACGCAGGAGACTTTGCTACCGGAGCATCAATCGATGTGGTGAAGGACGTCGGCAAGTACGCATGGCAGGGCGCGCGTTTCGGTTATCGCACCTATGGACCAGATTTCAATTCCATCAGCGGCGCAGTCGCAGGAGGGATCAAAGGCGGCTTCAACTTCTTCGAAACACTCGAAGGGTTCGCCACTTCCTGGGTTACCAACAAGATTGCAACGACTCTTTTTCCGATAGACACGAGCTTCTGCGGTGGGTGCTTGGACTACGTGCCTCGGGGTATTGGAAACCTTGTCTTCGGTCCCGTGGTTGCCAACTCTACGGCTCCGTGCGAACCCATCCGATAGGTTCTCTCGCTGGAGTTCGAACGCGCCGTAGCGTGAGGGGGGACAAGATGGCAGAACTAACGGCTCTCGCCTTCGACCGTTGCGACTGTGGCCACGGTCCCGACGTGCATCACGAGGATGGGATTTGCGGGTGGGTGAGCAAGTGCGGCTGTGAAGGGTATCGAGGCATCCTTCAGCGGATCGAGGATCATCTCGAAACGATCGCGGATGCCCTTCAGCGCGTTCTCGAAGATAAGCGTCAAAAATAGACCAGAGCACATCGTCGAGAGGTAGGACGTGGCCGAGGCTATGCGCCAATGAGTGATTCAGCAGCTTCGATGCTTGTTACGTGAAATCGATATTCGTCAGAATGTACTTCTCGTCTACGCGTGGCCAGTAAAGAGGATTCTTTACGACCATCGTGCCGCCCTCGCCGACACTAAAGGCGAAGACCTCGATCTGAATCTCGAAAAGCGCTCGGACACAGTCACCGGCTCTCGCCTCAAGTTTCTCATGGTCTGTCTCGATGTTTGAATTCAAGTGGTGGTAGTCATTTCGATCTCCACCCTCGATCAACTTGAATGCTCGATAGGCATCAAGCGAAATCACACCTCGTTTTTTCAGCATGGCGTTGCGTGAGTTCTGATTGCCGGAGTCGCGATGGTTGTTTCGCAGCGTGAGGAATTTCGAGATCCCCTCGGCGACCGCTTGCGTGAGGCAAATCGCACCGTAGTAGTGGCCCTCCACGTAGAGATCTCGGCACTCGCGCGTCGCTGCCGCGAACCATTCGTTTGGGATTGCAGCATGTACCGGAGCCGCCTGCCGTCTTCGCACCCGATCGGGAAGTGTCGACTCGAAGCGCTGCCGCAAGAACTCTTCGTCTTGCTGCGCGGTATTTCTCCGGCGCGGATTCCGCGCATCATGACTCGGTTCGTCCATTCCAAACACGATGGCTTGCCTGCCCCGCTACCGCTCCCTCTCGATAAGCAACGAGGGGGGGAAGTTACTCACTCGTTTGGGCTGTCTGCGGAGCGGATGGCGTAAACGAAGGTTCCGGCGATGCCGGTGACGCTGGAGATGGCGAAGCCGGGAGGGGTTGAGTCGGCGCGAAGATCACGGCGATCGGCGGCAGAACGCCAGCGGTGGGAGCTTCTCCGAACTCACCGATAGCATGATCAGTCGGCTGGACGGACTGCCCGAGGTGGTCATCGTCGGCCATCACTTAGGCTCCTTCGAGGTCGGTTGCGGCGGCGGCGTGAGCTGCGGCGTGTTCGTCTTGGCGCCAACTGTCGAAGAAGGCGGCAGCGGCGGCAACACCCCTGCCTCTGCTACGCAGCCATTCGCGATGTCGCCGAGTACGATGTTGTCGACACGATCGTCTTGGCGACTCACTTGTTGTTCGATCCTGATCCAGAGGCCCCGCTACTCTGAGAGGAGCCGCTCTGGGATATTGATGACGATGATGACGATGCGGAGCCCTTATCCAGCGGGGGCAGTACGCCGGAGTCGGTCGCATATCCCTTCTTCATCTCGCCCCATCCGGCGGTGCTGCGGTTGTTGGAGTTCTGTTCGGCCATGAAGCTATTTCCCCTTTGGACTCGGCGTTGACGGAGGTGCCGGTCGACGATTCTCGATGGGCGGAAGCACGCCTCGATCGGGTTTTGCACCGAGGCCTCCGTCGATACGGTCAGTGTCGAGTCGTGGTTGAGGTCTGTCGTTGCCCAAGTTGTTTTTGCTGCTCATGAGATTCCTCGCCGGTCAGCCAATTCTGCTTGGCGAACCAACCGAAAAGCAGCACACCGATGATGAAAAAGACCGCTGCGAGTCGGTTCAGCCATTTTACCGCCGATCCGAAGAATGACGGTGGCTGCGAGAACATCGCCTGAAACCGAGTGAGCCATCGCGGCGTCACGCCAAACCGCGTCAGCGCCGAGGGAGAGGGTGCGTTCTCCACTTCGTCTTGGTCGACTGCGACGAGAGCGGCGTACCGCCGATCGAGGTCCGCAATTTGTTCTTCGCTCGCACGCTGGCTTACCAGAAGGGAATAGAGCGTGGAGAGCATGGCCATGCCGAAGAAAATCCACGCGGCGTAGAGCGGACCGGGCGAGTGCGCTTTCGGTGCGATCTCTTTCAGAAACGTGATCGATAGTCCAACCGCTCCGGCGGAAAACGTGAGGATTGTTTGGTCGTAGCTTTTTGCCGCTTCCTGCTTGGCGGAGGTGAGGCGCGTGCGTTCCTGCAAGTACAGCTCATACGCCTCCATCAGCTTGTCTGACATCGGTTCCGCGATGATAGCCAAACTCTTCGGCGACGAACACGGCCGACATCGAAAAGGACGCTACAGGAGAAGATGTGCCCAAATGTGCCCAACTCGCGTCCGATTCGCGCTCGAATCGCGACTCAGGAGAAGTCGAGCAGAAGTCGAGCTTTGCGGCTCAAACACTTAGCTGGAAGTTGGTAGCGCATACGGGATTCGAACCCGTGTTACCGGCGTGAGAGGCCGGCGTCCTGGACCCCTAGACGAATGCGCCACGCGTCCTTCAGACCGGCGGAGGGTAGCACAGCCGCGCTCCCGGGTTCAACCCGATATCCTCGGATGGATCGGGAGGTGCGAGGCGAAGCCTAGGGCGGATCGTAGGTGCCGAGCGGAGTCCAGGGGCCGCAGCGGGCGATCCGCCAGGCGGTCTTCGCCGTCCCCACCAGGGCCCCGTACTTGCGGATCGCCCCTTCGCCATAATGGCTGCAGGTGGGGGTGAAGCGGCAGCGAACCCCCATCTCG
>DASXHZ010000057.1:0-32656 GCA_036488085.1 Thermoanaerobaculia bacterium
CAAGATGCTCCGCCTCTCCGCCCACGTCTGCAAGCTGACCTACATCCTCCTCAGCGAGCTAGCCTCGATGCCGCACGTCACCATCTACGGCCCCCCGACCTGCACCGCCCGCGGCGGCACGGTGGCGTTCAACGTCGATGGCGTGCCTTACCCGGAGGTGGAACGACGTGCACGCGACGCCGGCGTCTCGCTCCGCGGCGGCTGTTTCTGTAACCCCGGCGCAGCCGAGCATGCATTCGGATTCACGGCGAATGCCGAATCAAAGGCGACCTTCGGCGCCGTCCGCATGTCGGTCGGCCTCGCGAACACCGAGACGGATGTCGAGCGCGGGCTGGACGTGATCGCCTCGCTCGGACGTCACCTGTCGCGAAACGCTGTTGATAAACGGGGTTGGACCGCTCAACAGCTGGAGTAGCTGCGGCGTCGCTTTCACCCACGCCTCCCCCGCGAAAGGCCATGCCGGAGCAGAGTTGCTGATAGCGGCAGACCTCGTTTGTCGAGCGGAATTTACCGGCCTTTACGTCCCTTAATTCAACATCCTTACCCAAAAAGGTCAGGCTTGGAGGCTCGATAATGCCGCGCTCGCTCGCCTTGGTTGACGGTCTTTGCTGCGTATTGCTTTCTCTCAACATCGATGCGCAGAATCCATCGCTTCGAGTCGAGGTTTCGCCGAGCGCATTCAACCCATCGGCGGGCCAGACATCCGCAATTGACTGCATCACTGCCGGTAACGGGCAACTCGAAATCCTGGTTGTCGACCGCGACGGTTTTGTCGTTCGCCATCTCGTTCACCTCCTTGAAGTGTCTGGCGGCACCTACCGCGCGAAGTGGGATGGCAAGGACGATGATGGGCGCGTTGTGGCGGATGAAGCGTACTCGTTCAAAGTCGACTTCACCTCTTCGGGAAGGACGAGCACCTGGTTTCCCGCAGCTAAAACGACCTCGGCAATGACGACGGTTTCGGCGAACTACTACGACCGCGCGAGCGGCATCCTCTCCTATACGCTGGCGACACCGTCGCGCGTACACATCCAAGCGGGCACGAGCCGCACTACGCGGGCTGGAAAGGCGGAGGGCCCCGTGCTCAGGACCATCGTTAATCGCGAACCCCGTGTCGCCGGAGCTGTGATAGAGCAGTGGGACGGCAAGGACGAAAGCGGCACGATTTATGTTCCCGAGTTGCCGGATTTTGTCGTCGCCATCGCTACAACGCCGCTCCCTGAGGGTTCCGTGATTGCAACCGGCAACCGAACGCGCGACTTTCTTTCCGACGCCGCAAATCGGAAGGGATCGTCACTCACGCCACATACGGGTGGCCTCGCGGCTCATCACGAGGGACTCTTCATTCTCGACGACACGTCTCCGAGAATGACCCTTGGATTCGTAAGAGGGAAACGCGGCCTATTCAGAAGCCGAAACGACCGCCTCAATCTCGTACTCAATGGCCCGGCGGCGACGACATTCGCCAAACAACCCGCTCATATTCTCGTTTTTGCCGACGGAAAACTTCTCTGCACGCACGATTCGCCGACTCAACCGGTTGCCAGCATCGAGTGTGAAGTTCCGCGCTCAGCTCAGATCCTTGCGGTCGACTGGGTAAGCACCTACGGTCCCGTAGCGGCACAAGCCCTCCGGCTCCATCCTGGGCGTCCCGATACCAAGAGTCCGTCGGCCCGGAGAAGTCGATGAAACGGCATCTCATTGCACTGGTCGCGCTGAGTTTCTGCGCCGCTGCTGGTTTCGCCCAGACCAATGTTTCCGGCGCAATCACGACGAACGCTACTTGGACGACGGCCGGTAGCCCTTACAACATCACCAGCGACGTGACCGTCAACACGGGTGTTACCCTTACGATTCAACCCGGGGTGACAATTAAGGTGGCTGATTCAAGCTCGCTGCTCGTCAGCGGAAAGCTGGCCGCGGTCGGAACGTCATCGCAGCCGATCGTCTTTACGACAGCCCGCTCCGCCCCTGCGGCGGGAGCATGGAAAGGGATCGATTTCCGGTCCACGTCGGATCCGACGAGCACCGTCTCGTACGTGAATATCGATTCGGGAGGTTGGAGCGCGGGGCGCACGATGTACATCGCGGGCTCCTCCCCCCATATCGATCACGTGACGATCAGCACTTTGGCTGGAAGCGCAATCTGGATCGACCTCGCCGCGGCACACCCGGTGATCGATAGCTGCACCTTCAACGGAGGCACGGCATATGGTCTCTATGTGACGGGTGGAGCGCTCGAGGTACGTAACACGACGATCACGAACTTCACGAATTACGCGATCAGCGTCGGGCCCGGGATTGACGTTCTCGATGCGAGCAATCTCACGAGCACCGGAAACGGCGGCGGCGCGAAGAACAACATCGGCTACCGGGGCGGCAACATGGGGGGGCTGAAACATGGCGCGCGTTCGGACTCTCGTGGGACATTCTTACCGGCGTCACTGTCACCTCGGGTGGGGCGCTCACGATCCAGTCAGGAGTAACGGTGAGGATGGCCGACAGCCAGAGTTTGCAGGTCAGCGGCAAGCTGACGGCCGTCGGCACGTCGTCGCAGCCGATCGTATTCACAACTACCCGAACTACGGCCACCGCCGGAGTGTGGCGAGACATCGAGTTCCTTGCAACGTCAGATCCGACGAGTACTCTCTCGTATGCGACGATCGATTCCGCCGGCGCAACGTTCGGTCGTGCGATCTACGTGTATAGCTGCTCGCCGAACATTAACCACGTAACGATTGCGACCTGCTCGACCATTGGTGTGATCGTTGACGGCGCGACCGCCAGACCTTTGATCAGTTTCGCGACCATCACCGGCCTTCCGACCGGCGTCGCGCTCTCGAATGGCGCGTCACCGACGCTGACCTTTGTTACTTTTGCTTCCTCCACGAGCGCGGCCATCTCCATCGGAAACGGGTCTTACACGCCAACGATTCGAAACTGCACCTTTACGCAGAACGCTTCGGCAATCATCAACGCCAGTTCAAGCACCGTAGACGCGCGCCTTTGCAACTGGAGCTCGGCCGACGGTCCTTCTGGCGCGGGGCCGGGCCACGGTCAGTCGGTGCCGTCGACTGTTCTTTACGAACCGTGGTTGACGGCGGTGCCGAACGACGCGTATTACTACAACTCGGCGCTCCCGAAAAATCGCGCATTTGCGCCGCTCCTTCCGGTCTCCACGTTTGTCCAGATCGACGCGAGTGCAAACGGAAGCGGAACGATGACTATTACGGATAACTTGAACAACGTCATCAGAACCGTTTCCGGCTCGCTCTCTGGATCTTTCGAATGGGACGGCCGCGATTCAGCCGGAAGCGTTGTGCCCAACGCAACATACGGCTACGAGATTGACAGTTCCAGTGCGACCAGCGACGTCGCCGCACCGATCCGCGGCTATGCGGTCGTCGACTCGTCCCGAGCCCTCACCTTCAGCGGAATCACTTTGACATCTCCTGTCTTCAGTCCCAACGCAGATGGCATCAAGGACACGGACGTCGTATCTGGATCGACGAACTACGATACGGCGTCATGGACGATTTTGATCGCTGATTCGAACGGTGCGACCGTTCGCACGGTCAACCTACAGGCGGCGGTGATCGGCCACGCCTGGGACGGACGGAACGATTCTGGCATCCTCCTCCCCGATGCGGACTATCAGGTGCAGGTCACGGCGGCGGTGGGTCAATCGTCGAGCGCGGGTGCCCTGGCCGTGACGATCGATACCACCTACCCCATCGTCGCGATTTCCGCGCCCACGACCGGGACGAGCCTTTCGAACATCTCTCGCGGTTCTGACAACCTTCAGATAACAGGCACGGCCACCGACATGCATTTCACCACCTGGACCCTCGAGTACGGCAGTGGTTCGTCTCCGACAACCTGGACCCAACTCGCGACGTCCGCTAATCCTGCGAGCGATTCGGAGCTCTTCAATTGGGCGACTCTCACCGTCGCTAACGGTACATACACTCTGCGCCTCCGAGCGAGCGACAGCGGTGGCAATTCAGCGAGCGCAACATCTACAGTCGTACTATCTAATTTCAATTTCACGCAGGCGATATACCAGGTGAGCGGCGCCACGGGCGGAACCATTCCATATACATCGACAATCCCTGTCGCCGGCTCGGAGACCGTTTCGCTTCGGAATGCGGCCGGCCAAACTGTGCGAACGCTGTTCAATGGTACCCGCGCTGCGGGCACCTTCGTCGACAGTTGGAATGGTCGGGATGATGCGGGCGCACTGCTTCCGGATGGCCCCTACTTCGCCGTCGCATCCGTCACGGCGGCCGGCGCGACTCTGAGCTGGGATCAGACGAACGTATACCGGAGCGGCACTGATATTGAGTATTACCCGTCGCTTTCGGCGACGTTCGATCCATTGAACAACACGCCACTCGCGGTGACCTATACCTTCAACCAACCTTGCCGCGTTTACGTGGTGTTTTCTGTCAATACCGAGACGCAGCCGTGCGGTTCAACCGACTACTGTTTCGAAAACCAAGTCTACGAGCCATCGGGCAGAAAGACCGTCTACTGGTCGGGCGTTGATGACGCCGGTGTTCTTCGAACGGATCTGAACCATGCGACTACCGCGTGCTTCGTGACTACGTTTCCGAAGAATGCCGTCATTCTCTACGGTTCGAAACCGACTGTCGGCCCGGTGTCCGTGACGGCGCCGTATTACGGTCCAGCTTTCGGCACGCAAACCGTCGGATTCGATCTGACCACGTATCAATCGCAGGTTGCGACAATCCAGGTGACGTTCAAGAATCAGTCGACCGGTTCTATTCTCCGTACGGTGACGCAACAGGGACAAGCGGCTGGCCACGTCACCATCACATGGGACGGACGCGCTGATAATGGCATGTGGGTCGCACCGGGCGTGTACATAGTGACTGTCTCCGCGACCGACGCCATCGGCAATACCGCGACCGGCCAAATTCTGACAAATATCTGGTACTGAGGGATCGGGCGTCATGCAAAGTTGTTCAAGCCGTTTTCGCTGGCCGCCGTCATTTGCCTTTCACTCGTTTCACCGGCGGTGGCGCAATTTTGCGCGCCGGCATCGCCTCCGCCTCCGCCACCAATAGTGCCACTGAATGCCGCATGCTCGGGGCCGGCGGGCGGAAGTGGATCGGGGGGCGGGAGTAAAGCTGCCGACGTCGCCGGTCAGTCGAGCGCGCCTAAGAGCGCGCCGGACGCCTCATGCAGTCTCTGCACCGGCTCGCCTTGCCTTGTGGCGACCGGGAACTACCTGTCGGCAGCCTACGATATGCAGATCACCACACCCGGTTTTCCGCTGGCGGTGAGCCGCACATATGAAAGCTCGCGTCCAATTGACGGCCTTCTCGGCATCGGGTGGACGAGCAGCTTGGCCGCGCATCTTTACTACGCAACCTATCTCTATTCTGCACCGAGTACCTACAGCCACGAAGCCGATGTCGTCATGCCGGATGGCGCACGCTATCGCTATATCGAGAACAATGATGGCACGTTCTCTCCGGTAAATCGCTACGATACGCTCACACACAATGGCGACGGAACGTGGGCGCTCGTCCTTCGCGATAACGCGGCGCGCCTTTCGTTCGACGCTGACGGACGCCTTACCACGCTTTCGGACGAGTTCGGTAATACGCTGGCATACACTTACGACGGGTCCGGACGTCTCGTTCATGTCGCCGACTCGGGAGGGTCGGCTCGTTATCTCGACGTCTACTATGGCGCTAACGGCCGTCTTGCCTCGGTACAGGATCATACAGGCCGGACGATCACGTACGACTACGCATCGAACGGAACGCTCACGGGCACGACGGATGCGGGTGGTAGACGCGTCGGATATACCTACACAAGCGTTCGTTTCGCACCGTTACTGACACGCATCGATGACCCGTGGGCTCGAACGATCTCGACGATCACGTATGATTCTCTTGCGAGAACCGCCACCTACACCGAGGATGGTGAGACTTACACGTACACCTACAACTACGACGGGCACTCGAATCAAAGCTCGAAGATCGATTCTGTCGGCAACCGATGGATCTATACCTATGGCGCAAATGGCTTTGTCAGTCAACGCGCCTTTCCGGGCGGCGGTACGCAGTCCGCGGTCGCTAATGCGGACGGCACGGTGGCGCAAACGACGGACGAAGTCGGAGTTGTGACGGCATACGCTTACGATAGCCAGGCCCACGTGTCATCTGTCATCAGGGATGTCGGTGGCCCACTGACGGTTCGGATCGATTACGCTTACGATCCCTCATTCCCGGGGAAGGTGATCGCTGTAACGCCGCACAATCCCGCGACCGGCAACCTAGATCCAAGTTGGCAGGGTTGGAAGTACGACTACTGGCCCGCTGGCTCGCCGGCACCGGGAGCGCTATACCACGTCTGGCGAGTGGAGAGCGACGGCGCGACGAACGATCTGCTCGCGACGTACACGTACGATGACCACGGTCGCGTGACGACTCAGGTTGACGCCGCAGGTTTTTCGACCGACTACACTTACACACCACAAGGGGACACGGCGACTGCTCTCCCCCCTGCAAACAATGACAGCGGGGTCCGCTTCGCACGTACCTATTCGTACGATGCTCTCGGACGCGTTCTCGCTGACGGAGTCAACGACACGGCGGGGGCGTTTCTGACGTTCTCGAACGTCTACGACGCCGCCGACCGGATCACCTCGATCAAACGCCCCGGAGTGACGTCGCCATACTGCGTCGCCGGCGCTCCGGGAACGCCGTGTCTCGTATCGACGAACTACGTCTATGATCGCTACGATTCGACGACCGGTCTGACATTCGTCGACGTGACAGATCCCAACGGCAACCTTACGAGTCAGGGCTACGATCAGTTCGGCCGCCTGCGTCGTTCGATCGACGCGCTCGGCAAAGCCACGATCTATGGCTACACGCGGGCTCTGCTGACATCCCTCACGGACGCCAACGGCAACACGACCTCATATCAGTATGACGCATTCGGGCGGCTCGCCGCCACCGTCTTTCCGGACAGTGCGCACGAATCATATGCTTACTTTCCGGACAATCTCCTCAGCTCGAAAACGGACCGCAAGAATCAGTCGATCTCCTACCAGTACGATCACCTCAAGCGTTTGACGCGCAAGACGTATCCCAACGGGACGTATATTGAATACACCTACACGGGGCAGAACCTCTCTCAGGTAACCGATACATCGCTGACACCAAACGAGACGCACACCTTCAGCTACGACAACGCGTTCCGCATGACGAGCAATACGCAGGGGACGCGCGGAACGATCAACTACTCGTACGACGCCCGCGATGCGGTGGCGAGCTATGCGGTGACGGGCGGCGCGAGCGCGTCGTACACCTACTATCCGAACGGTCGTCTGAACACGATCACCTGGAGCAACGCCACCGGTCAGTTCAAGTATCGGTACGTTCTCGATGGCGGCCAGACCGCCTCGATCGACTTCCCGAACGGGCAACAACGCCTCTTTACGTACGATAGTAATAACCGACTGAGCTCCGTCGACAACGTGCATCCGACTGCCGGAAGCCTGGCACGCTTCCAATACGGCTATGACTACGATTGGGACGCCGCCTCGAACATAAAGTTCGACCAGCGCACAAGCATGACGGCAACCGTCCCGGCACTCGGGCTTTCCAACGCTTTAACACACTACGCCTACGACAACGCATACCAACTCAAGCGAGCTGAGTATCCCGGCCGGACCGATGCGTGGACTTACGATTCCATCGGAAACCGTCTGACGGACACGACCGGCGGCGTGACCGCTACCTATCTCTATCAAAAGATCGGCGCGAATCCGAACAATTGGCAAAGGCTCACGAGCGATGGTGCGAATACCTATACCTATGACGCGAACGGCAACACCGCTTCGAGAACCGGGCTGACTTTCGGATGGGATTCTGACGATCGTCTCACCAGCGTTTCGGGCTTGGCGGTGGCAACGTACCGGTATGACTACCAAGGTCGCCGGACGAGTAAGATCGTCGGCGGTGTCACCACGACGTATTTCTACGACGGCTTGAACATACTCGGCGATGGCTCCAACGAATATCTCTACGGGTCCGACGTCGATGAGCCGATCGCGCTCAAGAGTGGCGCCACGGTCACATACTATGATGTTGATGGACTCGGCTCGGTTGGGGCTGTGAACTCGTCTGATGGCGCTACGCTCAACGTGTACACATACGACGCTTGGGGTGAGCCTCGCTCGGTCTCCGAAGCAACTCAACAACCATTCCGATACACAAGCCGCGAAATAGGCGACGCTGATGGCACAAATTTTTACAGGGCTCGCTTCTACGCGGCGAATATTGGGCGTTTCCTTAGCGAGGACCCGCTGAATCACGAGAGAGGTGGCAGCCTGTACTCATATGGGTTTAACGAGCCGGTTACGCTGAAGGATCCGCGCGGGTTGACGCCAGTCGCTAATTACTCACACCTTCCGATCCCTTACAAGCCGGAGAAATGTGGCGGCGCTGTTCCCTGCCCAATTAAAGATTGCAAGCCTGGAGAGACATGCGACGTGGACGGCATTTACCCGCCTGATTGCAAGAGTAACCCTGTGAAGATAGTCGACTACTGTACGGCCGTGATTTTGCCGAACGGCTGGCTGGTGATCATGTGCCCGCCCGTGATCAACCTCTTTCAGTTGGTAAAGGGCGGACCGGTAGACAACAATTTCATGAAGAAACATCCTGACTGGGCGCCACCGAGCCAAGCGTCGGGATGTCAAAAAAAAGCATGCCTATGACCGGCAAACGCTCCATAACTGTTCTCGCTTCGTTCGTCGCAATCGCCGTGCTGTCGGCGACGTGCGTCGTCGCAGCTGCATATCACGTTCAGCGGAGCTACGATCTGTACCACCCGACCAAGGAAGACACGTTTACTCGCATCACAAAGTCGATGCTGTCCCCTGTTGGTGAAGTGCTCTTTCCCATGATCTGCCCGGAGCGGACGCGGTACGCATCCGCATACCGTGAGGAGGCTTTCCGTTCGGTGAAGCCGGGAATGACTGAACACGACGTCCAGCGGTCACTTGGCGAACCACTGCTTAGGAAAACGTTTCCAGACGGCGAAACGGTCTGGTACTACTCGAAACAATCCACAGAGCGCGACAACTACTTCGTTCGCAACATTGTGTTCGATCAGCGCGGCCGTGTTGTTCGGTGCGACGCTGAGTTCTACATGGACTAGCTGCGGCCGGCCCGGCCCGCCCTATGATAACTTGCCTGCTGTGCCTAGTCGCACAGTTCGCAGACCCGAATCACGTTCCAAAGCCGAATGGGCCGTGGAATAAGCCGTGACCGATTTTGATCCAAAACCACCGCTCGCGGAGATTATGGAGGGGGGGCGAGCCGAAAGCCCAGTGCGTGCTTGGGTGGCTATTCAATCACGGTGTCGGCGTTGAGATCGACCATATCGCCGCTGTTCATTGGTATCGCGCCGCTGCCGAGCAGGGTGAGCCCACAGCTCAAACGAATCTCGCTATCAATTACGAGCTCGGAGTTGGAGTAGAACGGAACATGAACGAGGCGCGGTGACGTGGTACGAAAACGCTGCGGAACAGGGTGATTCGCAGGCTAAGTACAACCTGGCGAACTATTATCTAAGACATAGCGAAGAGCCCAAAAACGTGTCGCGTGCAGTCGCGTTGCTGGAGCGTGCGGCGAACCTTGAGTATGATGATGCCAAGTATAACTTGGCGCTGCTTTAAGTTCCCGCCGACTACGAACGCGCGGCCGGCTTTCAACTGGTGAGTCTCGTTCGCGACCGAGACCTATTCGATCGTGCCGCCGGCCATGCGAGAGGAATGCTGAATCCACCTTGTCGAAAGTACGCCGAGGCCCGCTCTGCGGTGTCGCCCGCCTCGCCGGGCGCGTCGGTCATGATGCCGTCGACGGCAAAGAAGGCCACGTCTTGCTGGTCCGTCGTGGCTCGATAGGTCTCTCGATCAGCGGCAGCTCTTGCCGGCACGGCACGCACCACGTCGCCCAGAAATCGAGGACGACGACCTTCCCGCGGAGACTCTGCGACGAGATGCTCGTGCCGTCGGCGAGATGGATCGTGAACGGAACTCACATTTCTACGACGTCGGCGGTGGGGACGATGAAGTGCACGAACGGCGGGCCGGCGAACGCGCCCGCAACGGCGGCGAGGACGACAACAGCCGCGATCGCTGCGACGTTCGCGCGAAAACGGGCGAGCGCGGCATCCGCGCTGACGAACACGAAGGTGATGACCGGAAAGATCATGAACGGCTTGTTCCGGCCGGAGAAGACGTAGAGCGCGAGAATCAACACGGGCGTCGTGGCGAGAAAAGCAGTGAGGAGGATGGAGATGCTGCTCCTCCGGCCACGCCAGAACCCGACCGCGATTGCCAGCACCACCAGCGGCGGGAAGCACAGATACTGCTCGACGAGGTCAAGATGCTCCGCCTCTCCGCCCACGTCTGCAAGCTGACCTACATCCTCCTCAGCGAGCTAGCCTCGATGCCGCACGTCACCATCTACGGCCCCCCGACCTGCACCGCCCGCGGCGGAACCGTCGCATTCAACGTCGACGGCGTCTTCTGTACCGATGTGGAGAGACGCGCGCGCGACGCCGGCGTCTCGCTCCGCGGCGGCTGTTTCTGTAACCCCGGCTGCGCCGAAAGCGCATTCGATTTCGCCGCGAACGCGCAGTCGCGCGACGCCTTCGGCGCCGTCCGCATGTCGGTCGGGCTTGCGAACACGGCGGCGGATGTGGAGCGTGGGCTGAACGTGATCGCGTCGTTCGCGCGACGTCGCGCGGTTCAGTAATCTCGCCCGGCAAGTCCCGCCGGCGCAAGCGAGCTGACTACGAACGATGTCGTACTATGCGCGCATGCACCGCGCGCTCGCCGTTCTCGCATCGCTTCTTTTCGCCGCCTGTGCATCCACCAAGTCCGCGCCGTCGTGTAACGTGGCGCCGGCGGCGGACCACCATCAGCACCTCCTCAGCGCCGAGGCGGCGAAGCTCGGCGGGGAACAACCGCTGCACGCGGTCGACGTGCCGCCGGAGGTCACGCAGCTTCTGGCTGACCGTGCCTCGCATTGGAACGACAAGAAGGCGCTCCAGGATCTCTTCACCGAGGATAGCGTCGTCTACACGTACGACGACCATAACTGGATCAAGGGCCGCGCGGCCGTCGCCGACTACCTCGGCGGTCGCTTCGCGCGGCCGTACACCGTGACGCCGGTGGCGGTCCACCTCGACGGCGAGACCGGCTACGTCGCCGGCTACTTCACACGTCCGGACAAGCATTTCGGCGAGGTGCAGATGTCGTTGCGCAAGGGCGTCGATGGGAAGTGGCGCATCGCCGCGGAGTCGCCGGTCTTTCCCGGCCCGACGGTCCGCACGGAGTACAACGCCGATGCGCTGATCAAGAACCTCGACGCCGCCGGCATCCGGCGCGCGGTGGTGCTCTCGGCCGCGTACTGGTTCGGCAGCCCGTTTCACAAGAACGTTGAGAACGAGCTCGAGAAGGTGCGCGCGGAGAACGACTGGAACGCCGATCAGGTCGCGCGCTATCCCGGCCGCCTCATCGCCTTCATGAGCGTGAATCCGCTGAAGGACTACGCCCTCGAGGAGCTCGAACGCTGCGCGAAGAGCGGCCGTTTCAAGGGGGTGAAGCTCCATTTCGGCAACTCGCAGATCGACCTGAAGAACCCGCAGCACGTGGCGACGATGAAGGAGTTCTTCCGCGCCGCGAACCGGTTGCGGATGCCGATCGTCGCGCACCTCTGGACGATCGACCCGACCTACGGTGCCGAGCACTCGCAGGTGTTTCTCGACCAGCTCCTCCCCGAGGCTCCGGATATCGTGGTGCAGATCGCGCACTTCGCTGGCGGCGGCCCGGGCTACACCGACTCCGCCCTCGGCGTGTTCGCCGACGCGATCCAGAAAGGCGACCCGCGCATGAAGAACGTCTACTTCGACGTCGCCACGGTCGCGGACGAGCAGCCGGAGGAGGAGCTGAAGCGCTTCGCCGCCCGCATCCGTCAGGTCGGCCTGAAACGCGTCCTCTACGGCAGCGACCTCGGACCGCCCTACGCGCGGCAGGAGTGGCTGACGTTTCGCACGACAGTGCCGCTCAGCGATGACGAGATGCGGACGATTGCCACGAACGTGGCGCCGTATTTTTGAGGTTCGTTGGCGCGCGTGTGTCGGAACCCGCCCCGCGTGACCACCAGACACGACAGTCGTATTACTTCATCAGGTATTTCTCCAGCCACTCGACTGTGCGCTCAAGCGCGTCGATCTGGTCTTCGCGTTTGACGAAGCCGTGCCCTTCGCCGGGATAGAAGTGCGCTTCGACCGTGCGGCCATTCGCCTTCATCACATCGACGACCTTCTCCGCCTGGTCCTTGGTGACGCGCGCGTCGTTGTCGCCCTGCAAAACCAGGAGCGGCGCCGTCGCGTTCTTCATGAAGGTGAGCGGGCTCGACGCCGTGTAGGTGTCCTTATTCTTCACCGGATCGCCCAGGTAACTCTCTAAATATTGCCGATCCGGAAGGTCCGCGTGAAGCCATATCGCGTGCCAGTCGATGACCCCGTATTGGTCAGCGCCCGCCGCCCACAGGCTGGGCGTCTTGGCGATCGCCATCAGTGTCATGAACCCCCCATAGGAGCCGCCGGTGATGCCAATCCGCTTCTCGTCGACATAGCCGGTGTCGACGAGGAAACGGACGCCCGCGATTTCGTCCTTGAGATCGCCGCCCCCAAGATCCTTGTAGTTCGCATTCTGGAAGGCGCGGCCGTAGCCGGTCGAGCCCCTCACGTTCGGTGCGATCAGCACAAACCCGCGCGAGGCTAGCGCCACCGCCGTGCGGTCGAAGCGTTCGATGTACTGTGAACTGGGCCCGCCGTGCGGCAGGACGACGGCTGGCGCCTTGCCGTCGCGTGCCAGGTTGAACGGTATCCACACAAAGGCGCTGATCACCGTTCCGTCGTAGCTCTTGTAGTGCACGATCTGCGATTTCGGCAGGCGGCCGGAATCGATGCTCGCAAGGCCGAAGCGCGTCAGTTGCCGCGCGGCGCCGCTCTTCGCATCTACGATCCAGAAGTCGAACGGCGTGGTGCTGGCCTGATGCGCGACGACGATGCGCGAGCCATCCGGCGAAAAGCCGTTCTGGTCGCTGGCCTCGTCGTTGAACCCGTCCGGCAGCGACAGCGGCGCCAATATCCCCGTGGGGAGGTCGTACCGGGTGAAGGTAGTCCTCCCATCGATGTAGCTTTTGAACAGGAGCGTGCGGCCGTCCGGAGAAAAATAGTCCGACCTTTGGGGCCAGACATCGGGCTTCAGGATGCGAACCGATTGGTCGTGCAGATCGAGCAGCGCCGCCTGATGGGCACCGGACGCCGTTTCCGTCGTCAGCGCGACATAGCGGCCGTCGGACGAGAGATCAGTAGCGGTATTGTATTTCTGCGGAGGTGTAAGGCGGGTTCGCGTTCCGGACGCGATGTCGATCCACCAAGCTTCGGCCTCTGTGCCGCTTGCGTTCGTCCGATCAGCCAGAATGGACTTGCCGTCGTGCGAGAACGCGACGGCGCTCCACGCGAAGTCCTTCACCGCCTCGTGCGTGAGCTGCCGCACACTCTGCGTGCCAAAATCCATGACGGCGATGTTGTTGGACGCCTCGGTCTTGGGCCTACGGGTGAAGGCAAGCATCGAACCATCCGGAGAGAAGATAACGCTCTCTTCGTCGACATCGGGCGTGTTCGTCAGATCGACTACGGCGCCGCCGGACGCCGGCGTCGCATAGAGGTCGTAGATCTCGTCGCCACCGTGATCGGACTGGAAGGCGATCCATTTGCCGTCGGGCGAGGCGGCTACTCCCAATTGCCGGTCATCGGATTGCGTGAGCTGGAGCGGAAAGCCGCCGTTCGCCGGGATTGTCCAGAGGTTGTAGCGGCCCGTGAGATTGGTGCAGATGACGATGGCATCCGAGTGCGGCACCCAGACGGCGTCAGTTCCTCCACGCGTGAAGAAAAGATCGGCCAGCGGAACGGCCGTGGCTCCGGCAAGGGGCTGCGACACGACCGACCTGGGATCGGTAAGCGCGCGCGGCGGCACACCCTCAACCACCGCGCCGGCGACCGATTGCACTACTGAGAACAGCAGGAATGCAGTGAAATGGACAGCGAGGCATCCTTGGTTCGCGGCCGCTGTTCTGGGCATCATGCACTCAACGTATGAGCAGCGAGTGGGCGGCGTCTATCACGAATCGAGCGTTGTAGCAGCCGATGAGCGCCAGAACCGCCGATAGACGGCGGGCGTCATTCCGTTGATTGTCTTGAACACATGACAGAAGTGCGCCTGGTGGGCGAAGCCGCATTCGAGGGCGATCTCGGCGAGCGGCCGTTCGGTGGTGCGCAGCAGCTGGGACGCGTGCTCGACGCGCAGATTGCGGACGTAATCGGCGATGGTGCAGTGGAAGTGATGCCGGAACTCCCGTGCGATGTGAGCCGGATGCCTTCCGGCATACCGTGCAGCATCGTCCAGCGTCACGCGTTCAGTCCACGATTCATCGAGCATGGCCCGCAATCCGAGCAGCCAGCCGGGCGCGCGAACGTCGTGCGACGCGCGAGTGAATTCAGCCGCCAGCTCGAGCGTCAGTCCTTCAATTGCGAGCTGCGAAACATCATCGTCGATTCGTGCTTGCCGCTGCAGAAGCGCACCGATCGTCGTTGCCAGATCGGTTCTTCGAATTTGGGGCTGCAGCGCCGGCGCGGACAGTCCACGCAGAATGTCAGGATCGAAATCGATGGCGATGACGCGGGCGCCGCGCTCTACGCGATCCGCGTGCACTTCGCCCGGTGGGCAATAAAGAATCGTCCCGGGTACGCAATCAAACTTCGACGCGCCGAAGCATTCGTCGACGCGGCCAACCATGGCGATGCCGAAAACCGGCCGTTCGTGCTGATGTGCTTCGGTAGTCAGGGCAGCCCCGTAGCGGAGGTCCGTGACGGTGGCGCTGGTTCCGCGAAACCGCGCGAGCACCTCGCCGTGGTGCTCAACCGCTGAAGCGGAGGCGCTGTTCGCGATTTTTCGTGGATGTGACAAGTGGCTACCGAGACTGCGTTTTTCGTGAAGTTCTGTCAACCCGGGGTTCCCGGGGCCTGCTGACCGCGGTGTGAGGACAGGCCGTCGGTAAACTACCTCACCAGCAGGAGCTTGGGTGTCGCCGGCCAACTCTATTTATGTCGTCGACGTAAACGACGTGTCTATATATGACATGAATTGGACGCTGGTGACGACGATTCCAATCAACGGTGGACAACTCGTTTGGGACCGTGCTGATCAAGTTTACATCGGGAATCCGGGGGTCGCTATTCGACGCATGCGAGGCTCAGACCTTCATCTACTCGCGACGATCCCGCTTGACTTCCCCTTGCGCGCCTTCGCTTTGGATTCCGACGGGTGCACGATTTACTACACTGACTATTACAACACGTGCGACGGGACGACCTTGATCCACCGACGACATTTGTACCGGCCATTCGCCACCGGACTTTCCGTGGAGCGGCGGTAACGCCATTGGGCAGATCAGAATCGCGCCAGATCATTCGCTTATCATTGCAGCAACGACAGCTGTCCATCATGTTTCCGCTGGCGGCGCTGTTGTGGCCCAATACACGCATTCCGTCCGCAAATTATCAGAAGGGGAGCCATCGCGTTCTGACCCACACCTGACGCGCTTTGGATTGCCTACGGTGAGAGTTTCCGCCTCGTCGATATCGTCACGGGGCTGTACTTCGGACGTTCGATCCTTCGGCGAGCTCCGCAGTCGTCGTCATTAGCGGTATTGGTGAGTACCACGCTGCGATAGCGCCGGTTGCAACTCCTGTCATGCCGCTCCCCATCGCTTTGATGCTCGCACTCTCCCTATTCATCGTTGGGTTCACGAGACTCATGCGGTAACGGCCGTATTCGTATGAGGCGGAGTGACTTCCGAATTGGTGGAGGCGGCGGGAGTTGAACCCGCGTCCGGAAACAGTGGCGACCTGGCTCCTACATGCTTAGCTCTTCGTTTGATCTCGTTCGCGGCCTCCTCGAAGAGCGGAGATGAACGCGAACCAGCCTCTGAGTTTTCGTGACGGACGGCGAGACGGACCGAACGCCCTTAGCTCACCTTAATGACATCCGTTCCGGCGGCGTGAGCAACCACCGGACGGACGCTCACGGGCTTTTAGGCCGCGAGGGCGAGTTCGCTGTTGTTCGCAGCTACTCAGTTTTGATCGTTTTTACGAGGCAATCAGCTCGGCATGCAACCAAAGCCCCGACATATCCCCGTCGAAGCCGGTGCGCCCCCAACTTGTCAACGAACTACCTATGATAAACATCGTGCAGATGCCAGAATTTCTCTCCCCCCCTCTGTCGAGTAGCTCCGTCGAGCCGCTCATCCGCCGCGCTTTGGACGAAGACCTTCCCGACATCACGTCCGAGGCGATTTTCGATCCGGCGCAGCGCGGCCGGGCACGCTTCATCGCCAAGGCTGAAGGGGTGTTCTGCGGGCTGATTTTTGCCGAGACGACGTTCGCGATGCTCGATCCGACGAGCTCGTTCCGGCGGGTGCTGAGCGATGGCGATCGCGTGAAGCCTCGCGACGTCATCGCCGAGGTGGAGGCGAGGGTGGTGGCGCTCCTGACTGGTGAGCGGACCGTGTTGAATCTGATCCAGCGTGCTTCGGGGATTGCCACGGCGACGCGGCGCTACGTGGATGCGGTCAGCGGGACGCGCGCGAAGATCTACGACACGCGAAAGACGGCGCCGGGACTGCGGCTGCTCGACAAATTCGCGGTTCGATGCGGCGGAGGCGAGAACCACCGGTACGGGCTCCACGACATGTTTCTAGTGAAGAACAACCACATCGACGCTGCCGGGTCGATCACGGCGGCGGTCGAACGGATCCGCGAGAAGAAGATGCCCCAGCCGGTCATGGTCGAGGTCCGCGATCTCGCCGAGCTGGACGAGGCGCTTGCGCTCCAGCCTGATTTCATCCTGCTCGACAACATGTCGATCGAAACGATGGCCGAGGCTGTGCGCCGGACTGGTGGCCGAGTCCCGCTCGAAGCGTCGGGGGGGATCACGCTGCAAACCATTCGTGCCATTGCAGAAACGGGCGTCGACCGGATCTCGCTTGGCTCGCTGACGCACTCGGTGGCGGGGCTCGACATCTCGATGCGCGTGGAGTGAGCTTCGATCGGCTGGCAGGACGCTTGCGGTAGCCGCGGCCGGGACATGGATACGAAGCATGGATACGAAGTTCACGATCGCTATCGTCGATGACGACGACGCCATTCGACGCCTCCTGAACTTCTACATGACGCGGGCCGGCTACGACACCATCGAGTGCGCCACCGGCGAGGAAGCGCGCCAGATGCTGGCGACCGGCCTTTGGGACCTCGCGATCCTCGACCGCCGCCTTCCCGACATGGACGGCGTCGTCCTGGCGCACGAGCTGAAGTCCGACCGCAACCTCCGCGCGCGCTACGTGATCATGCTCACCGGCGAGGACGATCAGGAGGCGAAGGTCGAGGGGCTCGAGCTCGGCGCCGACGACTACATCACGAAGCCGTTCCAGTATCCGGAGCTGTTGGCGCGCATCCGCGCCGGTAAACGTATCGTGGAGCTGCAGAAGGAGCTGATCGACGCGAACAAGCGGCTGGAGCTGCTCTCGATCACCGACGGCCTCACGCGGCTCTACAACCACCGCTACTTCCAGGACGAACTGTCGCGCGCGTTCGAAGAGTCGCAGCGCTACGACCGGCCGCTCTCCCTCGCCATCGTCGACATCGACTTTTTCAAGAAGGTGAACGACACGTACGGCCACGCCGTCGGCGACGAGGTGCTGAAATGCGTGTCGAACGTCTTCCGCGAGTCGGTTCGCGCGACCGATCTCGTGGCGCGCTACGGCGGCGAGGAGTTCGCGGTGATGATGCCGGAGACGGAGCTCGACGACGCGATCACGTTCGCCGAGAAGATCCGCGCGATCGTCGAGTCGACGATCGCGGCGACCCAGGCGGGCCCGCTGAAGGTAACGGTGAGCATTGGCGTCTCAGCCGCCCCGCGGACGAAGGCGCGCTCGGCGAAGGAACTCGTGGTGCACGCCGACAAGGCGCTCTATCGCGCGAAGAGGGCGGGCCGCAACCGGGTCGAGGCGGAGAAGCGGCGGGACGTCGATCGCCCGACGAAGCCGGACTGGGACGGCGACCGCCCGCGCGCGCACTGAACGCTATTCGAGCTCGGCGGCGGCACTGTCGACGGCGGAGCGGAGGCTCTCGATTTTGGTGCGGAGGGTCGCTTCGCCGGCATCGCGATCGTCGCCGGCGGTGATCTGCTCGACGGCGCGCTCGATCTCGGCAGCGTCGTCGGAGATGCTCGCGTAGCCGTAACTGCCGCCGGAGCCTTTGAGCTGATGCGCGAGGTACGCCAGGCGGTCGAGCGACTCGGAGTCGCGGCCGTTGCCGATCGCCGCCGCGATCTCTCCCACCTTCGCCTTCGCCTCGGCGAGGAACTCGCGTTTGAGCGCTTCCAGTTCTCGATCCACCATGGTCCCCTGCGTCGTCCCCATCGCCGCGCTCGTGCACACGACAAGCCAGAGTAGGGGTTGCGGTCTATTCGGGACAGTCTATGCTGAGCGTAGCGAAGCATCTCTGCGTGCATCGCCGATACGTGGGGTATCAACCGGGTCGGTCGCCACGTTTCGCGCGGGTGCACGCCCCTCACCCGCCGCTTCGCGGCACCCTCTCCCGCGCAGGGAGCCCGCAGGGAGAGGGAGATGTAAAGCCCGCACAGAGCGCGGGTATCACTGGAGATCCTTCCGCTTCGCTTCGCTTCGCGTCAGGATAGACTGGAGAGGCACCGTGCAGGAGCTGGTCGTTCCGTTCGCACATTTCACGATCGAGGAGCCGTGGAACGTCCCGGAAGTGTGCGATCGCGTCGCATTGCGGCGAGCTACCGACGGCGAGGCGGCACGCCAGCGAACCACCGTTGCGGGCTACTTCGACGACGAGATGTTGACGGTCGTCTTTGCCGGCATCGATGACCGCATCATCGCCACGCATCTGGAGCACGACGCGCCGCTCTGGCAGGAGGACGTCGTCGAAGTGTTCCTCTCGCCGTCACGCCTCACCGAGTACTTCGAGCTCGAGGTCAACCCGCTGGGGACGACCTTCGACGCGCGCATCGAGTCGCCGGACGGGACGCGCCCGACGATGACGACTGATCTCGCTTGGACGTGCGAGGGCCTTTTTGCGGGCATCCGGAGGGATGGAGAGGCATTCGACATCGTCATCCGCATCCCTTTCACGTCGCTGGGCCGCCAAACGCCGGAGGATGGTGAGACGTGGCGCGGCAATCTCTTTCGGATCGACCGCGATCCGACGCTCGGCGACGAGTTCCTGGCGTGGAATCCCACGCTCCGCACGCCGCCGGATTTCCACGTTCCCGCCGCGTTCGGCACCCTGCGGTTCCGGCGACGTAACCGCTGATATCACAGGGAATTCATTCGACTTTTTCCGATTTGTAATCAGCATCCCCGAGCGATCGACTACATTCGTATGAGTTCGAGGAACCCGCGTCCAATGACTCATCGTTCTCTCCGTCTCGCCATCGCCATTTTCTTCGCCGGCGTTACCGTCCTTCTCGCGCAGGACGTTCAGACCCCCGTGCGGAGGTGCAACGCCAGCGCGCGCGAATGCGAGCAGGAGATCCGCGACATGATGTCGGGACGCCGCTACCTCGGCGCGGTGATCACGGATATGACTCCCGGACCTGGGATCTATATCAAATCGATCAGCTCCGACGGTCCGGCCGCGCACGTAGGTCTTCAGGTCGGTGACCGTCTCATCGCGGTGAACGGCCGGTCGCTGATGTACGGGACGATGAAGGATTACAAGAATATCGTCGCCGAGGTGATCGACACCACCGGCCTCCTCTTCGTCATCGTCGATCGTCACGGGAGTTATCGGAAGACCGAAGTGCGACTTGCGCCCTACCCGAAGGCGCAGATCGAGAAGACCATCGCCGCGCATCTATCCAAGTTTCACGGGGTGGTAGCGCCGGCGGGCTCGGGACAATGATCGAAGGCGCATGCTCGAGGGACTACTCGCGAAGTTGAAGCCGCGCTCCCGCGGGGGAGAGCGCTCAGACCGCGTCTCGATTTTCGTCCCGTTTCTCATCATCGCCACCGGCCTCGCCATGCTCGCGTGGCGCTCGTACCAGCTCTCGGTGCGGATGGAGCGGGGCGCCAACTCGCTCGCCGTGCAGTACGCCGGCTATGCCTCGGAGATCACGGCGCGGCGTATGGACAACGCCATACGAACCGAGCTCACGCACGCCGCCGAGGAGTGGCAGCAGGTGGAGCGGCACACCGCGTCGCCGACCGGCAACGACCTGCAGGCCTGGATCAACAAGAACGGTTGGATCGTCTCGGCGATCTATGTCCCCGACTCCGATCCGGCCAACTCGATCTACATCAGCGAGCTGCACACCAACGAGAAGATGCCGCTGCGTTTGCCACGCGAGTTCTACACGTCCAGTGGAACGGTGCGGTACATGTACGACCCAGGGCGGCTGCTCCAGCGGCTCCACGGCACGATCAAGCAGCAGCCGCTGGTGCGGACGAACGATCCCTTCACTGTGCAGCAGCGCGCTGACCTCTCGCTCATCCGCGACCCGCACGCCGGCATCCAGAAGCTGACGGACGGCTTTGCGGTCGTGAGCTCGCTTTCCCAACCGTTGACGATGTATGGCGTCAGAGCAGTTGTGCGCCCCAGCTACATCGGCTCGGGGTGGGAGAACCAGGGCGTGATCAGCCTGATCCTCAGCTTCGTGGCGCTGGCGCTCACCGGCGTCGGTGCGATCCTGACCTTCCGCGGCCTGCGGAAGGAGGGGGAGATGGTGAACCTCCGCGCCGCGCTGATCGCGAACGTCTCGCACGAGCTCCGGACGCCGCTCTCGATGATCCGCCTCGGCGCGGAAACGCTCCAGCGCGGTGGCGCGAAGCTCAAGGAGCACGAGCGCGAGCAGATCGAGGACCAGATCCTCCGCGAGTCGATGCACCTATCGCATCTGGTCGAGAACGTGCTCGACGTCGCGCGCATGCAGCATGGGCAGACGAAGGTGCTGGCATTCACGCCGGTGCTTCCGCGCGATCTGGTGCGGACCGTCGTCTCGACGTACGAGTCGTGGATCCGCAGCAAGGGCTTCACGGTCTCGATGCAGCTCGACGAGACGATCGACGAGCAGCTCTGGGATCGCGAGGCGGTCTCGCGCGCGCTCCTGAACCTGATCGACAACGCGATCAAGTACTCCGACGACGACAAGGCGCTCGACGTGGTGCTGCGGCAGACGGACGAGCACGTCATCCTGGAAGTGAAGGACCGCGGGATCGGGATCGATCAGAAGGAGCTCGCGCGCATCTTCGATCCGTACTACCGCGCGCAGTTCTCGGACACCCAGACGCGGCGCGGCGCGGGGCTCGGCCTCACGCTCGTGCAGCAGATCGTCGCCTCTCACGGGGGACGCGTCGAGGTGGAGTCGGAGCCGGGGATGGGCTCGACGTTCCGGCTGCTTTTCCCGGTGGCCGTGGCGAGCGCGCCACGCGTGGCCCCGGGCTTCGTCGGCGTCGCGGAGACCTTTTAGAAACCTCGGTAACGACTCATGCGTAAAAAAGGGATACGGGGGAGCCGATGACGAAGATCCTCATCGTCGAAGACGAAGCCGGCCTGCGCCAGGGGCTGGAGATCAACCTGCGCCACGAGAATTACGAAACCGTTGCCGCCGGCGACGGCGAAGAGGCGATCCGGCTTTTTCACGCGGAGAACCCCGACCTGCTCCTCCTCGACCTGATGCTGCCGAAGCGCAGCGGGTTCGAGGTGCTGGACCACATCCGCAGGGTCTCGAAGGTGCCGGTGATTCTTCTGACCGCACGCGGGCAGGAGACGGACAAGGTCCGGGGCCTCCGTGGCGGCGCGGACGATTACGTCACGAAGCCGTTCGGCGTGCAGGAGCTCTTTGCGCGCATCGACGCGGTCATGCGCCGGAGCGAAGTGGCGTCGACGGTGACGAAGCAGGTCTGCGAGGACACGATCATCCGCCTCGATCCCGCCACGCGCGAAGCGAGCGCGAACAACCAGAAGCTGAAGCTCTCGCCGAAAGAGTTCGACCTGCTGATGTACCTCTTCAAGAACAAGGAGCGGGTCGTTCCCCGCGACGAGCTCCTCTCCCGCGTCTGGAACTACCGCGTCGATCTGAACCTGAACTCGCGCACTGTCGACACGCACGTGACGCGCCTCCGCCGCAAGCTGCAAAAGGCGGTCGGCACGGACGCCGCGGTGATCGTCGCGGTCGCGAAGATCGGCTACCGGTACCTGGGCCAGGCGACGGCGTAAGGACTTCTTATATCGCGGCAAGCTGAGCTGTGTCAGCAGCTTGCCATTGACCGACACAGTCCGCGGACTACGTCAACGAGGACGTGTCGTACTCGCGGGGCCGAACGGGGCTCAGCTCGAGCGCACGACCTACGATGTTTTTTTCTTGACACATCGCTGACAGACGCAAACGGTACAAAGTCGGTACTATTTCGCCTCTTTCGAAAGGAGAGCGAATGCACGGCAGGATCTACGACAACATCACGGAGCTGATCGGCAATACGCCGCTGGTACGGCTGAACCGCGTGCCCGACGCCGGATCGGCCGAGGTGGTCGTCAAGCTCGAGAGCTTCAACCCGGCGTCGTCGGTGAAGGACCGCATCGCCATCTCGATGGTCAACGAGGCGGAGAAAGCGGGCGACCTGAAGCCGGGCGGCACGATCGTCGAGGCGACCAGCGGCAACACCGGAATCGGTCTCGCTTTGGTGGCCGCCGCGAAGGGCTACAAGTGCGTGCTCGTGATGCCGGACACGATGTCGGTCGAGCGCCGCAAGATGCTGCAGGCCCTCGGCGCGGAGCTGATCCTGACTCCGGGGACCTCCGGTCTGGTTTACGCGCTCAATCTCGCCAAGGAGTACGCCGAGAAGAACGGCGCCTGGCTCTCCCGCCAGTTCGAGAATCCCGCGAATCCGAAGATCCATCGTGAGACGACGGCGCGCGAGATTCTCGCCGACACGGACGGCAAGCTCGACGCGCTCGTGGCCGGCGTCGGCACCGGCGGAACGGTCAGCGGCACTGGTCAGACGCTCAAGAAAGAGAAGCCCGACGTTCTCGTGGTCGCGGTCATGCCGGTCGAGGCGCAGGTGCTGAAGGGCGGCGCCTACGCACCGCACAAGCTCCAGGGAATCGGTCCGAGCTTCATCCCGCAAATCTACGACGCAAAGTCCGTCGATCGCGTGTTCGACGTGACGTTCGAGCAGGCCGTGGAGACGTCGCGCAAGCTGGCGAAGCAGGAGGGGATCCTGGTCGGCATCTCCTCGGGTGCCATCGCCTACGCGGCCCTCCAGATCGCGAAGGAGCTCGGCGGCGGAAAACGTGTCGTCACCGTGCTGCCGGATACCGGCGAGCGTTATCTCTCGACGCCGCTCTTCGAGTACACGGAGCTGGTCAATCAGGCGCCGACGGTCGCCGCACCCGCACCGCCGGCGCCCTAGGCCGGCAAGCGCACTTCGAATACGGCACCGCCGTCAGGACGATTGGCGGCGGTGACGGTGCCTCCGTAGGCGCTCACGATTGCGCGGACGATGGCGAGGCCGAGGCCGGCGTGGCGGCCGCTGGTCTCCTCGGGACGCCAGGTGAAGAAGCGGTCGAAGATGCGCGGCATGTTCTCGGGCGGGATACCGAAGCCGCGATCGGCGACGCTGACCACGACGCGGTTGTCGGTCCTTCGCCCGGTGATCGTGATGGCCGAATCGGGGAGCGCGAAGCTGTCGGCGTTCTCGATCAGGTTCGAGAAGACCTGCACGAGCCGATCGCGCGACGCGTTCACGGTTAGCGGCTCGGCGAGGTCGACGTCGAACGTGACCCGTCCGCGCTCGCGCATCGCAAACGCCGCCACGACCTCGCGCAGGAGTGCCGCGACATCGACCTCGCTCTTTTCCTCCGAGGCGATCGTGCGATCGAGCCGCGTGAGGTCGCGGACTTGCGAGAGGAGGCGCTCCATCCGCGCGATCTCGCTCTCCGCGATCCGCACGAAGCGCGTGCGATCCTCGGCGGCGCTCGTTTCGCCAAGCATCTCGACGGCGGCGCGGATCGACGCCAGCGGGTTCTTGAACTCGTGCGAGATGTCCGACGCGAACGACTCGGTCTCCTTCTGCCGCTCCTCGAGGCGGCGGGAGAGGCGTTCGAGCGAGCGTGCGAGATCGCCGATCTCGTCGCGTTTCTTCGAGCCCTTGAAGCGGCCGCGCAGCCGTCCGCTGGCGTCGAGGATCTCGTGCGCGTCCTTGCGGAGCTGCCGGATCGGCTGAACGATGGTCGTGCTGACGAGCATCGTGAGCACCATCGCGACGACCAACGAGATGAGGAACACGCGGAAGATCGCGAGGCGTCCCTTGTGGATTGCCGCGCGGATTTCGTCCGTCGTCTGCGCGACCACGATGACCGATGTCACCTCGTGGTTCTTGTAGACCGGCATGCCGAGGTAGAGCGTCACCGTGTGATCCGGCGCGGAGGACATTCGCTTCTCGCTCGAGCTTGTACCGACGAGCGCGTTCTGCACCTCGGGGCCGCGGAGGATCGGCGAGCGCTCGTAGTCGTCGCTCGACGCGAGCGGCGTCGCTGGACGGAGCCGCTGCATTGGCTTGGCGAGGATCGCGGCACCGAGGCGGTAGAGCCAGTTGCGTTGCGCGGGCGTCTCGCCGGGCGTCGTGTCAGTGATCGGGCCCGAATCGGCGGTCACGCGGCCGTCGGGCGCGACGATGCGAATGCGCCCGTCGCTCGGCCGGAGCTGCTGCAGGATCGGCGCGACGTCGCGGCCATCTTGCATCGCAGCGAGAACGAGCCACGCCTGCCGCTCCATCGACTCGACCTGCATCCGCTCCATCGTCGCTTCGTAGCTGCCGAGGAAGAGGACGCCGGCGATCGGGAGGAAGACCACCAGGATGTTAAAGAGCATCAGCCGGAGCGAGATGCGGGCGAGGAAGCGGGGCGTCACCCGCATCAGGCGCGCTCCGGCTGGAAGCGGTAGCCCATCCCGTAAATCGTCTCGATGCGATCGAACGACGGGTCGGCCGCCTCGAACTTCTTCCGCAGCCGCTTCACGTGCGTGTCGATCGTCCGCTCGCTGACGTAGTTGTCGTGCGCATAGCCGTCGCGCGTGAGCTGCTGGCGCGTCTTGACGTGACCGGGATGGCGGACGAGCGCCTGAAGCATCAAGAACTCGGTGACGGTGAGGTCGATGTCGTTCCCTTTCCAGCGGACGAGGAAGCGTTGCGGGTCGAGCTCCAGCGATCCGACGCGGACGATCGTCTCCGCCGCCTTCGGCGACTCGGCGCGATGGGCAGAGCGGCGCAGGAGCACGCGGATACGCGCGACGAGCTCGCGCACCGAGAACGGCTTGCAGAGGTAGTCGTCGGCGCCGAGCTCGAGGCCGAGGATCCGATCGAGCTCGTCGTCCTTCGAGGTGACGAAGATGATCGGGAGCGTCTCGGAGAGTGCGCGAAGACGGCGGCACAGCTCGAGGCCGTCGAGCCGCGGCATCAGGATGTCGAGGACCGCGACGTCGGGAAGCGCGATCTGGAACGCGGCCCATGCTTCCGAGCCGTCGGCGAACGTCTTCACCTGATGCCCTTCGCGCTGCAGCGCGAACGCGACCGTCTCGCGGATGTTCGCCTCGTCGTCGACGATCGCCACGTGCGCCATGCCGCCGATTGTAGCGGGGCGATTCGACGCCGAGCCGGTCGCCACAATCCCGCCACAATCGAGCCGCGAGCCTGCCTCGATTCCTCCGCGCTCTCGCCAATCGCCGGACGCTCATTGACTGGCGGAGGACACGAACACCATGAAACGCCTGCTCACATGCATCCCGCTGTTGCTTCTCATCGCCACCGCGGCGCTTGCCGCCCCTCAAACGAACAGCGATCCGCTGCCGCTCGTCAAGATGGACGACGTCAAGAGCGCGGCGATGCTGCTCAAGACTTCGCAACCGGGCGTCTTCGCCGAGGCGCCGGCGCTGAAGACCGACGCCCGGCTGCACGTCCGCGGCATCGTGCTGCGCGGCGAGGTCACTCAGACCTTCGAAAACACGACGCCTCAATGCGCCGAGGCGGTTTACGTCTTTCCGCTGCCGGAGAACGCGGCGGTCGACACGCTGCGAATGACCATCGGGCAACGCGTGATCGAGGGAGAGATCCAGGAGAAAGAAGCGGCGCAGCACACGTACGAGACCGCCAAGTTTGAGGGGAAGCATGCGTCGCTGCTGACGCAGGAGCGTCCGAATATCTTCACCGTCGCGATCGCGAACGTCGCGAGCAACGAGAAGGTGGTCATCGACATCGCGTACCAGCAGACGGTCGACTATCGCGACGGCGCGTTCTCGCTCCGGTTTCCGATGACGATCGGCCCGCGCTACAACCCGAGCGGCCTCGCTGATCCCATCACGCCGCCGGTCGCGATCGGCGGGAGGAGCAAGACCTCGCTGACAGTCGACCTCGACGCCGGCTTCTCGCTCCGCCGCGTCGAGAGCCCGTATCACCAGATCAACACCACCGTCGTCTCTGGCTCTCACTACACGGTTACGCTCGCGCAAGGTGCCGTGCCCGCGGACCGCGACTTCGAGCTGACGTGGCAGCCGGACCTCGGCAACGAACCGAAGTCGGCGATCTTCAGCGAAGGCGACTACGCGCTGATGATGATCCTGCCGCCGGCGCAGAGCACGCACGTCCGGATGGCGCGCGAGACGGTATTCGTCATCGACACGTCCGGCTCGATGGAAGGGACGTCGATCAACGAGGCGAAGAACGCACTGCTGATGGCGGTCGACCGTCTGCAGCCGGGCGATCGGTTCAACGTCATCGAGTTCAACTCGACGACGCACATGCTCTTCGACGACGCGCAGCCGGCGACGTCGGACGCCGTGTCGCGTGCGAAGGCGTGGGTGAATGCGCTGAACGCGGACGGCGGCACGGAAATCCTCGACGCGATCCAGCATGCGCTGAAGGACAACCAGACGCCCGGCGACGACGGCGTCCGCCAAGTCGTCTTCATGACCGACGGCCAGGTCGGGAACGAGGACCAGTGTTTCACCTACATCCGCGACCACCTCGGGCGCACCCGTCTGTTCACGGTCGGCATCGGCTCCGCGCCGAACTCGCATTTCATGCGCAACGCGGCTCGTTTCGGCCGCGGGACGTTCACCTACATCGGCAACGTCAGCGAAGTGCAGGAGAAGATGAGCGCGCTGTTCGGAAAGCTCGAGAATCCGGTGCTCTCGAACGTGACGCTGCACCTCGACGATCCGGCCGCCGAGATGTGGCCGCAGCGCGTCCCCGATCTCTACTCCGGCGAGCCGATCGTGGTGACGGTCAAAACCGCGAAGCGCGGCGGCCGTGTCATCACGACCGCCACAATGGGGAAAGAAGAATGGAGTGATACGCACGTCCTCACGAGCAGCAGCGGGGAATCGGGGATCGCGAAGCTGTGGGCGCGGCAGAAGATCGAGGCGCTGCTCGACCGCGACACGCCACTCGCGGAGAACAGCGCGGATCGCCAACAGGTGCTCGACCTCGCGATTGCGAATCACCTCGTGACGCCGCTGACGAGTCTCGTCGCCGTCGACCAGACCCGGACCGGCATCGACCCGGCGACCTGCAACACGACGGCGATTCCGGTGAACCTGCCGGCTGGCTGGGGCGGGACCATTGAAAGCATAGGGGGGACGCTGCCGCAGACCGGGACGCCTGGACCGTTGATGATCGCGATCGGAGCGCTGCTGCTTCTTCTCGCCATCGTCTTCCTAAGGTTCTGACATGAGCCGCCGCCGCCAAGCAATCGGAGTGGTCCTCGCCATGGCCAGCGTTTTCAGCGTCAGCAACGCCGCGTATCTCTACGCCAAAGCCGCCCTCGGCCAGTTCCTCCTCGAGCGCGCCTGGACGCGCGCCATGCACGGCGAGTGCGATACGAAGCCGTGGACGTGGGCCGATACGACGCCGCTCGCGCGCATCGAGTTCGCGCGCGAGCGGCGCTCGTACATCGTTCTCTCCGGCGCGAGCGGGCGGACGATGGCGTGGGGGCCGGGGCACGTCGACGGAACCGCGATGCCGGGGATGCTCGGCAATTGCGTCATCTCCGCGCATCGCGACACGCATTTCTCCGTGCTGCGCGGGGCGCGTGTCGGCGACGTGATCCGCGTCGCGAAGCCCGACGGCCGCCGCGTCGCCTACCGCATCAGCGAAGTGCTCGTCACGAACGATCGCGACTCGAAGCTGCTCGCGGCGTCGAACGAGCGGACGCTCACGCTGATCACCTGCTGGCCGTTCGACGCCATCCGTCCCGGCGGCCACGAGCGCGCTTCGTCGTGATCGCGAGGGGGATCTAGCTCGTGGTACGCGACCGATGGATGCGCATCTTGATCTCTTCGAACTTGGTGCGCTGTTCCGGGGTGAGGATCTTCTCGATCTCGGCGTTGGTTTGATCGATCTGGGCGCGGATCTGGGGGCGGACGCCGGCCTGTATGGCGGCGATCCGCTGCTGGCGCGCCTGGATGATCTGCGTCACCTGCGCGCGCTGCTGGTCGGTGAAGTGGAGCTCGCCGTCGAGACGCTTCACGATGCGGTCGGTGGCGAAGCGTTGCGCGCGCGAGTGCGGGTTTTGGCGGTAGAGCCAGAAGCGATCGGCGACCACGCCGAGGAGGAATCCGACGATCAGCGTCGCGATCACCGTCGCGACGGCGATCGTGCGGGCGCTGCTACGGGTTGACACGATAGACGTCTCCCGCGGCCGAGATCTCGATGGTGTTGGTGGCCGACAGCGATTCGAGCGTCGGCTGCTGCAGATCGGGCGAGCCGGTGCGGTCGATCCAGACGATACCGACGGTGGCGGCGAGCGCTAGTGCCGAGAGCGAGGCGGCGAGCGGGCGGAACCAGCGCGCCAGCACCTGCGACGCCGTGGCCGGCGACTGAATGCGTTCGCGGATCCGCGCGGCGACGCGCGTCGTCATGAAGCCGTCCGGCTCGAAGCGCAGCGGGCGTGCGTCCTCGCTCAGCTTGTCGAAAAACCGGTCGTCACTCATCGCTTCCTCCGTAGATATCGGCGAGCTGCTCGCGCAGCTTCCGTCGTGCCAGGGAGAGGTGCGAGCGCACCGTTCCCTCGTTCAGGTTCAACATCCCTGCAATTTCCGTGTGGCTGAACTCTTCGACCAGATGCAGCCGCGCCACGAGGCGTTGCATCTCCGGCAGCGACTGCAGCGCCGTGTCGATCCGCGCGGCGATCTCGTTCGTCCTCGCCGGCAGGTCAGCCCGGTCGCGCCGCTCGGCCACTTCCAGCTCCGTTAGCGCCTCCTGGCGCACGCGGCTGCGGTGCTTCACCACGTCGAGCGAGAGGTTCGTCACGATGCGATAGATCCACGGTCCGAATGGATCGCCGGTCCGGAAGCGGCTGATGTTCTCGTACGCCCTCACGAACGCCTCCTGCGCGAGGTCTTCGGCATCGTCGGCATTGCGGACGATTCCCCACGCGACGGAGATGACTCGTTTGAGGTATTTCGAGACCAGGTATTCATACGCTTCCGGACGGCCTGCCTTCGTTTCGGCGATGGCCGCAACTTCTAATACGTCCTCTTCATGTGCGGCGGCCGCCTTCAATCGAACATCCGTGGCGCCCAGTATTGTGCACGATCACGACCTTAATTCTCGCGCGCACTGCGATCGGCGAGGAACTGCGACGCCTTCGCCCGCTGATCGGGAGTGAGCACGTTGAGTGCCTTCGAGACGCCGGCGAGGACGTTCATCTTGACCGTCCGCTCCGTGCTCGTCTGCTGATCGATCAGCGCCTGCGCGGCCGCCGTGTCGTTCGGGTTCGCGAGCAGTGTCTTTGCGACCTGCAGCCGCGCGTCGCGAAGCTGCTGGCGGTAGGGTGCATTCTGGGCTCGCACTTCCTTCGCGATGATCTTCAGTTGATCCACCTGAGCGTCGCTGAGGTCGAGCGCCGCTTTCACACGTCCTGTGTGGCCGAAGAACATCATTCCGCCGAACGCTCCGCCGCCGGCATCCGCGCGATGGCGATGGAATCCCTGCGCGTAAGCGAACGGAAACGCCGCGAGTGCGAGCACCGCGAGGATGGCGAAAATGACAATGGTGCGTTTGCTCATGAGGGTCCCCCTTTTGTTGTTTTGGGCTGAAGGAGGTACGACCCGTTCCGGCCTTCGTTGAAGCCTTATAATTCCGGTCCCAAATAGGCGATGAGACCGGTTTCCGCAGCGTTCCTGATGCTGTTGGCCCTACCCCCCGCGGCGACCGCGCAGACGATGCTCGACTGCCCGGGAGCGGCGTCCGCCGCGCACTGCGACACGTTCCATTTTCATACGCAGATGTACCGCCCCGACACGCGGACGTCGGTCGACGTGTGGGGGACCAATCAATTCGCGACGCAGGCAGCGTGCGAGCGCGCCCGCGACGCGCAAATGAAGCGCAACCTCGCCGTCGTAACCTATTTCCGCACGACGCGCGGCGAGCAGAACTATGAGGCGGACCGTTTCGGCGCCTGCCACTGCGACCTCTCGATCGACAAGACGAATCCCCGCTACCTCGGCGACTCCCAACGAGCCGCGCAGTTGCGCCTCGCCGAGGATGTGCGGCAGCACGTCCGCGAACGGCTGCTCGATTCGGGACTGCAGAGCGATTCGGAGATCGTCCGGAGCGCCGCGGCGCCGGTCGGGGAAGCGGCCCTCGATTTTCCCAGGATGGTGAAAGTGCCCGTGTCGGTCGCCGTGACGGCAACCAATCCGGATGAGCTGAAGTCGACGAAGCTCGTCGAGAGGGCGCAGCCGTCGGTTGCCGCGCTGGACGACTTGCCTCTCGTTGATGTACCCGTGCTCAATGGGGCGGCGACGCCCCCGCCGCCGTCTCCCGCAGTTGCTACCGCCAGCGGCGGCGAGGGCGCCGCCGCCCCGTTGAGCACAACCCCTCCTCCCCTTCCCGCCCCCATGCCCGAGGTCGCGGTTGCGCCCGACGAAGACGCGGCGGAGACGTTCATCAACTCCGAGACGCAGCGGGTCCAGAACGTCTTGAAGGCGTCGAGCGCAATCGGCGAGGAGGATGTGAAGGCGAAGATCTACGAGGCGTGCATGCAGCGGATCCAGTTGCTGTCGAACCTTCGTACGCTCATTCAGACCGCCGGGGCGAAGAGCCGGCTCGCCGACTTCGCGCGCAACGCGCATAGCGAGAGCGAACGGCTTGCGTTCGTCGGGAAGCTGTTCGGCGACGACATGCGCTCGCATTGGGCGCCGGCCGACGCGCGCGACGTCATCCTGCCGTCGAGCATCGCCGAGGCCGACGCCGAGCGCGCGTTGCGCGACGCCACCGGCAAAGTCACGCCGCAGCAGAAGAAACACGCGCTTTACGTCTTCCTTGCGCGCTCGCAGCCGACCGAGGAACAGCAGCTCTGGCTGTCGACCGTCGCCGACTCACTCCTCCAATGATCGTCGCGCTCCTCATCGCCATCCTGCTCCAGACGTCGTCGGACGAATTCATGAAGGCGTTCTTCTTTGGGAAGAAGTTCGCCGACATGAAGGACTACCCGTCCGCCGTCGAGCAATTCAAGAAAGCCGACACGCTGCAGGCGGACAACCCGGAGGTTCTGTACGACCTCGCCGTCGTGCTCGCGAAGGCGGGGCGGTACTCCGAGGCGCAGACCAAGACCGATCGGTACATGCAGCTCTTCCCGGCGGGCGCCGAACGTCCGCTGATCCAGAAACTGCAGCTCGAGCTCGAGTTCCAGGCCGAGCTGCAGAAGAAGCGGCAGGCGGACGAGAGCTACACGGAGCTGTTCAATCGCGGCAAGTTTCTTTATGGGAAAGCCGATCTCGATGCGGCGTTGAAAGCGTTTCAGGATGCCGAGGCGCAGCGGCCGAACGACGCGGCCGCCGTCTACAACCAGGCGCTCATTTACGAGCGTCAGGGCGATCTGCCGAAGGCGGCGGAGCGCTATCGCCGCTACGGCGACGTCGAGACTGACACGGAAGCGAAGGCAGCCTCGTCGCAGCGCCTGATCGCGGTCGACTCCGACATCGAGGACATGAAGACCAAGATCGTCTGCGCGTTCTGCGGCCTCAAGCTGCCGGCCGGCGCGATGTGGTGTCCGCGCTGCTGGCACGGACCGTACGCCGTCGGCTCCGCGATCTGGAACTCTCGGCCGTGCCTCGAAGGCGCGACGGCGACGCGCGCCACGTACTACGCGGACGGACGTTTCGCGCGGAACGACTCGCTGCCGTGCCTCTTCGCCGGAACGATGCTGGAGGCGCTCCGCTATTCGCCGGCCAGGCAGCGCGCCATCCAGAACGCGCGGAAAGCGGAGGGGTGGACGTACGACGGCGACGTCATCCAGCGGCTCGACGACAAAGTCGTCTTCGTCCAGGGGAGCGACTACCTCGAGAAGATCACCTCACCGTCGACCGGCGAGATCCTCAACTTCGCCGCGCATGCCGCCGCCGAGAACAAGTGGGAGCTCGACCGCGAGGACGTCGTCATCGAGG
>DASXHZ010000035.1:0-25197 GCA_036488085.1 Thermoanaerobaculia bacterium
CGTCGACGCCTCCGGCAACCTGACCTTCACCACGGCGCCCGATGCGAACGGCACCGCGACCGTCAGTGTCACGGCGCACGACAACGGCGGCACCGCCAACGGCGGCGTCGACACGTCCGCGCCGCAGACGTTCACGATCACCGTCACCGCCGTCAACGACGCGCCGAGCTTCACGAAGGGACCGAACGAGAGCGTCGTCAGCGACGCCGGTCCGCAGAGCTACGCGAACTGGGCGACCGGCATCAGCGCCGGCCCCGCCAACGAGTCGGCGCAGACCGTCTCGTTCCTCGTCAACAACGACAACAATGCGGTCTTCGCCTCGCAGCCGGCAGTCAGCTCGGCCGGTACGCTCACCTTCAACACCGCCGTCTCGGCTCCGACGACGACTGTCCACGTGACCGTCGCCGCGCATGACAACGGCGGGACTGCCAACGGCGGCGTCGACACCTCGGCGACGCAGAGCTTCGACATCAACGTCACCCACGCCAACCAGCCCCCGGTCGCCAACCCCGACTCCTACGACGCGGTCGGCAACACCGAGCTCGCGGTCGGCACTGCCGGCACGCAGCCGGCGACGCTCGCCGTCGCCAGCGGCAGCGTCCTGGCCAACGACACCGACTCCGATGGCGACCCGCTCACCGCCACTCTCGGTTCCGCGAGCGCCGGCGCCAGCGTCACCATGGGCTCCGACGGCGGCTTCCGCTACCTCCCGGCGGCCGGATTCAGCGGTGACGACACCTTCACTTACATCGTCAGCGACGGCCACGGTCATAACGTGACCGGCACTGTTACGATCCACGTCACCAAACGGGTCCTTTACGTGAAGAACAACGGAGGCGGCAGCACCGGCCGGGTCGACTCGCCATACACCACGCTCGCGCTCGCGCAGGCTGCCTCCGCCGACAACGATGCGGTCTACGTCTTCACCGGCGACGGAGCGACGACGGGGCAGTCGAACGGCTTCACGATCAACCACAACGGCGAGCGACTGATCGGTGAGGGCGTCGCGCTGAAGGCTTCCGGCGTCTACAACGGGGTCACCAACCCGCAGCTCCGTGCCGCAGGTACCGCGCCGAAGATGTCGAACGGCGGCGGTTCGGGAGTCACGATCTCCGGCGCCGGCACGCTCTCGAACAACGAGGTCTCGGGCGTCGAGATCACCTCGGCGACGAACGCGGGCGTCAGCATCGGCAACGCGGCCAATGTCACGATGGATCACGACAAGGTCGACGCTTCGACCGGCAGCGGTGTTCGCGGGACGGCGGTCAACGGCTTCTCGTTCACCAACGGCAGCATCCTGTCTTCCGGTAGCGTGAGCGGCGACGGCAACCTGTCGTTCGACAATCTCAGCGGGTCGGCGACGGTTTCGAACAGTACGTTCGCCGGCGCGTTCACCGACAACGTCCGCGTCGCGAACACGTCCGGGACGTTGAACCGCATCACGTTCACGAACGACAACTTCAACGGCAACAGCACGACCACCGGCAATACCGCGGTGAACCTGACGGCCAACAACGGAACGACGCTGGACGTCACCGTGACGGGCAGCCACTTCACGAGCACCCGCGGGCAGCAGTTCCAGTTGTCGATGAACGGAACCGTCACCTCGGACGTGGTCTTCACCGGCAACACCATCTCGAATGCACAGACGGCCCTCTCGGGTGGCGGTGGAGTCCTGCTCGCGACGGGCGGCGGTGCGGGCTCCGTTCCGACGCTCACGTATAACATTTCGAACAACTCCGTCCGTGACGCGGTCGGCGCGGCGATCTCGGTGTCGAAGGGGTCGGGGACCGGGAGCGCCACCGGCAGTATCAGCGGCAACACGATCGGTGTCACCGGCGTGACCGACTCCGGCTCGGCGCAGGGCGACGGCGTCGCCATCACTCATGTCGGAGGCGGCTCGACGTCGACCACCATCACCAACAACGCCATCGCGCAGTTCAACAACAATGGCATCAGCCTGCAGATTGGCGACGCCTCGAGCGGCGGCAATGGCTCGATGGCGGCGACCGTCCAGGGCAACACCGTCAGCAACCCCGGATCGTTCGCGCTGAACGGGTTCTTCCTCAACTCCGGAACGACCAGCGGCGACGCGCACACCGTCTGCCTGACGCTCGGAGGCGCCGGCGCGGCGGCTAACGCCATCACCGGCGGCGGCTCGGTCCCGAACGGCGGATTCGACGCCCGCCTGCGCCAGCGCATGGCGACTACCGTTCGTCTGGCCGGTTATGCCGGAGCGAACAACAACAACGCCGCGGTACAGTCGTACGTGCAGTCACAGAACGGCGGAACGCCGACTGTCTCGGTAAGCAATTCAGTGCCGACCGGCGGTGGCTTCGTCGGTGGTACTTGTCCGTGATCGTTAAGCGAGAAAAAAGGAGCATCTAATGGCAGAACCGTTTCTCTCGGAAATCCGCATCATGAGTTTCGACTTTCCTCCCAAGGGCTGGGCCACGTGTGACGGTCAGTTGTTGCCGATCAACCAGAATCAGGGGCTCTTCTCGCTGCTCGGCACCACCTATGGTGGTGACGGCCGCGTGAACTTCGGTCTTCCCGACCTGCGCTCCCGCGTGCCGATTCACATGGGCTCCGGTCACACGCTCGGCGAGCGGGGAGGGGAGCAGGCGCACACCCTCTCGATCGGCGAGCTCCCGACCCACACGCACGTGTTCAACGGGACGACCGCAAGCACGAACCCCACGGCGGTGCCGTCGAACAATTACCTCGCTCCTACCGCCTCGATGTACGGTGCGGCCGCGAACCTGACCACCGTCATTCCGACCTCGGTCACGAGCGTCGGCGGCAGTCAGGCGCACCTCAACATGCAGCCGTTCCTGACGCTGAACTTCTCGATCGCGCTGCAGGGCATCTTCCCGTCGCAGACATAGGAGCAGAGGAGACAAAACGATGGCACAACCTTACGTTGGTGAGATCCGGATGTTCGCCGGCAACTTCGCGCCGGCGGGCTGGATGTTTTGCGAAGGCCAGCTCCTCCCGATCTCCGAGTACGAAACGCTCTTCAATCTGATCGGCACCACCTATGGCGGCGATGGTCAGTCCACCTTCGCCCTGCCGGACCTTCGCGGCCGCGTGCCCATTCACATGGGGAACGGCTTCACGCTTGCCGAAACGGGAGGCGTCGAAGAAGTGACGCTCAGCGTGTCACAGATTCCGAGCCACACGCATCCGCTGCTGGCGACGCTGAACGCCGGCGACCAGGGGAATCCCGGGGGCAACGTCGCGGCTCAGAACGCCGCGGTCAAGCTCTACGTCGAAAGCGACCCGACCGCCAACGCCGGCGCCTCGACGATCGGGAACATCGGCGGCAGCCAGCCGCACACCAATTTCGAACCGTATCTCTGCGTCGACTTCATCATCTCGCTGTTCGGCATCTTCCCGTCCCAGACCTAGTCAGAAGGAGAGAACATGGATCCGTTTGTCGCTGAGATTCGAATCTTCCCGTTCAACTTCGCTCCGAAGGGCTGGGCTTTCTGCGACGGTCAGATTCTGCCGCTGTCGCAGAACACCGCGCTCTTCTCGCTGCTCGGCACCACCTACGGCGGCGACGGCAAGAGCAACTTCGCCCTTCCGAACATGCAGGGGAATGCTCCCATGCACCCAGGACAGGGGCCAGGCCTCTCATTGCACGATCTCGGAGAGACCGGCGGCTCCGAGACTGTTTCTCTGCTCGAATCGGAGATTCCGTCGCACAATCACACCTTCCGCGTCGACGCAGCCGATCCGGCCGACCAGCCTGCACCGAGTAACGTGCGCGCGTTTGCCCGTTCGACCAACGGCTTTGCCTGGAACCCGACATTCACCGTATCGGCCATGAGCGACAACTCGCTGGCCCCTGCCGGCGGAGATCAGCCCCACAACAACATGCAGCCGTACCTGACGCTCAACTTCTGCATCGCGTTGCAGGGCGTCTATCCGCCCCGTACCTAATCCCACGGCTTTTCTGAGCAGGACCGAGAGAAGACAGAAAGGCAAGTCATGAGAAAGCAACCAACGAGTGGGATGGGGCGGCGCGAGTTCCTCGTCCTGACTTCGACCACCGCCCTGGCGGCGGCGGCGTTCGGGAAGGATCTGCTCCCGCAGCCGGCCGCGGCATCCGCGACCGCACGCGAGTTCTCGCTCGGATACGTCGAGGCGAACGCCTCTGTCAAAGGCGGCCGCAGCTTGACGCCGAACGTGATGTCGGTCGCGAGCGTGAGCTCGGGCGACGGCAACTTCCTCTCCAACGGCGTCAAGGTCTCGGTTCGCGGATACAACGTGATGTCCGAATCGGCGAACGGCCGCGTCGCGATGCAGCTCATCGTGCAGTATCTCGAGAGCGGAACGCGCCGCGTCGATCCCTTCGTGGCCTGGCGCTATTCGCGAACGAGCGGGGGAGCGTCTCCGATCTCGTTCCTGGTCCCGGTCGACCAGGATCAGAATCTCCACCTCCTCTTCAACTCCGACTCCGATGCGTCGATCGCGCGCAAGACGGCACAGACGCCGAACGGCGTCTCGCGCCGTGACCTTCTCAACGGCGCCTCCGCCGCTGCCAGCATGGAAGCGGGCAGCGACCCCGGCGCCCTCACGCTCACGCTCATGTCGGGGAAGAATGACCCGAAGCTGCGTCGCGGCTACTACATCATCTCCCCGGTCGGAGACGGTGTCAGTGAGCCGGACTGGAGCCGTTACGAGCTGCGAAACACCGACAACGGCATGAAGCTGTTCGAGGCGAACAACTTCGATGCCGGCCCGGCCCAGCTCGAGTATCTGATCCTCTACGTCGACTACTTCAAGCTGCCCGACGACGGCGATAAAACGCGCCGGAAACAGCCGATGTGACCTCGATCCTCCTCGCGCGTACCAGTTGCGCGCGAGGAGGAGCCCGCGGGATGACCGAGACCCAGATCGACGCCACGACGCGCCTTCGTCCCGAGACGGATGCCGACGTCGAGTTCCTCGCCGCGCTCTACGCCAGCACGCGTGAAGAGGAGATGCGGATGGTCGACTGGAGCGACGAGGTCAAGACGGCCTTCCTCCGCTCCCAGTTCGACGCGCAGTCCGAGCACTACAAGAAGCACTACTCCGCCGCCGAGTACTGGATGATCGAGCACGACGGCGTCCCGGTCGGACGCCTCTACCTCCACTACCAGCCGAAGGACCTGCGCATCGTCGACATCGCACTGATGCCCGAGCACCGGCGCCACGGCATCGGACGCGCGATCCTCTCGCAGTTGCTCGCCGATGCCCAGAGTGCCGGCCGGAACGTGAGTTTGCACGTCGAGAGGAACAACCCGGCGTTGGGGCTCTACTACGATCTCGGCTTCAAAGAGATCAGCGAGTACGGCTACTACTACCTGCTCGAGTGGCAGCCTAGTTGAAGACCGCCTCGTACATGTAGCCGTCCTTGCGCGACTGGATCGGCACGATGAAGATCCAGTGCGGTCCGCCCAGCGTCTCGTGTGTCAGGGCATAGGTCGACTGCGGGATGTACGGTTGCTGGGGACCGAGGAAGTGCATCGAGAAGGTGTCGCGCTTGAGGCGCGCATCGACGTGCTGGTCCATCACCTTCACCACGTCGAGCAGCTTCAGGTCGAATGACTGGCCGTCGGGGGTTGCCAGTTGGAACGTCGTCCCGGCGAGCGGCCGGATCGCTTCATACGTGAATTCGCTGGTGTCCATCGGGGCCGTTTTTTAGCACGTTCGGCGCGGGCACGCCATCACGATACGATGTGTGGATGGCCGCCCAAGAGCAGGTGCCGCCGCCCGACATCAACTCCGATCTCGGATTCGGCTCGGTCGTCGCGCGCGAGTCGCGCCGCCGTCTGCTGAACCGCAACGGCAGCTTCAACGTCAAGCGTGAGGGTCTCTCCCTCATCCAGTCGCTCCCCGCGTATCACTACTTCCTGACGATGAGCTGGACGCGCTTCCTGGCGCTGGTCAGCGGCGTGTACCTCTTGGCGAACGCCGCGTTCGCGTTTGTTTACGTGGCCTGCGGACCCGATGCGCTCACCGGCTTCCCGGCGATGGGAAGGGGAGAGCGGCTCGCGAATGCGTTCTTCTTCAGCGTCGACACGCTGGCGACCATCGGGTACGGCTCCATCGCTCCGACCAACACCCTCGCGAACGTCGTCGTCTTCTTCGAGTCGCTGGCCGGACTCCTCGGTTTTGCCCTCGTGGCCGGCATCGTCTTCGCGCGCTTCGCCCGTCCGATGGCGCAGATCGTCTTCAGCGACAAGGCCATCATCGCGCCGTACCGCGGCTACACGGCCTTCATGTTCCGGATCGTCAACCAGCGCTCGAACGAGCTGGTGCAGCTCGAGGCCAAGGTCATGCTGACGCGCCGGAAGAGGGGAGTGGACGGCGAGCGGGAGTTCATCTCCCTCAAACTCGAGCGCGAGACCGTCGTCTTCTTTCCCCTCACCTGGACGCTCGTCCATCCGATCGACGAGAAGAGTCCCCTGCACGGCATGACCGAGCGCGACCTCCTCAGCTGCGACTCCGAGTTCCTCGTCCTCCTCAACGGCTTCGACGAGACGTTCTCCCAGACCGTCCACACCCGCTCTTCCTATCGCGGCGACGAAATCGTATGGGGCGCCACGTTCAAGAGCATCTTCAACCCGCCCAAACCCGACGGCACCCTCTCTGTCGACATCCGCAAGCTCCACGACATCGAACGCATGCCGCTCGACTGAGCGGGGCATAAACGTTTAGATACGTGCATCTAAACGTTTACCAGCGCGACATAAACGTCGACCAACATCGTGGTCATCGTTGACCAAACGCTGAAAAGCGTTGAGACCCGCGTATCTAAACGTTGAGACGACCCGATCTCAACGTTTACCAAACGTCGGTAATCGTCGACCAAGCGGTGGAAAGCGTTGATATGCGCGGGTCTCGCGATTTTTGAGGGATGTGACGCCGCTCACACCCCGGCGTAAACGGCTTGTCAGGTGGGGCGTCCAACCTCACATGAAACCCATGATGCGCATCCTTCCGGCGGTCATCGCGCCGGCGCTTCTCTTCGCGAGCGACGGGAAGCAGACGTGTCCGATGCCGGCGGTCGAGCTCCTCTCGCCGCGCGTCCAGCAGCAGGCGGCGTATCACCAAGCGTCGGTCACGGCGGAGCTCGTCACCGGCACGCGGCATCGCGCCGTGCTCCCGGGCGGCGGCAACGGACCGCTTCCGACCGTCAACTTCATCGACGCCGACCTATTCGACGCGATGAGAACGGCCGGCGTGCAGCCGACCACCCTCTCGTCCGACGCCGAGTTCCTCCGCCGCATTTCGCTCGATCTCACCGGCCAGGTTCCTGACTCCGCGACGGTGGTCGCATTCATCAACGACAAGACGGCGGACAAGCGCGCGAAAAAGATCGACGAGCTGCTCGCCTCCGACGCCTTCGTCGACCGTTGGACGATGTGGTTCGGCGACTTGGTACAGAACGTCACCGTCTCGAACAACGCCCGCGAGTTCTACCTCGGGCGCAATGCGTACTACGCGTTTATCAAAGCGGAGTGGAAGAACGGCGTCCCATACGACCAGCTCGTCCGCTCCGTCATCGCCGGGAAGGGCGACTCGTTTGCGACCGGCAACGCGAACTTCGTCGTCCGCCAGTTGCAGAACAACGGCCCCATTCAGGACACCTACGACAACCTCGCGACGCAGAGCGGCGAACGATTCCTCGGTATGCCGCTGCTCTGCCTGTCGTGCCACAACGGCATCGGACACCTGGAGCTCGTCAATCAATACCTGAAGACGAAGAACCGGTCCGACTTATGGGGGATGTCGGCTTTCTTCTCCCGCACGCGCGCGCAGGGCCAGAAGTACACCGATCCGAACAACCCGAACGCCAACCTGACGAAGTTCATCGTCAGCGACAACACCACCGGCTCGTACCAGTTGAACACCGACTCCGGCAACAAGACGCCACGCCAGCCGTTGGCCAACGGCGCGACCGTCGTGAATCCGACGTACATGTTCACCGGCGAGACGCCGCGGTCGGGGGAGGCGTATCGCGACGCGTACGGCCGCATGCTGACCGCCGATCGCCAGTTCGCGCGCGCGGCCGTGAACTACATCTGGCGCGAGATGTTCGGCATCGCCATCGTCGAGCCGCCGAATGCGTTCGACCTCCTGCGTCTCGATCCGAACAAGCTGCCGGCCGGCCAGACGCTGCAGCCGACGAATCCGAAGCTGCTCGAGGACCTGACCGACTCCTTCATCGCGAGCGGATACAACGTCCGCACGCTGCTCAGGACCATTTCCACCTCATCGTCGTATCAGCTCTCGTCGTACTACACGCCGACGACATGGAACGAGGCGTGGACGACGCTCTACCCGCGCCACTATCCGCACCGCCTGCAGGCTGAGATGATGCTCGACGCCATCACGAAGGCGACGAACGTTCCGGTGAGCCTGAACGTCAACGGGCTCGGCGCCGTGACGGAGGCGATGCAGCTTCCCGACACGAGTGAGCCGGGCACCCGGAGCCAGTTCGGAACGTTCCTCGACGAGTTCGGACGCGGCGATCGCGACACGACGGCGCGCAGCAACGACTCCTCGATCTCGCAGGCGCTGTCGCTGCTCAACAACACCATCGTGACGACGCGCGTGAAGCGCAATACCGCCAACTCGACCGTCTCCAAGATCCTGGCGTCGACGACCGACGCCGGCTCGATCGCGGACCAGATCTACCTCGCCACGCTTTCCCGCTACCCAACGCCAACCGAGCGCACGCTCGCCGTCAACTACCTCGCCTCCGGCAATCTCGCCCAGCACAGCGAGGACCTGCAGTACGCGCTCATCAACCAGCTCGAATTCCTCTTTGACTGATCGATCATGAACAAAGAACGTGAATGCTCGCTCTGCGCCGGTTCGGGGCTCCCCCTCGGCGAAGGCTTCTCGCGCCGCCGCTTCCTCAAGATTGCGGGGACGGGGCTCGTGGCGTCGTACTTTGCCGACGTCGTCTCGCCGAAGCTCCTCTACGCTGACACCGCGGCGCCCGGCGTCACGCTGCGCAACACGGCGAAGAACTGCATCTTCCTCTTCCTGGCCGGCGCGCCGAGCAACATCGACACGTGGGACCTCAAAGAGGGCGCGTGGACGCCGTCCGACTTCGCCCCCGACACGTTCGACGGCGGCACGATCCGCTTCCCGCGCGGCCTGATGCCGAAGACGGCCGATCACCTCGACAAACTCGTCTTCGTTCGTCCCGGCCTGGCGTGGGCGGCCGTCCACCAGCTCGGCCAGACGTGGGCACAGATCGCGCGCAACCCCGGCGGCGCGACCGGCGCGATCGCGCCGCACATCGGCGCGGTCGTCTCGCTCGAGTCGCAGGCGAACCGCCAGCCGGCCGACGTCCTGCCGGGCTTCATCGCGCTCAATTCCGGCGGCATCCCGACGTCGGGCTACCTGCCGGCGAAGTACGCGCCGTTTGGCGTGACCACCGAGCCGACCGGCCTCGCCACGCTCAGCCATCCGGACGGCACGTCGCGTTTTTCCGATCGCTGGAACCTGCTGCACCTCCTCGACGCGAACCGTGTTTCTGGCGGCCTCGCCAAGAAGTCGCTCGACATGAACGATTTCTACGACCAGTCGAAGGCGTTGATGGACGCGCCGAACATCAACGCGCTCTTCAGCTTCTCGACCGACGAGCACACGCGCTACGGCGCGTCCGACTTCGGCGACTCGCTGGTCGTGGCGCGCAACCTCGTGGCGGCAGGGAAGGGAACGCGCTTCGTTCAGGCCACGCTCAGCGGCTGGGATCACCACAGCTCCATCTACGACAAGACGGCCGCTCAGTCGCTCTACACCCAGGCCGCGCAGTTCGATCCGGCATTCGGCGCGCTCATGACCGACCTCTCGACGATGCCCGGTTCGGTATCCGGCAAGTCGCTCCTCGACGAGACGCTGATCGTCATCGTCGCCGAATTCGGCCGGACGGTCGGGGCGCTGAACAACCAGGCCGGACGCGATCACAACCTCCGGATCACGTACACCTTCGGCGGCGCGGGAATCCGCGGCGGCCGTCCGATCGGAGCCACCGACTCGACCGGCGGCCTCGTCTCGGACTACGGCTGGAGCCGGAACCGCGACGTGCGCCCCGAGGACGTCATCTCGACCATCTACTCCGCGATGGGAATCGACTACACCATCGAACGTCACGACGATCCGCTCAACCGCGGATTCGAATACGTCCCCTTCGCGAAGGACGGCGTGTACGGCCCGATCGACGAGTTGTGGTGATCTCGATCACTTTCCCGCGTTGGGGAAGTGTCCGCGGATCACCTGGAACTCCGGCTCGTCGACGACTCCGCTCTTCTTGGTGATCTTGCTGATCCGTTCGGTGATGTCGTCGATGCGGTCCTGCGTGCCGGGGTGATCGGCGAAGAAGCGTGACACCGAGCCATTGCCGCTCTGGCTGAGCGCGAGAAGCCGTTGAAAGAAATCGAGCATGCCGTGCGGGTCGAAGCCCGCTTTCGTCATCAGATCGAGCCCCATGTCGTCGGCCTGCTTCTCATCGGCGCGGCTGAAGCGCGCCATGGCGCCGCCGGCGAAGACCTGTGCGACGAGCGTCTGCAGCGCACCGGGATTCTGGCCGAGGACGATGGCGCTGATGGTGCTGATCTGCTCCTGCTTTTCCGCCTGCTTGATCACGTGGCGCGCGACGACGTGGCTGATCTCGTGGGCCAGTACGGCCGCCAGCTCATCCGCCTTCCCGGCCGTTCCGATCAAGCCGCTGTTCACATAGACGTGGCCGCCGGGGATGCTGAACGCGTTCACGGAAGGGTCGTCGACGATCTCGAACTCGAAGGGACGGGTCGCCATCGCGGTCGGAGTCTGGGCGTGGAGATGTTCGCCGACGTCGCGGAGGTACGAGAGCGCCGGGGGGTCGTTGACGATGTGGACCTGCTGCGCGACCTGCGCCGCCATCTGGTTGCCGAGCTGCCACTCTTCGTCGAGCGACACCGACGACCCGCCACCCACTCCTGTGCTTCCGGATTTGCAACTCGCCAGGAACAGGAAAGCCACGACGACTGAGAGAGAACGGATCCCAGGTTTCACGTACACACCTCCGCTTACGCGATTTGCCAGCCTCGTGCCGGTACAGTCGCGCACGATATCGCAACGGGATTGAGGATTGAGGACGCGGATTGAGGATTGAGGATTGAGGATTGAGGATTGAGGATTGAGGACGGGGGATTGAGGTTCGAGGTTCGAGGGAAGAATGAAGAGAACGATATTCGTCATTCAACTCTCAGCGTCTTCCTTCGAACTTCGAACTTCGAACCTCAATCCCCCGTCCTCAATCCTCAATTCCTCGCAATCCCCGTCCCCTGTCCTCAATCCTCAATCCCTCCGGGATGACCCAACCCTCCACCACTGTTGACCCCTCCGAGTGAACCGCCTCGTCCTCGTCCTCTTCCTCTTCGGCGCCCTTTCCTCCCATGCGGAGAGCGCGTATCTCCGCGATCACGCGAGCGATGCGGTGAAGTGGCAGGTGTGGAGCGACGCGACGTTTGCGAAGGCGCAGAGCGAGCACAAGCTCGTTTTCCTCTCCATCGGCTACTCCGGCTGCCACTGGTGCCACGTTATGCAGGAGGAGTCGTTCAAGAGCAATGCGGAGATCGCGGCGGTGCTGAACGCGCGCTACGTTCCCGTCCTCGTCGACCGGGAGGAGATGCCGGACGTCGACGCCACCTACATCGCTTTCGTGGAGGCGATGAACAAGGGGAGCGCCGGCTGGCCGGCGACGCTCATCCTCACGCCAGAGCTCTCGCCGCTCGCCGGCGCGTCGTACCTGAAGCCGGACGCCTTGAAGCGCGCGCTCGTCTCCGTTGCCGACGAGTGGACGAAAGATCCGAGCGCACTTCTCGCGAACGGTGCGAGCGCGCTGGCGGCCGTGCGCGCCGCGGCGGAGCAATCGGGTCCGGTGTCGGCGGTATCGCAGGAGCCGGTCTTCGCGCTCGCGGCGCGTCTTCGCAACGCGTACGATCGGGAGAACGGCGGCTTCGGGAGCGCGCCGAAGTTCCTGCAGCCGATGGCGATCGACTTTCTGCTCCGGCGCGACGGCACGGACCGCGACATGGCGCTCGAGACGCTGCGGAAGCTCGCACGCACCGCCGTGCACGACCAGGTCGGCGGCGGGTTCCACCGCTACACCGTCGACGCGGAGTGGCATCAGCCGCACTTCGAGAAGATGCTCGGCGACCAGGCGTTGATGGCGATCGTTTATACCGAGGCTTGGGTGATCGGGAAAGACAGCCTCGATGAGCGTGTCGCGCGCGACACCCTCGATTACGCCCTGCGGGCGCTGAAACTGCCGAACGGCCTCTTTGCGGCGAACGAGGGGGCGGACAGCATCACGCCGGTGGGTGGATCGCCGCAGCTCGTCGAGGGGGTGTACTACACGTGGACCCAGGAGGAGCTGCGCCGGGTGGCGTGGAAGAACGCCGACCTCGCGGTCTACTACTTCGGCGTCGGCAAGAGCGGCGCGCACTTCATCTGGCCTCACGTCGCCGACGCCGACGCCATGAAGCGATTCTCGCTGACGAAGGAGCAACTGCAGTCGAAGCTGGACGACGTCATCAAGCGGATGCAACTCGTCCGCTCGCATCGCCCCGAGCCGCGGCGCGATACGAACGTCGTTCTGGCGGCGAACGCCCTCATGATCTCGGCGCTGGCCCGCGCCGGCGTCGCGTTCGGCGACGACCACTACGTCTACGAGGCACAGCAGTCACTCCGCAACCTCGAAACCTCGAAACCCGCGACCGCGGAAGACCATGCGTGCCTGGTCCAGGCGCTCCTCGACGTCTACGAGGCGACCTATGCGGCGCCGTGGCTGGAGCGCGCGATCGCGCTGCAGCAGAAGATGGACGACGCGCTCTGGAGCGGGGGAGCGATGCGCTATGCGAGCGGCAGCCGTAACGTGCCGTCTGCATTGCGCGAGCTCGTGGCCGACCGCGATGCCGACCTTCCGGCCGCGAACTCCGTTGCCGCCATGAACCTCCTCCGCATCGCGACGTTGACCGGCAGCGCGGCGGCACGGACGAAGGCGGACGCCATCCTCCGCTCGTACTTCGGACAGATGACCGCGGCGCCGACCACCCTTCCCGCGCTCGCATCCGTTCTCGCCGCCACCGTCTCCCCGGCGCGCGAGGTGATCATCCTCGGCAATCCGGCGAACGACGACGCGAAAGCGCTGCTCCGCGTCGTGCGCGAGAGCTTCGCGCCCGTCCGTTCTCTCGTCGTGGCGAACACGGAAGCGGAGCGCGGAAAGCTCGCCGGCTACATCCCGCTGATCGCCGAGATGAAGCCGGCCGGCGACAAGGCGACCGCGTACGTCTGTATCGGCACGGAGTGCAAGTCGCCGATCGTCGATCCGGCGAAGCTCGCGGCAGTACTCAGCGAGTAAAATCGTTTCGAATTTGAGGGGAGGGCGGGTAAGATGACTCAGCGCGGTTCGGTCCAACAGCGCGAGAGACTGCTTTTACGTACGGAAAGATAGACTTAGACTGTGTAAGCGCTTACACTGCTTACCGTCCGATCTACCTCAACCCGTCTACTTCAACCAGAGAGGTGCGTGTGAGTCCAGCTACAAAGAGCAATCGCGGGAGACCCATCGTCCACACCGAACCCTGGGCAAAGATCACTGTCGTTCTTCTCGACCGGCATGTCGCCTATCTCGATCGTCTGGCGATCGACATCCGTCTCAAGCACGGAAAAGCGATCAGCCGGGCCGAGATCATCCGTGGCCTGATCGAGGCCGCCTTCCAGAGCGGTGTCGACCTGTCTCAGGCAGATTCAATCGACTCGTTAGTCGATCTGCTCGTCGGGACGGCGTCCCACCACTCCGGGAAGCGGAAATCCCGCTAAGCGGCGACTTTCGTCTCCGCAGTTTCCCGGCAGCCAGGGCCGCGATCTCTTCTTCGCTCGCCGCGTCGGTGAGATCGATTCCGCTTTCCTCGATTCGGTCGAGGATCGCTCGGATGGCGTGCGGCCATCCGAAGGCCGTCGGCATGGCCGGATTCATCGCCAAGCTGATCTGCTCCAGGTACTCGAGGTGCCGGTCGGAGAGAATGAGCGTTTCCAACTCCTCGGTGATGCTCAATTCTTCTTCGATCGGTGCCACGAGTTTCATTGCGGACCTCTTCCCTCACACTAGGTGTGATTGGGAGGCGACTGTCCCTACCCTGACTTTCGAAAAAATTTTTGGGTCCGCGGTGGGGACGGGCTAAGTGCCCGTCCCTCTGTCACTTCACCTGGATGTTGTTGACCACCTGCGTCACGCCGTGAACGCTTCCGGCCGCCTCGCCAATCTTCTGCGCCTCGATTGCCGTCTCCACGGTCCCAGATAGGGTTACGACGCCGTGATCGACGGTCACGCCGATGTTCGTGGCCTCACGCGGATAGACCTCGGCGATCTTTCCCTTCACGTCCGCCTTCATAGCGGTGTCGGTCGGGATGACCCGATTGATCGAGCCGCACGCCGCGGCGAAGACGAAGAGGAAGAGAGATGCGAGGGCGATTTTGCGATTCATTACATGACCTCCTTCAAAGCCGCGGACCAAGGAGCAACTGCCATACCGGGCTGTAACCAGTTGCCGGCCAGTGGCCGGTTGCCGGATGAGCTTCTGGCCCAACCGGCAACTGGCCACCGGCGACCGGCAACTCATTTACGGCATCGTCATTGCTCTTAATAACGCTGGAATCTTGCTCCGACACGAAGGAGGCTCCTAATGCGCAAGGTTGTGAGCAGCAGACAGATATTGGCGAGCACAACGCTCGCTGCGGCACTCGCGGTTTTCGGCTGTACCACCAACAAAATGCCGGGCGACGGGCAACCGACTTCGATGCCTCAAAACTCGCCCGCGACTTCGGCGCCGACCAACGGTACCTCGGGCGGAACGCGTCCCGGCACCACGGGCGGAATGATCTCGTCCGGTCCGGCGAGCATGACCACCCGCGCGGTCGATAACTACGCCCTCGTCGCCAGCGAGGAAGGCTTCCGCGGCCGCATCCTCGGCCCGTCATCCCCAGGACAGGCTGACATCGCCGACGGCGTCGCCCCGACCGGTCAGTTCCAGAATCCCGCGCTCATCGCGAATCCTGAAGCGACTGTCAACCGTTCCATCAGCTCCGACGCCACGCCGGCCATCATCGACGACAGCGGCGCCGGCATCACCATTGTCAGCGGCAGCGGCACGGCCGCGCCTGCGACGGTCGGAGCAGTCGGAACCGGCGGAATCGTCTCGGCCGCCACGGTTGCGGGGACGATCGCCACTAACGGCAGCATCGTGACGGGAGCGATTGCCACGGCACCGGTGACCACGGCGTCCGCCTCGCCGTCGCAAGTCGTGATCGGTACTCCGACCCCGACGCAGTCGTCCCTCGGCGTTCCGTCGCCGACCTTCGCCGCGAATCCGGCCACCGCCGTCCGCTCCAGCGGCACGACGATCGGCTCGACGGCGACGACGGCCGCTGTCACCGCGCCGCCGGCCACACAATCGACCGTACAGTCGCGTGCAATCGGAAACATGACCATCCTCGGCGCAGCGCCGCTGCCGACGATGATCAGCAGCAGCAACGTCAGTAACCCGACGACGGTCTCGTTGCCGGCGACCGTAACACCGGCGACCACAACTACTGCAGCATCGCGCAGCCGCGCGGTTCGCAGCAGTGCTACGGCCTCGAAGCCGGCCACGGTCGCCGGAACGAGGAGCCGTACGCGTGCGGTACGGGTGACGACGACCTCAAACGGCACTCCGATGATCACGAACACAACGTCGCACTAGCCATCACCAATGGCCGCTGAGATCCACATCGGGACCTCGGGCTGGCACTACAAGCACTGGGTCGGCCGGTATTACCCGGCCGGCCTGCGGCCCGACGCCATGCTCGCGCACTACCTCCGCGACTTCGACACGGTTGAGCTCAACAACACCTTCTACCACCTCCCCAACGAGACCTCGTTCGACAACTGGCGCACCTCGACGCCGCGCGGTTTCCTGTTCGCCGTGAAGGGAAGCCGCTTCCTGACGCACATGATCAAGCTGAAGGAGCCGCAACGCGGACTGGCGAACTTTCTGCCGCGCGCGGAGCGCCTGCGGCGGAAGCTCGGTCCGATCCTCTGGCAACTGCCGCCGAAGTGGAAGGCCAACGTCGAGCGGCTCGAAGAGTTCCTGGCGCAGCTCCCGAAGAAGCACCGCTACGCCTTCGAGCTGCGCGATCCGACGTGGATGACCGAGGGCGTGTACGAGGTGCTGCGGAAACACAACGCGGCGTTCTGCATCTACGAGCTGGCCGGCTACCACTCGCCGATCGAGGTCACGGCGGACTGGACGTACGCCCGCCTGCACGGGCCGACGATGCACAAGTACCAAGGGAGCTACAGCGACGAGCAGCTCGCCGCGTGGGCTCAGCGCATCCGCGACTGGAGCCACACGCTGAAAGCGGTCTTCGTCTACTTCGACAACGACGACTCGGCGTACGCCGTCGAGAACGCGCTGACGCTGAAGCGGATGCTCGCTACCGCCGCCGGTCGCCGAGTATCCGGAGAAGGAAGAGGAACAGGTTCACGAAGTCGAGGTACAGCGCCAGCGCGCCGACCACGGCCAGACTCTCCTGCATCGGTCCGCCGACCGTCGCGAAAGACTTCAGCTTCTGCGTATCCCACGCCGTCAGGCCGACGAACACGAACACGCCCACCAGGCTGATCACGAACGAGAGCCCGCTCGAGTGCAGGAAGAAGTTCACGACCGAGCAGATGACGATGCCGATCAGTCCCATGAAGAAGAACGAGCCCCAAGAGGTGAGGTCGCGCTTCGTCACCATTCCATACACGCTCATCGCGCCGAACATGCCGGCCGCGACGACGAACGCCTGCACGATCGAGGCGCCGGTGTAGATCACGAAGATGGCGCTGAGGGTCAAGCCGTTCAGCAGTGAGTAGACGAGGAACATCGAAGCGGCGGCGGCGGGAGAGAAGCGTCGCAGGCCGGCCGAGATGCCAAAAACGAGGCCGAACTCGGCGATGATCAGAACGATCATGATCATCCGGTTGCCCCAGATCAGTTGCTGCATCGGCTTCGAGCTGACGACCCAAACCGCCGCGAAGGCGGTGAGCAGCAGGCCGCCGAACATCCAGGCGTACACCGACCGGATGAAGGCGCGGACGCGCATGCCGGTCTCGGCCGTCGAAGCGCTGATCCATGCGGGCTGCGGTTGGAAGTTGGACATGTAGTTCCTCCTAGAGAGCAGAGAGCAGAGGGCAGAGGGCAGATCGCAGAGACGCCTTCTGCGCTCTGCCCTCTGCTCACTGCGCTCTCATCATAACGACACTTCGATCAACTCGACCATTCCACCGCGCATCCGTAACCGGACGGTGCGATCGTGGACGTCGCGTATCCAGACGCGGTTGCGCGGATCGGTCGAGTCGATGGCGTCGATCTCGGCCATCAGCTCGTCCGGCGAGGCGATCACCACCGTCTCGCCGTCGTCAAAGATGATCCGCAGTGGAAACTCGGGGCTCATGGCACTATAATTTCCGGCTCTTGCGGCGCCTCCGGCGCCCCCTCCAAATCATAAGGAGCATCTCCCATGTCTGGCCACAATAAATGGAGCAGCATCAAGCACAAGAAGGGTGCTGCCGACGCGAAGCGCGGCAAGATCTTCACTCGAATCCTGAAGGAAATGACCGTCGCCGCGCGCATGGGCGGCGGTGATCCTGCGGGCAACCCGCGCCTCCGCGCCGCCGTCGCGGAAGCGAAGGCGGCGAACATGCCGAAGGACAACATCGAACGCGCCATCAAACGCGGCACCGGCGAGCTCGAAGGGACCACCTATGAGGAGCTCACCTACGAGGGCTACGGTCCCGGCGGCGTGGCGGTGATCGTCGAGGTGCTCACCGACAACACCAATCGCACCACCCCCGAGATCCGCCACATGTTCGAGAAGCAGGGCGGCAACCTCGGCACCCCCGGCTCGGTGCGCTTCCAGTTCGACAAGAAGGGTTACTTCGCCGTCGAGAAGAGCGTGGTCGGCGAGGACAAGCTGATGGACATTGCCCTCGAGGCGGGTGCCGACGACCTCCAGAGCGACGATCCGGAGACGTACGACGTCTACACCGCGCCCGAGAACTTCGAACAGGTGCGCCAGGCGCTCGAGAAGGCCGGCATCACGACGGTCGAAGCGAAGCTCGGCATGATCCCGCAGAACTACGTGACGCTCGACGAGAACAAGTCGAAGCAGGTGATGCGGCTCCTCGAGAACCTCGACGACCACGACGACGTCCAGAACGTCTGGTCGAACTTCGACATCCCGGCCGAGATGATGGAGACGGCGTAACCGTTTCGTTCAGCGCGTTCAGGATGCGTTCAGCGGCCGTTCCGTACGATCGGCCGCATGATCCACCTCGAAGGGGTTGAAAAAACGTATGCCGCGGACGGAGTCCGCTACTCGCGCTCCGGCGCGTCGATCTCGACATCGCCGCCGGACAGCTCGTCGCGATCACGGGGAAGTCGGGCAGCGGGAAGACGACGCTGCTCAACATCATGACGGGGCTCGACGTCCCGACGGCCGGAAGAGTCATGGTCGCCGGAACGTCGCTCGCGACGATGAGCGAGAGCGCACTCGCGAAGTGGCGCGGGCGGAGCGTCGGCATCGTCTTTCAGTTCTTCCAGCTTCTGCCGGCGCTCACCGCGCTGGAGAACGTGCTGCTCGCCATGGATTTCGCGAACGTCGTTCCCCGCGCGAAGCGCCGTCCGCGCGCGCTCGACCTCCTCGGCCGCTTCGGCGTCGGAGCGCAAGCGGGCAAGCTGCCTTCGACGCTGTCGGGCGGCGAGCAGCAGCGCGTCGCGATCGCACGTGCGCTCGCCAATGAGCCGCGCGTCCTCGTCGCCGACGAGCCGACGGGCAACCTCGATTCGGCGACGGCGGCGGGCGTTCTCGCTCTCTTCCGGACCCTTGCGAACGAGGGGACCACGGTCGTCATCGCCACGCACGACGCCGACGTGAAGGCGATCAGCGACTCGACGATCGAGTTGGCCGATGGCATCGTCGTTCACAGCGAGCTCGCGGCATGAGTCCGCGATGGCTCAAAGTCGCCCGCGATCTCTGGGGTGAGCGAGCGCGTTCGCTCTTCGTCGTGGCATCGATCGCGGGCGGCCTCGCCGCGACGACGGCGCTCCTGGCGTCGTACGCGATCCTGACGCGCGAGCTGAACGAGCAGTACCTCGCCACGAACCCAGCGTCGTTCTCGATCCGTACGGACGTCGTGGACGACGCCGTCGTGCGCGCCATTCGCGCGAATCCCGATGTGAGCGACGCCGAGGCGCGCCGCGTCATCGAGGCGCGGGTGCGGATGGCCGGCGGAGCGTGGAAGCCGTTGCGGCTGTTCGTCGTCGACGACTTCGCACGCATCCGAGTCAGCACGCTGCAGCGCGAAAAGGGAGCGTGGCCTCCATCGGCGGGCCAGATGCTCGTGGAGCGCGACGCGTTCCAGGTCGTCGGCGCGCACATCGGAGACGATTTGATCGTGAAGACGCCGGGAGGAGACCCGCGTGCTCTCCGCGTCACCGGAAGCGTCCACGACGTCGGCCAGGCGCAGGCGCGGATGGAGAACGGCGTCTATGGATATGTCGTCCGCGACACGCTGCCGCTCCTCGGAGAAGCGCCGATCCTCGACAGCCTGCAGGTGCTCGTGGCGCGCGATCGTTTCGACGAGGCGCGCATTCGCAGAGTCGCTGCTGGCGTGAAGCGCGCGCTCGAGAGCCACGGCCATCCCGTTCGCCGGATCACTGTCCCGACGCCGGGGAAGCATCCGCACGCCGCGCTGATGGGGATGCTTCTCCTCGTGCTCGCCGGTTTCGGGCTGTTCATCATGGTCCTGGGAAGCGTCATCGTGACGAACCTGCTGACCGTCTCGATGGCGGCGCAGGTGCGGCAGATCGGCGCCATGAAAGCGATCGGCGCGACGACGAGCGCTGTCGCTCGGCTTTATCTCGCCGAGGCGCTCGCTTACGGCGTTGCGTCGGTCGTCGTCGCCGTGCCGCTCGGACTGGCGGGAAGCCGCGCCGTTTGCCGTACCCTGGCCGTCTTTCTGAACTTCGACATGCGGAGCTTCGCGGTGCCGCTTTGGGTCTTCGCGGTCGTCGCGGCACTCGGTATCGTCGTGCCGTTGCTCGCGGCGATTCTTCCGGTTTGGAAGGGGAGCCGCGTTCCGGTACGTGTCGCGCTGAGCGACTTCGGGGCGGCGACACCGCGATTCGGCGCATCGCGGCTCGATCGCATGGTTGCGAGCATCGGAGGATTCGCACGACCGTTCCTGCTCTCGATCCGCAATAGCTTTCGGCGCCGGTTCCGTCTCGCGATGACGGTCGCCACGCTGGCGATCGCGGGAACGCTGTTCATGACCGCCTTCAACGTCCGTTCGTCGATGACGGCGACGCTGGACGGCTACTTCGCGTCGCAGCGGCACGACCTCATTGTCGGACTTGCGGCACCGGTACGCTGGGATGACGCGCTACGCGTGATGAACGCGATCCCCGGCGTCACACGGGCCGAAATCGCGTCAACGCCGCATGGCCGCTTCGCGCGGATCGTATTGGCGAAGCACGACGTGACGACCATCGACCGCGTGAAGCGCGAGCTCGACCGGCGTCTTGCCGCCGCGGGCTTCAACGTCGCCGGCGTCACGAGCAAACGCGACACGCGTTATGGCTTCGACCAGCACGTGCTGATGATCTATGTGATCCTGATCGTCATCGGTGTTCTGATCGGGGCGGTGGGCGGGTTGGGGTTGGCGACGACGATGAGCCTGAACGTCGTCGAGCGGCGCGGGGAGCTACGCATTCTGCGCGCGATCGGCGCCACGCCGTGGGACATCGCGATGACGCTCGCCGGCGAGGCAGCGGTGATCGCGGCGATGAGTTGGGTCGCCGCTACGCTGGCCGCGCTGCCGCTCGGAATCGCCATCGGCCGTTTCCTGACGCGCATCGTGCTTCAGTCGCCGTTCGAGTTCCGCTTCGCGGCGAACGGGCTACTCTTCTGGCTCGGCGCGACCGCGATCATCGGCGTGCTCGCGAGCGTCTTGCCGGCGTGGGAAGCCTCACGCCGGCCAGTCGCTGCGGCCTAGTGCTGATGGATGCCGTGCATCGCCAGCAGGAGACGCCACAGCGGACCTGCTCCGATCCACACGAGGAACGCGGCCGCCACGATGGCGAAGAGATAAACGGTAGTTTTCGTTCGGCTGTTCATGGTGAGAGAGTGTGCACGGACGCCGCTGAACCGAAGTTGAACCGGCCGTTCATCTGCCATTCAGCGGGCGAGGTGTAGGGAGGCTCCGTGCGTGTACTGGTGGTCGAAGACGAGCCGGCGCTCCTGCGTCACATCAGCGACTCGCTGACGAACGCAGGCTATGCCGTCGACGAATCCGCGGACGGCGCGCGCGCCGATTTTCTGGCGCGCACCGAAACGTACGACGCAATCCTTCTCGACCTCGGACTGCCGAAGATCGACGGTCTCACGATCTTGCGCGAGTGGCGTAGCAGCGGCCTCGCCGTTCCCGTCCTCGTCCTCACGGCGCGCGGGAGCTGGAGCGAGAAAGTCCAGGGCATCGACACCGGCGCCGACGATTACGTGGCGAAGCCGTTCCGGATGGAGGAGGTGCTCGCCCGTCTGCGCGCCGTCCTGCGCCGTGCAGGCGGTCAGGCTTCCCCCGAGCTGCACGCCGGAGCCGTGGCGCTCGACCCGCGAAGCGCTCGCGTGACGTTGAACGGTGGCCTCGTGCGGCTCACGAGTCACGAGTACCGCGTGCTGTCGTATCTCATGCACCACCATGGCCGCGTCGTCTCTCCGACGGAGTTGTCGGAGCACATTTACTCCGCGGGCGCCGACCGCGACTCGAACACGGTCGAGGTCTTCGTCGCCAGGCTGCGTCGAAAGCTCGGCGCCGAATCGATCGAGACGGTGAGAGGGCTCGGCTACCGGATCGCCGCCGAATGAAGTTCCTGAACTCCATTCGCTCGCGTCTCTTCCTCGGGTCTCTCTTCTGGACTGCCGGGCTACTCCTCATCAGCCACATGGCGTTCATCCTGGTCGCGAGGCTGCGGCCGCAAATACGGTTCACGGTCTATCTTCACGCCGCCCTCTTGATCGCCCTCGTCATCATGGCCATCGGGCTGTTGATCCTTCGGAGCGGTCTGACGCCATTTCGCGAGTTGCGCGCGCGGTTGAACGCGGTTCGCGAGGGGAGCGAGCAACGTGTCGACGGTGTGTATCCCACTGAGGTGCAGCCGCTGATCGACGATCTGAACAAGCTACTCGTCAGTCATGACGAGGCGGTGCGGCGGGCAGTCGCGCGCGCGGCGGATCTCGCGCATGGCCTCAAGACGCCGCTCGCGGTACTGACGCACGAGGCCGATCGCGCCGAGGACGAAGGTCACGTTGAACTTGCAGCAGCGGTGCGGCAACAGGTCGAACGGATGCGCCGGAGTGTGGAAGTGCAGCTCGCGCACGCTCGTGCCGCAGGTTCAGGCGCCACGCTCGGTGCACGTGCATCGGTCCTGACCTCGGCAACGAGTCTCGCGCGTGCGCTGAACCGGCTGTACGCCAGTCGCGGAATCGAGATCAACGTACGCGCGCGCGAGGAAGATGTCGCCCGCTGCCAGCCCGAGGATCTCGACGAGATCCTTGGGAACCTCCTCGACAACGCGTGCAAGTGGGCCTCGTCGCGCGTCGTCGTCTCCTCGTCGTCGCAGGACGGCGCCGTGCGCATTCTCGTGGACGATGACGGACCCGGGATTCCGGCAGACATGCGGCAGGCGGTGTTGCGTCGCGGCGTTCGCGCCGATGAAGCGGCGCCAGGTTCGGGCCTCGGTCTCGCGATCGCCGCCGATCTGATCGAGATCTACGGTGGAACCATCACTCTCGACGTCGCGCCCGCCGGCGGTCTGCGCGTCCATGTCCGGGTGCCGCGCGCCTGATCAGCGCGCGATACGAAGCGTCGCGACCCACACCGCGGCGGCGACGGCGAGCACGCCGCCAGTGAAGAACGCCGCGGTGTGCGCGATCGACTGGTAGATCCAGCCGAAGAGCGCGGTGCCGAGCAGGACGCAGAGCCCGTTCGCGAGGTAGTAGTACCCGAATCCCTTGCCGCGCAGCTCGGCCGGCGCGAATTCCGCGATCCACGCGCGTTCGGCGCCTTCGTAGAGCGCGAACGGAATCGCGTAGAGGATGAAGAGGACGACGAAGAACGAGAGCGTTCGTGCGAATGGGAATGCGAAATAGATCACCGCGTACGAGCACCATCCTGCGATGAGGAGAAGCGTACGGTCGACGCGATCCGACAACGCGCCCGCGCGCGTCGAGAAGAGCGCCTTGATGACGTGATGCGCCGCCCACAGCGCCGGCAACATCGCGGTCGCGACACCGGCGACGTGCGCCTGGAGGAGGAGGAATGCGTCGCTCGAGTTTGCGAGTGAGAAGAGCGCGACGCCGGCGACGGCCTTCCAGAACGCTGAGGGAAGGACCCCTTTTGCTGTCGCTGTCGATTCTTTCGGGACGTGATGCGACTCCTTCAGAAACAGCAGAAGCAGAACGCCGAGCACTCCCGGGATCACGGCGACGAAAAAGACCGTGCGCATCTGCACGTGCATCCCGTTCATCAGGAGCAGCGCGATGAGGGGGCCGACGATCGCGCCGGTGTGATCGAGCGCCCGGTGGAATCCGAACGCTTTCCCACGCGACTCGGGGGGCGTGACGTCGGCGATGAGCGCGTCGCGCGGCGCGGAACGAATGCCTTTCCCGGTCCGGTCGACCAGCCGCGCCAGCAACACCAGCGGCCAGACCCGTGCTAGCGGGATCAACACGCGTGAGATCGCCGCGAGCGAGTAGCCGCTCGCGATGAGCGGTTTTCGCTTCGGTATCCGGTCCGACCAGGCGCCGGCGAAATACTTGAGCACCGACGCCAGACCGTCAGCGCCGCCTTCGATGAGTCCGATGACCACCGGTGTGGCGCCGAGGAACGAGGCCAGGAAGACGGGAAGGAGCGGGTAGATCATCTCGCTCGACGAGTCGTTCAGGAGGCTGACGAAGCCGAGGAGGACGACTTGCGGGCGGAGGCGCTGCTTGTCCGTCACGGGGCGGAGCATATGTCACGGCATTTCAATACAATCCGCCCGCATTTTTCGGAGGATCAAATGGCAATCAAGAAAGTCGGCGTCCTCGGCTGCGGTCTCATGGGCTCCGGCATCGCGCAGGTCGCGGCGCAGGCGGGCTACGACACCGTCGTCCGCGAAGTCGAACAGAAGTTCGTCGACAAGGGGCTCGCCAGCATCGACAAGAACCTCGGCAAGTCGGTCGAGAAGGGGAAGCTGAAAGCGGAGGACAAAGATGCCTGCCTGTCGCGCCTGAAGGGCACGATCTCGCTCGACGACCTCGCCGACTGCGACATCGTCATCGAGGCGATCATCGAGAACGCGCAGGTCAAGAAGGACACCTATGCGGACCTCGACCGCATCGTGAAGAAGGACGCGATCTTCGCGTCGAACACGTCGTCGCTCACCATCACCGAACTGTCGATGGCGACCGCGCGGCCGAAGCAATTCGTCGGCCTCCACTTCTTCAACCCGGTGCCGGTGATGAAGCTCGTCGAAGTCGTGCGGACGATCCTCACGAGCGACGCGGCGTTCGAGACTGCATTCGCATTCGCGAAGTCGCTCGGTAAGGAGCCGGTGTCGTGCCGCGACAACTCCGGCTTCATCGTGAACCGCCTGTTGGTACCGTACATCCTCGACGCCATCCGCGCGTACGAAGAAGGCGTCGGGTCGATCGAGGATATCGACAAGGCAATGCAGCTCGGCTGCGGCTATCCGATGGGCCCCTTCACCCTCCTCGACTTCGTCGGCCTCGACACCACGTACTACATCACCCACGTCATGCACGAGGAGTATCAGGAGAAGCGCTTCGCCTCGCCGCCCCTCCTCCGCAAAATGGTCCTGGCCGGCCGCTTCGGCCGCAAGAGCGGCGCTGGCTTCTACGACTACTCCGGCGAGAAGCCAGTGGCGTTTGATCGTTAGAACTTTTATCCCGCGCCCGCAGGGCGCGGGATCATCGGTTCCACCGCGCCGAACGAACGGTTTTCGCGAGCGCCACGCCCCTCACCCGGCGCTTCGCGCCACCCTCTCCCGGAGGGAGAGG
>DASXHZ010000007.1:0-2448 GCA_036488085.1 Thermoanaerobaculia bacterium
CCCGTTCCATCGTCGGATACCTCCCGAACGCCTCGACGCCGCGCGCCGGCATGGGGAACGCGTCCGCCCCGCCGGGCGACGTGGAGCAGAGAACGATCTTCCGCACGCGCTCCGGATACGAGAGCGCGAGCTCCTCGGTGATGAAGCCGCCGAGGCTGACGCCGAACACGTTCGCTCGGTCGATCCCTGCCGCATCGAGGACGGCGATGACGTCGTCCGCCATCTCGGAGACGGAGTACGGGCCCGGCGGCGCGTCGCTGTCGCCGACGCCGCGGTTGTCGACGAGGACGACGCGGAAGTCCTCAGCGAGCAATCGCGGCAAAGGCCCCCAGCCACGGCGGTCGTATGCGAGGCCGTGTACGAACACGAGCGCGTCCCCCGCGCCGAGCTCCTCGTACGCCAGGCGGACGCCGTCGCGTGTCGCGTAGCTCGTCACGCGGGAGATCATCCCGCACGCGCGCATCCGAAAAGGGCGCTTGCCCGTTTGCCGAGGGAAGTCACGTTTTTCGTGTAAGCAACCGAAGGGGTTCGATCAAATGGGCACTGGGGTCAGCATCGTCCTGATCGCCGTTGGCGCGGTTCTCGCCTGGGCCGTGAACGCGACCACCAGCGGCTTCAACGTGCATACGGTCGGCTACATCCTGCTCGTCGTCGGCATCATCGGCCTCCTGCTTTCGATGATCTTCTGGTCGTCGTGGGCAGGCCCGGGGTACTTCTCCTCCCGGCGCCGCACGATGGTCACCGACGGGCCCGCCACCGGTGGCCGCCGCACCGTCGTCGAAGAAGAGCAGCAGTACTGATCCGTTCCGCGGGTAGCCGGCCGGCAGCGGTCGGCTACCCGCGCACACTCCCCTAGTCCTCTATCTGCGCCGTTCCGCTCCGCTGCGATTCACCAACTGCGGCGAGCATGGACTCGAGCTTCTCGGGCGAATGACCGACCCAGTCGACAAGCTCGCCGACAACGCGTAGCGGCTCACGGCTACGGAACGACTGGGTTGGGTTCCCCGGGAACTTCTTGTCGGTCAAGTTCGGGTCGTCCTCGAACTCTCCGCTGGCCTCGACGATGTAGATGCGCCCACGGCCATCCCCGCCGGCGAGCTCGGCGCCCCACACCGCCGCGTCGAGCGTTGCAGTGAAGTAGACGTAGTTCATGACTCGGCCGGATTCGAAGTTCGATTCGCGCCCCGGGATCAGTAGCTCGCCCACAGCGAGGTCTGCCTTCGTCCCGTGCAGATACACGCCCTCGGCGTACACCTCAAACGGGACCGGCTCACGCAGGGCGCGTTACGCGGACTTCTCGACGGGCTCGTCGAGATCGCTCTCTGCGCCGGCGCTCGTGACGAGGGTTGGGCGGATGCCCTGCGCGATCGTTTCCTTCGTGATCACGCACTTGGTGACGTCGCGCCGCGACGGCAGCTCGAACATGACGTCGAGCAGAGCGCCTTCGATGATCGACCGCAGGCCGCGGGCGCCGGTCTCGCGCGCGAGCGCCTTGTCGGAGATCTCCCACAGCGCGTCCTCGGTGAAGACGAGCTCGATGTTGTCGTACCCGAAGAACCGCTGGTACTGCTTCGAGAGCGCGTTCTTCGGCTCGATGAGGATCTGCACGAGATCCTCGCGCCGCAGCTGGTGCACGGCGGAGACGACCGGAAGGCGGCCGATGAACTCGGGGATGAGCCCGAAGTTGAGGAGGTCTTCCGGCATCACCTGCGTCAGCAGCTCGGACGACTCGGCCGAGTGCTTCGACCGAACCTCGGCGCCGAAGCCGACGGCATTCTTGCCGATGCGCCGCGCGATGATCTTGTCGAGACCGGCGAACGCGCCGCCGCAGATGAAGAGGATGTTCGTCGTGTCGATCGACAGGAACTCCTGGTGCGGATGCTTCCGGCCGCCCTGCGGCGGCACCGAGGCGACCGTCCCCTCGAGGATCTTCAGCAGCGCCTGCTGCACGCCCTCGCCGGAGACGTCGCGCGTGATCGACGGGTTGTCCGCCTTGCGCGCGATCTTGTCGACCTCGTCGATGTAGATGATCCCGGTCTCGGCCTTCTTGATGTCGAAGTCCGCCGCCTGGATGAGCTTCAGGAGGATGTTCTCGACGTCCTCGCCGACGTAGCCCGCCTCGGTGAGCGCGGTGGCGTCGGCGATCGCGAACGGGACGTTGAGGATGCGCGCGAGCGTCTGCGCCAGCAGCGTCTTCCCGCACCCGGTCGGCCCGAGCAGCAGGATGTTCGACTTCTGGAGCTCGACCTCGTCCTCGTCCGTCCCCATCTGCACGCGCTTGTAGTGGTTGTAGACGGCCACCGACAGCGTGCGCTTCGCCTCTTCCTGCGAAACGACGTAATCGTTGAGGACGGTGTAGATGTCCTTCGGGCGAGGAAGGTTGTCGAGGTCGAGTGGCGTGGGAGCGGTGAGCTCCTCGTCGATGATCTCGTTGCAGAGATCGATGCC
>DASXHZ010000032.1:0-1791 GCA_036488085.1 Thermoanaerobaculia bacterium
TCTCATATCCGAGAACATAACTGCCATGTCTCAGCATTTCCTCCTCTCCCGTCCGGCCAAGAGCCTGAGATAGGGCGCATCCCGGACGGCCCCGTGTCGCCACCGGCGAGTGCGTGCAGGATGACATCGGCCCCCGCTCAGCGGCGGTGCGTGCTCGGGCGCGCCGGTAGCGTCCGCGACACCCCGCGTCTTATACCAAGAGTCATAGCGTCTGACCGACGTGGGCCCAGTCGCGCATTCCGATGGATTTGATCCTGTCTGGGTCTGCGATGAGGTTTCGCCAAGCGGCGCATGCAGCGTCGACGATCGCGTCGTAGTTTTCAAAGACGGTGTTTGAGAGCCAGTTCTGGCGAAGATACTGCCAGACGTTCTCGACCGGGTTGAGCTCCGGCGCCCGGGAGGGCAGGAAGATCGGCGTGATGTTGTCGGGCACGTCGAGCTTGCTCGTGGTGTGCCATCCGGCTCTGTCGAGGATGAGAACGGCATGGGCGCCGTCGGCGACATTGCGTGATATTTCGTCGAGGTGGAGCTGCATCATGTCGGCGTCGGCATAGGGCAAGGCGAGGGCCGCCCCGACCCCTCGCGCCGGGCAGATCGCGCCGAACAGATAGGCGTTGTCATAGCGCTGGTCGGCGGGTTGCCTTGGCCGCGTTCCGCGCCTGGCCCACTGCCGAACCTGACCATTCTTCTGGCCGATCCGGGCCTCATCCTCAAACCATATCTCGACCGGCGTCGTCTCCGGCAGACCTTCGAGATGAGCCTTCAGCGCGCGCGGAAAGTTTTTTTGAAAGCCTCGACGATCCGCTCGTCCTGAGCCGGATGACGCGGCCTGGCGCTCATGTGCGAGAAGCCGAGCTTGTGCAGAAGCTTTCCGACATAGCGCGGATGAAAGTCGACGCCGAACCTTTCGGCGATGACCCGCTTGAGATCGATACGCCGCCACCGGACGACGCCATCTTTCTCACGCTCCGGGCCAGCCTCGACGATCTGCGCGAACTGAGCCAGTTGCTCCGCCGACATGCGAGGCTTGGGACCTTCGGTCCAGTTATCGATGAGACCCTCAGGACCCGAGGCGTTGAAACGATGGACCCAGTCGCGCAAGGTCTGCCGGTCCATGCCGCCGATCTTCGCCGCCTCGCCGCGATCCATCCCGTCGCGAACTGCCGCCAGCGATAGAAGCCGCCGGCTCTGGTTGACGTCCTTCGACCGCCGGGCCAACGCCCGAAGCTCCTTAGCCGAATAATCCTCTCGCAATCTGACCGCTGATGGCATGGCGCGAACCCTCCATGCCGTCTTGAATCAGCATCGCCCCGATTCGGGAATCCTCCCTATGAGTCAGACAGAAAAGCCATTGGTATTACCGATCCAGCCCGCCCATCAGCATGTATTTGATCTCGACGAACTCCTCGACGCCGTGGCGCGAGCCTTCGCGGCCGATGCCGGATTCTTTCACCCCGCCGAAGGGAGCGAGTTCGCTCGAAATCGCGCCGGTGTTGATCCCGACCATGCCGTATTCCAGCGCCTCGGCGACGCGCCACACGCGGCCGAGGTCCCGCGCGTAGAAATAGGACGCGAGCCCGAACTGCGTGTCGTTGGCTTTGGCGATCACGTCCTCTTCATCCTTGAAGCGGAACACCGGCGCCACGGGGCCGAACGTCTCCTCGCGCGCGACCAGCATCGAAGAATCGACGTTCGCGATGACGGTCGGCTCATAGAATGTGCGTCCGAGCGCATGGCGCTTGCCGCCGACGACGACCTTCGCGCCCTTCTGCTCAGCGTCGGCGACGTGCT
>DASXHZ010000089.1:0-139024 GCA_036488085.1 Thermoanaerobaculia bacterium
CTGGTGTGTGTAGGTCGTTTCAAAGGCTCTGTGCCCAAGGGCTGTCGCGACAGGGGCGTTCGCCCTCCATCCGTTGCCGACAATCAGCGTGGTTTCAAAGGCTCTGTGCCCAAGGGCTGTCGCGACTTCCGCGGAATACCACGCAGTCACATATTTGAGAAAGGGGAAGTTTCAAAGGCTCTGTGCCCAAGGGCTGTCGCGACTGTTCCTCGAGTAGTATCGAAGATCCCGTTTCATCAAGAAGTTTCAAAGGCTCTGTGCCCAAGGGCTGTCGCGACCTCAGCGAGAATGTGCTCATGCCTATCCAGCCGTTTCAAAGGCTCTGTGCCCAAGGGCTGTCGCGACGGAAAGGGAACGGTCAGTGTCAGGAAACAGGCAGAACCGAATGTTTCAAAGGCTCTGTGCCCAAGGGCTGTCGCGACAGCGGCATTACGATACCACGTGGAATCAATGACTTACGGTGTCCTCTATGGGGGACCTCATGAACCTGGCGATCGGCGCCCTCAAAGTCCGTCAAGAATCGGACCGTAACCCACGCTGGCACAATGATTAGCGGGTCGTTCCCGAGCTCCGGGCGCCAGAAACGGCCGTAAGTCCCTTGCCGCTCAACCGTATACCCGCGTGGCATGCCAAAATCGCGCGATCCGCCCTTCGATCCCCCCAACCGATCTACGACCGCTCATTTCGGACTCTCCAGCGGCACGTACCGCTCCCGCCGGCCGGTGACCAGCTCCCGTACCTGCCCCGCCTGACGGGCGATCGCCTCTCTCCACGTCAGCGTCACCCCCTCCTCGGGCGTGAAGGTCACCGACAACCGTCTCCCCATCTCCTCGGCGCTTATGGCGGAGGACGAAGCACTTGCGGCGAAGCGCGCCGTACTCGCGGCGGGAGGCCGACGAAGAGGTCAGAACGGCTCCGAAGCGACTCTCACCTCTTCCCTCTTCCTCGAACGTCTTCCCTCGAAGTCCCGACGAGTTCCCCGCATCCACTCGTCGCTCGCAATCTCCGGGCGCGTCATGGATCTCATAGGCTCAGCTTCTGATCTCGAAGATCAGCCGTCCTGATCTTAAAGGGTCAGGTTCGGATCTCTAAGATCAGACCTGGCGATCTATCAGATCATCTCAGGTGATCTGAAAATGAGAGGTCCTGATCTATGGGATCAGGCCTAGAGTGATCTGAGGATCATGAAGGAACCGGACGGTAGAGCTTCTCGGAGCACGGGCCCCAGACCGAGCCAGGTCTGGGGCGGAGAAGGAGCTTGACCATTCAGCGGATCGCCGCCCATAGGCAGGTCAGAATCGCGATGATGGCCAATATGCTACCTCGGCGCATGTCGCTCCTCATTCATGAAACTCGCGACAGCCTCGCCGTGTCGGGGCACGGACACCACCATGCGGCACTGCGTTGGTGTGTCGGCAGACGGCGCATGACCGGGCTGATCTCTCTGTTTCAAAGGCTCTGTGCCCAATGGCTGTCGCGACCATCGTCACCTGCTGTGGAACACCGCGGACACCGATCGGTTTCAAAGGCTCTGTGCCCAAGGGCTGTCGCGACCTGGTGAGTTCCGCTCTTCTTCCGATCGAAGAGCATCGTCACTTCACTGTTTCAAAGGCTCTGTGCCCAAGGGCTGTCGCGACAGCTGCACCTACGCAGCGATCCCGACGCAGGAGAATGCGTTTCAAAGGCTCTGTGCCCAAGGGCTGTCGCGACTAGTGACGGGTTCCGCTGTTTTCATCGTAATAGCGTGGGTTTCAAAGGCTCTGTGCCCAAGGGCTGTCGCGACCTCTCTCGCTGGCCGCTCACAACTACATCGGCGCTGTTTCAAAGGCTCTGTGCCCAAGGGCTGTCGCGACGAACGTTCATCCCGTTCACGCGGAACGATGAACCGCCCCTCGAAGACCTCTGTTTCAAAGGCTCTGTGCCAAGGGCTGTCGCGACGGCCCTCTCGGTGGCGAACCAGCAGATCGCAGCGCTCGGGTTTCAAAGGCTCTGTGCCCAAGGGCTGTCGCGACCTTGGATAGCCGGTGTGCGTACAGCAATCCGCTCACGAGTTTCAAAGGCTCTGTGCCCAAGGGCTGTCGCGACAACGCTCTCGTCGTCGACGCCACCGTTCACAGCTTCGCAGTTTCAAAGGCTCTGTGCCCAAGGGCTGTCGCGACAGCGGCATTACGATACCACGTGGAATCAATGACTTACGGTGTCCTCTGTGGGGGACCTCGCGAACCTGGCGATCGGCGCCCTCAAAGTGCGTGAAGAATCGGACCGTAACTCACGCTGGCACAATGATTAGCGGGTCGTTCCCGAGCTCCGGGCGCCAGAAACGGCCGTAAGTCCCTTGCCGCTCAACCATATACCCGCGTGGCATACCAAATCGTGCGATCCGCCTGCCGATCCCTCCACCGATCTACGACCGCTCATTTCGGACTCTCCAGCGGCACGTACCGCTCCCGCCGTCCGGTGATCAGCTCCCGTACCTGCCCTGCCTGACGGGCGATCGCCTCTCTCCACGTCAGCGTCACCCCCTCCTCGGGCGTGAAGGTCACCGACAACCGTCTCCCCATCTCCTCGAGAACGCTCCGTCTCGCCGCGCCGTCCATCACACAATGCCTTTCCGCCGTGGTCTCGAACTGCGACGGCACTACCTGCCCCTTTCGGATCAGGGTCAACACGACACGGTCGGCAAGGTGCCGCACCTCTTCCTGGAGATCGGCGGCCAGCGGATACCAGCCCGCTCCCTCCCGCTGTTCATGGTAGATCCCGATGGCCGGCGTCAGACCCGCCGCGATGAGCGCCGTGGCCGCCTGGTGATAGAGAATGGTGTACGCGAACGAGAGCATGGCGTTCACCGGGTCGGGCGGCGGGCGGCGCTTTCGTCCCTCGAAACGCCACTCGGAAGGAAGGGCTTCCTGCAGCGCGCCGAACCAGACCGCGCCCGCGCGCCCCTCCACCCCGCGGATCGAGTCGATCCCGCTCTTGTTCCAGACCTCCTGCTCGAGCCTCCGCAGCTCCTCCCCGGCGGCGGGTTTCTGCAGCAGTCGTCGCGCAACGGCGGCGTAGGCCCGCAGTTTGGCGCCCACAATCTCTTTGATGAATCCGCGCCGGAGATCCTCCATCTCCGAGAACCTGGCCTGGGCAAGCCAGAAGCGCTGGTCGGGCTGATACGGGGAAGTCATCGCCTCGAGCTTCCCCATGCGGTCACACAGGAAGAGGGGAACGCCCTGCCGCGCCAGGGCCAGCATCAGGGCCAGCGTGCCGCGCGGCTCGCCGAGAAACACGACATGCGAGACCTCTTTCAACGGGCGCCGCTCGCTGTGGCCCGCCACATCGATCCTGACCGTCCCCTCCTCGAGACGAAGCGCAACCTCGGGCCCCAGGACATAGAGCGGATGCCGGACGTCCCCTTCGGGCTCCCTTTCCAGGAGGCGTACCGGTGCAGGACGCCCCTTCTTGACGACTCCGCCTTCGCGCAGCAATTCGGCAACTTCCTCGACCGGAAGGGATGCCAGCCACGAGCGGGGCGGAACGCGCTTCGATGTTTCCGGGGCCGGGACCTCATCGTGCGAAGCGTCGAGCACGACCGAGCGTACGAACAGGTAGCCGAGGTACGTGAGGCCCTGATCGAGGGAGCGGATGGAAGTCTTTTCGTCGCTGAGCCGGAGCTCCAACTCGGCGAGCGCGGCCCGGGCGGCTTCGCGCGCGGTCTCCGCGGCTTCGATCGTTTTGCAGAGAATCACGAAATCGTCGGCATAGCGGACAAGGCGGAACCCCGCCTCGAGCAGTTTCTCGTCGAACGCGTCGAGGTAGAGATTCGCGAGGAGCGGGGAAACCGGAGCTCCCTGCGGCAGCCCCTGCTCGCGCTCGATGCGCCGGCCGTCGAAGACGACCGGGGCGGAGAGCCACGGCAGAACGAGCGCCTCGACCGGCTCGAGAGGAAACCAGGCCCGAACCATGGCCAGTATGCGGTCCCACTCCACGGAATCGAAGAACGATTCGATGTCCGCATCGAGCACGAAGCGGTAGCCGTCGCGATAGCACTGCTGGATGGCGCGGGCCGCTCCGGCCCGCGACAACCCTTTTCGATAGGCCCAGGAACAGTCTTCGAGCAGCGTGTCGATCGCCGGACCAAGCACCTGGACCAGCGCCCGCTGAGCGATCCGGTCGCGGAATGACGGCACCGCGAGAGGGCGCACTTTCTTCCCCTCCTTTTGCTGCAGGAATCCGGACAGGGTCCCGCAGCGATAGGCGCCGCTCCGCAGTTCGGCTCCGAGTTTCGGAAGGTCGACGGCCTCGGCCGGCCCTTCCTCCATGACGTGCTCCGCCGCGCGCGCCAGGTTGTCGGTACCCGAGATCAAGGCGAAGAGCGGGACGCTCGGGTGGAAGTCGCCGAAGGGAGGAACGCCATCGACGCGCCAGGCGCCGAGGCCGTAGTGAGTCTGCTCGCCGAGATGGAGAAACTGCCCAAGGGCGAGAAGGTCCGCCCACAGCGGATCGAGCGGCGGGAAATCGATCTCGCCGACGGCCCCGCCGAGGTCGTTGAACTTCCCGGCCCGGCGATCGGCGGGACGCGGATCGGCTCCCACGGCCGCACGGGGCAGGTCGAGCCAGAGGAGACTGCCCGCGTCACAGGGAGCGGAAGGGGGGAGCGGCGGGCGGCCCGCGGCATCTTTCGGCCACGCGCCGGTCTCCAGCTTGCGAAGCCGCGACCAGAGGCGCTCCAGAAAAAAGGATGCGCCGAACCACGTGGCATCGAGCCATTCATGATGTTCGCGGACCTCGTAAGCCGGTCTGGCGAGGCGAAGCGGGGAAATGAAGCGGAGGTGCGGCCGCGCGGCGTGCCGGATCGCCGCGGAGATCGCGGCCAGATCCGGCTGGGGAAGCGGCCGGACGCCCGCGACGTCGAAGACGCCGAGCGCGGAGCGCCCGACGACGCCGAGGCGAGCCAGGTTGTCCGATACCTTCTGCGCCAGGTTCCGCGAAGGCCCGGCGAGGGTGACACCGAGGTTGAATGATTCGCCTGCCTCGAACGCGACCCGCCCCATCTCGCAGTCGAAACCGATGATGCCCCGCATCCCTTCGGGATCGGTGTCGCCCTGCACGGCGTCGCGCCGGCGGAGGTCGTCCTCTCCGAGAGAAAGAAGACCATGAACGATGAAGCCGTGATGAAAGTGGAGCCGGACCGACTGCCGGAGGCGCAGGCGGAAGATGATCCGGTCGAACGGCAGGTCGATCATCCCGGTCCGCTCTCCGCGAGGTTTCGGCCGGCGATCGATCCGAAGCGTAGAGCCGCGAATGGGTGCTGGATGACTGGCAAGTATGGCAGGAATGCCGGTGTGCCGGAAGTCTGACGCGTTGCGTGGCAGGACCTGGCCCTCCGGCGCATCGCTTGCTTCGAGCGAGAGGCGTGAAACTCCAGGGTCTCCTCTTCGACATCGACGGCACGCTCGTCGACAGCAACGATTACCACGCGCGATGTTGGATCGAGGCGTTCGCGCATTTCGGCAAGCACTTCGACCGCGACACCATCCGCCATCAGATCGGAAAAGGCGGCGATCTCCTCGTCCCCGACCTCCTCAACGCGAAAGAGATGCGGAAGTTCGGCGATGAGGTGAAGAAGTACCGGACCAAGCTTTACAAAGACGAGTATATGGAGCAGGTGCAGCCGTTTCCGTTCGTCGAGCGGCTGTTCGAGACGTTGCGCGCGAAGAAGGTCCGGCTCGCGCTCGCGTCATCCTCGAACGAGGATGAGGTGGAGTACTATACGCGGCTCTTGAACGCCGAGAAGTTCATCGAAGGGTCGACTTCGAAGAGCGACGCGCAGTTCTCGAAGCCGTCGCCGGAGATCTTCGAGGCCGCGCTTCAGCGCGCCGGCAGCGATCCGAAGTACACGTTCGTGGTCGGCGACACGCCGTACGACATTCTGGCCGCGCATCGCATCGCCATGCCGGTCATCGCGGTGCTTTCCGGCGGCTTCGAGCGCAACCTCCTCGCGAAAGCTGAATTCGTATTCAACGATGCGGGCGAGATCGGCGACAAATTTGACGACATAGGGGCCTGGTTTGAGTGAAGTACATCGCCGATCGATCATCGTCGACGGTCATTGCGACACCCCGTACCGCGTTCTGCGGCGAAACATCCACATCGACGAACACGACACCGAGGCGCAGTGCGACCTGCGGTCGCTGGAGGAGAGCGGCATCACCGCATCCTTTTTCGCCGCCTACGTGCCGCCCGCATACGCCGAGCGCGGCGCCGCGGCGCTCGCTTACCGGCTGTTCGACATCATCAAAGAGGAAGTCGGCCGAAGCGACGGAAGGCTCGCGTTCTGCACCGATTCCGCGGGCATTCGCACGGCGAAACGAGACGGCCAGATCGCGATCCTGATCGGGGTCGAGGGCGGCCACGCCATCGAAGACTCGCTCGACACGCTGCGCGACTTCTACAAGCACGGCACGCGCTACATGACGCTCACGCACGTCAACACGAACAACTGGTGCGACTCGTCAGGTGATGCGGGCCGCCACGGCGGCCTGACGCCGTTCGGCCGCGACGTCGTCCGCGCGATGAACGACCTCGGCATGATCGTCGACGTGTCGCACATCAGCGACCGCGCGTTCGATCACGTCATCGAGACGACGCGCGTGCCAGTAGTCGCCACCCACTCCTCCTGCCGCGCGCTCTGCAGCCATCCACGCAACATGACCGACGCCATGCTCCGCGACCTCGCGAAGAACGGCGGCGTCTGCATGATCAACTTCTTCTCCGCATTCATCAGCGAAGAGGTGGCTCAGGTCCTCGTGAAAGCACAGAAGCGGCCGAAGAAGGTCGGCAGCGGAACCGGAGGCACCGAGGAGCTGCCGGATGACCGCACGGACTGGGATGAGTACCTCGAGTGGTTCCGCTCCCTCGGGTCACCCCACGCCACGATCGATCAGGTCGTCGACCACATCGTGCACGCGGCAACGGTCGCGGGCGTCGAGCATGTTGGCATCGGCAGCGATTTCGACGGCGTCCCGGCACTTCCGCAGGGTCTCGACACCGCCGCTTCACTCCCCCGCCTTACGGATCGCATGATCGAGCGCGGTATCAGCGACACAGACATCGAAAAGATCCTCGGCGCGAACTTCCTTCGCGTTTTCGAAGCGATCGAGGGCGCCGGGCAGTGAAGAAGATTGCCTCCCTCGCCGTCATTCTCGCGCTCACGTCCATCGCGCTGAGCGCTCAGACTCTTCCGAGCGGCACGCAACGCATCCTCCTTCCCATCCGTCCCCTCTACGTCCCTGGCGCCCTGGGTTCGGCGTGGCTCACGGAGGTGGGCCTCGCGAACCACGGCGATTCCGCGCTCACCGTGTATGGCGTCCCGCCGTGTACCACCGAGGGGTGTCCGTCATTCGTACAACTGGCACCGCATTCCACCGGCTGGGCGGGGCTGATCGGCGGCCAATGTTCGTCGCAGGGAATGCTGCTGGCGGTCGACAGTTCGCGTGCCACCGACCTCGCACTGACGGAACGGACGCACGATACTTCCCGCGACGCGAACGCCTGGGGCGTAATGGTGCCGATCGTGCGCGACGATCAGATGCCGCCGCTTCGCTTCTCGCTCGTCGACGTTCCGATGGATCCGCGGTTCCGGGTGATGTTGCGCGTCTACGACATCGATCCCACCAAACCGCCGTCCGTTCGCGTCCGAGCCTACGCGGAAAACTACCCTGACGGCGGCGGGCACGCCGACACACTTCTGACCGAATTCACGCCGACGTTCGCGTCGAATGGGCAGGCATTCTGCGTCGCCTCGGCCGAGATCCTCGTTTCCAACGATCCGCTGATCAACGCCGCACCGAGGGTACGGTTCGAAATCGAGTCGATCGACGGACGCCGCGACTACTGGGCCTTCGCGTCGGTCACGAACAACGATACGCAGGAAGTGAGCGTCATCGCGCCGCAGTGATGCCTAAGAGATAATCGCGCGCAATGAAACGCACGCTGGTTCTTCTCTCAGCCTGTCTCACCCTCTCGGCCCACGCAATGGAATGGCGCGGCATCGGGCCGTTCCGCGGCGGACGCACCGTTGCGGCGGTAGGCGTGCCGCAGCAGCCGAACGTCTTCTACATCGGCGTCAACAACGGCGGCGTCTGGAAGACGACCGACTACGGGCGCATCTGGATGCCGATCTTCGACGACCAGCCGACCGGCTCGGTCGGCGCGATCGCCGTCGCTCCGTCCGATCCGAACGTCATTTACGTCGGCAGTGGCGAAGGACTGCAGCGCCCCGACCTCTCGACCGGCGACGGCATCTACAAATCGACTGATGCCGGAAAGACGTGGGCGCACCTCGGGCTCCGCGACGGCCAGCAGATCCCGATGATCAGCGTCGATCCGCACGACGCGAACCGCCTCTTCGTCGCCGTCCTCGGCCACCCGTACGGCCCGAACGAGGAGCGCGGCATCTTCCGTTCGACCGACGGCGGCAAGACCTTCGAGAAGGTCCTCTACAAGAACGAAAACGTCGGCGGCGTCGACGTCCTCTTCGATCCGTCGAACGCACAGACCGTCTACGCGGTCCTGTGGGAGCAGCGGCAAGGCCCGTGGGAAAACGGCTCCTTCCGCGGCAACGGCAGCGGCTTCTTCAAGTCGACCGACGGCGGATCGACCTGGAAACAGATCACCAACGGCCTGCCGGGATCGGACGACGGCCTCTCGCGCATCGGCCTCGGCAACTCACCTGCTGATCCGAAGCGCCTGTACGCCGTCGTCAACGCGACGAAGAAGGCAGGCGTGTATCGCTCCGACGACGAGGGCGAGAGCTGGCACCTGATGAATGACGACGGCCGTCTCGTCGGCTACGGCGGAGACATGAACGAGATCCGCACCGATCCGAAGAACGCGGATGTCGTTTACATCGCCGCAGTGGCGTCATGGAAGTCGACCGACGGCGGCAAGACGTGGGGGATGTTCCGCGGGGCGCCGGGCGGCGACGACTACCACCGCTTCTGGATCAATCCGGACAACCCGAACATCATCCTGCTCGCGGCCGACCAGGGAGCCGTGATCACGGTGAACGGCGGCGAGAGCTGGAGCTCCTGGTACAACCAACCGACCGCGCAGTTTTACCACGTGAGTACCGACAACGCGTTTCCGTACCGCGTCTGCGGCGGACAGCAGGAGAGCGGGTCAGCGTGTGTGGCGAGCCGCGGCGATGACGGAGAGATTACCTTCCGCGAGTGGCACCCGGTCGGCGCGGAGGAGTATGGATACGTCGTCGCCGATCCACTGAATCCCGACATCGTCTTCGGCGGCAAGGTGTCGCGGTACGACCGCCGCACCGATCAGGTGAACGAAGTCGGACCGATGCCGCTGCGCGGCAAGAGTTACCGCACGCTCCGGACGATGCCGATCGTCTTCTCGCCGACCGATCCGCACGTCCTCTACTTCGCGTCGAACACGGTTTGGAAGACATTGAACGGCGGGCAGTCGTGGAGCGAGATCAGCCCCGACCTGACGCGTTCGACGTGGAGCGTCCCGGCGAACGTCGGCATCTACGCGAACAGTCCCGGCGCGAAACCGACGCAGCGCGGCGTCATCTACGCGCTCGCACCGTCGCCGCTGGACGGAAATCGTATCTGGGCGGGGACTGATGACGGCCTGATTCAGGCCACGATCGATGGCGGCAAGAACTGGACGAACGTCACGCCGAAGGAGCTCGTACCGTTCGCGAAGGTGTCGATCCTCGAGGCGTCGCACTTCCACGCCAGCGAGGCGTACGCGGCGATCAATACCTTGCGCCTCGACGACCTCCGGCCGCACATCTACCGCACGAAAGACGGCGGGAAAAGCTGGGTGCACGTCACGAACGGCATTCCCGACGGCGCAAACGTCAACGTCGTCCGCGAAGACCCGAAGAAGGAAGGTCTCCTCTTCGCCGGCAGCGAGACGCAGGTTTACGTCTCGTTCGACGACGGCGACCACTGGGAGTCGTTGCGCCTCAACATGCCGGCGAGCTCGGTGCGCGATCTGGTCATCCACGAAGACGACCTGGTCGCCGGCACGCACGGCCGCGGCGCCTGGATCCTCGACGACATCGAGCCGCTGCGGCAGCACGGCGGTACGACCCGCCTCCTGAAACCGGCGCGAGCGTGGCGGTTCCGCTGGAACAAGAACACCGACACTCCCCTGCCGCCCGACGAGCCGGCCGCACCGAATCCTCCGGACGGCGCGATCATCGACTACTACCTCGCCTCGCCCGCAAGTGCGGTCACGCTCGTGATTCTCGACGCCAACGGGAAGCTGGTTCGGAAGTACTCCAGCAGCGATCCGTCGCAGCCGCCCACGGAAACCGATTCGGTGCCGGCGTACTGGATCCGTCCGCCGCAGACGCTCGGAACGACCGCCGGCCTGCACCGGTACGTGTGGGACCTCCACTACACGCCCGCTCCCGGCGTCGAGTCGACCTACCCTATCGCCGCGATCGCCCACAATACGGCGCCGGCGCCGACCTCGCCGTGGGTGATGCCGGGGACGTACAGCGTCAAGCTTACGGTCACAGTTGACGGGAACGCGAAGTCGTTCACCGAGCCGCTCACGGTACGGATCGACCCGCGCGTGAAGACGCCGCGCGAGGGGCTGGAGCAACAGTCCCGGATCTCGAAGCAGATGTACGACGGCGTCGTCAGGGCAAACGCGGCGCTCGAAGAGCTGCACGCGCTGCGCAAAACTTTGTCGAAGGAGCTCGGTGCGAAAGCGGCGGAGATCGAAGGGGAGTCGCGCGGCGGCTTCGAATACAGCTTCCCGCGCCCCATCGGCGCGCCGCGTGAGACGCTGAGCAGCGTCTCGCACTCCATGCTCTCGATCATGAACCTCGCACAACAGGCCGACGTCACGCCGAGCCAGCAGCTCGAGGCTGCCGCCGCCGACCGGCAGAAAGCGTTGGAAGAAGTTTTGGGCCGTTTTGGCGAACTGAAGAAGCAGATTCATTAGACTGCGCCGATGCGAAAAGCGATCTCCGTCATCGTCATTGCTCTCGGCCTGGCGTTCACGGCGTCGGCACAGACGCCGACGACGCTCCACGGCGTCTACGTGGACGACATCGACAAGAACGCGAACGCCTGCACCGACTTTTTCCAGTACGCGAACGGGTCGTGGCGAGCGGCGAATCCGATCCCGGCGTCAATGGATCGCTGGAGCCGGCGCTGGGCCGCGGGCGAGCAGAACAAGGATCAACTGAAGTCGATCCTCGACGATGAGTCGAAGCGCCACGACTGGCCAAAAGGCAGCATCGACCAGCAGATCAGCGACTTCTACGGCTCCTGCATGGACGAGGCGCGCATCAACGCCCTCGGTATCACGCCGGTCAAGCCGATCCTCGACGAGATCGACTCGATCAAGACCGGCACCGCGCTGCAGCAGACCATCACCAAGCTCCACGACCTCCAGGTCTTCTCGCCCTTCGGCATCACGGCGACCCCTGACAACCACAACCCGACTCAGGTCATCGCGAAGATCTTCGCCGCCGGCCTTGGTCTGCCCGACCGCGACTACTACCTCAAGCCCGATCAGCGCTTCGTCGACGCGCGCGCGAAGTACCGCGAGCACGTGGCGAAGATGTTCGAGCTCGCCGGCTATGCGCCGGCGGCGGCGAAACACGCGAGCGATACGGTCTTCGCCATGGAGACGCGACTCGCGAAGGCGCAGCTCGACAACGTGGCGCTGCGCGATCCATCAGCAACCGACCATAAGGTCTCCGTCGCCGCGCTCCAGAAGATGACGCCGAAGTTCAACTGGGAGCGCTACCTCGACCGGGAGCACATCGCGCACGCTGACCTCAACGTCGACCAGCCGAAGTTCATGGAAGAGGTCGAGCAGGAACTGACGACCGCTCCCCTCTCGGACTGGAAGACGTACCTGAAGTGGGGCGTGCTCAACGCCGCCGCCTCGGCGCTCTCAAAGCCGTTCGTCGACGAAGACTTCGCGTTCTACGGCGCGTACCTCCGCGGGCAGAAGGAGATCAAGCCGCGGTGGAAACGCTGCGTCGAAACGGAAGACGGCCTTCTCGGCGAGGCGCTCGGCCAACGCTATGTCGAGCGCTACTTCCCGCCGGCCGCGAAGGCGCGCATACAGGGTCTGGTGAAGAACGTCCTCAGCGCCATGGGCGACACCATCCGCGACATCGACTGGATGGGGCCCGAGACGAAGAAGCATGCGTTCGAGAAGCTCGCGACGTTCAATCCGAAGGTCGGCTACCCCGACAAGTGGAAGGACTACAGTAGCGTCGTCATCACCCCCGACGCCTACTTCAAGAACGTCATGGCGGGACTGCGCTTCGTCTCCGCGGACGATCGCACGCAGATCGGCAAGCCGACCGACCGCGGTCGATGGGGAATGACGCCGCCGACCTCCAATGCCTATTACAACCCGCTGCTGAACGAGATCGTCTTTCCGGCCGGCATCCTGCAGCCGCCGGCGTTCGACGTGAACGCGGTCGACGCCATCAACTACGGCGCGATCGGCGTGGTCATCGGACATGAGATCAGCCATGGCTTCGACGACCAGGGCGCGCAGTTCGACGCGACGGGACGCCTGAACAACTGGTGGACGGCGGACGACATGAAGCGCTTCCACGAGCGGACCGACTGCGTAGTGCGCCAGTTCGATGACTACTTCATCGAGCCCGGCATCCATCACAACGGAAAGCTGGTCCTCGGCGAGTCGATCGGCGACCTCGCGGGCGCGAAGATCGCCTACCGCGCCTTCCAGAAGGCGCAGCAGACGACGCCCGCGCCGACGCTCGACGGCTTCACGCCCGACCAGCAGTTCTTCATCGCCTGGGGGCAGTTCCGCGGCGACGAGATCCGCCCGCAGACACAGCGGATGATGATCCAGGGCGATCCGCATCCGATCGCGAAGTACCGCGTGATCGGACCGCTGTCGAACCTCCCGGAGTTCGCGAAGGCGTTCGGCTGCGGCGCCGACTCGTCGATGGTCCGCCCGGCAGACAAGCGCTGCGTGGTTTGGTAGACGATTCACCACCGAGGCACAGAGATCACAGACAACCTCTCTGAGACCTCTGTGTCTGTGGTGAGTGCTCGTTTACAATTCCGACGACAAATGCCTACCGAAGTCGAAAAGCTGCGGGAGACGGCGCGCAAGTTCTGGCGCGGCGAAGACATCTTCTGCGACCGGCATCCGGGCGTGAAGATGGCCGGCACCTTCGTCCAGACGACGTTCGCTGACCACATCTTCCTCACCTGCCCGAACGGCAAAGAGACCATCACCATCCCGCAGCGCCCGCGACAGGTGGAGTTCCACCCGCAGCAGGTGATCGGGATGGTCGAGAACATCCAGCGCGGCGACAGCAACCTCTGTTTCCGCTGCCAGGCGAAGCTCGAGATCGAGGCGGTCGAGAACCCCGCCACCGGCGTCACCGACTACACCTTCACCTGCACCCGCTGCCTCTCGTGGGGCCGCTGGATGGGGCATCCCGAAGCTGCAAAGATCGGCAATCCGAAGAAGAAGAAAGCGAGTTGAAAGTCGAGGTAGGGAATTACCCTTCTCCATCACTCCTTTATTGACGCGATCAGCATATGCAGCAGCGAAGCGGGGCCGAAACCGCCATCGAAGTCCTGGAGTGGGTTGATACCCGACCCCTCTCCAGTCTCGTCGCGAGCTTCGCGCGAGTGCACATCCTCCTCTCCGTTTTCAACGGCAACGCCGATGCGTGGCTCGCGATGATCGCGAGCAGCGGGACGGACGAAGAGGTCGTGAGTGACGCCCCATTCCTGACGGCACTCAAGCGCCGACTCGTCGCGGAGCCGCACCTGATCGACGACCTGCGCACCGCAGTGCAGCAATTCGCCGAGCTGATGACATAGACTCCGCGCGCTGCGATGCAGTCGCAAACTCCGCACGTCGTCATCATCGGCGGCGGCTTCGCCGGACTCTATGCCGCCCGCGCCCTCCGTCGCGCACCTGTGCGCATCACGCTGGTCGACCGTCACAACTACCACCTCTTCCAGCCGCTGCTCTACCAGGTTGCAACTGCCGCGTTGAATCCCAGCGACATCGCGGCGCCGATCCGCAGCATCCTTCGAGCGCAAAACAACGTTTCCGTCCTCCTCGGCGAGGCCGTGTCGATCGATCCCGCTCGAAAGATCGTCTCGCTCGCAGACGGTGCGGAGCTGGCCTACGACTACCTTCTTCTCGCCACCGGAGCGACCCATTCGTACTTCTCGCATCCGGAGTGGGAGCCGAACGCTCCCGGCTTGAAGTCGATCGACGACGCCCTGGAGATCCGCCGCCGCGTGCTCCTCGCCTTCGAGGCGGCGGAGCGGGAGGAGGACGAAGCGCAACGCAACGCGCTGCTGACGTTCGTCATCGTCGGCGCGGGGCCGACCGGCGCGGAGCTCGCCGGAGCCCTCTCGGAGATCGCAAGGCAGACGATGCTCCGCGATTTCCGCCACATCAATCCGTCGAGCGCCCGCATCATCCTCATCGAAGGAAAGGAGCGCGTCCTACCGACGTATCCGCCCAGCCTTTCGAAAAAGGCGCAACGGCAGCTCGAGCATCTCGGCGTCGAGGTGATCACGAACAGCGTGGTCACGTCGCTGAGTGACCGCGACGTCCGCATCGGCGAAAAGACCATCCCGACGCGCACCGTCCTCTGGGCTGCCGGCGTGAAGGCCTCGCCGCTCGCGCGCTCGCTCAGCGTCCCGCTGGACCGCGCGGGACGCGTCATGGTGAATCCCGATTTGACGATTCCTGGCCACCCGGAGGTCTTCGTCGCCGGCGACCTCGCGGCAGTCAGCGACGCTCCCGGCGTCGCTCCCGCCGCCATCCAGGAAGGAAACCACACTGCGGGGAACATCGAACGGGCGATCGCCGGCAAGCCGCTGCGTCCCTTCCACTACTTCGACAAAGGCTCGCTCGCGACGATCGGCCGCGCCGCCGCGGTCGCGGACATCCGCGGGCTGAAGCTCTCCGGTTTCATCGCCTGGTTCGCGTGGCTGACGATCCACATCTTCTTCCTGATCGGGTTCCGAAACCGCTTCCTGGTCATCACGCAGTGGGCGTGGGCGTACGTGACCTACCAGCGCGGGGCGCGCCTGATCACCGGCGACCCTGCAACCCCGCGGCGTCCATTTCCGTAGACCGTACATGCGCGTACTGAAGTCGATCGGGGCATTCGTCCTCTACATCGTCGCGACCGAGTTCCTCCACGGCGCCCTGCAGACCGCGATCGTAAGGGGCCACCTCTACACGCCGGGCGAAGGCTTCACCGCTCCCGACTTCATCGTGAGCGACGGCATCGGCATCATCGCCGCGACACTGATCGCCTGGATCTTCGCGATCATCGAGAAGCGCCGCGTCACCGATTACGGCATTCCGCCGCGCCGCAACGCGCTCCCGCAGGCGCTCGAAGGGTTCGTGTGGGGCACCGCGGTTCCGGTCGTCGTGGCGATCATCGTGATCGCACTCGGCGGGGGAACCTACCGCGGCTTTGCGATCCACGGTGAGGCGCTGCTTCGCGGCGCCGGGATCTGGCTACTCACGATGTTCGTCCTCGGCTTTTACGAGGAGTGGGCGTTCCGCGGGTATGCCTTCGACGTTCTCAAGCGCGGCATCGGCTTCTGGCCGACGGCGATCGTGAACGCCGTCGGATTCGGCGCGCTCCATTACTTCCTGAAAGGACCGATGGAGAGCGTGGCCGACTTCGCCGGCGTCGCGCTCATCACGCTCTTCATGTGCGTCACCATCGGCCGCACCGGCGCGCTCTGGTTCGCGATCGGCTTCCATGCCGCGTTCGACTACTTCGCCCTCATCGTGCTCGCGGCACCGAATACGGGAAACAACGGCAAGCCGATCGAGGGACACCTGCTCGACATCCGCTACACCGGCGCAAGCTGGCTCACCGGCGGCGTCTGCGGCCTGGAGGCGAGCGTGCCGATGCTCGTCGTCGTCGTGATCGCGATCGCGCTCTACCTCATGCGAACCAGATCGACCACGAGTTCACCTGCATCTTCGTGATGTGGCCGTCTTGCGGCGCGACCCAGACGGTGTAGCGGTCGCCCGTGTTCGCGTCGGTGAAGTCATAGCGGCGGAGGTTGCCCTCCATGGAGAGCTGCGGCGTCCCCTCTTTCTTCTGCGGATCGGGGAAAACAGTGAGCCGCTCCCACAGTTTCTCGAACTTCCGCGGGATGTCCTTCACCGCTTTTCCCTTGTGCGTCCAGACGATCCCGGTGGCCTTAGCCTCCGCTCTCCACTCGCCGTCGCTCGTGTCGACGATCAGTAGCTCGGCGCCAGGCGTCTTCCGGATCATGTCGCCCGCGCCGTCCGTGGACTTGAACTGGAGCATTGCCGCGATGCGGATGCAGTCGACCGCGGCAGCGTACGAGCCATCGCCGGCGCAATGCTGCGGCGTCGACTTGAGCGGCCGCTTCACCGCCTCGGGCGTAGGAGCCGGATGACGGATAACGGATAACGGATGACGACTCACGGGAGGTTGCGGCTTCACGGGGTGCTCGCGCCCGCACGCAACGACAACCGCAAGAGCGAGAACGACGATCGAACGGCGCATCACGCCGCCGATTCTAATCGCCCTCTTCGCGCGGTTTCTCGAGGACCTGTTGAATGCGTTCGGCATCCGTTTCGGAGAGGTCGCGGAACTCGACGCCGACGTCGAAGCGGCCGTCGCGCAGCTCGTTCTCGTAGATCACGCGGGCGCGTGCCGTGACGACGCCTCCCTCCACGGCGATGAGGAGCTCGAGCGTCGAGCCGACGCCGATCCGTTCGCCGCTGACGACGGAACAACCGCCGACGGCGATCGTCTTCGTTTGCGCGAACCCCTCCATCTCGTCGCCGAGGCGTTTGAGCAGCACCGAATGGTGCGAGGCAATGCGCGGAAAGCGGCGTCGCGCCGAGAGATCTTCAGCAGCCATGTTGGAGGACCCGGGCGGATTATCGCGGATTTCGAACGGTGCGACAACGTCAGTGGCGGACCGCGCGGTGGCGGGTGTCGACATACGTCGCAACCGACATCCGAAAGACCACCGAGACCGACTGCCCGCTCGAGATCGGGACCGGTTGCGCCGCGTCGTAGCTCGCAGCTCCGTCATAGAACGAAGGTGCGTAGTGCTGCAACGGATCGGACGCGACGAACTTGTACGTGCCCGGCGGCAGCGCCAGAGCGAACGCGCCGGAAAGGGATGAACCGACACGCGCGATGTGGAACCCGTTCGCGTCGTACACGTCGATGAGGATGTTGCCGAGCGGGGCGCCGCTCACGGCGTCGACCACGTTCCCATTCACGGTTCCCGCGACCTGCATGACCAGATCGAGCCCGGAGATCGTCTGCGACGGCGCAACAGTGACGCTCGACTCCGATTCGAAGCTGACAGCACCGTTCAGATACGCATTGGCGTACTGCCCGGCCGAGTCGAAGGCGATGACCTTGAACGTGCCGGGCGGCACGACCAGCGTGTATTGACCGTTGACCGCGAACGTCACCGTTCGGACGCTGCCATCAGGGTTGTACGCCGCGACGAGCACGTTCGACAGCGGCGAGCCGCCCGACGTCCGGACGGTGCCGGTGAGATGGCCCGCGCGAGTCAGCGTGGCGTTCACATTCGTCGCCGGTGCCGTGACCGCCGAGGCGGCGAGGAATGACTCGGCGTTGGGGTAGAAGACCGCGGCGTAGACGCCGTTCGGATCCTCGAACACCATCCTGTACGTCCCGCTTCGCAGCGAGAGCTGATAGTGGCCGCTCGCGTCGGTGGTCGTGCCGAAGACGATTCCGCTGTTGCCGTAGGCATTCACGATGACGCCGTTCAGCGGCGCCCCCGTTGTATCCGTGACCGTCCCGCTGATATGCACCGCCTCGGGGAGCGCGAAGTTGGCAATCGTCGTCTGTGAGACGGTAACGCCGAGGAGATCGGCCGACGAGAACGTCTCACGGCCGTTGTAGAACGTCGTCACGTACTTCAGCGTCGTGTCGAAAGCAGCAACCGCGTACGTACCCGGAGGCACGGCGAGAACATAGTGGCCGGCGCTGTCCGTCTGCGTGAATCCGCGCCGCGTCCCGTTCGTGTTGTAAGCGGCCACCGTGATGCCCGGCAGCGGCGTTCCGCTCTGCGACGCGACCGTGCCGGCGAGATATCCCGCCTTCACGAGCGCGAAGTTGATGTTCGTCAGATCGCCGTTGACGTTCAGCAGCGTCGAGGTCTCGAACGACTCGGCATCGGCGTAGTAGCTCGTCGCGTAGAGGGCGCTCGGGTCGTACGCCAGGAGGTGATACGCGCCGGGATTCACCGTCAGCGTGTACGCTCCGCTCGAATTCGTGGTCGCCTGCGCCACGAAATTGCCGCTCCCGTCATACGCCGCGACGACCATTCCTGGCGCGGGCGTGACCGTGCCGCTGATCGTGGCTGCCGAAGCGGCGGTGGCGATGAGTAGGGCAAAAAAAGTGGCGAAAAGGCGCGGTTTCATCGAGCTCGCGTCAATGCAATGCGAACCGTGTTCCGCATCCTCTCGCTCTGCGCCACGCTCCAGTCGAGCGGCTGTGCCGAAAGGGTCACGTCGTGCGGCTGGTTGAAGAGCACCACCGCCCGGATTCCGGCGTACTTGTCGTGCATGTCGCGGAACGCGCTGTCATACCACTGGACCGCGTCGCCGCCCGACGCCAGCGAGCCGAACTCCGTGATCATGATCGGCTTCCCGAACTTCTGCAGCGTCGGATACGCCTTCTCGATGATCTGGTGGAACGTCCACCAACGCGACCACTGCGCGACGTCGCCGTAGTTCAGGACCCCCGTGCCGATCCAGTCGACCCACTCCGGCCCCGGGTAGTAATACTCGAACCATGGCATCGAGATGTGCGGCGACCAGACCCATAGGACATTTGTCGCGTTCATCTTCTGGAAGATGAGGTGGACGTGCTTCCACGCGGCGATGAAGTCGTCGGGACGGTTCCCGTTCTGCGGCCCCCACGGATACCGGTACGGATCGTTCATCTCATGCGCGAAGCGGAGGAAGATCGGTTTCCGGTACTGCGCCGCACCGCGCGCCCACGCGGCGATGTAGAAGTCGTAGTCGCCGCGCGCGATGGCTGCAAGCGAGGCGTACTCGCGCTCGGCCGGCGGCGGCAGGTTCGTTCGAAGCGTCGAGTCGAAGTCGCGCACCCACGGCTCCCACGTCACCATCGGCACCGAGCCGAGGCGGTCGATCGTCTCCATCGTGCGGAGCGGGAAGTGCGCCTCGTCCGGACGGTCGCCCCACGCCTGATAGAACGAGATGATCGGAAAGCGGTACTGCATTTGCGACTCGAGCTGTGTGAAGCCGTTGAACGACTCGGGGAAATTGCCGTCGAAAGCGCCGAACAGCAGGCGGTTCGGCTTCGCGAGCCACGCGCGCGACTCCAGCGACGGATAGAGAGTCTGCATGTCATCACGCCGCGAACCGTGCCGCGTCTTCTCGAGCGCCGACCCCTCGGTATCCGAGATCGTCTGCCCGACCCGCGCCAGATTCTCCTCGATCGAGTCGTACCCGAGGCGGAGGTAGCGGCGGACGCCGAACTGGAACGCGACGCCGATCGCGATCAGCCAGCCGAGGGCGAAGAAGGCGACTTCGTAGCGGCGTCGGGCCGTGTGTGATCGGAGTCTTTCCATGCCGCGTACAAGCGTCCGCTCATGAAGACGACGTTGACGGCGACGAAACCGATCATGCCCGCCGTCGCCTCCGTGGTGATGCGCACCTGCGCCTCCGAAAGGACGAACAGGCGTTGCATCACCGCGTAAACGACCGTCGCTGCTGAGAGCGTGACGACGCTCAGCGGAACGGCCGCTAAACGCCAGAAATTGCCCGTGCGCCGCTCCTTCGCCGTCGGGATGTACGGCACCGCGACATTGCCGAGCGCGAGCATGAACGCCTTCAGATAGACGCTCCAGCAACCGATCTTGAGCAGCGTTCCGCGCCAGTGCCACCCGCGCTCGCGAGCTGGATCGCACATCCACCGCTGGACGAATCGATAGATCGCCACGCCGAACACGCCGACCGGCAGCGCATGGACGACGTATTCGGAAAGGAACATCGCAGCCGGCTGCAATCCGGTGAGGAGGTAGAGCAGCGGAATCGTCAGGTAGATGAGCGAGGTCAGCCCGACGAGGTAGTAGGTTCCGATCATCGCGTACGAAATCCGCTGATGGTTGGTCAGGTGCCGGAAGGCGCGCGGGTATTCGCGGAAGAGGACTTCGTACACCCCCCTCGCCCACTTCAGTTGCTGCCTGAGAAACGAGTCGAGGTCTTCCGGGACGAGGCCGCGCGCGACGACCTCCGGCACGTAAACCGACTTCCACCCTTTCGCGTGCAGCCGGATCGCCGTGACGAGATCCTCGGCCAGTCCGATTCCGTGGCCGCCGATCGAGTCGAGCGCCGCGCGCCGGAATGTGCAGTTCGCTCCGATCGCGACCGCCGTCCCAGTTCCGTGCATCCCCTGGAGGATCGGTCCGTAGAACGAGAACGTCTGCTCCGCCGCCGCGCGCGCGACGAACGAACGCGGTGCGTTGTAGTACGTCTGCGCCACCTGCACGAACCCGACGTGCTCGTCATCGAAGTAGCCGAGCACACGGTCGAGGAACTCCGGAAACGGGACGTGGTCGGGATCGAGCACGAGGACGATCTCTTCGGTCGTCCGCTTCAGCGCCGCATTGACCTTCCCCGCCTTCGCGGCCGGTATGCCGACAAGCTCGAGGTGCACCGTGCCCATCTCCTCCGCGAGCGCCGCTATCTGCGGGTCACGCGTGTCGTCGAGGAGATACGTCGTATGCGGATACTGGACGTCCCGCGCCGCCGCGAGCGTCCTCTCGAACATCGCCAACGGCTCCCCCGGCGCCGCCGTCGTGAAAATCGCGACTGTTCTCTGTAGCGCTGGCAATCCCGCGGGCGCCGGCTGTTCGATATGAAAAACGTTGTACCAACCCACCAGCATCCGCGAGATGCCGTACCACGTCGCGAACGACAGCAGCACGAACAGCGGCAGGTTCCCGACGTGCTCCGCGCGGAACCACCAGAGGGCGAAGATCACTACGCTCTGCAGGCCGAGGAAAAGCAGCACGCCGAGAACCCACCGCTCCCACCGCGCGATCGGTTTCGCGCGGCGCCAGCGGAAGACCTCAGAACCGTCCTGCCACGCTCGCGTGGATCTCATTCGCCGTATAGAACGCGGTTCGCGACCGCTCCGCCGAGACGTTCAATATCGCGCCACTCGCGAGCGGGAACGCCGTCGATACCGCCACGCGCCATGGGTGGAAGGTACCGGCGACGCGATCGTATGCGACACCGGCGTCGACGTGTAGGCCGAGACGCTTCCACGTCGTTGCGGCGATCGCACGCCCTTCGCGCTCGCCGATCGGCGTCCAGTAGGGATCGTACGTGCCGTTCACGAAGTGCGACTCCTTCGTATCGCGGTACCCCGCCGAGGCGCCAAGGAGGAACGAGCGCACCGGAACCAGCCAATAGCCGTCCACGTTGTTGCCGCTGTTCTGGTCGAAATACCGGAAGTGCGACGCCGAAAATGCAGCATTTCCGTTCGGCGTCCACCGGAGCGCCGTCACGTCCGCGAACGGATGCGAACGCACTGCCGTGGCGCTGCGAAGGAGCGCGCGCCGGTCGAACGACAGCGACAGCCTGCCGCGCGTGACCGTCGCATCGGGCATGATCTGCGATCGGCCGTCCGGAAACCGCGTCCAACCGAGCCCCGCGGCGACCGTCGTTCGCGAATGCGGAAGCACCGCGGAGACGCCGCCGCGAACCGTCTCCGAGTCGTCGTCGCCGAGGTTTGTGTTCATCCGGAGGGCGGAGCCGGAGAGCGACCACTTCGTGAGCGGATCGAAGAGGCCGTAGACCATTGCAGAGGGCATGAACAGCCGCGCCGGCTGGTCGTCGTCGATGAAGCCGCCGTCGACGACATACCCCGGCCGCGACTGCGCACGGATCTCCTCGAGGCCGCGTCTCGCGTCGTTGTCCTTCGGGTCGCGCGCGACGAGCGCCGCGAACAGCCGCTCCGCCTCGCGGTACCGGCCTTCCCACAGGTACACGCGCGCCAGCGCCAGTTGCGCGTCGCGTGACTCGGGCGCCTGCCGCACCGCCTCCAGCGCCACCCGCTCCGCGCCGACGAGATCGTTCTTCTGGGCGAGCTCCGTCACGCGGTCGAGCACCTGCGCCGTCTGGAGGAAGATGAACAGAACCGCAACCACGAGCGGCATTATGAACGGCGCGCCCCACGTCAGCACGATACGAACGCGCTCGCGAAAGGCGCCCTGGGCGCGCCTACGGCGCACAGCGCTCACAACCTCCCTACATCACGCCTTCGGCGGCGTCATCGATGGATCGTGCGGAGCGCCGGCGCGTTCGTCGTCGTGGCCAGCGTCGTTGCCGGTGCCGTACTCGGAGTGGGCGACTGAGGGTCCTGAGCCGTCTTCTTACGGCGCGAGAAGCTCCTCAACCGCTTCACTTCCTGAATGTGCGGCACCAGGACCGCGTTGTCCGGATTCCGTATGAGCTGCGTCCCGATTGCGACCGCCTGCGCCGTAATGAACGCGAGCTTCTGACGGCGCAACGTCATACAAGCGGAGTGAATATACGGCCCCGCGATACGGCGAGGGCGCCCCTCGCAGCGGCAACGGAGCCCCTCGTTGCGGCCGGGTCGCCACTCAAGGTCGTCAACCCACCCCCTCGACGTGGCGAGAGTGCCCCTCGCAGTGGTGCGCGGCCTCTCGACGCCGGCGGTACGCCCTCTCCAAGGGGAAAGGCGGCCCCTCCAAGGGGGAGCGCGGTCGCTTCCTGGTGAAGATGTTGCCCCTCGCAGTGACCGCGTTGCCGCTTCCGGTGGCCACGCGGCCCCTCGCGGTGGACGCTGTCCCGCTCGATGCGATTCCGCGGCCCCTCGTCGTGGACGTCGTACTCACTCGCGGGGGCCACGGTCCCCCTCGGAGCGGCCGCGGTTTCCCCTCGCGGGGCCACCTACCCTCACGGAGGGTCCGGCGTCTCACTCGCGGGGGCCACGATCCCGTTCGCGGCGGCCGCCGTCCTACGCGCAGCGGCAACGATCCCGCTCGCAAGAGCCGCCGGCGCACTTCTGACGGTACGGTCTTCCCCCGATGTGATTGCGCGCCCGCTGCTGTTGGCCGTGCCGGCGCCGCGGGCTAGACCTGCACCGCATCCCGTTCGGGTCGTATAGGGCTCGAGCGCTCCATGACCGCGCTGCACCATTACCGGCGACGCGGGATATTCGCCAGCATCGAGCCGTCGCCGACCTTCCCGCGTGCGACGACGGTGAGCTCGCCGTTCGGCTCGAGCACGACGGCGGCGACGTCACCGATCGAGCCGAGGCCTTGCCGGCGAATGGCGTGATTGACCTCGTCTTCGCTGAACGCCTCTTGCAGCATCATGTCGTGCAGGTACTGGCCATCCTCGACGAGCATCACCGCCGTCGAGGTTGCCACGTGCTCGAATCTGCGCGACCGCGCCGCGATGTAGGCGACGAGGAGCTCGAGGCTGACCGGAACGGCGAGCGCGATCACCGCCTGGCCCGCCGAGATGTCCTTCGAAGTAACGATCGTGGCCATGGTCGAACCGAGCGCGATGACGATGACGAAATCGAACACGTGCAACGTGGCGAGCGTTCGCTTTCCGGCCAGTCGGAGAACGATCGAGAGGCCGACATAGACAGTCACGGCCGCGACAAACGTGTGAAGGAGCGGTCCCATCCGCCTTTCATCTCCAGCGTAAGCCGTGCCACCGATCCGGCGACGTCCTCCCTCTACGCCTGAACGCCGTTCCGCACGATCCTCGCGACGTCGTCGACCAGATCGGCGGGGTCGACGGGCTTGGTGAGGTAGCCGTTGAACATGACGTCGCTGGCCTGGGCGGCGGCGGGGAAGGCGCTGAGGATGATCAGCTTCACGCCATCGAGCTCCGGACGCGCGCGCATCTCGCGGGAGAAGGCATAGCCGTCCATCTCCGGCATGGCGATGTCGGTGATGACGGCGTCGGGGCGTATCCGGGTCAGTTCGGCGAGGGCGAGCGGTGCAGACTCGACCGCCGTCACGTCGGCGCCGGCCTGTCTCAGGATCGCGGAGATGAGTCCGCGCGCCTCGACATCGTCGTCTAGCAGCAGCAGTGAGATGCCGCGGAGTCGGTCGGGATTGATCGTGCGGATCGGCTCTTCGGCGCTTTGCGTGTGCGGCGCCTCGTTGGAGATGGTTGCGACGGCGGCGACCGGAAGGGTGACGGTGAACGTTGCGCCGCTTCCGCGACCCTCGCTTTCGGCGGTGATGCTTCCGCCGTGCGCCTCGACGATGTAGCGGACGATCGAGAGGCCGAGTCCGAGGCCGCCGTGGACGCGCGTCTGCGGGTTCTCCGCCTGGCGGAACGGCTCGAAGACGTGCGGGAGGAACTGCAGGTCGATCCCTTCGCCGGTGTCGCAGACCTCGATCTCGAGGTGCGACGACGTCCGCCGGGCGCTGACGTGGATGCTGCCGCCCTTCGGCGTGAATTTCACGGCATTGGTGAGCAGGTTCCACATCACCTGCTGCAACCGGGTCGGGTCGGCGACGATCCACCCGAGGCCGGCGGAGAAGGACGTTTCGATGCGAATGCCACGGGCGCCCGCGCTGGGACGCACCGCCTCGAGCGATGAGTTCAGGATGTTCTCGACATTCAGCCGCTCGCGCGTCAGCCGCATCTTGCCGGAGACGATGCGCGAGACGTCGAGCACGTCGTCGATGAGGCGGGCCTGGAGCTGTGCGCCGCGCGCGATCGACGAGACCGCTTCCCGGAACATCGGATCGGCCGGCGACATGGTCGGCAGCAGACGCGCCCACCCGAGGATCGCGGTCATGGGCGTCCGCAGCTCGTGCGACAACGTCATGAGGAACTCGTCTTTCGCCCGGTTCGCCTCCTGGGCGACGCGGAACGACGCCTCGGCACGCCGGCGTTCTTCTTCTGCCGCGAGCCGCGCCTCACGCTGCTGCATCAGCGCACGCTGCGTCTCCTCGGCCTGCTTGCGGTCGGTGATGTCGCGCGTCACTTTCGCGAATCCGCGCAGGACGCCCTGCTCGTCGTGGACGGCGGTGATGACGACGTTCGCCCAGAAGCGGCTGCCGTCCTTGCGGAGACGCCATCCCTCTTCTTCGTACACGCCGTACTCACGCGCGATCTCGAGCTCCCGCGGCGGCTTCCCGCTCCGGATGTCCTCCTCGGGATAGAAGATCGAGAAGTGTTTCCCGATGATCTCGTCGGACGTGTACCCCTTGATGCGGTGCGCCCCCGCGTTCCACGACGCGATGTGGCCTCCCGTATCGAGCATGAAGATGGCGTAGTCCTGGACGTTCGCGACCAGGAGCCGGAACATCTCCTCACTCTCCCGCAGCCGCTCGTCCGCCGCGCGGCGCAGCGTCAGGTCGCGCGTGACTTTGGCGAAGCCGCGCAGCTTGCCGTCCGGGGTACGGAGTCCGGTGATGACGGTGTTGACCCAGAAACGCGTTCCATCGCTGCGGAGGCGCCACCCTTCGTCCTCGATGCGCCCCTCGCGGTCGGCGACCTCCAGCTCGTGCTGCGGCTTCCGGTTGTCGAGGTCTTCCTTCGAATAGAAGATCTGGAAGTTCCGGCCGATCACATCGTCGGCCGCGTAGCCGAAGATGCGCGCGGCACCGCGATTCCAGGTGCGGATCTCCCCATGAATTCCCATGAGGAAGATCGCGTAGTCCTGCACCTCGTCGATGAGGAGTGCCAGCTCGTCGCTCGTGGGCACGGGCACATCGAGCCTACGTTTGTTAGGTGTGTCAGCCATCCGTCCCAGCCCCTAGGTTTTGCGGTAAATGGGCCAAGAGGGAAACTCGATGCAAGAAACGTGCGGCCGAGACTGGTGTGGAGCTTACGGCAAGCCGCGAGTCCTCCTCCGGACGCTCGGGGGCGTCCGCAGACCCGGCGTCTCCTGTATGGCGGCCGGAGCCGCCTGGAACCGCCGTTTCGGCTGCGTGATGGCGTCGAGCACGTGATGTGCCGAGAGCACCGCTCCCTCCTGCCAGCCCGACAGGTAGGACAGCTGGTCGCCGGCGATCCAGAACTGGCCGTCCGGCTTCAGCAGAACGTTGGGGATGGGACCTGCCGAACCCGGCTCTTTCTTGCAGCTCCAATCATCTGCCCAACCGCCGAGCTGATACGGTACCTGCTTCCAGGCGATCGACACGCCGAGGTCCAGCCGCACGTGCTTGTCGAAATCGGGATGGAGCTTTTTCGCCTCTTCCCGCGCCTTCACGAGCCGCTCGTGCGGTTTCAACTTGGCCAGCTCGTCGGCGTCGGTGTCGTAGTTGTAGGCGCCCGTGAGGATCCCCTTCTTACTGAAGTACGCATACGACGGGTACCACATCTGCGTCATGTTCTGGTTGGTGTACGAGATGCCGCCGTACATCTGGTTCTGCGTCTCCCAGAAGCGCGACTCCGTCTGCCATCCGACCTTGCATGTCGCCGCGAATTGGATCTCTTTGATCGCCTCCTCGTACTCGTCCGAGAGGTTTTTGTCTTTGATATCCCGAAGGATCGGGATCGGAATCGTGGAGATGCACCAGTCGGCGGTGATCGACTCGCCATGTTGCTCGCTGCCGGAGTGACGGTAGCGCACCGTCACTTTCTTCTTCTCGCGGTCGATGTGGAGGCCGGCGACCTCGCGGCCGTAGTGGATCATGCCGGCGGGCAGCTTCTTGAGGAAGCCCTTCCAGATGTGATCCATCCCGTGCACCGGCTGGAAGAGCGTCGGCTGCCACTCGTACTCCTCCGACTGCATCACGCGGTGGTCCCAGAAGTCGGACTTCACGAGATCTTCGAGCGTGAGCGGCGGTAGGAGGCGCCCGCAGCTCGTGATCCCCGGCTCGACCGCGTAGCCGGAGCGCGACGAGCCCTTGTAGTCGTAGTCGTCGGTCTCCTCGACGTCGCCGAATGAGGCGAGCAGGCTGAGGAGACCCGCTTTGTCGACGTCGTGGAGCCGGTCGTCGAGCGATCCCTTGTTGATCGCTTTCGCGAGGAGGTCGGAGATCCAGCCGCGCGTGTCGTTGATGATGCGGCGGTTCGTCATCGCCGCGCCGCTCCATGCGCTCTCCGTCTGGAAGAAGTTCGCGCGCGTCATCATGTTGTAGACCTCGAGCTCGACGCCGAGGAGGTTGCAGTAGTGGAGGATCGCGGTGTGGTGGTACGGGAGGCGTCCAGGGCCGGCGTTGAGGTACATCTGCGGCCCTTCGTCGAACATGCAGGTCTGCTCGGTCCCGGTGGTCTCCTTGATGATGTCGCCGCGGCGGACCGTGTAGCTGCGGCCGCCGGCGCGGTGCTGCGCCTCGAGGACGTCGACCTTGTAGCCGGCCTTGTGCAACTCGTACGCGGCAGTGAGTCCGGCAATGCCGGCGCCGAGGATGACGACGCTCTTCCCTTTGCCGTGGTCGGGCGCGAGATCGGGCGGACCGGCGAACGCCTCAGGGGTCCGGATCAGCCCCATCGCGACCATCGTCTCGTACACGGCGGCTGCGCCACCGGCCGCACCAACCGTCTCGAGGAACCGGCGCCTGGTCCACTTTCCGTCGCTCATGGCAACCTCCGGATTCAGTCTTTAGGAATGAGGGAAGGATAACCCGGAGCCATACAATCGCGCGTAATGACCCGGCGCACGCGCGACCAGCTTCGATTCGTCCTGAAGTTCGCCATCTTCCTCGCCGTCTTCTACGCGATCGTGACTCCTGAGCCGGTCGACCGGACGGTGATCGTGCCGTTCTCGCACGCCCTCAGCGTCGTCTCCGGCGCGATTCTGAATCTCCTCGGGCAGCACGTCCGCGTCGCCGGAACGGTGATCGCGGGGAACGCGTTCGCCGTCGACATCAAGAACGGCTGCAACGGCATCGAGGCGGTCGTCTTTCTCTGCGCCGCGATCGCCGCGTTTCCCGCCACCTGGCGTGCGCGCCTCCTCGGCATCCTCGCCGCGTGCACGATCGTCGAGGGGCTGAACATCATCCGGATCGTGTCGCTCTACCTGATCGGACGCTACCGGCCGTCAGCGTTCGGCGCGTTTCACCTCGCCGTCTGGCAGAGCGTGATCTTCGCCGCTGCCGTATTCCTGTTTGTGGCATGGACCTCACGCGTCCGCCGAACCGATGCTGTCGCGAGCCGCTAGATTCATCGCCGGCTTCGCCGCCGCGACGCTCGTCTGGCTCTGGGTGTCGCCTTTTCTCGCGAGCGGTATGGCTCTGGCGACCGAGCCACTCCTGCACCTCGACGCCCGCTTCCGCGACGCACAGCTCTCAGCCTCGGAGTCAATGGTCTCCGTGGACGCGCCGCACGGCACGTTCCCGCAGACGAAGTACCCCGCCGATCAGCTCACGTTCAACCTGATCCTGCTCGTCGCGCTCTTCGCGTCGAACAAGAAGCCGTGGCGCGACCGGAACATCATCGCCTTCGCCGTCTCGCTCGCGATCGTCCTCGCCCTCCAGCCGCTCTCCCTGCTCGTGACGATCGAGACCTACTACGCGGACTTCACGAAGTGGGGCGAGACGCAGTACGGCAACGTCGCCGCCAACGTCTGGCTCGTCCTCCAGATGTTCTGGCGCCTGGTGGGCATGTTCGGCGTCGTGTTCGTGTGCTGGTGGGTGGCGCCGTCACGGGAGTAAGCGGGGCACCGCCGAACCACACGGCAAGGGGCTCGAAGCCGCCGCTGTCATCGCGACGAAGAGAGTTGACGCCCCCGCAATGGCAGCCTTCATCTAGGGATGCCGGGCGTCGTGTTCGTTCTTATTGTGAGCAGCTCTTCCACCTCTTCGTCAGTGGTCTGGCGGAAGTCGCGGTACCAGAGGCCGACGGACTGGAACGGCTCGGGCGTCCGAAGGCAGATCATCTCGTCGACGATGCTTTGAAACTCGGCGCACGTCGACGGCGCCGCTACCGGCACAGCGACGACGATCTCCTTCGGCTTCATCTTCTGTAGTGCCTCAACGGCGGCGCGCATCGTCGACCCCGTGGCGAGGCCGTCGTCGACAATGACGACCGTCTTTCCGGTGACGTCGAGCGGCGGACGATCGCGCCGATATGCGCGCTCCCGGCGCTCGAGCTCGCGCGCCTCAAACTCAGCGACCCTTTCGATCGTCGATGTCGGTACCGGCACGTATCGCAGCACCTCGTCATTGAGCACGCGGACGCCGCCGCTGGCTATCGCGCCCATCGCCAGCTCTTCCTGTCCCGGCACGCCGAGCTTGCGGACGATGAAGACGTCGAGCGGCGCATCGAGCGCGCGTGCGACCTGGTAGCCGACCGGCACGCCTCCGCGCGGAAGCGCCAGGACGACCAGGTCCTGGCGCTTCCCGACTCGCCGCACCACCTCGGCGCCGAGGAGTTTCCCCGCCTCAGCGCGGTCGGCGAAAGGCTCGTATCTCACGAGATCAAATCGTGCAACGGATGTTCCGCCGACGGCGAGTTGCCGGTTCGCCGAAGGCCTGGTGAGCGTCAGCGCCCACCACCAAAGCCCTCTCCCTTGGGAGAGGGTGGCCGAAGGCCGGGTGAGGGGCGTGCGTCCCGCGACCAACCACGTTTTTTCGTGAGCAACACGCCCCTCATCCGCCGCTTCGCGGGACCTTCTCCCGAGGGAGAAGGGATGGTGTGGTAGCGTCTCGCGCGGCCCGTCTCCCCAACCCTGCTAGACTTCCTGCACGGTCCCATGCCCCGAAAAGTCCTGCTCGCGGTCGCGATGCTTTTGGCTTTGCGCCTCCTTGCCGCGGAGGAGTGGACGCCGACGCGCGCGTTCCGGATCTTCAGCAAAACGACGGATCGCGGGCTGCCGCAGTCGTCGATCGTGGCGCTGGCGCAGGACGGCGATGGGCTCATGTGGATCGGCACGCTCGACGGCGCGGCGACGTTCGATGGGCGCACGATAACGCCCGTCCCGGCCGTCGCCGGTGCACCGGTACGCGGGATGATTCCGGCGATCGTCACGCTGAGAAATGGCGGCGTCGCGATCGCATCGCCTGCCGGGGTGCATCTGTTCGACGGCAAGAGCTGGCGTCTGATCGCGTCGCACAAGCCGCCGAACGCGATTGCCGAGACGACGGACGGTGCGCTTTGGATGGCGGACAACGAGGGAGCGCTGTGGGCTCTCGGTGCGCACGACGCGTGGGAGCGGCATCGCGAAGCGGGACATGCGGTCGCGCTCGCGGCGGCGAGCGACGGCTCGCTCTGGATTGCGACCGACGACGGCGCCGAGCGGATGCACGGCGGCAAGATCGAACCGGTCGCCAGTACGGCGGTAAACGGACGTCCGGGCGCGCTTCTCGTCGCGCACGACGGGCGTGTCTGGATTGCAACGCTCAACGGCACGGTCTACTGGAGCCGAGGAGCCGACGGGTGGCATCAGGCGCAGTTCGCGCCGTGGGCGCGCAGCGCGTTCCACGCCATCGCGGAGGATCGGCGTGGCCGTATATGGGTCGGCGCGTACGGCGGTGGCGTGGCGTTCGGCAACGCCGAGATGCCGTGGACGGTGTGGTCCTCCCCGACCAACGGCCCGTTCATGGCCGGCGTGATGTCGATCCTCGGCGACCGTGAAGGGAGCGTCTGGTTCGGCGAGAACGCCATCGGCCTCATTCAGTGGCTCGGCGAGGAGTGGTCGCATCGCGCGGTCGTCGATCCGGCGCAGCTTGGGTCGCTCACGTATGGCGGCTTCCAGATCAGCCGAGGGGCGGCGCCGCATACGCTGCTCGTCGCCGCATTCGAAAAGGGATTCCTCCGCTGCGATGAGCGCGGCTGTAAGCAGTTCAACGCCGCAAACGGACTGACCGAGGACACGCGCGCCGTCGTCGAGCCGTCGCCGGGGCTCCTCGTTGCCGGCACACGTTTCGGCATCTTCGAATCGCACGACGGCAAGCCGTTCCAGCAGGTGGTGAAGTTGCCGGCCGGCTTTGTGATGGGGATCTTCGAGAGTCCCGATCACCGCTGGTACGCGGCGACTAACACACAAGGCATCCTCGTTCGTACCGATAAGGGCTGGATCCCGGCGCCCGACCTCAACGCGCGCCTCGTCGATATGCACGTTCGCGGGATGACGTGGCGGAAGAATGGCGAGCTGTGGATCGCGACGCTGCGCGGCATCACGGTCTACCGCGGCACCGACGCCGAGCAGTTGACGTCCAAGCGGATCGCGGCGCTCCCTGACACGGTCAATGCGGTGCTCGATGTCTCCGATGACGAAGTGTGGGTCGCCGGCACCGGCGGCATCGCCGTGCGCCGCGGCGAGACGTGGAAGCGGATGGACGAGAGCAACGGCCTTCCCGGCTCCACGGTCTACTCGCTCGCGCGCGGAAAAGACGGCGCGGTCTGGGCGGGCGGCTCCGCCGGCATCGGCCGCTTCCTGCACAACGAATGGAAGACGTGGGACTCGCGCTCGGGTCTCGTCAACGACGAGTGCAATCTCGGCGGCATGCTCGTCGACCGTGCCGTCGACAGCGATGGTTCGGTCTACGTCGGCTCCCTCGGCGGCCTCGCGAGATTCGACCCGAAGGTGACGGCCATCGCGCCGCCGCCGCTGAAACTCGTCTGGCGCACGACGCCTTCGCGCGACGCTGCCGGCGTCGCACAACTTCCGCGGAGCGAGCGGGCGCTGCATCTCCGATGGACGGCGCCGTGGCTCGGCCCGCGCGCCGTGCAATACCGCACGCGCATCCCCGGCGTCCGAGACGAGTGGTCGGCGCCGACATACGAGGAGCACCTCGACATCGAGAACGTCGGCGCCGGACGAACGCGAGTCGAAGTCGAAGCGCGCGTCGAGGGCTCCAATTCGTGGACGCCGCCGCTCGCGCTCGACGTCGACGTTCCGCCGTTCTGGTACGAGACGCCGCTCGCGCGCATCGCCGGGATCGCGCTTCTCATCGCGATCATTTACCTCATCATCCGGCTGCGGATGCGGGCGCTGCACCAGCGTGCCGCGGCGCTCGAGGCGACGGTTCAGCAGCGGACGGCGGAGCTGGCGGAGAAGGTCGAGCAGCTTCACGACTCCGAGCAACGCGCGCTCGCGGCCAGCCGCGCGAAGAGCGCATTCCTCGCGAACATGAGCCACGAGCTACGGACGCCGCTCAACGGGGTGCTCGGGTTCGCGCAACTCCTCAACCGCCGCAAAGAACGCGACACCGAGGATCGTGAAGGTCTCGCGATCATCATGAAGAGCGGCGAGCACCTGCTCAACCTGATCAACGACGTTCTCTCGTTGTCTAAGATCGAGGCCGGCCGCGTGACGCTCGACCGCGAGCCGTTCGACCTCGAGACGCTGGTGCACGACGTCGAGAGCGTCCTCCGTTTCCGCGCCGAGGAGAAGAGTCTCCGCCTCACCTGCACGATCGGCGGCAATCCTCCGCGCGCGGTCCTCGGCGACGAAGGGAAGCTGCGGCAGATCCTCCTCAATCTCCTCGGCAATGGCGTGAAGTTCACCGATCGCGGCTCCGTTTCTTTGCGCGCGTCGTGGACGAACGGCCGCGCGGTATTCGAGGTCGAGGACACCGGCGCCGGCATCGCGCCGGAAGAGCTGCCGCGCCTCTTCGAGCCATTCGTTCAGACCGAGAGCGGCCATCGCACGAAGGAAGGCACGGGCCTCGGCCTCGCCCTCTCGCGCGATCTCGCCCGGCTCATGGATGGCGACGTCACGGTCGAGAGCACGCCCGGCGCGGGATCGAAGTTCCGCGTCGAGATCAGTTTGCCGGAAGCCGCGGCGGGCGCCATGGTGATCGCGAAAGACGGCCGCCGCGTCGCGCGCCTCGCGCCGGGGCAGGATGCGGTGCGGATCCTGGTCGTCGACGACACGCCGCTCAACCGCATCGTTCTCACCAAGCTCCTTGCGTCGGTCGGCTTCGAAGTGCGTGACGCCGGCTCGGGCGACGAGGCGCTGCAGATCTGGGAGACGTGGCAGCCGCATCTGATCTGGATGGACAAGCGGATGCACGGACTCGACGGCCTGGAAGTGACGCGCCGCATTCGCGCGCGCGAGAAAGTAGAGCGCCGCAAACGCGTCCCGATCCTCGCCCTCTCCGCGAGCGCGCTGGAGCACGAGCGCGGCGAGATCATGGACGCGGGCTGCGACGACTTCGTTCCGAAGCCGTATCGCGAGTCGACGATCTTCACGAAGATCCGCGAGCACCTCGCCGTCCGCTACGTCTACGAAGACGAAGCGGCGCCGGTGGCGGCCGAGGGTCGGTCGGTGCTGCTCGTCGACGACGACTCCATCTGCCGCCAGATCGCGCAGGAGCTGCTGCGCGGCCACGGAATCTCCGTCACCAGCGCGACGAACGGCCGCGAAGCGGTCGACCTCGCGCGCAAACAGAAATTCGACCTCGTCCTGATGGACCTCCGCATGCCGGGCATGGACGGCATCGAGGCGACTCGCCACATCAAGGCGCTTCAGGGGATGGATCGCCTCCCGATCATCGCCATGAGCGCCGAGCCGGCGGATCACGAAGGGATGGACGACGCGATCTCGAAGCCGGTCGAGCCCGAGGCGCTGAATGCCGCGCTGCGCCGGTGGCTGTAGCTAGAATGAGGGCATGAACGACTCGGCATCCTCACGCATCGACGACAGGATCAAAGAGCTGGACGACTGGCGCGGAAAGACGCTCGCCAAAGTCCGGCAGCTCATCAAAGCGGCCGACCCGGAGATCGTCGAAGAGTGGAAGTGGGCCAAAGCGAGCACCCCCGGAACGCCCGTCTGGTCGCACGACGGCATCATCTGCACCGGTGAGAGTTACAAGAGCGTCGTAAAGCTGACGTTCCTGAAGGGCGCCTCATTGAAGGATCCCTCGCGGCTGTTCAACTCGAGCCTGGAGGGAAACGCCAGGCGCGCCATCGACATCTACGAGGACGACAAGATCGACGCGGCGGCGTTCAAGAAACTGATCCGCGACGCTGTGGACCTCAATGTCGAAGGTAAGAAGAAGAAGTAGCGGCCGGAACACGTCTCCGCAGGCCTGCACGCCCTCACTCGGCGGCTGGCTCGCTTTGCGCCTTCCAGGCTGATGACTCCTACCTTACGATCGGAGGTAGTGTGAGTCGCAGAGAGAACCAAGAATGAGCCGGTTTCTCGCCGTCGCGTGCGGCGGCGCGCTTGGGGCGGTGGCGCGGTACGGTGTCGCGCTTTTCGTGGCGTTGTTCTGGCGGCGCGACTTCCCGCTGGCGACGCTGCTGATCAACGTCAGCGGCTGTTTCGTTCTCGGCTTCTTCTCGACGTTCGCCGCTGAACGGTCGGCGCTCGATCCGGTGTGGCGGCTCTTCGTGGCGACCGGCTTCGTCGGCGCCTACACGACGTTCTCGACGTTCGAATATGAGACGCAGCGCCTCACCGAGTCGGGCGCGCTATGGTGGGGAGCGCTCAACGTGATCGGCTCCGTGGCGGCGGGATACGCCGCCGTGCACCTCGGCATCGTGCTGGCGCGGCGGTAAGGAGGGAACGTGCTCGAACGCGGACCGGCGAAACGGCTCATCATCACGATCAACGAGGCGTCGCGCTGGCACGGCCCGAGCCTTTACAACGCGCTCCTCGAACTGTTCCAGCACAAAGGACTCGCCGGTGCGACGGTGTCGCGCGGCATCGCCGGATTCACCGGCCACGGCGCGATCCACACCATCAACATCGTCGACCTCTCGACCGACCTCCCGGTCCGCATCGAGATCGTCGATACATCCGAGGCGATCGACCGCATCCTGCCGGACGTCTTCGACATGGTCGACAAGGGGCTGGTCGAGGTGCAGGACACGACCGTCATCAAGTTCGCGTCCGGCGAGGCGCCGGCGGCGCCCGCGGCAAAGAAGGAGAACCTCATGCGGCTGATCGGAAAAGCGAAGATGCTCCGCGTTCACATCGGGGAGGACGACCGGTGGGAGGGCGCGCCGCTCTATGAGGCGATCGTCAAACGCGCCGCGCAGCTCGACATCGCCGGCGCCACAGTCTACCGCGGCATCCTCGGGTATGGCGCGCACAAACGCATCCACCGCCACAAGACGATGACGTTCTCCAGCGACGACCCGATCATGATCTCGATGGTCGACGAGGAGGAGAAGATCAACCAGATGATCGCCGCGCTCGACACCATGGTCTCCGGCGGCTGCCTCATCGCGATCTCCGACGTCACCGTCGTGAAGTACGTCGAGCACGGCAGCGAGCGGATGAGCTGACGCTATTTCCCGAGCGCGAACGCGAGGCCACGCGGGCCGCCGTCGACCGCCGGCACGAAGACGTCGATGAACGCGCCGCTCTTGCCGTCGAAGCGGAGCACCGAGCCGGCGGATCCGCTCGCGTCGGAGCTGCTCACGTAGATGTTCCGGTCGGGCCCGATCGCGACGTATAGCGGCTCCATTCCGTCGCGCTTGATGAACGTGGCGTTCGTGACGAGACGGCTCAGGCGCGGCGGAAAGCGAAGGATGACCGAGTCGCCTACGCCGAAGTTCGCAACGAGCAGATCTCCTGAAGGCGTGAACGCCAGCTTCCACGGCTCGCGAAGACCGCCGCGGCCGTTCGCGATGTAGATGCCCTCGAACTCGCCGGTGATTCCGTCGAAGCGAACGATCTCGCCACGCGAGCCGGTGCAGCCGAACGGACCGTTCACGCACGAATCGAAGTTGCTCACGTACAGATCGCCGTCGGGACCGAACGCGATGCCGTGGATCTCGGCGAGCGTGTAGCCGTGCGTGAACACATCGACGAGCTGGCGCGTGACAATGTCGTACCGCATCACCGCCCCGGCGCCCGCGGCGTAGAGGTTGCCGTCGGCGCCGAACGCGAGGTCATAGAACGCGCCATCCGATACGAACGTCTCGAAGGCTCCGGGCGAGCTGTTGAACGGACCGTTGATCTTCACGATCGCCGGCGAACCCGCCTGGTTCGCGACGTACAGCGCTCCGTCAGGACCGAACGCCATCCCCCACGGCCGCCGCGCCACCGGCTGCGCGAAGAGGACGGATGTCCCGGCGCTCGCGCTCAGCGGCCCCGCCGCCCGTTGCACGCTCGACGAGAAAAAGCCGCTCACGTAGAGATCGGGCGAGTGCGGCCGTAGCGGAAGCGCCGCGAGGAGTAAAGCGGCAAGTGTCACGCTCGCGATTGTAAGCACTTCTCGCGCCGGGACGCGGGCTGGAAGCCCGCGCCACACGACGATTCAGAAGCTCGTACGCACGCCGATGCGGACCGCGCGCTTCTCGATCGGATGGAAGTGCACGTCGGCGACGCCGTCGAGCGGCTCGCCAGGGAGGCGGGACGTGTAGAAGTAGTCGACGTCACTTACCTGCGCGTTGAGGATGTTGAGCACGTCGGTGGAAACGCGGATGCGCGAGGTGACGGCGTATGCGACCCGCGCGTTCAGCGTGTTCGACGCCTTCGAGCGGACGCTGTTGTCTTCGATGAGCGGGCGCGGGCCGAAGTAGCGGTCGCGCAACTCGCCCGAGAAGCGGGCGAGACTCGCGATCGAAACGCCGATCGACGCCACTCCTTCCACCGCGCCGGGTATCCGATCGCCCGCCGGATCCGCATCGGTGAATCGGGCGCGCGAGTAGGCGTAGTCGGCGTCGAAGGAGAGCCATTCCCGCGCGTTGAATCCCGACTCCAGCTCGATGCCGGTACGGCGGCTCGGACGGCTCGGCTCCGTCGTGCCGGCGTCGCCGGCAAAGAGCAGCTCCGACGCAATGTCGAGACCCCAGAGCGATGCAGTGAGGTGGAAGCGCGGCACCGGCGCGGTGCGAAGGCCGAGCTCCGCCCCTTTCGTTCGCACCAGCGGGTTGACGTCATTCACGACTTCGCGCGCGTCGTTGCTGTGGAAGCCGTACCCGGCGTCGGCATACAGCTCCGTATTGCGCCACGGTCCGGCGATGAGGCTGAATTTCGGGCTGACGAGCGTGCTGTCGCGCGTCACGCGATCGTCGAATCGGAACCGGTCGGTGCGGAGACCTACGACGCTGCGCAGATGCTCGCTCCACTTCAGCGACGACTGCGCGAAGAGCGCGCCGCTCGTCTCCAGCACCTGATCCTGCCGCTCCGTGTCGAGGCGGTGGCGCGCGCGCGTGTGGTACAGCGCGACGTTGCCGATGTCGTCGGCGCGCGTCTGCACGCCGACGACGTTCTCCACCGCGACGCCGCCCCACGTGGCGAGCCACCGGTGGCTCGCGTTGACGCCGAAGACATGCCGCCGATCGGCCTGTTCGAACTGATCGCCGTTCACCGGGTCGTCGAGGAAATACGTAAAGTTCGAGAAGAGATCGAGCCGGTAGTCGACGGCGTACGCGGCGACTTCCGTCAGCGTCGTCGAGCCGTTGCGCTGCCATTCGGTGGAGAGCGACAGCCGTTTGGTATTGCCGCCGTCCGTCCCGTCGACGAGCCCGAAGCGCGGGATGGCGCCGCCCGCGACCGCGCGTTCCGGGATCTGATCGCTCGAGTTCCACTTGGCGTCGTAGGCCATTCCCGTGATCGAGAATCCGCCGCGCTGATCGCCGCGCGAGTAGCGCAGGATGCCGTTCAGCTTGTGAAAATCGTCCGGGCGCTGCCACGGTCCGTTGTTCCGCTCCCCTTCGAACGCGTACAACAGGTAGCCGTCCCCCACTTTCGGCGACTCGGCGTACAACGCGCGCTCGAATCCGAACGTGCCCCCCTCCGCGACGCCGATCGGATGGTCGACCAGACTGAGGTAGTTGATGTTCACCGCCCCGGCGCTCGCGAAGTCGCCCTCGTCCGCCGAGTACGGACCTTTCTTGTACTGCACGCCGCTGATCAGCTCCGGGATGACGAAGTTCGCGTCGGCGTAGCCCTGGCCGTGCGCATGCGTCGGCATGTTCAGCGGCACGCCGGCGACCGTGATCGCGATGTCGGTCCCGTGATCGAGGTTGAAGCCCCGCAAATAGTACTGATTCGCCTTCCCCTCCCCGCTGTGCTGGCTGATCACGACGCCCGGCACGGTTTCCATCACCTCCCCCGCCCGCGCGAACGGCCTTCGATCAATCTCCTCGGCGGTCACGACGCCGACCGTCGCCGCATCCGCAATCCCGATCAGGTTCGTCGCCTCGTTCATGTCGGTGAGATTCCGGAACGTCTGCTTCCCCGTAACGACGACCTCCGCGCTGGCCGACAGGTAAAGTGTGGCGTCGAGCGTCTTCGCGTTCTCGACCACCACGCCGCGCTTCACCGTCGTCGCGAAGTTGATCAACTTGAACGCCACGTCATACGAACCGTTCAGGACGTCGATCGCATACGTTCCATCAACTCGGGTGACCCCGACGATCGCCCTCCCGCCCCCGCTCGGCGTCGCCTCGACCGTCACCCCCGGCAGGACGGCCGAGGTGGAGTCGTAAACGTGTCCGCGGAGTTGGGCGGCTTGGGCGTGCAGTGCCGCAGCGAACAGGGCGAGCGCGATCGGCAGACGCATCGATGTGATTACGATCATCACCGGAAGTCGGACTGGTAGCAAACCTCGCCCTGCATCGCCGGCCATCGAGACGTGTGTAGGGACCGGCTCTCAGCCGGCCCTGGTGCGGCCTAACCCGGATTAAGGCGGGCGCGGGCTGGAAAGCCCGCGCCACACGGATGGCTATCTACCGCCGGTAGTGCGAGCGGTGGTGATGGCGATGACGGAGAGCGTGGGAGTGACGGGCGTACTGGACGCCGTTGCCGATCGCGGCGCCGGCGACTGCACCGGCGGGACCGAGGACCAGGCCGGCGGCGGCGCCGATCGTGGCGCCACGGGTGCGGCTCTTCGGTTTCGACCAGTCGTTTGCGAAAGCACTCTCAGCAGGGACCAGCAGCGCGCCCGCGAGCAGCGCTGCAATCATCTGTTTCTTACCGTTGAGGAATGTCATTACGTTCGACCTCCTTACCCCTCGAATAGTGCGAAGATGGTACCAGTCCGATGCCGCGCAAGCTGCTGACTACACGGCAGTTACCACGCCAGAAAACCCTTTCCGGTGACGACCGTCTAATGAAGATGGACCTGAGACAGCCCCTCCGACTCCTCTGCGCGGCCGCGCTCGCCGTGATGATCGTTCCCGCCGCATTCGCCCAGCGTGGCGAGGCCCCCGTTCGACACGGACCCGGCACCGGCAACCCCGACGTCCAACTCGTGCCGTGGAAGTACCTCCAGAGCGACACGCTCGTCCACGATGCCCCGTTCACTCTCTATTGGCTGCCGGCCAACAACGCGCAGGTGGACCGCTCGCCGCTCTTCGACTCGAAGGTGCTCCTGAGCGCCGCCACGCGCTGCGTCGGATTCGAGATCGTGACGCCCGACCGCGCGAACGTCATCCGCAACCTCGGCGAGACTGACAAGCTCCCGGCAGCGCTCGTGCTCGACCGCGAGGGGAAGACCGTCGCGAAGCTCGAGAATCCGCGCGGAGAGCTCTTGACGAAAAACGTCGAGACGCTCCTCGGCGACCAGCTCGACCTGCGCGACCAGACGATGTTCCGCTCGATCATGGCCGCCAGCCAGGAAGCGGCAACCGGCCGGACCAAGGACGCGATCGATATCTACCAGGGGATCTGGAAGGACCGCTGCCTCTTCCCACTCGCGGGGAACGAGGCGAAGAAAGCGCTCCTGGACCTCGGCGTCAAAGTCACCGACACGCCGGCACCGGCGCAGACGACCACCGCGAAGTGACGGTTCCCGCGCAAAGACACGGATAAGGAGCAGTGATCGGGAAACTGACGTAACATCAGCACAACCATCCAGACGGCAAGGAGCGAGTACGTCATGAAGCGAACGCTCTCCCTTCTCCCGGTTGTGCTCTCGCTCGCAGTCGCGGCTCCCGCGATCGCGGATGAAGCGTGGGTCCTCGACATCCCCGTCCGCGGCAACGCGCAGCAGGAGACCGGCGAAGTCCGCATGGTCCTCGGCCTCAGCGCGGCGCCAAATGGATCGCAGATGGTCATCAACGGCAGCACGACGCTGACGCTGGGTCAGACCGCCGCGGTGGGTACCGATTCGGCGACCTACGAGCTCGTCTCCGGCAACACGGTGCGCGTCGTCTATCGCCCGCTCTCGAACTTCTCGGGCGACTTCTGCACGGGTGCGGGCGCGGTCGAAAAGATGGTCCCGATGCGTTTCGTCGGCGCACAGGACGTCGTCGACTACCGCGTCTCCACCTACATCGTGGCCGCGCCGAACGCCGAGTGCTCGCAGGTGTCGAAGCACACCGGCGACACGCCGGCGACCGTCACTCCGCAGGCCGACGGTGTCGCGCCCGCGCTCGCCGCCGTCTTCAAAGGCCGCATCGACTTCGACGTCGTGCTCGTCCTCGACAAGTCGGGCAGCATGGCGGACAACCCCCCCGGCGCCGCTGTCCCTCCGAGCAAAGCGGACATTCTGAAGTCGGCGGTCCAGGGCTTCGTTTCGCAGTGGGAGCAGGTCGATGCGCAATGCGGCGGCTGCACCTCCGACTACTCGCCCGATCGCATTGGCCTCGTCTTCTTCGACAGCACCGCCGCGCCGCAGACGCTCGTGGGTGCCGATCCTCCCGCGAACTTCTTCCTGCAGCGCGGCGCAGGCATTGCGTGGAACGGCGTCATCAACCAGGCGAATACGCTCTCGCCGTCGGGCTCGACCTCGATCGGCGGCGGGATCAACGCCGCGATGCAGCAGTGGAAGAGCGATCCGAAGAACGATCTCAGCCTGATCGTCATCACCGACGGGATGCAGAACACCGCTCCGCTGATCTCGCCTACCGGCAGCAGCTTCCTCGGCCTCACACCGGTCGCCGGTTTCCCGCAGGAGCTGCGCCAGCGTTTCGTACCAATCCAGACCATCGCGTTCGGCCAGCCGGCGCAGGTCGACGATGACCTCCTGCGCAATATCGCACTCGAGACGGCGGGGAACTCGTACCTCACCGTCAACCCCTCGACGCTCTTCACGATCTTCGGCCAGACCCTCGTCGCGCTCCTCAAAGGCAACACCGTCTCGCTCGCGACGAACCGTGAGAAGACATACAGCGGTCAGGTGCCGTCGGCTCCCGTCCCGGTTGTACTCGATCGTTCGGCGCAACGCGTCGTCTACTCGGTGCAATGGGCGCCGCCGCTCGTCAACGCGCTCGATCTCGATGTCTTTGCGCCGGGTAGCGCGACGCCAACTTCACCGACGTCGACGAAGAAGACTCCGCAAGCATCGATCCAGTCGTTCGACATGATCAACCGGCCGATTGGCAACTGGAGCGTCAGCGTCAAACGCGGCGGGAAGGGAAACGAAATCGTCCCCTACTCGCTGAACGTCTTCGTCGCCGAGCGCCACCTCGACTACCAGTTCACACTCTCGAACCTGCATGCCGCGGCCGGTGACACGCTCGGAATTCGCGTCGTGGTCGACTGGGACGGGAAGCCGCTCACCGGCCTCCCCGACGGCGCGATCACCGTGCGCATTCAAGCGCCTCCGGAAGCCTTCGGCACGATCCTTCACGACACGCGACGCCCCGTCCCCTCGGGCACGACAATCCTGCCGTCAGGCGACGTCCAGACGCCCGTCTACGCCAAGATCGCGTCGTTCAAAGGGATGTCGCTGCTCGAGCGCATCACGCCGAGGGACGTGATCACCATTCCGCTGAAAGAGGTCGGAAACGGCGTCTACGCCGCGAGCTTCTCCGACACCAAGATCCCGGGCGCGTACGTCTTCAACGCCGTTCTCGACTGGGTGAACGAGCGCAACGGTCACGTGCATCGCGAAGAGCGGCTCGAAGAGAACCTGAAGGTGAAGGCCGATCCGGTGCGATCCACCATCGCTCTCACGTCGCCCTCCGCCGGCACGTTCATCGCGACGATCACGCCGCGCGACGCCTTCGGCAATTACCTCGGACCCGGCTACGCCGGCCGCATCCACGTCGTCGTCCGCGGCGGCAAGCTCCGCACCGAGGTCGCCGCAGATCCCGACCAGACGGGCGTCTACTCGTTCACCATCGTCGACGTCCCGGCGGGAACGACGCCGCAACTCGAGGTGAATGTGGACGGCGTGATCCTCGGGCGGCGGGCATCCTGAGGCTGGTGTGTGGGGCCGGCTCTCAGCCGGCCCGGGTCGGCTAAGAGCCGACCCCGCACACTATTCGATGCGTTTCCAGACCACTACCGCGCCCTGCTCGAACGCCGGCTGGAAGTGCTCTTGTAGGTACGCCCAGACGAGCGGGGCACGTTCGCGGTTGGGGACGGCGTCCATCTCGTAACGGTCGTACGACGCCGGGATCAGCGCGTAGGTCACCTCGCGCTGCTGTTCGAGACAGCGGATCACTTCGCGCTGTCCGGACGCCGTCTCGTACGCCGCGACCTCGTTCATCGGCACGGGACAGCGCCGGTCGAGCAGGTAATAGATCAACCCGTGATTCGTGAAGTCGAAGAACGTTTCGGTGGGACCGAGGTTCTGTGAGAAGTAGTTGTTGAGCGTCGTGAGGTACTCGGCGTCCGGTTTGTCCATGAGGATCCCGCGGGCGCGGTGGATTTCGCGCACCTCGGTGACGTTCGTGTCCGTCGTCCCGCGTTGCCGCCGTACGCTCGACATCACCGCGATGTTCGGCGTGATGCCGGCGGCAACGAAGAGGATGGCTGCTGCAACGATGCCGCAGACGCGCGCCGCCTGCCGCCGATCGCGCAGGAGCAGCGCCGTCGCGGCGAAGACCATCGGGTAGCCGCCGTTCTCGATCGGATAGAGGTGACGCCGCTCCGCGTACGACAAGCCGGTCGCGGCGACGAACGCGGCGAGGATGACGAGCGGCGCGTAGTTGCGCGGCACGTTCATCGCTAAACCGATCGCGAGAATCAGCACCGCGGCGATCCAGACACCGATCGCCATCGACGGCCGCTGGAGAAACGCGTAGAGGACGTCGGGGAAGTAGCGGAGGTCGTGCAGTAACTTCGGCGCCATGAAGAACCCGCTGCTGCTGCCGGGAGCGAGTGAGCCGAGGGCGAGAGTGCGCGAGATGGCAGCAGTGAGAATGCCGAAGATCGCGAAGAGGAGAACGACGGGCGCCGCGGCGATCGCGATGCCGGCGCCGATCGCCTTGAATGCCGAGCGGCGCGGAGTCATGAGAATCGCGGTCACGATCAAAGCGAGTACCGCATACGCTCCGAAGTCGAGGCTCGTGAGGCAGGCGACGACGGTCAGCACCGCCGCGCGCCGCAGCAGGACGAACGACTCGCGGCGGTATGCGGCGACCATCAGCGCGACCGCGAAGAGCGCGAACGCGCATCGCAGCGAGGAGCCGCCGTTCGCGAAGAGCACGGCGAGAAGGCCTGCGGCGGGCGACGCCGCGGCCGCCGTCGTCACGGCGTACATCGCCGGAGCGTTGAGCTGCGACGCGAGCTCGTGGCCCTTCATCACCGATCCCGCGGTCCGCGCTCCGAACCGCATCAGCACGTAATCGAGCGCCCCGTCTTCGATGAAGCCGTGCATCGGGACGGTCTCACGGTACGGCCGCGCGCCGTGCATCATGTCGGACGCGCGCAAGACGCTGTGTCCCGCCTCGAAGAAGCTGACGCGCAGCACTCCCTCGGACGCCCAGAGGCTGCACGCCAGTGGGAGGAAGTAGACGAACGCGGGGTACGCGACGAACGTGAGCACCTTCTTCGATCCGCGGCCGATCCACGGTGTGACGAAGACGATGGCGAGCGCCAGCACGTTCAGCCACGCGCGATGTCCGAAGAGGAGCGTCGCCTCGGGGATGATGCCGAGTGGCGTGAACGCGAAAGCGTTGGTTTTCCGCGAGAGCGCGAGGCGCATCGCGAAGAGGACGAATGCTGATGCAATCAGCAGCAGCCGTCCGTCTGCGTCCGTCAGATCGAGCAGCGCGAAGAACGTGACGATGAATGCCGGAAGCAGCACGACGTCGTCGGATGAGAAGCGGGCGTCGAACCGGCGCAGGATGAACGCGAGCGGAACGAAGAGCACCACCGGCGCGATGACGTACGCGACGTCGGGCGAGATCACCGCGAGCCATATCGAGGCCGCGCACGCCGCCCAACACGTCATCCTCGCCCACGGCTGTGCGTCGCTCTCCGACAGAATCGCGCTCAAACGCCGCGTTGCAAAGGCGACGATCAGCGGAAGTACGACCAGCGTCACCGTGAACCAGAACGGGCCGCGTGCGTCGAGGCCATGCGTCCGCATGTATCCCGGCACCTGGCCCGACGGCGCCGGCCGCGTCCACAGCGGCTGCGACGCAATCGCCACCGCAAACCCGAATGCCGCAAACGCGAGGCTGCACGCGTAGGAGTAGAGGCGCTCGGAATCCGTCAATGTGCCCGCAATATTAGCTGGCTACCCTGGCGGGTCGTAGCGATAGCCGAAACCGACGACGGTGGAGATGCGGTCCGGGCCGATTTTCTTGCGGAGGTTGCGGATGTGGGCGTCGACGGTCCTCGTCTCGACCTCATCCGACATCTGCCACACTTCGGACAAGATCCGGTCGCGCGAGATGACGGACCCTTTGTTCCGCACCAGAAGCCACAGCAGCTCGAACTCTTTCTTCGCGAGCTTGACCTCGGTGCCATGGCGGTGGACGCGGAACGACTTCTCGTCGATCCGGATCTCCCCGTCTTCGTACGTCGACGAGTCCTCCGGGGCGACGCGGGCACGTCGCCAGACGGCGGCAACGCGAGCGACGAGCTCGCGGACGCTGAACGGTTTGGTCAGGTAATCGTCGGCGCCGAGCTCGAGGCCGGTGATTCGGTCGCGCTCCGCGCCGCGCGCGGTCAGCATCATGATCGGGATCGCCTGCGTCTTGGGGTCGCGCCGCAGCTCGCGGCAGATCGTGAGGCCGTCGAGGTCGGGCAGGTTGAGGTCGAGGATCACGAAGTCGAAGCCGCCGCGCTGCACGGCGTGCAGACCGTCCTGCCCCCGTCCGAAGATCGTGACGGTGTAGCCGTCGCGCTCCAGGTTCAGACGAACCGTAAAGGCGATGTCGTTGTCGTCCTCGATCAGTGCGATCCGCTTCATGGCTGGTCGGCGTTGGTGTGCTTGATCATCCGGCCTTCGACGAGGTAGACGACCATCTCACAAATATTGGTCGCGCCGTCGGCCATCCGCTCGAAATACTTGCCGATGAAGGTGAGGCGTATCGCGGGCGAGATGTAGCGCGGGTTCTCCAGCATGTACGTGAGCAGGGTACGGAACGACTCGACGGTGAGCTGATCGACGACGTCGTCTTCCTTGATCACCGCGCGCGCCAGGTTCGCGTCGCCGCGGACGAATGCGTCAAGCGACTGCCGCACCATCCGCTGTGCGTCTTCGGCGAGGCGTGGCAGGTGGACGAGCGGCTTGAGCATCGGCTCCTTCGCCAGCTCGATGACGCGCTCGCAGACGTCCTGCGCCAGATCGGCGATGCGCTCCAGCTCCGGCGTGATCTTCATGGCGGTCGCGACGAAGCGGAGGTCGCCGGCGGCCGGCTGCATCTTCGCGATCAGCTCGATGACGCGCTGGTCGATCTGCACCTCCATCTCGTCGATGCGGTCGTCGTTCGCGATCACCTGCTCGGCAATCCGGATGTCGTTCTCCAGGAGGGCGCGAATCGACTGCTGCATCGCGTCCTCCACCATCGCACCCATGCGCAGCAGGAGGTCTTTGATGTCTTCGATGTCGCGGTCGAAATGGCGAAGTGTCATAGTTTCGTTACTCGTTACTCGTTATTCGTTACTCGGGGAACCGTTATCTGTTATCCGTTATCCGAGTAACGAATAACGAATAACGAACCGCGTTCCTACCCAAACCGCCCAGTCACATAGTCTTCCGTAATTTTTTCCCGCGGGTTCATGAAGATCGTATTCGTGTCGCCGTACTCCACGAGCTTGCCGAGCATGAAGAAGGCGGTCTTGTCGGAGACACGCGCGGCCTGCTGCATGTTGTGGGTGACGATCACGATCGTGTAGTTGGCTTTCAGCTCCCAGATCAGCTCTTCGATCTTGGTGGTGGCGATCGGGTCGAGGGCGGACGCCGGCTCGTCCATGAGAAGGATCTCCGGATCGACGGCGAGAGCGCGGGCGATGCAGAGACGCTGCTGCTGGCCGCCGGAGAGCGCGAACGCGGAGTCGTTGAGGCGGTCCTTCACCTCGTCCCACAGCGCAGCGCGCCGCAGCGACTTCTCGACCGTCTCGCTGAGCGTCCGCTTCCCGCGAATGCCGCCGATCCGGAGACCGTACGCGACGTTGTCGTAGATCGACTTCGGGAACGGATTCGATTTCTGGAACACCATCCCGACACGGCGCCGCAGCTCGACGGCGTCGGTGTCGGGTGAGTAGATGTTGCGGCCGTCGATCTCGATCGTCCCGACGCCGCGGGCCTCCGGGATGATGTCGTTCATCCGGTTGATGGAGCGGACGAACGTCGACTTCCCGCAGCCCGACGGCCCGATCAGCGCCGTTACCTGCTGCTCCGGAACGTCGAGGTTGATGTCGTGCAGCACGTGCGCACCGCCGTAAAAGAAGTTGAAGTCCTTCACGGTGATCTTCGGCGGCACGAAGCTCGTCGCGGTCGCTGTCGGTGTCGGTATCTGCATCGTCGTCGGTTCCATTGGGATCAGCGTAGTCACGGGCGGTTCATCCTCTCGAGGCGGCGAACGGCGAGGCGGGCGACGATCGAGAGCGTGAGGATGATCATCACCAGGAGGAACGCACCGGCCCACGCCTGCCGGTGCCAGTCGTCATACGGCGAGATCGCGTACGTGAAGACCTGCACGGTCAGCGACGCGATCGGCTGCGTGATGTTGGCCGAGAAGAACTGGTTGCTGAATGCGGTGAAGAGCAGCGGCGCCGTCTCCCCCGCCACACGCGCGAGCGCGACGAGGATTCCGGTGAGGATGCCTGGCAGCGCGGCCGGGAGAATCACGGTGAAAACCGCGCGGCTGCGTGTCGCGCCGAGGGCGAGTGCGCCTTCGCGCAGGCTGCTCGGGACGAGACGGAGCAGTTCTTCGGTCGTCCTGACGATGATCGGCAGCATCAGGATGCCGAGGGCGACGCCGCCTGCGATGGCGCTGAAACGCTTCACCGGGAGGACGACGAGACCGTACGCGAAGATGCCGATGACGATCGACGGCACGCCGTTCAACACGTCGGCGGAGAAGCGGACCGCGCTCCCGAATTTCCCGCCAGGATATTCGGAGAGGTAGATGCCGCTCATGCAGCCGATCGGCACCGCGAAGAGCGCCGCGAGGCCGACTAGGATGAGCGTGCCGACGATCGCATTCGCCATCCCGCCGCCCGTCTCGCCGACGGGCTTCGGCATGTGCGTGAAGAAGGCGAGATTCAGCGAACCGATCCCCTCTTTGACGACATAGAAGAGGATCATCGCGAGCGGGACGAGCGCGAGCAGCACCGAGACGGCGCAGAAGATTTCGGCGAGTCGCGAAACGAGCTTGCGGCGGCTCATATCTTCTTCGTCCCCCAGATCAGGAGGCGCGACATCGCGTTGATGACGATGGTGATGATGAACAGCAGCAGCCCGATCTCGATCAACGCGTGCAGATACAGCTCATCCGCCGCCTCGGTGAACTCGTTCGCGATGACCGCGGCCATCGTGTACTGCGGTGCGAGGAGCGAGGCGGTCACCTTCGGGCTGTTGCCGATGACCATCGTCACCGCCATCGTCTCGCCGAGGGCACGGCCGAAGCCGAGCATGACCGCGCCGATGATTCCCGTCTTGCCGTAGCCGATGGCGACTTTGATCGCTTCCCAGCGCGTGGCGCCGAGGGCGTATGCGGCCTCGCGCTGCGTGACCGGAACGTTCTTCAGGATCTCGCGCGCGACCGATGATGTGAACGGGACGACCATGACCGCGAGGATCAGCGCGGCGGTTCCCATCCCCACTCCGAGCGGAGGACCTTTAAAGAACGGGATGTGCCTGAGCGAGTCCGGCAGCGCGACCTCCGCCTTCCGGACGATCGGCACGAGCACGAAGATCCCCCAGAGGCCGTAGACGATCGACGGGATCGCGGCGAGGAGTTCTGTGAGATACGTCAGCGGCTGTCGCAGCAGCCGCGGCGACAGCTCCGAGATGAAGATGGCGATGCCGAGGGCGATGGGCGTCGAGAGCAGCAACGCCAGGAGCGACGAGTAGAGCGTTCCCCAGATGAACGGGAGCGCGCCGAAGTCGCCCGACACCGGGTCCCACGTCGTTCCCTTCCAGAACGCGAAGCCGAACTTCGTGATCGAGAGCATCGACTGGCGCGACAGCTCGAACGCCAGGCCGAGGACGGTCAGGAGAACGAGAGACGCGAATCCGCCCGTGACGATCCGAAACCACCGATCGTCCTTCACAGACGCGGGAGCTCCTTGTCGACGACCGGCTTCGGAAGCGGCGCGTACCCGAGTGCCTTCGCGTACTGCTGGCCATCGGTGAGCGCCCACTTCATGAAGTCGCGCATCACCTTGGCGCGGCCGGCGTCCTGCGGCTGTTTGTAGAGGAGCATCCAGGTGAACGACGCGATCGGATACGCGTCCTTGCCGTCCGGGTCGGTGATCGAAACGCGGAAGTCGTCGGGGACGTTCACCCCGGCCGCCGCGGCGGTGACGCTATCGAGCGAGGCGGTGACGAACGTTCCCGCCTTGTTCTGCACCGTGCCGTACGGAATCTTGGTCTGCAGCGCGTAAATGAGCTCGACGTAACCGATCGCACCGGGCGTCTGTTTCACGAGACCAGAGACACCTTCGTTCCCCTTCCCGCCGACGCCCGCCGGCCACTGCACGGCGGTCGACGCGCCGACTTTCTGCTTCCACTCCGGCGACGTCTTCGAGAGGAAGTCGCAGAAGATGAACGTCGTCCCCGAGCCGTCGGATCGATGGACGACCGCGACGTCGGTGGCTGGCAGCGAGACGCCGGGATTGAGCTGCGCGATCGCCGGATCGTTCCACTTCGTGATCTTGCCGAGGTAGATCTGCGCGAGGAGCGCGCCGTTGAAGCGGATCGGTGCGGTGATGCCGGGGACGTTGTAAACCGGAACGACCGCGCCGAGGACGGTCGGGAAGTGGAGGATCGGTGCGGGCGCCGCCTTGAGCTGTTCGTCGGTCATCGGCATGTCGCTGGCGCCGAAGAAGACGGTCTGCGCGGAGAGCTGCTTGATGCCGCCGCCCGAACCGATCGACTGGTAGTTGATCCGGACGTTCGGATTCTTCTTCCCGTACTCGTCGAACCATTTCGAATAGATCGGATACGGGAACGTCGCGCCGGCGCCGTTGATGGTGAGCGCGTTCGAGGTGCTGGTGCTGGTGGTCCGCTCCGTGGGAGCGCACGCCACGAGAAGAGCGGCTGCGGATAGATACACGAGTGCTGTTCGAAACATGCGCGGATTGTCGAAGTTCGCCGATGCAGCGGGATAGCGAGGTGTGTAAATTCGGTGTGAAGGCCTACATCTTGATGCGCTTCAGCGCCTCCATCTCCAGCGCGACCACTTCCTTCGGCAGCGGCGCGTAGCCGAGGCCCTCGCAGTAGCGCTGGCCGTCGGTGAGCGCCCAGTGGATGAAGTCGGAGAGGATGTGGGCGCGGGTGCGGTCCTTCGGGCTCTGCTGCACGAGGAGCCAGGTGAACGAGGAGATCGGGTAGACGTTCTTGCCGGGGGCGTTCGTGATCGAGACTCGAAAATCACGAGGCATGTTCCGCGCGGCTGCGGCCGCGGCGTTCGAGACCGTCTCGACCGAAGCGCGGAGGAACTCGCCCGCCTGATTCTGCACCGCACCGTACGGAATCTTGTTCTGCAGCGCGTAAATCAGCTCGACGTAGCCGATGGCGCCCGGCGTCTGCTTCACCAGACCGGCGACGCCTTCGTTTCCCTTCCCCCCGACGCCGGCCGGCCAGTTGACCGACGTCGCGACGCCGACGCTCTTCTTCCAGTCGGGCGAGACCTTCGCGAGGTAATCGCACCAGATGTAGCTCGTGCCGGAGCCGTCGGAGCGATGCACGACCGTGATGTCGGTGGCCGGCAGGCTCACGCCGGGATTCGCGAGACGGATCGCCGCGTCATTCCACTTCGTGATCTTGCCGAGAAAGATGTCGGCGAGGATCGGGCCGGTGAAGCGGAGCTCCGCGCTGACGCCCGGGATCTCGTACACCGGAACGACGCCGCCGAGGACCGTCGGGAAGTGGAGGATCGGGAAGCCGGCGGCGAGGATCTGTTCATTCGTCATCGGGCCGTCCGACGCGCCGAAGAAGACCGTTCCGGCGGTGAGCTGGCGGATGCCGCCGCCCGAGCCGATCGACTGGTAGTTGATCTCCGCGTTCGGATGCGCCTTGTGGTACTCGTCGAACCACTTCGAATAGATCGGGTACGGGAACGTCGCGCCGGCGCCGTTCATCTGCACCGTCTGCGCCGATACCTGTGTGGATAGAGCTGTCGCCAGCAGCGCGATGAGCGCCGCGAAAATTGCCTTCATGTTTGTCCTCCGATTAGAAGTTGATGAGCAGTTTCAGGCCGTAACGGGTGTCGTTGGCCTGACCGAAGCTGGAACGATCGAGCTTGTCGTAGTCGGCCATGAGCGCCGACGTCACGCCTTGCAGGTGCTGGAACCAGTACGCGATGCCGACGATGTCGCGCTTCCGCTTCTGGCTGCTGATGCTCTTGTTCGGCGTGAACTCGTCGTGGCGGAGCAGCGCCTCCCATCCCGACGTGCCGAACTTCGGCGTCGCCCAGATCGTGTAGCCCCTGCCGTCGACTTCCGACTTCGTCGCCGAGGTGCGGTCCTTCGCCGAGACGACGTCGGCGCCGATGTTCACGAGCGGATGCTCGAACGTCACCTGGCCCACCGCCCGCGTGCGCTTGGCGTCCTGGACGTAGTGGTCCTCATCGATGTAGCCGGTGACGCGCAGCCCCTTCCAGATGCCGCCGAGCGGCAGCGGGCGGAGCGAGCCGCGGATCTGGAACGCCTTTTCGTTGTTCGTCTCGGCCTTGCTGTAACCCTCGCCGTTGAAGAAGCCGGCCTGCACGTCGCCGTAGCCGCCCGGCGCGTTCCAGTGTCCGGAGACGCCGGCGTCCGACGACGGGAAGAGGCCTTCGCGGTCTTCGAACGTGGTCCCCTGGAAGCGATAGCGGTAGATGCTCTCGTTGTAGTCGATGAACGGCGTCTGCTGGAGGCCGAAGCGCACCCACGAGCCTTTGTTCGTCCAGTCGTCGAGGTTGAACTGGCCGTACGCGTACTTGAGGCGAAACGTGTACGAGCCGCTCAGCGAGCTTCCCGTCCCGCTCTCACGCGTGATGTCGGGCGTGACGCGGTACGCGATCAGGTGATTCAGATTTCCGGTGAAGTTGACGTATGCGCGGCTGATGTTGAACGAGCTGTTGTGGATCGTGTTGCCGTCCGAGTCGGTGCCGGTGGGCGACTCGTTGTAGGTGTAGTCCGCGAAGATCGTCGCGCCGACTTTGAAGGACGGCGTGTCGTTCGGCGGGGTGTATCCCGCCGCGGGCGTGACCTGACCGAACGCAGCGGCCGCGAGTGAGCCGCAGATCGCAGCGGCAAGGGCGAAACCGATTTTCATCTGCAAAGCCTCCCTATGGAACCAATGTTGTCGCGCATGGTAGCGGCAGCCTCATGCAGCCCGTTAGTCGAACCCGTAAATTCGGCGTGAAGCGCGCCGCGGTCAAACGCAATCCCGAATACGATCCGGATACATCTCCTTGTGATCCCAGCCGCCAAGCTGCGACGCGTCGGGATTGTTCAACACGTACTCGATCGTCTGCGCCAGTTCACGCGCGTTCCGAATCAGGCGGTCAAAGTAATCCTTCTGCCACAGCCTCCCGCCCGCGATTGCACGCGCAGTCACGCTCTTCCAAGTCTTGATGATCGTCGCGATCGAGGCAGTCGGACGAAAAATCACGTGAACGTGGTCCGGCATGACACACCACACGAGCAGCAGGTAGTCGCGTTCATCGTCATGCCGGAGTACCTCGGCGACGATGTCTGCGTCCGCATGGGTGAGCTGACGGCGAGCGCCGACGCAAAACGTGACGAATTGCGTGCCATGCGCTGCGTCCCAATGCGGCAGCTTCTTGCGACGATGCACCGTCACCGCACCTGGCTCGAACGTACCGTAGACACCCGACAGATCGCGCACCAGCGTCACGTTTCGAGACTACCTCGGATCCGGTGTCCCCCCAGCGCGGCTATCGCCGCGCAGGCGGACGAGGGCGTCCGCCTCTCCAGGCGGTGGAATCGCAACTTGCCAGGTGAGGCGCACGCAGCGCGGCTATCGCCGCGCGGGCGGACGAGGGCGTCCGCCCCTCCAAAAGCGCGACCCGGGAGGGGGGCACGCCGCCCAGGCTGGAGAATCGCGAAACTTGCCCGGAGGGGCGCACGCCCTCGTGCGCCCAGCCGCGCGTCAGCGCGGCGAATCGCCTTCACACCGATTTTGGACCGGCGCGCGCGCTCCGCTTGCATACTCTCCGACGCAGATGGCGACACCACGGCGGATTGCGGCGATCGATGTGGGGACGAACTCGATCCATATGATCGTGGCGGAACTGCAGCGGCGCGGGTATCGGGTGGTCGACAAAGAGAAGGAGATGGTGCAGCTCGGCCTCAGCAGCCTCGATGGCGCGCCTCTGAGCGAGAGCGCCATGAGCCGCGGCGTCGACGCGATCGCGCACATGGCGGAAGTCGCGCGCGGCTGGGAGGTGGAGGAGATCATCGCCGTCGCAACCAGTGCCGTCCGAGAGGCGCCGAACCGCCGCGAGTTTCTGCGGCGCGTCAAAGACGCCTCCGGCGTGAAGCTGCGCTGCATCTCCGGCGAGGAGGAAGCGGACTACATCTACCGCGCCATCCGCTCCTCGGTCGACCTCGGCGGCGGCACGTCGCTCTGCATCGACATCGGCGGCGGCAGCGTGGAGTTCATCATCGCAACCGCGTCGGAGATCTACTTCACCGCGAGCGAACCCCTCGGGTCATTGCGTCTCGCGCAGCGTTTCCGCCTGCAGGACCTCGCGACGGCCGACGACATCGCAGCCTGCCGCCGCTTCGCCGCCGGGCATCTGAAAAAGGTCCACAAACAGGTGCGGCTGATCGGCGTCGACCAGTGCATCGGGACCTCGGGAACGATTCAGGCGCTGGCGACCCTCGTCCCGCAGCCGTTCACGCGCGCGGCGCTCGAAGAGCTCCTCGGCCGCCTGACCGGCACGACGGCGAAGGAGCGCGTCGAGCGATTCGGCATCGAAGAAAAGCGCGCGAACACGATCCTCGGCGGCGCCGTCGCCCTGGTCGCGATCTTGGAGACGCTCGGCATCGAGTCGCTGATCGTCTCCCCCGCCGCCATTCGCGAAGGGATCATCGTCGCGCGGGCGGCGGTGAAGACATCGGCGAGCGCGCGTTCGCTGCGGCGCTCGTCCGTGCTGGCGCTCGCGGAGCGGAGCGACTGCGACAAGCGGCACGCGCGGCACGTGGCGCTGCTCGCGGCGCGCATCTTCGATCAGACGGCGCGGCTGCACGCGCTGCCGCTCGACAGCCGCGAGCTCCTCGAGCATGCCGCCCTTTTGCACGAGGTCGGGATGCACGTGAGCGATCGCGGCTACCACAAGCACTCGTACTACCTGATCCGCCATGCGGCGCTGCGCGGCTTCAGCGACGAGGAGCTCGCCGTGATCGCGAACGTGGCGCGCTATCACCGCAAGTCGGAGCCGGATGACGATCACGAGAACCTTGCGGAGCTGTCGGCGGCGCAGCGGGGCGACGTCGAGAAGCTCTCCGCGATCCTCCGGATCGCCGAGGCGCTCGATCGGAGCCATCGGCAATCGGTGCGCGACGTCGCGGTGCGGCTCGACGGGAACGTCAAGTTCCTCGTCCGCGCGCGGTCAAACGCCGCGGTCGAGATCGCCGCCGCGGAGAAGCGCGCCCGCTACTTCGGCACGCTGTTTGAGCGCAAAGTGCGCTTCGAGGTGGTGTGATGCTGATCGTGCTGCTGCGTCATGGGATCGCGGAGGAAAAGGGCGGCGACAAGCCGGACGAGGAACGCCGTCTCACGCGCGACGGCAACGACAAGATGAAACGCGTCGCGCGCGCGCTCGCGGAGATACTGCCGGATGCCGGCGCGATCTACAGCAGCCCGCTCGTGCGCGCGTACGAGACGGCGGAATGGGTGGCGAAGGCCTATGGCACGAAGCTGGAGATCGAAACCACCGACGCCCTCGCGCCCGGTCACGACCCTGCCGAGTTCCGCGACCTGTTGCGACGGAGCGGCGGGAAATACAAGTGCGCCTACTACGCCGGCCACGAGCCGCACCTGACGACGCTCATGCTCGCACTGACGAGCATGCATGGCGATGGCGAGCTCTCGCTCAAGAAAGGCGGCTGCTACGGCCTCGACATCAACGACGCCGATGCCCCCGCCCGCCTCCGCTTCATGCTCGCGCCGGGCTTATTGATCTAGCTCTGGGAGCGCGGCGCCTCGGCCCCCGTCATCCTGAAAGGTCGTGAAGAAATTTCCCCATCCGTCATCCTGAGTCGCCGAAGCCGCGAAGCGGCGCAGGACGGCGAAGGAACTCAAAATTCGCAGCTTGTGGCTCACGCGGCGCATTCTGAGATCCTTCGCTGCGCTACGCGGCGGAGCCGCTCCGCCAAGCTCAGGATGACGGAAACGAGATTTCTTCACAGCCTCTGAGCCGCCGAAGCGAAGGACGGCGAAGGATCTCAAAATGCGAGGCCTGAGCCGCGCGCAACGCATCTTGAGTTCCTTCGCTGCGCTTCGCCAGCTCAGGATGACGGTGGGGCGCTGGCCTTCTTCTTCTTTGCCGGCGCCTTCTTCTTCACCGCCTTGTCGTTCTTTTTCGGGGCCTTGTCGTTCTTCTTCGCGGCCTTCTTGTTCTTCTTCAGCGTCTTCGCCGATTTCTTCAGCACCTTCTTCGCCGACTTCACCGCCTTCTTCCCCACTTTGACGCCGATGGGGAGGAGGGCGGAGGCGGCGATCACTTCGCCGACCGAGGAGGAAACGCGCGTCACGAAGGCATCCTTCTGTTCGGTGCTCATCGCGCGCCAGTGCGCGACGAGCGTTTGGAGCGCGTCGGGCTCGGCGCCCTCGGCAGGCGGCGCGGCGCCATCCGCCAGGTGGTCGAGCGCGCGTATCCCGGTGTCGTGAATGTACGACGCGAGTTTTTTCGGCAAAGCATCCATGTTCCCTACACCCTCCTACTTCTTCTTCTTTTTCGCCTTCCTGCGGAACGAGCCGGCGCGATGAAGAATCTCTTCGTACGGTCCGATGGCGACCGCCTCCGAGCGCGCCAGCGCGATGAACGCCTCCTGGCTCCGCACCGCCTTCCCGTCCGGCTCGCGGCGGTGATACTTCCCCTCGGCGTCGAGGTACCACCCCTTCACGTTGTCGGCCAGCGAGATCGGCAGGATCTGCTCCTCGATGCGCCGCTTGATCGTCTCCGAGCGCACCGGGATCGTCACCTCGATCCGGCGGATGAAATTGCGCGGCATCCAGTCGCCGCTCGAGATCCAGATCTCCGGCGCGCCGGCGTTCTCGAAACGAAAGACGCGCGAGTGTTCGAGGAAGCGGTCGATGACCGACGTGACGCGGATGTTCTCGCTGACCGACGGCACGCCCGGCACGAGGCAGCAGACCCCGCGCACCATCAGGTCGATCTTCACGCCGGCCGAGCTCGCGGCGTACAGCGCCGTGATGACCGCCGCATCGACCACCGCGTTCATCTTCGCGACGATGCGCGCCGGCTTCCCCTCGCGCGCGTTGCGCGTTTCGCGATCGATCATCGAGAGCGCCCAGCGGTGATAGTCCATCGGCGCCACGACCAGCTCGCGCCACGTGAGCGCCGGCTCCTTCTGATCGAGCATCTCCTGCACTCCCGCGACGCTGAAACCGGTGAGGAGATTGAGAAGCTGCGCGGCATCCGCAGTGATCTTCTTGTCGGCCGTCATCAGATCGAGGTCGGTGTAGAGACGCGCCGTCGTGGCGTTGTAGTTGCCGGTCGAGAGGTGGACGTACCGCCGGAGCGCCGTCCCCTCGCGGCGCACGACCAGGCACACCTTGCAGTGCGTCTTCATTCCGATGAGGCCGTACACCACCTGCACGCCCGCCTCTTCGAGGTGCCGCGCCCAGGTGATGTTCTTCTGCTCGTCGAAGCGCGCCTGCAGTTCGACCACCGCCGTCACCTGCTTGCCGCGTTCCGCCGCCCGGCGCAGCGCCTCGATGGCGGGCGAGTCGGGATCGGTGCGGTAGAGCGTCTGCTTGATCGCGACGACGTCGGGATCCTCCGCCGCCGACTGCACGAAATCGATCACCGCCGCGAACGAGTCGTACGGGCGGTGCAGCAGCACGTCGCCCTTGCGGATGATCGAGAAAATATCCTCGCTCGTCGCGAGCTGCGCCGGGATGCGCGGATTGAACGGCGGATCCTTCAGCCGCGCGTTCCCCTCGACCTCGTACAGCATCATGAGCTCGTCGAGTTTGAGCGGCCCGGGCGCGGTGTAGACGTCTTCGCGCGCCGCCCCGGTCTTCGCGAGGATCATCGAGAGGATGCGCTCGTCCGATCCCGCCTCCACCTCGACCCACACCACCTCGCGCCGCTCGCGCCGCCGCAGCTCGCTCTCGACGCTCTTGAGGAGGTCCTGCACCTCCTCTTCCTTGATCGAGATGTCGGAGTTGCGGATGACGCGAAAGACGACCGACTTGCGGATCTTCAGCCCGGGGAAGAACTGCTCGATGTGCGACGTGATCACGTCTTCGAGCAGGACGAATCTCCCCTTCTCGCCATAAAACACGACCCGCGGCGAGAGCTCCGGAATCTTGACGACGACCAGATACCGCTCGCCGCGTCCCGACTCGAGCTGCAGCGCGAGGTTCAGCGCGCGATTCGCGAGAAACGGAAACGGATGTCCCGGGTCGATCGCCAGCGGCGTGAGGATCGGCTCGAGGTCGCTGTTGAAGTACTCCTGAACTGCGGCGCGATCGCGCTTGCCGAGGTCGGCGACGCGGTCGATGCGGATCCCTTCCCTCTTCAGCGCAGGGAGCACCTCGTCGGTGAGACACCCGTACATCCCGTCCAGGAGGTGGCGCACCCGCTTGCGGATCGCCTCGAGCTTCTCCACCTGCTGCGCGGTCGGAACGGCCTGCGCGGTGATCAGGTCGCGCACCTCGCCGACGCGGATCATCAGGAACTCGTCGAGGTTGTGCGCCGCGATGGAGAGGAACTTCAGGCGCTCCAGCAGCGGGACGTCGGGGTTCTGCGCCTCGCCGAGAACCCGGCGGTTGAACTCGATCCAGCTCAGCTCGCGGTCGAACAGCGGCGCCCGAACCTCCGCGATGGGCGGCGGTGGGGTACTCTCGCTCGGCGCGATCGTCCCAACTTCCTCGGGAGTGACCGACATGCCCTTTTCGGCGCCATCCTATGTTGCGGAGTTCTGCGGTGGTGTAAATTTCCCATGAAGCCCGAGCCAACCTCATGAAATTTCGACTCGATGATTTCGACCCGGGCGACACCAGCGCCGCGCCCGGCGACAAGGACCAGACCCACAAGAAACTCGAAAAGGCGGAGGAACGCCTCGGCGAGCTGCAGGAGCTGCTCTTCGCCGACCACAGCCGCGCGCTCCTGATCGTGCTTCAAGGGATGGACACCTCGGGGAAGGACGGCACCGTCCGCCACGTGATGCACGGCGTCAGCCCCCTCGGCGTCCGCGCCGTTCCGTTCAAGAAGCCGACCGCCGCCGAGCTCGATCACGACTTCCTCTGGCGCGCGCACGCACAGACGCCCGGCAAGGGCGAGATCGTCATCTTCAACCGCAGCCACTACGAAGACGTGCTCATCGTCCGCGTCCACGGCTGGATCGACGAGGACGAGTGCAAGCGCCGCTACGACCGGATCAACGACTTCGAACGGCTGCTCGTCGACAACGGGACGATCGTCCTCAAGTTCTTCCTCAACATCAGCAAAGACGAGCAGCGCAAGCGCCTCCGCAACCGCGTCGAAGACCCGACCAAGCGCTGGAAGTTCCAGTTCGGCGATCTCGACGAGCGGAAGCTGTGGTCCGAGTATCAGGACGCGTACGAGGCGGCCATCGAGAAGACGTCGGCCAAGCACGCGCCGTGGATCGTCGTCCCCGCCGACCACAAGTGGGTGCGCAACTACGTCGTCGCAAAAACGATCGTGGAGAAGCTCGAAAGCCTCGACCTGAAATACCCCGACCCCGATCTGAAAGCCGCGGTGATCGATTGAGGAGAGCGTGACCTCCGCGGTCCCGCTCTCGATCGCGCCGCGCGAGGACCAGGTGTGGCCCACGCTGACGCCGGCGCAAATCGAGCGCATCGCGAAGCACGGCCGGCACCGCTCGCTACAGGCGGGCGACGTGATCCTCGAGGCGGGCCAGTTGGAGTTCCCGTTTTTCGTCGTGACCGCCGGAGAGCTCGCCGTCATGCGCCCCACGTGCGATGGGGAGCAGCTCCTCGCGACGTATCGCCGCGGGTCGTTCAGCGGGGAGATCAACATCCTCTCCGGCCGCCGCCCGATGGTCACCATTCGCGCCGTCGCGGCGAGCGAGGTGATCGAGGTGCCGCGCGACGCGCTGCTCGCCCTCGTGCAAACCGACGGGGAGCTGAGCGCGGTCCTGATGCGCGCGTTCATTCTCCGGCGCTCGCTCCTCCTCGATCAGGGTTTCGGCGACGTTCTGATCCTCGGCTCCGCGTACTCGCCGCGAACGCTGCAGCTCCGCGAGTTCCTCGTGCGCAACGCGCACCCGGCGACGTTCATCGATCTCGACCGCGACGCGATCGCGCAGGAGATCCTCGACCATTTCAACGTCTCGGTCGATGAGATTCCGCTCGTCGTCTGCCGGCGCGAGGTCGTGCTGCGCGATCCGACGAACGCCGAAGTGGCGGAGTGCCTCGGCTTCAACGAATCGATCGACTTCGATGAGCAGCACGTCCGCGACGTCGTCATCGTCGGCGCGGGACCGGCCGGTCTCGGCGCCGCCGTCTACGCGGCATCGGAAGGGCTGGACGTGCTCATGATCGAGGGGAACGCGCCCGGCGGTCAGGCCGGCTCCAGCATGCGCATCGAAAACTACCTCGGCTTTCCCTCGGGCATCACCGGCCAGGAGCTCGCCACGCGCGCGTTCACCCAGGCCGAGAAATTCGGCGCACAGCTCCTGATCGCTCGAACCGCGGCGCGCCTCGGCTGCGACACGCGTCCGTTCACGGTCGAGATCGACAAGGGGACGCGGCTCCATGCCAGAACCGTCATCATCGCGACCGGAGCCGAGTATCGCGGGCTCCCGGTCGAGAACCTGTCGAAGTTCAACGGCGCCGGCGTCTACTACTTCGCGACGCCGATGGAGGCGCAGCTCTGCAAGGGCGAGACGGTGATGCTCGTCGGCGGCGGCAACTCCGCGGGCCAGGCCGCCGTCTACCTCGCCGAGCGCGCGAACCGCGTCATCATGATGGTGCGGAAGGGGGAGCTCGCCGACAGCATGTCGCGCTACCTCGTCCGCCGCATCGAAGACAACCCCGCGATCGAAGTCCGGACGCAGTGCGAGGTGGTTGCCGTCGAAGGCGGCGACCACCTCGAGCGCGTCCATTGCCGCAACGGCGCGACGGGCGCCGTGGACGTCGAGCAGATCCGGCACCTCTTCGTGATGACCGGCGCGCTTCCGGCGACGAAGTGGCTGGAGGGCTGTGTGGCGCTCGACGACCGCGGCTTCATCAAGACCGGCCCCGACCTCACGCGCGAGGACCTCGACGCCGCGCAATGGCCGCTGACCCGTTCGCCGCATCTCCTCGAGACCAGCCTCCCCGGCGTCTTCGCGGTCGGCGACGTCCGCGGCGGCAACATCAAACGCGTCGCCTCGGCAGTCGGCGAAGGCGCCATCGCCGTCGCCTTCGTGCATCAAGTTCTCAGCGAATAGCTCTCGATCCAGGGCCGGCTGAGAGCCGGCCCCACACACTAGTCGATCAGGAACATCCGAAGGCGTTGCTGTATCCCGTCGCGAACGCTGCGAAAGGCGCTCAGACGCTCCTCGTCCGTGCCGGTCGCCTTGCTCGGGTCGTCGAAGCTCCAGTGAATTCGCTGCGTGCCGTTCGGGAACAGCGGGCAGGTCTCGTTCGCGCGGTCGCAGACGGTAATCACGTAGTCGAAATGCTGTCCCGCGAGCTCGCCGAGCGTCTTCGAGCGCTGGCTGCTGATGTCGACACCGATGTCACGCATCGCCGCGATCGCGAGCGGGTGGACCCGTGTGGCCTCGGTTCCCGCGCTGAACGCCTCGAATTGATCGCCCGCCATCTCGCGGAGCAGCCCTTCCGCCATCTGACTCCGGGCGGAGTTGTGCGTGCAGAGGAAGAGAACGCGTTTCTTCATTTGGTGTCCTTGCCGAGCCACCGAAACAGGAGAGTGGCGGCCAGCGCCCCGGCGAGCTGCGCCGCGATGAAGGCCGGGATTCCGCTCGGTTCGATGCCGGAGAATGTGTCGGTCAGTCCGCGCGCCACGGTCACCGCGGGATTCGCGAAGCTCGTGCTCGACGTGAACCAGTACGCCGCGGTGATGTAGGCGGCGACCGTCAGCGGCACTACCGCCGCGCGCTTGCCCGTCCCGTGGATGACGACGAGCAGGCCGAACGTCGCGACGAACTCGCTGAAGAGCATCGCGCCGCCGGCACGCGAGTGATGCGACAGAACGATCAGTGGATGTTCGAACATCGCGTGCGCGGCCATGACGCCGGCGATCGCGCCGGCCGTCTGCGCCACGATGTAGCCGGGGACGCGCCGCCACGCGAACCCGCCTTCCAACGCCGCCGCAAGCGAGACCGCCGGATTGAAGTGTGCGCCGGAGATCGGAGCAAAGGTGAAGATGAGCGTGACGAGCACGGCACCCGTCGCGATGCTGTTCGCCATCAGCGCCAAAGCGAGATTGCCGCCGGACAGCCTCTCCCCCATGATTCCCGAGCCGACGACTGCCGCCACCAGCAACGCCGTTCCGATGGCTTCGCTCACGAACGAACGCATCGCCTTCATCATATCCGCTTGCGCGGATGCATGGACTAGTGACTAGTGACTAGTGACTAGTCGCATCACCCGTGTACTGACCGCGCGCGATAGCAGTTGCGGCCGCGGCATCGGCCGGCCGAAAAGGAATCCCTGCGCCCATTCGACGCCGCAGGCGACGAGCGCCTCCGCTTCCTGCCACGTCTCGACCCCCTCGGCGATCAGCACCGCGCCGATGTTCCGCGCGAACTCGGTCATCGACCGGACGATCCGCTGTTTATACGGCTCGCGGTCGACGCGGCGCGTCACCGCCATGTCGAGCTTGAGGTAGTGCGGCACGCACGAGATCAGCGTCCGCAGACCGCTGTTGCCGGCGCCGAAGTCGTCGAGCGCGATGTCGAACCCCTGGCCGGCGTAGTGGCGCACCAGCGCCTCGAACTTGTCGTAGTCGCCGATCGACGCGCGCTCGGTGATCTCGATGACGATCTGCGACGGCGCGATTCCATGCTGCTCGAGCACCGCGCGTGTGAAGCCGCTCACGAAGCGCGGATCGTCCAGCACGTCGGGGCTGACGTTGAGGAAATACGTGTACTGGCGCAGCGTCTTCGGCAGCGCGGCGATGGCGCCGAGCCCCGCGATCCGGCAGGCGCGCTCCAGCTCCCACGTCGCGCCGATCTCGCGGGCCCGGTCGAACAGCCGGCTCGGCGCCGTGAACGGCTCGGGACCGCGCGAGAGAACTTCGAAGCCGGCCGCGACGCCGTGGCGGAGGTCGACGATCGCCTGAAACATCGGCGTGATCAGCGACGCGTCGATGCCGGCGAGCAGCGAGTCGAGGGCAAAGTCGGATTCCTGTGCGAGAGCGGACATGACGAAGGCCTCCATGGCCGAGAGCCTATGGAGCGCCGCGTTCGCAGTCCGCCGAGTTGCGTGAGGAGGGAGTAAAGGTTCTGTGTGCGGGGTCGGCTCTCAGCCGACCCAGGGCCGGCTGAGAGCCGGCCCCACACACTACTCCTCCGTGCGCTTGCGCCGCTTCTTCTGCCGCTCGAGCTTCCGGAGGCGCTGCATCTCCTCGTAAATGGGGATCAACTGCTCGTTCTCGGGTAAGCGCACCAGGTGCTTGGTCACGGCGAAGGCGTGGTCAGCGATCGGCTCTCAGCCGACCCAGGGCCGGCTGAGAGCCGGCCCCACACACTACTCCTCCGTGCGCTTGCGCCGCTTCTTCTGCCGCTCGAGCTTGCGGAGACGCTGCATCTCCTCGTAAATGGGGATCAGTATCTCGTTCTCGGGTAAGCGCACGAGATGCTTCGTCACGGCGAAGGCGTGGTCGGCGATCAACCCGAGCTTGTAGCGGCGCATGAGGTTGGCGCTGCTGACGCCGTTGAAGATCTCCCGAAGATCGGCTTCTACCGCCGCCCACCGGGTGGTCAGCATGATGAGATCTGTGACTTCATCGGACGACAGCCCGATGGCGGCGGAAACCCTGTCCGACGTTCCGATGGCACTCATCGCTGCGGACACCGTCTCAGGCGAGTGCCTGATGCGATCGCGAAGGTCGCGCCGCTGCTGCGCCGTCATCGGCGTGTAATCATCTTCGATGGTAGAGCGCACGGCGCGCAACTGCTGCTGAACGTCTTCCGGCGTCGATTTCTGCTTCGGCATCACTTGCTCTCCCCAGGCGAGCAATTCTACGCTCAAAGTGAGCAGTTGTCCGCTCCAGGAGGCCAAATGATCGCTCTGCACGAGCATTTCCACGCTGGCAACGCACAATTGTACTCTCCTTACAAGCAGATCCCCGCTCCTAGCAAACATTTGTGCTCTTCTAGCGAATACTTGCTCGCTTAATACTGCCAAATGTTCGCTTCGAGAGTACGATTGATCTCTCGCGGCGAGCAATTGCGCGCTCACAGCGAACAAGTGCTGGCTTGATACGAACAATCTCTCGCCACGAGCGGACAGTTTCTCGCTCCGAGCGGACAGATGCTCGCTCGGGGCGAACAGTTGATACTCGCCGCCCGCGCGGAGCGCCATTCAGCCGCACAACCGTCACAGGCACTTCCCTTGCTCAACCGTTACGCCGGAGGTAACTGAAGTGCTTCTGACTCTCGCAATCATTCTCCTGATCGCGTGGCTTCTCGGGCTCGTGGCGTTTCACGTAACGGCGTGGTTCATTCACATCCTCATCGTCCTCGCCGTCATCATCTTCATTCTCCACTTCGTCCGCGGGCGTCCCGCGGTCTGACCCGGTTGCAGGGGTGTGCGCTTTGTGCTACAAAGCGCACACCATGAAGACGCTCGATCGCCTCGTCGCCGCCGGCGAGTTGCTGCTCATCTCCCCCGCCGCGCTCTTCATGTCCGCGCTCTTCGTGCGCAATCTCTCGCCGAAGACCGCCGAGCCGGCGCTGACGGCGGAGCGCGTCGTCATGCTCTACGCCTCGAACGTGCACGTTGGCCTCTGGCTGCTGCTCATCGGCCTGCCGCTCGCCGCCCTCGGCATCGGCTGCGCCACGCTACTGTGGCGTTGGAGCGATGATCCGGCGCTGCGTCAGGCCGTCGCCTCACTGCGCGCGCACGTCGCAACGCTCCTGATCGCCCTCGCCACGGTAGCCTCTGCCGGCTTCCTCGGCGCCATCGGGATCCACGTGCTGACGGACTGACCGGGTCCGCTGAGAGCCAACCCCTACATTACGAACGGGAGGACGAAGTAGACGATCGCGACGATGCCGGTCACGAACGACGCGATCCAGACGGCGCGCAGCCGGGTGAGCGCGCCGACGGCGCCGAGGGCGATGGCGATCTGGAAGATGGCCACGGCCGCGGCGAACTTGTGGTGGCGGTGAATGAGCTCGTCCGCCTCCGAAGACTTGACGTCGCGCTCCTTCTCGAGCTTCTTCGCCTCGATCGAGATCTGTTGCTGTTCGGCGGTGTATCGCTTGGCCGTGGCTGCGACGTCAGCCGGCACCGGATGTCCGGACGCCGACCATGACGCGCCAATCGCGGACTGCACGGCGGCCTTGATCCCCTTCGCCTGGTAATACGCCCACTGATCCGACGCCTGCCCTTGCAGCTGCGCCGCCTCGTTCTTCAGCACCAGCGCTTCGTTGATCGTGCTCCCCGCGAGGAGCGACGCGACCGCGGCGATCGCCGCGAAGATCGCCGTCGTCAGCGCGATCTGTTTGACGAGCGAGCCGCCTTCGTGCTCCAGCTCCTCGTGAATCGCCTCGTGCAGGCGATCGGTATCGACCTCGGGACCTTCAGGCATGCGCGTCATTGTACAGATTGAATCGGAGGGGCGGACGCCCTCGTCCGCCTGCGCGGCGAAGCCGCGCTATCGCGCGGCCGGGCGCACGAGGGCGTGCGCCCCTCCATGAAGACCCGAGGTACACATGGATCGTCTGGCCGATTGAATCGGAGAGGCGGACGCCCTCGTCCGCCTGCGCGGCAGAGCCGCGCTATCGCGCGGCCGGGCGCACGGGGGCGTGCGCCCCCCCAGGAAAACCCGAGGTACACATGTTTCGTCTGGCCGATTGAATCGGAGGGGCGGACGCCCTCGTCCGCCTGCGCGGCGAAGCCGCGCAACCAAGGGCCGGCTAAGAGCCGGCCCCTTACACGAAGGCGAAAATCACTGCACGTTGAGCGCGAAGTCGTCGACGACGAACGACGTCTGATCGAGGCTGTCCTCGGCGCCGACGAGGTAGACCTGGATCGTCTGGCCGATGTACGAGTTGAGGCTGAACGACTTCTGCGAGTAGCCGGTGTTGTGGTTCAGATTCGAGTACGTCGCGAGCGTGGCGAGCACGGTGCCGGACGAGTTGCGGATCTGCACCTTCAGCGTGTCGTACGCCGTCGTGGTGGTCGTCTCGGCGGTGTCGATGTGGAGGTAGAACGTCAGCGTCGCCGACGTCTTACCCGACGGAATCGCGACCTGCTGGTAGAGCGTGTCGGTGTGCGTGGTGCCGTAGCCGTCCATCCACGCATCCCATGAACCGGTGTGCGGCGGCTCGTTCGTCGAGTTGCTGACGACGCTAGCGCTCGCGACCCACGGCGAGGCCGTGCCGGTCTCGAAGCCGGGGTTGACGAGGAGCTGCGTCGAGCCGGTGGAGTTGTTCACGGTGACGGTGACGGTCGACGACGTGCCGACGTTCCCCGCCGCGTCGTAGGCCTTCGTGACCAACGAGTGCGAGCTGTTCGCGAACGTGGTCGTGTCCCAGCTCCAGGAGTACGGCGAGGTGGTATCGGTCGTGCGCAACGCGCCGTCCATATAGAACTCGACCTTAGTCACGCCGACGTTGTCGGACGCGTTCGCAGTCACGTTCACGGTTCCGCTGACGGTCGATCCGTTCGTGGGAGCAGTGATGGAAGTCGTCGGAGGCGTGGTGTCGCCGCCGCCACCGCCCCCCGATCCGTTCGCGAGCCAGGCGACCGCGTTGGCGTAAATCAGCCCGTTGTCGTAGCTCGGATCGTTGTACCCGAGGTACGTCGTGTGGCCGCAGGAGTTCGTGGCATCTTCACCGGTCGACGAGTCGCCGACGGCGGCGACGCGGCCGGTGCCGTAGGTCGACGTCGCGAACGTGACGCCGGTGGTCGAGCCTTTCGCGACGCCGGTCTTCCAGATGTGGGCCTTCGCGGCGCCGCTGACCGTCATCGAGCTGGAGCCGAACAGGCCGAGACCTCTTCCGGACGATGGGACGCCGAAGGCGCCCGTGAAGACGATCGGCGAGGTCGTGTCTGTCGTGTAGTTGTCGTCGGGATGGTTGTCGAACCATCCGAAGCTGCTGTCGGAGGAGTTGTCGTTGTAGGTGATGCCGAAGACCGACGGGCTGCCCATGAGCTGATTGAACACGCCTGCCGCGTCGATGCCGTCGTTGTTGCGGTCGGCGCCGGCATGGTCGGAGATCATGAAAAGACCGCCGCCGCCGTTCACGAAGTTGCGGATCGCGGTGATCTCGGCGGACGTGAAGGCGATGTTCGGCTCGGGGATGACGAAGACGTTGTAGTTCTTGAGGTCCTGGGCGTTGGTGCCGTCGTTGTAGCTGATACGGCCGGTGGTCGGAAGGCTCTCGACGTGGAAGCCTTTCTTCACGAGGTCGACGCCCATCGCGGAGAACCCGCCCGACCAGTAGGTCTCGGCGGTCGACGACGTGATCCCCGCCTGGTCGGGGGTCGGGAAGCGCTGGGCGACGCCGCACGAGTCTTCATCGAGCGTCCAGTCGGCGTTGCCGGCCGTCTGCGCGTGCTTGGCGTCGAAGAGAATGGTTTTCTGCTGCGCGAATGCGGTGAGGGAAACGACGAGAAGCAGAGAGAAAACGAGGGCCCTGAGAGAGAACGTGGTCATCCTTCCTCCATCGATCGGTTTTCGGGTCGGGGGATTGTGCCGCACAAGACGCGTTTCCGCACCTATTTCCTGTGAAGTTCGTGGGGGGGGGTGTTACGCGGCGTCTTTCCAGTCCATCAGCACCGTCCTTGGGCCGAGACGGGTCGCATGGCCGCGCCACGTCACGCGGTCGTCGAAATACGGGACGAACTGGGCGCCGAAGTGGAGCAGGTCGAAGAGCGGTACCAGAAGCAGCTCGAAGATGCCGAGCGGAGCGTCTGTCGCCCGGGCAAGCATCGCGACCTGCAGCAGACGCAGCGCGAGAATGGCGACGGGCAACGGCCATGCGGCCGGGCGGAAGAGGGCGGCGAGCGACGCGAATGCGAACGGGAAGAGCAGGAGCTCCGACGCGTAGGTCCGCTTCGAGAAGGCGTAACGGATCTTGTTCCAGCGAATCTGGCGGTCGAGCGCGCGCCGGAGCGTGCGGTTCACGACGATGTTGCGGACGACCACCGGCGACAGGCCGACGTCGTACCCCGCATCCCGCACCGCGAGCCCGATCGCCTGATCCTCGGCGAGCACGTGTACGAACGCCTCGAAGCCGCCGACGGCCGCGAGCACGTCGCGCCGGATCGCCATCGACTTCCCGACCACGCACGGAATGTTCGCCATCGCCGCGATGACCGCGCCGGGAACGACGAAGCTGAGGAGATGCAGCGACTCGATCGACGCGCCGAACGTCCGCGCGCCGGAGCCGGTGAAGAGGTTCGAGACGCAGCCGAGCAGCGGATCGTCGAACGCGTGGACGGTCATCGCGACGTCGTCCGGCTCGACGCGAACGTTCGAGTCGGAGATCAGCAGGACGTCCCCCTTCGCGTGCCGCATCGCAGCGATGAGCCGCGCGACCTTTCGGTTGTACCTCTCGAGCTTCGGATCGCCGCCGACTACGAGCTTCCACGCGACGTTCGCATGGCGCGCCATGACGCGCTCGACGATCGGCAGAGCGGGGTCGTAGAGGTCGGCGATGGAGACGATCACCTCGTACTCAACGCCGCGGATGGCGGCGAAGGAGTCGAGGTTCGCTTCCAGCTCGTCATCGAGTCCGCAGACCGGCTTGAGGATGGAAACCTGGCGGCGGCGGGAGAAAACGCCCTGCCGGAAACGGCCCGCCCAGCCCGAAGGGACGTGCGGGCCGTGGTCGAAAAAACGGCGGCGCCTCCGGAACAGAAGCGTCAGGCCGGTCTGCAGCGTCGTGATCAGCGCGCCGAGGCCAGCGAGTATTGCGGCAACGACCGAGATGAGAAACATGAGATCACCTCTTGCGGCGACGGCTCGAGGCGCGTCACCGCGAGTCCGCTGCCGCGCTTGAGCGTGCGGACGACGTCCGCGAGACTGCGCTCGCACGGCAGTAGGGTTTTCCACGCGTACAGGTGCGCGCGGTCGTGAAAGTCGCTGTTGCCGACGAACGGCATGCGATGGCGCGCCACCGGCGGAAACAGGTCCCACCGGCAGGCGAGCTCCCATAGATGGATGGCGTGCGCGACTTCATTGCGTCGATTCCATAGATAGAAGGTGTTTGCGAACCACTCCGACTGTTCGTGCGGATGACAGGCGATGACGACGGCGCCGCTGTCGTTGGCGCGCACGAGCATCTCTTCCACGCTGCCTTCGGCCGAGATGAAATCGTCGATGCCGAGGGCCAGGACGTGCGCGGAGCTGGCGCGGCGGATCCGGTTCTGCGTCAGCTCGGCGCCGGCGATGACGAGCATCCCGTACTCGTCCCACGCCCGCTTCGCCTCCGCCTCGACCTCGGCGCGATACGCGCCGAAGTTGTCTTTCGTCAGCGTCAGGCCGAAGCGATGGGTGACCTTGCCGATGACGTTGTCGCTGTTGACGATGTGATCGGTGATGGCGATGACGTCATGCCCGCTTCGTCCGAAGAGATCGATGACCTCAGGAATCGAAAGGCGCCCATCCGACCACGTGGTGTGAATGTGCAGATCTGCCAGCAACATTCGCCCGCCCCTCCTTTCGCGTGCCTCATGATTGCAAGCCGCGCGTACAGAGGCTTGCGTCGCGGGTAAAGAACGGGCGAAGTTTGTGGGGAGTTGTCGCGAGAGCCACGTCCCTCACCCGCAGGAGAACGGGATTGTGGCGAGAGCCGCGCCCCTCACCCGCCGCTTCGCGGCACCCTCTCCCGGAGGGAGAGGGACGAGAACACACAACACAGCTCCCTCTCCCCGCGGGAGAGGGTGGCCCCGAGCGAAGCGAGCGGACGGGTGAGGGGCGTGGCTCTCGCGCTTCATGCGATGCTTTTCGTCTCTCTGTGGGGCGCCGGCGGCCTCGCCGGCGGTGCCGCGCGTCAGCGCGGCTGTCGCCGCGCCGAGCCGGCGAGGCCGCCGGCTCCCCCACTGAGAAACCGCGCACCCGCGCGCCGAAACGTCTCCACCGAGGGACGCGGACGCCGCTCGAGCGTCGTCCGGTCGACTTCGTACAAGCCGAACTTCGGGCCGAAGCCGTCGAGCCATTCGTAGTTGTCGAGGAGCGACCAGTGGAGGTAGCCGTGCACCGGGACGCCGCAGCGCTCGATGGCGGCGAGGTGTGATTCGATGAAGTCGCCGCGGAAGCGATCGCCGGCGTCGGCCAGGCCGTTCTCGGTCACGATCAGCGGCAAGCGCGATCGCGCCGCTTCGCGCAGCAGTCCTTCGAAGGCCTCGGGGATGATCTCCCATCCGTTGTCGGTGAGCCCGCGCCCGCTCGGATCGCGGTAGGTGAAGTCGCCGATGATCCGCTCGCGACCCGGCGACCGGAGGTGCAGCCGCGAGTAGAAGTTCACGCCGAAGAGGTCGATGCTGTAGACGAGATCGTCGCGCCGGCCGCGGACGCGCGTTCGCGGCGGCATCAGGAAGTCCCAGCGCCCCGTAGCGAACGCCTCGATGAGCCCGCGGTTGTACGAGCGATGCGCCAGCGACGTCAGCGCGCGGTCGAGCGGGTTCCACCGCCGCTCCGGCTCGAACGCCATCATGTTGTGCGCGACGCCGATCGCCGCGCGCGGCTGGATCTCGCGAATCTCCGCCGCCGCCGCGCAGTGCGCCGCGAGGAGGTGGTCGACGACGCGCACGAGCGCGCGGCCGTCGCCGATGCCCGGCGGAATCTGCGCGTCGAAATAGCCGGCGAGCGCGAAGACGAGCGGCTCGTTCAGCGGGATGTAGAGCCGCACGCGGTCGCCGAGCTCCTGCGCCACGCGCCGGGCGAACTGCGCGAAACGGTCGACGGACGCCGTGGAGGTCCATGGCGTCTGCTCGTGAAACCAGCGCGGGTGGGTGTAGTGAAAGAGCGTGACGATCGGCTCGAGGCCGATGGCGTTCAGGTGATCGACGAGCCAGCCGTAACGCGAGAGCGCCGCGTCGTCATAACGGCCGAGGGACGGCTCGACGCGGCTCCAGGAGATCGAGAAGCGGAAGGCGTTCGCGCCCGCAGCCTTGGCGAGATCGGCGTCGTGCTCGTAGCGCTGCCAGGAGCCGGCGGCGCAGCCGCACGCCTCGCCGCGGGTGCGTCCGTCGCGCTCCCACTCTGTCCAGTCGCACGGATCGCCCCCTTCGACCTGGTAGTGCGAGACGGCGGTGCCCCACAGTTTCGGGCGATCGGCGAACGGGAACCGCGGCACCGCCGCATGGTACGCATGGCTCCGGCAACTTCACGGGAACTGCACAAACGTTTTACGCGCCGCATGCACGCGCGTGCTTCGAGAAGGCGCGGCGCTTCGTTAAGGTGAGGCATGTACATCTCGAAAACGACGACGATCCTCGAGGATCCGTTCGCGCCGCTCGACCGGCGCGAGCTGCGGCTCGTGGAACGCTGCGTGTCGCACGCGCGCGAAAGGGGCCTGACGCGCACCGCGCGTTTCGTGACGCACGCCGGCAACGGATGGGTGTACCCGGTCGTCTCGGCATTCCTCTTCCTCGCACCGATCGAGCATGCGGCGCGTTGCATCGTCGCCGCGATCCTCAGTCTCGCCATCGCGTTCTCGATCTATCCGCCCTTGAAGCGCGCGCTCGCACGCACCCGTCCCTGCCACGCCGATCGCTCGCTGTCGGATTCGCTCTCGCCGCTCGACCGCTATTCGTTCCCGAGCGGCCACGCGATGACCGCGGCGGCATTCGGAACTCCCATCATCGTCGCCGCTCCCCCGCTCGCAATTCCCCTCGTGATCGCCGCCTGCGCGCTCGTCAGCTGGTCCCGCATCGCCCTCGGCCACCACTACCCCTCCGACATCGCCGCCGGCACCGTCCTCGGCGCCGTCATCGCCGCGGTGGTCGCGTTAGCGATCATGTAGGGGCCGGTTCTGTGTGGTGTTGGGTCACGTCGATGTAGACGTCCGCGACGAACTGCGATTCGCGGCGTAGGGCGGCGTCGAGGTCGTCCATCGCTTTCGCGAGCTCGTCGCCGCTCAACTCTGACTTCGGACGCACCTTCGCGGCGACGATGACTTCCTCGGGGCCGGTGTAGACGGCTTGGAGGGAGATGATCTCTTCGACGGCGCCGTCGCGTTGGATGACGTCGCGGATTTTGTCGAGGTAGGGCCGCGGCAGCGAGCGGCCGACCAGGAAGTCGGCGAGCGGACGGGCGAGGCCGAAGGCGGTGACGGCCATCAGGATGCCGATGAGCAGCGACGCGATCGCATCGGGGCGGCCGCTGTGCGTGGTCTGGCTGACGAGCAGCCCGATCGCGGCGATCACGAGGCCGATGAGGGCGGCCGAATCCTCGACGACGATGGCGCGGACGATCGGGTCGCTCGAACGCAGCAGGTGATCGGAGACGGAGCGGCCGCGTTCCTCCGCCTCGTCCCTCGCCTGCTTGACGCTCTGCAACCACGAGAATCCGTCGGCAAGGAACGCGATGCCGAGGACGATCCACGCCACGAGCGTGCGCTTCGTGCCGCCGTCGCGCGCGAGTTCGCGGATGGCGATCGCGATGGAGAAGCAGCCGCCGATGAGGAACGACGCGATCGCCGCCATGAACGCCCAGAGGAATCGCTCGCGTCCGTGGCCGAGCGGGTGTCTGTCGTCGGGCGGCTTCATGGCGCGGCGCAGCGAGATGCCGAGGAGGACTTCGTTCGAGGAGTCGGCAAAGGAGTGCGCCGCCTCGGCGATCAGCGCGACCGAGCCGGACATGAGGCCGCTGATCAGTTTCGCGATCGCGATGACGACGTTCGCGACCAGCGCGATGATGACGGTGCGCACGCTGTCCTGGCTCTTCATCCGCTTCAGGGCGGCGCGCGAGCGGCGGGGCGGTGGTGTCAGCATTTCTTCGGACGAACTACGAGTCCTCCCGCGGCGGAGGCGGCGGCCAGCGCGGCGCAGCCGATCATCGCGATGCGGAATGCGTGGACGAACGACTCGCCGACGGCGCCGGCGATGCGCTGGCGCTGCTCGGCCGACAGGTCGCGCGGCGGCACGGACTCGGCGAGCTTCAGCCGTTGCGACGTCATGGCCCTCCGCGTAGCACGATCGAAGCCGAGGCGGCCGAGGCGCGCGGAGAGATCGCCGGCGAAGATCATGATCGCGAGGGCGCCGAAGAGCGCGATCGCGAGGAGGCCGGCCGCACGTGCAACCGTGTTGTTGATGCCCGACGCGGCGCCGGTGTGGCGGTCGTCGTCGATCGACGTCATCACGGTTGTCGTGAGCGGCGCGACGGTGATCGACATCCCGACGCCGAGGACCAGGATCGCGGGGAAGAACGTCGTCCAGTACGAGCCGCCGATCGACGGCCGCACGAAGAGCGCGAATCCCGCCGCGGAAATGAGCGGGCCAGCGACGAGTAGAAGCCGCGCACCGATGCGGTCGGCGAGCGCTCCGACCCATCGCGAGAGGAGCGCCATGGTGACGACGAATGGGAGGAACGCCATCCCAGCTTCGAAGGGCGTGTAGTGCTGCACTTGGAGGAGGTTGAACGGCAGGAGGAAGAGGCCGGCGCTCAGTGCCGCGTACAGAAAGAGGGTGAGGATGTTCGCCGCAGTGAAGTTGCGCGAGCGGAAGAGCGAGAGCGGCATCATCGGGTTCTTGCTCCGCCGCTCGACGACGATGAAGACGACGAGTGCGATGACTCCCGCGATGGCCGCCGCGCCGACGATGCCGATCACGCCGCGTGACGGCACCTCGATCATTGCGAATGCGAGGCTGCCGAGGGCAATCGTGACGAGGATGGAGCCGAGCCAGTCGATCTCGACGGCCGCACCATCCGTCTTGTCGGGCGGCATGGCGCGCCAGGCGATGGCGAGCGTTGCGATCGCGAACGGAACGTTGATGTAGAACGCGGCGCGCCACGAGAGGGTCTGGACGAGCCAGCCGCCGAGGATCGGGCCGGCGACGTTCGCGAGCGCGGTGAGTGCGGACCACGTTCCGATCGCGCGCCCGCGCTCTTCGACCGGGTACGTCGCCGCGATGATCGCGAGGCTGCCGGGAACGAGCATCGCCGCGCCGAGGCCCTGCACGGCGCGCGCGATGATGAGGAGCCGCGCGCTCCCCGCAGCGCCGCATGCGATCGACGCCGCTGCGAAGAGCGTGACGCCCGTCATGAAGACGCGCCGCCGTCCAATCTGGTCGCCGAGCGCGCCGCCGGCGAGGAGCAGCGACGAGAGGACGATCAGGTATGCGTCGATGATCCACTGCGTATCGGTGACCGTCGCGCCGAGGGATCGCTGCAGCACCGGCAACGCGATGTTGACGACGGTGCCGTCGATGAACGCCATGCACGAACCGAGAATGGTCGCGGCAAGCGTCCAACGGCGGGAAGGCATGTCGCGAGGGTATCAGGTGCTCCGTGACTCGTGACCCGTTACTCGTGATTCGGGGCTCGGTGCCTTGCGATGTATCGTCGGGAATGTGAACACGTTCGAGAAGCCGGTCATCCTGCGGGCGCGGGTTTGGATACCGCTCATCGTCTTCATCGGGTTCGCAATCCACTTCCTGCTGCCGCGCCTCGCCACGGTGCAGAGCTCGATCGAGCAGGTGGAGCGGCTGCGGCTCCTGCCGCTGCTGCTGGCGATGATCGCCGAGGCGCTCAGCTATGTCGCGAACGGATGGCTGCTGTGGACGACGATCACGTTCTCGAAAGAACGGATCTCGATCGCGCGGGCAATGCAGATCGTGATCGCGGCGTCGACGGTCTGCCTGGTGGCGGCGGGCGTGGTCGGATACGCGGCGAGCGTGTACGAATGGACGCGGCGGAGCGGGACGCGACGCGAGACGGCGACGATCGCGGCGGCGGTGCCGTCGGCATTCGACGGCGCAGCGCTCGTCCTCTTCGGTCTCATCAGCGCCGCCATTCTGATGATCCGCGGCCGGATGGCGCCGTGGGCGCTACGCAGCGTCTCGATCGTGATGCTCATCCTGATTGCGACCGCAGCCGCGACGCTGCTCGCGCTCTTCGCGCCGCAACGCGCGCGCGATCTGCTCGCCCGGATCCTCGGCGAGAAACGGCGCAAGGTCGCCGAGCAGATCGAGGAGACGCTGACAATCGTCCGCGACACCATCCGCGGCGGCGGCGCGGTTCGCGCGTTCACCGCCGCATCGCTCAATCTGGTGTTCGATCTGATCGCGTTCGAGCTCGTCTTCCTCGCCACGGGACACGGCATCGCGCCGGTCGTTCTCCTCGGCGGCTACGGCGTTCCGATCCTTCTCGGGCGCTCGAGCTTCATCCCCGGCGGAATCGCGGTCGTCGAAGTCGGCATGACGGCGACGTACGTCTCACTCGGCGTTCCGACCGACGTCGCGGTCGTCGGGGTCCTCGCGTATCGGCTCATTTCGTTTTGGCTGCCGACGCTCGCCGGCGTCCCAATCGCTGCATACCTGCAGACGCGCGCTAAAGCGCGGTGATCCCGGCCGCCGGGCAGAACGCCTCGGCGAGAACCGCGACCGCCTGCCTCAACTGCCTCGGCGAGCTTCCGCCATATCCGACGATGAGCCCTTGCTGGTCGGGCGAGAACGGAGAGAGCGGCATGACGTCAAGGCCGAGCCCCGCCGCCGCCTCGGCGATGGAGACGTCGCGGAGCTTGTCCGTGATGCGCAAGATGAGCTGTAATGGGCCGCGGCGCTCGACTGCAGTGACGCCGCCATACAGCCGCGACGTCACTTCGGCCGTCAGCGCATCGCGGCGTTCCGTATAGGCAGACCGCATTTTCGCAATGTGTCGCGGAAATTCACTGCTCCTCAGGAACGCCGCAAGCGCCAATTGTTCGCCGATGGTCGGCGGCTTCACCGGTAGGAAATCGGCGGCCCGCCACGCTTCCACGACACCGCGGGGCGCAATGGCATAGCTCATTCTTATGCCGGGCATCAGTGCGCGCGACAAATCGGCGACGTAAATACAGACGCCCATGGAGTCGAGCGACTTCAATGAACGGAGGCCGAGGACCGCGGGGTCCACAATGGAATCGAAATCATCCTCAATGACGGTCGTGCCGTGCGTCTTGGCCCACGACATCGTCGCATAGCGCCGTCCCGCGGCCATGACGATGCCGGACACGCCCTCGGCGGATGGCCGCAACAATGCCGCCCGAACCTTGCTGCTGACGGCGCGCTCCACGTCGAGGCCGTCGTCCTCGATGACCGCTTCCTCGCAACGGAGACCGATCAGTTCGAGCAGAAACCGCGTGGCGCGATCGGTCGGATCGTCGATGAGGATCGAGTCGCCAGGATCGGCGATCAGACGCGCCAGCGCCATCACGAGACCCTCACCGGCACTGCTCACGATCACCTCGTCCGCGCTGCACGAGATCCCGCTCACGACCGCGGCACGCTCGGCGATCGCCATCCGGAGTTCCTCGGCGCCGTGGGGTTCCGGCTCCGGCGTCCCCTCGCGCCACAAGCGCCACCCTTGCGAAACGAGTTGCAGCCAGCGCGGCCAGGAGAATTCGTCCGCAGCGGCGCCACCGAGCGCGAAAGGACGGTTCGCCGTCCGCGGCGGCAAGGCATGCCGCACCGACGCAGCCGCCCAGCGGGAGAGCGTCACGCGGCTGCGCTTCGGATGCACGGTCACCGCGGGACCGACGACGTACGTCCCGGAGCCCGATCGGCCGCGGAGGAATCCTTCGACGATCAGCCGCCGATACGCGTCATTCACACTGTTCCGCGCCACGCCTGCCTGGTGGGCGAGCTCGCGCGACGACGGGAGGCGGAAACCGGGCCGCAACACACCGTCGTCGATCGCGCGGCGCAGCATCGAGTAAATCTGAGTACCGATCTCGCCGCCGGTCGAGCGATCGACCGAGAGGAATGGAAGGATGACGCCCGACGGCTTCTTCGGCACTCACCCGACTGTACGGACGCTTACCCGCAAATAGCTATCAAGGAATTGCCGCGCCTCGCGGCAAAGCGATGAACGTACAAGAGATGCAGGTGCGCATGCCAACGCAAACGTCCGTTGACGTCGTCAGTAAACGGTCCTGTTGTATTACGAATCGCAGGCCGATTTGCGACCGTCACTTCGCGTTTCCGAATTCGTGATGTATCGGACATTTGTCCGCTGAACGCCTAAATCGTTCGCGCCAATGCACATCGCCAAAATTGGCTCCGTGGCTGTTGCCATGCACTAACAGGACGCCGATCTCGTAAGCGAACGAAAGGAGAGTTCATGGTTCGTAGATCGGTCTACTTATGTTTTCTTGTCCTCTGTCTCGCAGTCACTCCACTTCTACTGGCGCAGTTACAAACGGGAAATGTCTTCGGCAAGGTGCAGGCGAAAGATGGGTCGGTGCTCCCCGGCGTCAGCGTGACGCTGACCGGAGTCGGCGCCCCGCAAACCTTCGTCACCGACGCGGCGGGCAATTTCCACTTCCCGAATCTCACGCCCGGCTCGTACAATCTGAAGGCCGAGCTGGCAGGATTCGGTACGGCCACCCGCGCGGGCGTCTCGGTGAACATCGGCAGGAACGCCGATGTGACGCTCACGCTCAACCCATCCGCTTCCGAATCGATCACCGTCACCGCCGAGGCGCCGCTGCTCGATGTGAGAAAAGCGGGGACGGGCGCGGACGTGACCAAGGTCGAGCTCGAGAAGGTGCCGACGGGCCGCGATCCGTGGGTCATCCTCCAACAGACGCCCGGCGTGCTCATTGACCGCATCAACGTCGGCGGCAACGAGTCGGGCCAGCAGTCGAACTATGTCGGCAAGGGCGCGACGTCCGACCAGTCGACGTGGAACGTCGACGGCGTGAACATCACGGACGTCGGTGCCCTCGGGTCGTCACCGAGCTATTACGACTTCGACTCGTTCGAAGAGTTGCAGATCACGACGGGCGGCGTCGACCCGCGCATCCAGACGCCGGGCGTGCAGCTCAATATGGTCACCAAGCGCGGCACGAATGACTTCAAGGGCTCGGCGCGCACGTATTACTCGAGCAAGGGACTGCAGGCCACGCCGAGCATCCCGAGCGAGGCGACTTACCTCTCGAGCGTCAATCAGATCGACAAGATCAATGAAGAGGGGGCGGAGCTCGGCGGTCCGATCATCAAGGACAAGCTGTGGTTCTGGGGAGCGTATGCCGATCAGAAGATCAACCTTCTGACCTCGACGCTGCTCAACAACGGCAGCCGCTTCCTCGACAAGACCCACCTCACCAACGAGAACCTGAAGCTCAACGCGCAGCCGACGGTGTCGAACAGTCTCGCGGCGGTCGACACCTACGGCAATAAGATCAAAGTCGGCCGCAACGTCGGCCCGTCGCGCTCGCCGGAGTCGGCGTGGGACCAACGCAACGTCTACTCCGGCGACTCCGCCGGCAGCCTGACCAACCCGACCATGTGGAAGCTCGAGGACACGCAAATCCTCGGGCCGAACCTCTACCTCACCGGCCTCTTCTCGAAGGTGCAGGGCGGGTTCCAGCTCCTCGCAAACAACGGCCGGAACTGTGACACGCTCACCTGTGCGCTCGATACGCCTCCGGCGTACATCGATACGAACAACCAGTTCCAGAAGTCGTTCGGCAGTGTCTTGACTGTCCGCCCGCAGACGCAGTACCGAGTCGACGGCTCCTCGTTCTTCAGCACCGGCAGCATCACGCATGAGCTGAAATTCGGCACCGGCTATCGCAACGCCAAAGTCCGATCCGTCAGTGAATGGCCGGGCAACCAGTACACGGTCGATAACGGCGACGGCACCGGCGAGGTGCAGCTCTTCCGGCCGGTTGATTTCACTTACGGCGTCAAGACCAACGATCTCTATGTCGGCGACACGATCATGACGGGCAACCTGACGCTGCAGGCCGGCCTTCGTTACGACCAGCAGCAGGGTCAGGTCAATGGCGGCTCCGTCGGCGGCAACGCCGCGGTCCCGCCGATCCTACCCGCGGTCTCGTGGAACTCGGTCGGCTCACTGAAGTGGCACAACATCGACCCCCGCCTCGGGCTGACGTACACGCTCGGAGCCGATAAACGGACGCTCCTCCGCGCCTCTTACAGTCGCTACAACGACCAGATGGGCGGCAGCACGATCTATAGCGTCTCCCCCGGCGCGTACAACTATCTCTATTACTACTTCAACGATCTCAACGGCGATCACGTCGCACAACCCAACGAGATCGACACGTCGTCCCTCGTCGCCTGGGCCGGCATCGATCCGAATAAGACGACCGTCGCGAACTCCGTCATCCGCTGGGGCAACGCGAAGGCCCCGACGACCGACGAATTCGTCCTCGGCCTCGAGCGCGAGGTAATGGCCGACTTCAGCGTCGGCGTCAACGGCACGTACCGCAAGCTGAACGACTTCCTCTGGAACCAACCGGAAAAGACACAAGGCCAGGGCGATTACTACACGTCCGCGGACTACGTGCTGCACGCGCCAGCCACCGCGACCATGCCCGACGGGTCGACGGTTTCGCTCCCCTACTACACCACGGCGAATGCCCCGATCTACTACGTCATCAACAACCGTCCCGGCTATAACCAGACGTACAAGGGCCTCGAGCTCACGGCCACGAAGCGAATGTCGAATCGCTGGATGTTGCGCGGCAACGTCACGCTCCAGGACTGGAAGCAGCACGTCAGCTCCTCGGGGATCATCGACCCAACGCGTCAACGCACGACATACGGCTGTACGGTGTGCAATGACGTCGAAGTCCTCCAGGGGTCCGGCACCGGCAGCGGCGCCAAGGGCGGCGTCTACATCAACTCGAAGTGGGCCTACAACCTCACGGGCGCTTATCAGATCCCGGTCGTCGAGACGAGCCTCGGGTTCAATCTGACGGGACGCCAAGGCTACGCGATTCCGTACGCCTACCGCGTCACGACGAACGAAGGGTTCAAGTTCCTGCTGGCGGAGAACGAGACGGACTCGTTCCGCCACCCGAACCTCAATGAGCTCGACCTCCGGCTCGCGAAGGACCTCCACTTCCAGCGTGTCGGTCTCACGATTTCGGCCGATGCGTTCAACGTGCTCAACGCACAGACGGTGCTGCAACGCGACGTCACGCGCCTGAATCGCGCGTCGTCCAACCACATCACCGAGCTCCAGTCCCCCCGAGTCTTCCGCCTCGGCGCACGCTTGTCGTTCTAGGGCACCAAGACAGACGAGCGTAGCGTGGCCCGCCGGTTCAACCGAACCGGCGGGCTTTTTCTTGTCCTCGGCAAGGCCCTAGCGAACGACTGGAAGCGCTTCAGCGTCGATCCCGAGCGCCGCCCCAAAAGGCGCCGTCTTGGGCGGCGTCTTCGCCTGACACACCGGCGCGCCGGCAAAGCGCTTCCCGTAAGGGTGCCAGCGCATGACTTCACCTGCCGGGTCGACGCCTGTGATCAAGCCGTGAGTCACGACGACCACGCTCAGGCCAAGCTGTTTGCTGAGAATGCCGTCCTGTGCGGACGGGTCCTGCCACTGACGCGGATGGGTGTGAAGCACCGCAATCGTATCGGCGGGAACGTCGCCATGAAATGTCGACGCCGCGCGTTCCGTCGTCGCCGGCCATAAGACGCAAGCCAGCGAACCGTCCGGCTGCTCTGTCAGGAAAGCGGCCTGCTCGAGCTCGCGAGTGTCGGTATAGAAGACTCTGTCGAGAAGTTGCTGTCCGATGCCGGCCAGAACATCCTGTGATACGCACGTCGACGAGCCGGCGTGCTTCAGGCAAATCGCGGTGAACAATAGAGCGGCAACCATGCCGAGCAACGTGCGTCGTCTGATCTTCCGCGTCTTGCACGGATTTGGTCTTATGATCACGAAATGATGAAGACGCTATTCGATCCCGCCGATCGCAGTGCACTCGAGGGGCGCATTCGGGCGCTCGGGCCGGACAACCGGCGGTTGTGGGGGAAGATGAGTGCGGCGCAGGCGATGTGTCATTGCGGGCGGCCGCTCGAAACGGCGATCGGGGAGAAGCCGATGAAGCAGGCGTTCATCGGGAAGATCATCATGCCGTTCATTCGGAAGACGATCTTCAGCGAGAAGCCGTTCGGAAAGAGCGCGCCGACCGATCCGACGTTCGTCGTCGCCGACGAGCGCGAGCTGAACGCGGAGCGCGATCAGCTACTAACGCTGATCGATCGATTTGTCCAGCGCGGCCCCGACGCGGCACGAAAAGAGACGCACTCTTTCTTCGGAAAACTGAGCGGCGCCGAGTGGGGCCAGCTCATGTACAAACATATCGACCATCATCTGCAGCAGTTCGGCGCGTAATCTCCTCGACCTTGGGCCGGAGGCCCGCGCCGCACGTCCGTTCGACGAACTCCGTCGGCGTGATCCCAAAGTGGCGGCGGAAACGGCTGGTGAAGTGGCTGTGGCTCGAGTACCCGAGCTCGAGCGCGACGCGCGTGAAGTCGCCCGTCGAGTCGGGCAGCAGATCGAGCGAGCGGCGGAGGCGGAGATCCTCGCGGAAGGCGTGCAGCGTCTCACCGGTCCCGGCCCGAAACGCGCGGCTCAGATACGCCGAGGACACTCCGAGCTCGTGCGCCAGCTCCGCAAGCGAAACGTCCGACGCAAACTGCACCGCCAACGCGGCACGCGCGCGTTCGATGACCGGCACCGCCGCACGCTCCGGCCGCGGGGCGCTCATTTTCTTCGCAATCTCCTCCGCGATCGCGATGCTCTCGTCCTGCACGGTCAGCGGATCGGCTGCTCCGTAACGGCGGGCGAACTGGAACAGCGCACGCTGGCGCAGACTCAGCGCGGCATCGAGGGGGACTTGCTGCAAGGGGAACGGTCGCCGCCAGTCAGCCTCCGTGCCGAGGATCTCGAAGAGGAGCGAGGGATCGAGCGTCATCCACGCCGAGGCGGAGCCTTCACGGGCGACCACGTCGCCGCGGTTGTGAAGCGTCACCGTCGTCGGCAACTCCAAACCTGGTACTCCATTTCGGATGATCGCCGCGCTCGTGAGGGGAAAGACGATCGAATGCGTATCGACGAAGTTCGGCGACGGGGCCGGACAATGCTGTTCGGCCAGGTGCACGAGCCTGGAACTGAAAATCGACTCATCGACGGCCACCGGCACGTTCATGTCGAGTTCTCCCGCGTCTTCTAACTACCTCTACGAGCTTTTTCGTATCCGGTTAGCCCCGGTAACAGTTGCGTCACCTGTAAGTAACAAGCGGCAAAACGGTGGTAGCACGATGGGTATACGCCGGAGTCATGATGAACTCATGAAGGTATTGCTTTTCGTAAGTCTCACGCTCGCGGCCGCTACGCTCGCAACACGATCGTCTACGTCCCCGACGCGAAGGCGGTGATGACCGGCGAACTCCTCGTCGGGCCGATCCCGTTCGCCACCGGCTCATACATCTCCGAATGGATCGTCGCCATGAAGAAGCTCGACGCGATGGACCCGGCCGTGATCGTTCCCGGCCACGGTCCCGTCGAGCATGACGGGGGGCATCTGCGCACGATCACGGCACTCCTGGAGAGCATCGATAGTCAGGCCAAAGCGGCGGTGCAAGCGGGGCTGTCGCTCGACGAGACAAAGAAGAAGGTCAACATCTCGAAGTATGCCGATCAATTCATCGCCGGGATCGCGTCGCGCAAACGAAATTTTCAGCAGCACTTCGCAACACCGGTGGTGGAGGTTGCGTACAAGCAGGCGAAGGGGGAGGCGACGACGGAGTCGCCATTCTGAGCATGAGACGAATTGCCATCGTCGGCTCCGGGATCACGGGACTCGTCGCGGCGCACGGGCTGCTCCGGAGCGGCTACGACGTCACGCTCTACTCCGATCGCACCCCCGAGGCGTGGCTGAATGAGAGCCGTCCGACGGGAACGGCGGCGCGGTTCGACCTGGCACTGTCGTACGAGCGCGAGCTCGGCCTCAATTTCTGGGACGATGTCGCGCCGAAAGGCGAAGGGGTCTTCCTCACCTTCTGCCCCACCCCGCACAATCAACTGATCCGGCTCGTCGGGCGGCTGCGGCAGCCGTTCCAGGCGGTCGACGTACGGCTGCAGTCGGCGCGCTGGATGACGGAGCTGGCCGCGATCGGAGGCCGCATCGTCATCGACGACGTCACGCCGGAGAGGCTCGACCGCATCGCGACCGAGAACGACCTGACGATCGTCGCGGCCGGCCGGCGCGAGCTGAGCGCTCTCTTCGCCCCGAACGAGCAGCGGAAGGTGTACGCCGAGCCGCAGCGGCAACTGGCGATGGCGGTCGTCACCGGCTGCCCGTCACGATTCGACGAAGTTCCGTTCGTCCCCGTCCGCTTCGATTTCCTCGGCACGGACGGGGAGATCTTCTTCGTCCCGTACTACCACAAGGATGCGGGCGCCTCATGGAACATCCTTGTCGAAGCGAAGCCAGGCTCGCGGATCGATCGCTTCAGCGGCGTCGAGAACGGCGAGCAGCTCGTCGAACGCGTGAAGGCGATCGTCGCCGAGCTCTTTCCGTGGGACGCCAACTTCACCAACAACATGCAGCTCGCCGATCCGAACGGGTGGCTGGTTGGCAAGGTGACGCCGACGATCCGCCGTCCCGCCGCCGCGCTTCCCTCCGGCCGCGCCATCGCCGCCCTCGGCGACACGGCGATCTCTTACGACCCGATCGCCGCACAGGGAGCGAACAGCGGCGTCAAACAGGCGCGGCACCTCGTCAACGCGATCGTCGGCCGCGGCGGCGAGCCGTTCGACGCCGCATGGATCGAGAGGACGTTCGAGGATTTCTACGGTCAGCACGCTCGCCACGCGTTCGCGTTCAGCAACCTCCTCCTCGAGCCGATCACCGATCCGGCGAAGGAGCTGCTGATCGCGCAATACGGAAGCGACGGCCGCGCCGGGAATCGTTCGCCGCAGCAGCGGATCGCGGACGCATTCTTCGAGAACTTCAACGATCCGCGGTCACTGACGCCCGCCTTCACCGACATGACGACCGCGCGGCAAGTGATCGCGCATCATGCGGGCGGCGGCTGGCGGTGGAGCGGCGTCCGCGGCCGTGCAGCAATCGGCGCGAATCAGGTGCGGCAGCGCCTCACTGGGAAACGTACGGCCCGAACGTCCCAATGACGTTCATCTCCTCCGACGTGTCATCCAGCACGAATACCTGGTAGTGATCGCCGCCCGGCGCGACGCGTACGACGATGTGGCCGTGCGTCGCCTTGAGCTGCGAGACCCGCGGTCCAATGCTCGCCTTCGTCGGCTCCCGCAGAGTCGTCACGAAGATGTCGTGCGGCCCAGGATAGAGGCGCATCGTCATCATCCGCTTGAGCACGTCCTGCGAAGGATGCGTTGGTGACCACGCGGGGAGAATCATCACCGCGGACTTCAGAGTCGCGAGAAAGAACGCGCTCTCAGGACTGATCGAGCCGTGGTGGTTCACGACGTGGACGTCCGTCGGGCCGATCGCGCGCGCGACCGCGGTCTCGACCGAGGTCCAGTCTGGCGAGCCAGGATCGGGGACGCCGGGGATGTCGCCGCCGGTGAAGTAGTCGAACTTCCCGTAGCGGATACGCAGTCCGATGCTGCACATGTTCTCGGACGGCTTGTCCTCTTTGTCGATCGAAGCGAGCGGCGGAAAGATGCGCTTCGACCCGTCGCCTTCGCCGCTCCACACTTCGCCGTTCGCGGCGACGTTGCGGACTTCGAAGTTCTTGAACGCGTCGCGGTCGCGGAGCGTGATCTGATCGGCCGCGCCGACGCGGATGGTCTCGTGCTTCAGTTTCTGGTCGGCGAGGAACGCGACATAGTTCTTGATCATCGCGTCGCTCGGCGGAGGCAGGTAATCCATCCCCCGATCGATCAACTTCCCGATCGGAATCGCGGTGCCGACTTCTGTGATGCCACCCATGTGGTCGACATGAAAGTGCGTCAGGACGGCGTAGTCGATACGCGCCGCCTGGGGCGCCATCATTCGCTCGACGTAGCGAACGATCCAGCCGCCCGGAGTGTGCGTCTTGTTCGGGCGCGGGTCGGTGTACTCGATTCCATCGCCCGCGGCACCCGCATCGACGAGCATCGTCGTTCCGTCGGGAAAGACGAAGAACGCCGCGTTCCCCCGTCCGGTGCTGATCTGGTGGATGTCGAGCGTGCCGCGGGTCCACGGCGGCAGCGTGCCGGCCGCCATCGTGACGGCGAAGGCGATCGATAGGAGTAGGCGGATCATCGCCGCCCCGCCACGATCGTCGTCGCGGCCAGGTAGCCAGTCGCGTTGAGCACCGTCGCGAAAACATCCGGCAGCGCGTCGACGGCAATGAGTATCCCGATCCCCTCGGCAGGCAACCCGATCGCGAGGAAGAGCGGCGTGAGCATGATGAACGCGCCGCGCGGGATACCCGGGACGGCGAACGAGAGGAAAACGGCGGCGAATGCGACCGTCGCCATGGCGATCGCGTTGAGCGGAACGCCGTAGAACCAACCGATGAAGAGCGCGCCGACGCTCCACGAGACCGGCGCGGCGACCTTGAACGTCGAGACGGCGAGCGGCAGGACGAAGCCGGTGACGCGGTCGGGCAGCGCGAGCGTGGTCTCGGCACTCTCGATGAGCGATGGGAGCGACGCGATCGAAGAGCTGGAGCTGAACGCGATGAGCTGCGGTGGCAGCGCGGCGCGTGCGAAGGTCCGGATCGGGACGCGGGCCGCGAGCGCGACCGCCGGATAGAGCAGCAGCGTTCCGACGATGCAGGCGATGGAGTAAGCGACAACGTAGACGCCGATGGCGCCCGCGAGCGCCGCGCCGGCGTGAACCGCGAGCGGCAGTACGAGCGCGAAGACGCCGATCGGCGCAGCGAGGATGACCCAGTGGACGAGTTTCAACATCGCGTCGCTGAGCGCGCGGAAGAAGGTCGTCATCGTCTCGCGCGAAGCCGCCGGACTGCTCGCGATTGCAAGCGCGAGCAGAAGCGTGAACAGGACCAGCGGCATCATCGCGCCGTTCGCCGCGGCGGCGACCGGATTCGACGGAAGCAGCGACGTAACCCATGCCGCGAACGTCTGCGTCTGTCCGCCCGTGGCGAGTTCGCGAGCTGCATCCGTCGCACCGGCGGGCAGCGCCGTCGCGCCTGCATTGCGGGGCAGGGCGCTGCTGACCGCGAATGCGAGCGGGATCATCACGATCGCCATGCCCGCGAGGAGCAGCACGAACACGAGCAGCGAACGGCCGCCGATTCGTCCGATCGATCGGATGTCGGCCGCCGAGGCGACGCCGACGATCAGGAGCGAGACGACGAGCGGGATGACCGTCATCCGGATCGCGTTCACCCACAGCGTTCCGATCGGAGCGATCGCATCCGCGATGCTCGCGAGCGACGCGCTGTGCGTGGCCGCGACGGCGAGACCGAGGACGATGGCGAGGACGACAGCGACGAGTACGCGAGTACTTTCTTTCATCACATCATCAAGTCGCCGCCGTTGATGTCGAACGACGCGCCGGTAATGTAGCCGGCGGCCTCCGAGGCGGCGAAGCAGATCAAATCGGCAACTTCGAGCGCGGTGCCGAGGCGCGGGACCGGGTAGTTTGCGGCGAGACTCTCCAGGAGATCGCTCGACGCGTTCTCATGCGTCAATTCCGTGTCGATCATGCCGGGACAGACGGCGTTGACGGTGATGCCGAACTTTCCGAGCTCTTTCGCCGCGGCGCGTGTGAGGCCGAGGAGTCCCGTTTTCGATGCGGTGTAATGCGCGCCGCCAAGGGTGCTCACCTGGCGGCCGGCGGAAGACGACACGTTGATGATCCGGCCGTAGCCTTGCGCCTTCATCGGCGGTAGGACTGCTTGGATCAGCAAGAATGGGGCGGTGAGATTGACCTCGAGCGCGGTACGCCACTCATCGGCGGTGAGATCGGGAAAACGCGTCGAGCGCGCGTACGCCGCATTGTTGACGAGGATGTCGACGCGGCCGAAGCGCTCGATCGTCTTCCGGACGATCTCTTCCGGCACGCCCGGCGCCGCGACGTCGCCCGGAACCGCGATCGCCCTCTCCCCGATCTCGCGCGCGAGCTCTCCCGCGCGTTGCGGGTCGCGCACATTCACAGCGACCGACGCCCCGCGCTCATGCAGCCGCGCAGCCGCGGCGCGGCCGAGTCCGCGCCACGCGCCCGTGACGATGGCCACGCGGCCGGCGAAGTCGTTCGGAGTGCTCAATTGGACGCGGAGATTGTAGGTCGTTACTCGTTATTCGTTACTCGTTACTCGTTACTCGTTACTCGCTCCGACATCGACGCCCGTCCCGCTCTCCGAATAACGAGTAACGAATAACGGGTAACGACCTTCACCTCTGCTTCGCCTCGTGGTACGCGTATCCGATGAACTCGGAGAGCGAGTAATCGAAGAATCCGGCCTCCGCGGTGTCGCCCGCGAGGATCTCGTCTCGTTGCTGTTTGACGTCGATCGCTTTCTTCACGTCATCGAGCGGCATCTCGAAATTCGTCCGGAGCTGAGCCTCGACCTGACGGACGACGGACCTCATGAGGTCGCGGAGCTGAAAGATGTACTTCTTGTCGTGCATCACGTCCCCATGGCCCGGCACGATCGTCTCGGTGTCGAGCGCTGCCAGCCGGTCGAGGGTCGAGGACCATTCGACCGGATATCCGTCGAACATGTACGGGATCGGATGCACCACGAGATCGCCTGTCGCGAGGATCTTCTCTTTCGGCAGGTAGACGACGGCGTCGCCTCCCGTGTTGCCGCGACCGAGGAACTTCACCTGTACTTCCCGGCCGCCGAGATCGATCGTGAGCTCGTCGCGGAACGTGAGCGTCGGCGGCTGGTAGACGAAGTTCTTCACGTCATCGAGCAGCGTTGCGCTGCGAGCCAGCCCACGCTCGCGCATCTTGCGGCCGGCGTCGCTCAGCGGCCGATCATCAACCTTGCCACTCCGCAGCGCCTTCTCCGCCTGTTGCTGCGAGTCGTGAATGGTCGCAGGCATCCCCCCGAGCATGAACTGCACCTCGTTGTCGAGCATCTCCTTCGTCTGCGCATGCGCGACGACGGCAAGGCCGGGAAAGGCCTCCATGTACGCGGCGTTCCCACCGGCGTGGTCGAGGTGCCAGTGCGTGTTCAGGAGGTACCGCACCGGCTTGTCGGTCCACTGCCGGATCTGGGCGATGTCTTCGCGCGCCACGGAGGGAAACTGACCCGAGTCGACCACGAAGACGTCGCGCGATCCGATGATCACGGTGGTGTTGCCGTTCGCCCATCCCGGCAGCGGATCTTCATGCCGGATGGCGTAGACCCCGTCGGCCAGCTTCGTGACCGTCCGCTCGACGGTATAGGCAGTATCGGCGAATAGAGGGAGCGCGATCAACGCCGCTATTACGAATCGTAATGTGTGTGGCATGCTGCTCATGATAGGCGCGCGACGCGGCGCAGCTATCGAGAGTTTGACTAGACTCTCGCAATGCACATCCTGCTGGCGCTCCTGGCCGCCATGCTCCTCCCTCCCGTTCACGAGGCGGACTTCGTCATCCCGCAGTACCGCTTCGCGAGCGGCGAGACGCTGCAGAACGTCCGGATCCACTACGCGACGCTCGGCACCTTGCGGCGCGACGCGAACGGCCGCGCCACCAACGCGGTTCTCGTTCTTCACGGCACCGGCGGATCGCACCAGCAGTTTCTGAACGACCACTTCGCGGGCGTTCTCTTCACACCCGGCGGGCTGTTGGATGCGCAGAAGTACTTCATCATCATTCCCGACAACGTCGGCCACGGTGCGTCGAGCAAGCCGAGCGACGGCCTCCGCCGCGACTTCCCGCACTATGGGTATCGCGACATGGTCGACCTCCAACACCGCCTCGTCACTGAGCACCTCGGCGTCGATCACCTGTTCCTTGTCATGGGAACGTCGATGGGCGGCATGCAGAGTTGGATGTGGGGCGAGCGATACCCGCCGGCGATGGACGCCCTCGTCCCGCTCGCGAGCCTCCCGGTGCAGATCGCGGGACGCAACCGCGTCTGGCGCAAGATGGCAACCGATGCGATTCGCGAGGATCCGGAGCACGGCCTCCGGACAGCCATCGACCTCCTGATGATCGCCACCAGCAGCCCGCTGCAGTGGCAGAAAACCTCGCCGACCGCGGACGCCGCCGACCGCTGGCTCGCGGACCAGGTCAAGACGCGCCTCGCTTCGACGGACGCCAACGATCTGCTGTACGCGCTCGAGTCGTCGAGTGACTACGACCCGGAGCCGGCACTGGAGACGATCACCGCTCCCGTCCTCGCGATCAACTCCGCCGACGACTTCGTCAACCCTCCCGAGCTCTCGATTCTCGAGACACGAATCAAGCGCGTGCCACACGGCAGCGCGATCGTCATCCCGACCAGCGACGCCACACGCGGCCACGGAACACATACCTGGGCCGCCGTCTGGGAGCCGCCGCTCCGCGCATTTCTCGCGAAGGTCACTGCAACCGCGCCGTGATGATCGCGTCCAACTTCGGGAAGTTGCGATCGAGCCACGCGTTCCCCTCGGCGAAGAGCGCATCCTGGTGGTCCGCACGCATCCCTCCGCCGGACGCCTCGCCGTAACCGGAGTAAAGCGAGTCGACGACGTCCATCCCCGAGATGACCCGGGCGAACGGCGCGAAGCCCTGGGCGTCGTAGTCCTTGTTGTCGCGCAGGTTGATGAACATCTGCGTTGCCCGCGTCCCCGGCTTCGTGAATGCGTACGCGATCGTGCCGCGCTCGTTCGACGCGCGTACTGGGTCGTCGGCAATGGTGGCGTTCCTCCACTCCCGCGCCACGCGAGGGTCACCCGGAACGCCGAACTGCGCGAACACGCCGGCACGAACGCGGAAGAATCGCTGACCGTCGAAAAACCGCTGCCGTACGAGCTCGTGAAAACGGTCAGCACCGGCTGGCGCCCAGCTCCGATGCACCTCGACCACGAAGACGCCACGAGTGGTCTGGAAGCGGACGCGAAAGACGTCAGGAACGCGCTCGGCTGAAGACGCGCAGCCGAGCGCGAGTACGAGGATGATCCCCTGAAGAACGCGTTTCACCCGGGTAGCTTGTCACGAGCGGAGCGCGTCCCATTTGCCTAGCAGTGGTTCGGGCAGGCGTTCTCGTCGGAGAGCTGCTCCCACGGATCGCCGTAGTTGCAACGTCCCCAGTACGTGATCACCTCGTCGCCGGTGTCGCAGTACGTGTCGTCGACCTCTTTGAAGAGGCCGTCCTGCATCCCCCCGGACGAGGAGCCACAACCGCAGGAGCGGTAGTTCCACCCGACTTCGGTCTTACCCGAGCCGCAGTTGTTGTAGTAGGTGATGTAGCGGTCGTACGGAGGACAGGCGCCCGCGGGCGTGGGCGAGTACGAAACAGCAGCGAACAGCACCAACACGATCGAAGAGCGGATGAGGACAGTCGTCAGCTTACGCATATCAAACCCCCTTTATCTTCTCCACACGTGCGTCTTTGCGTGAGACCGGAATGATGTCACGAAATTACGCCGCCGGCTAGCAGATGTGATCTCGCGGCGCTCTTCGCCGCGTAGCCGTCCCCATCCCCGGCGCGCACTATCCTGCACGCGCCTCTAGCCGAGTGATTCGCCCGCGCACAGCGGGGTTGTGCAACATCGATCACATATTGCTCGCCGAGTCATTCCACCCGAGGGAGAAAACGTCTGGGTGGTCGCCACCCCGCGCTAAAACAGGCCGTCCACTTCTACCAAGTCATAGCAGTGGGCACCAATTCACGGTTGAGGACGCATGGTAGAAACGCGGGCCTTTAATTAAGTCCGCATGACCCAGTCGGAGAGATCGGCGCATGGACAGGAGGATCAGAAGAACGAAAAGTGTGCTCGACGAGCGGTATCGGAACCCCCCGTCGCTGGAGGAGCTCGCCGAGGACGCCGGCCTGAGCGCATCGCGGCTGGCGCACCTCTTCCGAGACGACACCGGGATGTCGATTCAAAGCTACATCGTCGAACGCCGGCTCTTCATGGCCGCGATGCTGATCGTCCAGTCGGACGAACACATCTCCCAGATCGCCTACCGCGTCGGCTTCGGCGACGTGTCGAACTTCAACCACGCCTTCAAGCGCCGCTTCGCCATGTCGCCGCGCGAGTACCGCGCGAAGCATGATCCGACGGGCTAGGTAGTTCTCAACGGAAGGCGGAGATTGTAGTGTGGCGGGCTGATGAACCGCCGCACCTTCGTCCGACTCTCCGCCGCCCTCGCCGCCGCGTGGAAAACACCGGCTCTCTTCGCGCAACGTGAATCGGAAGGCAAGCTGCCGCCGTCGATCGCGGAGCTGACGTCGATGCGCGATCAGGCGAAGCCGATTACGAACGACGAGCGGCGCGGGCGGATCGAGAACGCGAGGCGCGTAATGGCGGCGGAGAAGATCGGAGCGCTGATCCTCACTCCCGGCGCGTCGCTTCTCTACTTCACGAGCATCCGCTGGTCGGGCGGCGAACGGCTGTTCGCGTGCGTCATCCCCGCGAAGGGCGAGCCGTTCTTCGCCCGCCCGGCGTTCGAGGAAGACCGCGCTCGCGAGCAGATCGCACGCGGGCCGTTCGCCGGGCACGCCGACGTACGTCCGTGGCAGGAGGACGAGAGCCCGTACGCGCTCGTCGCCGCGGGACTGCGTGACCGCGGGCTGTCGACGGCACGCATCGGAATCGAAGAGACGTCGAAGTTCGTCTGGACGACGGGCATCGCGCAGGCCTCACCGCATGCCCACTTCGTCCTCGGCACGCCGGTCACCGCCGGCTGCCGGATGATCAAGAGCACGCACGAGCTCGAGCTGATGCAGATCGCGAACACCGCGACGTGGCGCGTCTACAAAGCGGTGTATGAAGCGCTCCAGCCGGGCATGACGCAGAACGATGCCTCGGACTTGATCGCGCTCGCGTACCGGCGCGTCGGCTTCCGGGGCGACGCGAGCGTGCAGACTGGGGAGTACACCGCCCTCCCCCACGGCTCCATCGAGCCGCAAACGATCCGCGAGGGAACGATCGTGATGGTCGACGACGGCTGTACCGTCGAGGAGTATCAGTCCGACATCACGCGCACGTTCGTCCTCGGCAAGGCGAGCGACAAGGCAAAGCGCGTGTTCGAGATTGTCCGGCGCGCACAGAGCGCGGCGTTGAGCGCCGCCCGCCCCGGCGTTCCGCTCGCTTCAATCGACGCCGCCGCGCGCAAGGTGATTACCGACGCGGGCTTCGGCCCCGGATTCAAATACTTCTCGCATCGCGTCGGCCATGGCATCGGGATGGAGGGACACGAGTGGCCGTATCTCGTGAAGAACAACATGTTCGGCTGGACGCGCGACCTCCGCGCCCGCCCCGGCATGACCTTCAGCGACGAGCCGGGCGTATACATCCGCGGCGAGTTCGGCGTCCGCCTCGAGGACGACATGATCATCACTGAGGACGCCGCACGCCTGTTCACCCCGCAGTCCGAGTCGATCGAGAAGCCGTTTTGACTGGGGTCAGGTCCCCATTACCGCCCTGCCAGAAACCGCGCGTGACACGCCTCGGCCGCCTGGTGGTACGCCGCGAACCCCGGCGCGCTGCGGACGCCAGCGAGGAGCGGGTCGTTGTCGATAGCGGGGAAACCGCAGTAGCTCTGGCGCAGGGACTGGTTCAGGATCCGTAGCGCGTCGTCCTGCCAGCCGCAATGAGAGATCAGCTCCGCCCCGAAATAGAGCGGCTCGCCGTCGCGGCGACCCTGACGCTGAAATTCGGCGGTGACCGTGTTGCGCAGCGGCGCGAGCTCCGCGGCCGGGACATGAGCAGCGCAACGAGCGAGCAGTTGGTCCGAAGGATTCGAGCTGTCGGGAGGCGGCGCTTTCCCTTGGAGAAATTCGATGAGATGGAGAGTCCGGACCATCCAGGAGCTCCCGGGATCGAGCCGCGCGAATTCGGCGGCGCGCGTGTAGTCGTTTGTCAGCATGAACACCGACGCGCACGACCGGAGGTTCGCGTTCCGGCTGTCGATCGTCCACGCAGCGTTGCACTCGCGCGCCGCCTCGTTGAGCACCCCTCCATAGCGGAGGACATACGAGAGCGCGAGATGCGAATCAGAGTCGTCGGGACGCCGCTTCACCAGCGCCTTCGCGTCGCGGTACGCCTGAACGAGATCGCCGCTCTCGGTCTTCATTACGATTAGCCGCGTCGCCGCCTCGACGAGGTCGGGGTCGAGCTCCAGCGCCCGGCGCGCCGCTTCTTGCGCGCGCGCCGCAACCGCGTCGCCGCCGTCGGCGTACGAGTAGTTGTAATAGGCGCGCCGGGCGATCTGCGCCCAGATCGGCGCATAGTTCGGATCGAGCAGTGCCGCGCGCTCCAGGAGGTCCCACGCCTCCTTGTTCGGGACCGGATCGCTCGTCGCCGCCGCCGCGCGCAGGTACAACGCGTAGCCCTCGGCGTTCTGCGGCCGGCTCCGCTCCTGATCGGCAGCACTCGCAGCGATATGCAGGCGAGGGAGAAGGCCGCTTCCGATACGCGCGCCAAGCTCGTTGCGCATGTTGATCAGGTCCGCGGATGGAACGTCGAAGGCGTCGCGCCAGAGGAGCTTGTCCGCCGTGGCGTCGATTGCCTCGAGCGTCACGGAGAGGTGGCCCGCCTGGTCGATGATGTGGCCGCTCACGATCGCGTCGGCGTTCAGCTTCTTCGCCGCGTCGCGCGGGTCGATGTCGCCGCTCAGCCGCCGCGAGACCGAGAACGGCCGGACGGCGAGGTCGCGGCTGTAACTGAGGATCGTGGTGACCTCGTCCGGGATCGCGAGGCGGAGATAGTCGCGCGAGTGATCGACGCCGAGGTTCGCGAACGGGAGCACCGCGATCGTCTTCACCTGGTCGCCCGAGGACGTCCTCTTCGTCATCAGAACGACCGCGATCAGGCCGGCGAGTGCGAACATAACGAGCACCGCGAACGGCCAAAGCCACTTTCCCGATGCGCGCCTCGCGGGCCGCGGAGTCTCGCCCGAGCGGCTCTGCTCCTCGATCTCCTCGAGCGAAAACGCCAAATCGCGCGCGCTTTGCAGCCGTTCGTCGGGCTCCTTGGCGAGGCAGCGCCGCACGACCGAATCGAGCGCCATAGGCGCCATCGGCTGAATCGTCGAGATCGGAACCGGATCCCGCTCCATGATCGCCGCGATGAGACTGGCGCGGCTCTTCCCGTCGAACGCGCGGCGTCCGGCCGCCATCTCATAGACGATCGCGCCGAGGGCGAAGATGTCCGTACGCGCGTCGGCATCGCGCCCTTCCAGTTGCTCGGGCGCCATGTACTGCATCGTCCCGAGGAGCGAGCCCTCCTCAGTCAGCGGCAGTCGCTGCGTCGCCTCGTCCGTCGCGCCGCTCACCGACGGCGCGTCGTACTTCGCGAGGCCGAAATCGAGGACCTTCGCACCCGACTTCGTGAGCATGATGTTGCCTGGCTTGAGGTCGCGATGGACGATGCCGAGGCGATGCGCCGTGTCGAGCGCGTCGGCGATCTCACGGCCGTAGCGAAGCACTTGACGCAGCGGCAGCGGCCCGCGCATGAGCGCATCGGCGAGAGTCTCTCCCTCGAGATACTCCATGACGATGTAGTCGATCCCGTCCTGATGGCCGACGTCGAACAGCGTGCAAACGTGCGGATGATTCAGCTTCGAGATCGCCCGCGCCTCGCGGTCGAAACGTTCGCGCAGGTTCGCGTTCGACGAGAGATGCGCGGCAAGTACCTTGATCGCGACGTCACGGTCGAGACGCGTGTCGCGAGCGGCATACACCTCGCCCATTCCGCCCGCGCCGATCGCACCCACGATCTCGTAGGGACCGAGTCTCGTTCCGCTGGAAAGCAACGGCTTCGATTATGACATTCGCTCTCACGACAGGGTGTACATCACGATCCCCAGCTCGGGTGAACAGATCGCGAGGTGGTTGTCGTGGATGGCGATGCCTTTCGGGCCGCCCTCCGACTTGCAGCGCGCGTTCACCTCGCGAAAGACCGTGTCCGGCCCGACGATCCGCCGCGCCGCCGGTGAACGCGACCAGCGCCTACCGCGATGTTCGAAAACGCTGAAGTAGTTCGCGCCCGCGTTCGTGACGAAGAGATAGTTGCCGTCGGGCGCGAACGCCACAGAATGCGGATAGCGAAACGTGCGATGACCGAGCAACGCCACCGGCGCCGGCCCGTAGCGCAGCTCGTGGCCGGCAGCGCGCTCGAAGATCGCGACCGTGTGCTTGCCGTGATTCGCCACCGCGAGCCAGCGCCCGCAGTGCGAGAACGCGAGCCCGTCCGGCTCGTACATCGAGTCATCCTTCAATTCGAATGATGGCTCGAGCTCGAACGCGAGCGGCGATCGCGACGTCATCCGATAGAACGAGACGCTGTCGCTCTCGAGGTTGCATGCCGCCAGATGGTCGCCCACGAACGCGACGCCGTCCGAGAACTTCAGCCCGCTCCTCGGCCCGCGAATGACGAACGCCGGCTCGGGCGCGAAGCCCTCGCCGCGATTCTCGTAAACCGCGATCCCCTGCTTCCGCAGCGCCACCGCCATGAGATCGCCCGCAGCCGAGAACGCGACGTCGTGCGGATACTTCAGCCCCGACCGCGCCCCCTGAATCGTCGCGAACGGCTCCTCCGCCACCCGCCCGTTCGCGTGCCGATACAGAAAGACCATGTTCGATTCCGACGTCGCAATCGCGAGGAACGCGCCGTCCGGCGAGAACGCGATCCCTTCAAATCGATGATGAGGAGCGGGCGGCCGGACCCGCTGCTCTTCCACGATGTCGAACACGTGGCGATATCGTCTCACGTATCATTTCGGCTATAGGTGACCCTCCCACCAGAATCGATGCTCGGGCCGTACCGCATTGCCGGCGCGATCGGCGAAGGCGGTATGGGTGTGGTGTATCGCGCCACCGACACGCGCCTCGGGCGCGACGTCGCGATCAAGGTGCTCACCAACATCGCCACGAACGATGCCGATCAGTTGCAGCGATTCGAGCAGGAAGCGCGCACCACCGGGATGCTCAACCATCCCAACCTGCTTACCATCTACGACGTCGGGCATGACGGCGGCGGACCGTACATCGTCAGCGAGCTTCTGCAGGGCGAGACGTTGCGCGACCGGCTCGCGCGCGGCCCGCTTCCGCCGCGCCGCGCCATCGATGCGGCGCTCCAGGTCGCGCAAGGCCTCGCGGCCGCGCACGACAAGGGCATCATCCACCGCGACCTCAAGCCGGAGAACATCTTCCTCACCCGCGACGGACGAGCGAAGATCCTCGACTTCGGCATCGCGAAGCTGACCGCGAACGCCGCCGAGGGCGCGTTCAAAGGCGCGGCCACCGAGCCCGGCATGGTCCTCGGCACGGTCGGCTACATGTCGCCCGAACAGGTGCGCGGGGATGCGATCGACACACGCTCCGACATCTTCTCGTTCGGCGTCATCCTCTACGAGATCCTCACCGGCGAGCGCGCGTTCAAAGGCGACTCCGCCATCGAGACTCTGCGCGCCATCCTCAAAGAGGATCCGCCGGAGCTCACCGAGAAACTATCGAGCGTCCAGCCGGCGATCGAGCGGCTCGTCCGCCGCTGCCTGGAAAAAGAGCGCGACCTGCGGTTCCAGTCGGCGCGCGACCTCGCGTTCCACCTCGAGACACTGTCGACCGTCTCATCCCCCGGCACCCTCGCCGGTTCGACGCCGCGGCCGTCGCGTACCGAGTCGCACGCTCCGACGAGCCGGATGCCGTCGCAAGCGACGGCGACGTCCGCTACGTCGTCCATATCTGCTCACCGCATACCTACCGTCGCGCGTCCGATCGTCAAACCGAAGCGCGGCGTCTCGCCGATGCTCCTCACGCTGCTGTTCATCGTCTCGATCGCCGGCGCAGCGTTGGCCGGATGGTACGTGGCAAGACGGACGACCGCGGTCGCGAGCGAGGTGACATTCCAGCGCCTGACGTTCCGGCGTGGCGAGGTGCGCAGCGCCCGGTTCGCGCCGGACGGCGACACCATTGTTTATAGCGCGGCATGGGACGGAACGCCGGGCGACGTCTTCGTCGGCAATCGGCGGAGTCCCGAGGCTCGCGCCCTCGGCGTGCATGACGCGGACGTGCTGTCGATCGCGAAGACGACCGAGATCGCGCTACTCCTCCACCCCGATCGCCTCACCGGCTTCGGGACACTCGCGCGCGTGCCGCTCGCCGGCGGGATGCCGCGCGAAGTCTCGGATCAGGTGGTCAGCGCCGACTGGATGCCTGACGGTGAAAACTTCGCCGCCATCCGTTTCGCGAACGGGAACTACATCCTCGAAGCGCCCCTCGGGCGTCCACGCTACGAAACGCCGCATCAGCTCCACTCCTTGCGCGTCGCGCCGGACGGACGGATCGCGTTCATGGAGCACTACGGCGGCAAGAACGACGTCGCCGTATTGACTCCGCAGGCGGCGAAGCCGGCGTCCGTCGCGCGCGGCTGGCAGCACGGCGCGAAGGGGCTCGCATGGTCGGCGGATGGCAAAGAGCTGTGGATCACCGGAACTGACACCGCCGCTCCGCCGTCTCTCTACGCCGTGAACATCGAGACCGGCGAGACGCGCCTCGTCTCGCGCGTCACCGGATCGATGAAGCTGTTCGACATTTCGCCGGCCGCGCACCTGCTGCTGTCGACCGGAACGTGGCGCGCCGCGCTCGAGTATCAGCCGCCAGGCGACGCGGCGGAGCACGACGCGTCATGGCTCGACTGGTCGACGCTCGCCGACCTCTCGCGCGACGGGACGAAGGTGCTGTTCAACGAGACGCGCGAAGGCGGCGGCGCGGCGAGTGCGATCTATCTCCGCACCGCCGGCGCCTCGGCGCCGGTCCGCATCGGCGACGGCCTCGGCGACGCGCTGTCGCCCGACGGCAAGTTCGTCCTCGCGCACCACGGAGCCAAACTCGCCATCGTTCCGACCGGCAGCGGCGAGGCGCGCGAACTGAAGCTCGAAGGGGCGTTCGACGCCGGCGCCGCGTGGGTCCCGAACTCGTCACGCGTCATCGTCGGCGGCGTCCTGCCGAACAAGGGCTATCAACTCCTCGCCATCGACACGCTCGACGAAAACGTGAAACCGATCTCGCCCGAGAACGTCTGGGGCGACGCCTACCGCCCGTTCGCCGTCTCCCCGGACGGCCACACCGTCGCGGGCATGACCGCGCGCCAAACCATCGCGCTGTACGAGATCGAAGGAGCCGCGCAACCGGTCGACGTGCGCGGCACCGAACCGGGCGAAGTGCCGATCGAATGGTCCGCCGACGCGACTGCGCTCCTCGTCTATCGTCCGAACTCCCTCCCCGCCCGCGTCTACCGCGTCACCCTCGCCACCGGCACCCGCGAGCTCTGGAAGGAGTTCCAGCCGACCGACCCCGCCGGCATCTACAAGATCGCCCCCATCTGCGTCACCCCCGACGCCACCGCCTACGCCTACGACGCGCTACGCCTGCTGTCGGACCTCTACGTTGCTGACGGCCTCAGGACAACGGACTGACCAAGGTGCTCACGACGTTGGTGATGATGGCGGAGAAGGCGGAGGCGCGCCCGCTCCTGGTGCTGCCGGCGGCGGCGGTGGGGGCGGCGGCGGCGCGGCCTGCTGCTGCGGCGGCGGCACGAGGGCTGGCGGTTGCGGGATAGCGACGTAGAAGAGATCGAGCCCGTTCCGAAACAGGTACACGACACGGACGGTGATGTTGTTGGCGAGCTTCCGTGCAAGCTGGTCGAGGCCGGCGTCATTGAGCTCGGTTTTCTGAGCGAGCGTCTTCAAGAGGTCTTTCGCGAGCGGGTCGCCATTGCCGGCACGAATCCACACGCGCGTCAGATCCGTCGCGGTGCGCACGCCGAGGAGTCTCGTTGCGGCGACCTTGCGCTGGATATTGACGATGAGGATCGCCTGGTCGATCCAGTCGCACAGCGTTTCGAGAGGGATCAAGGCTCGATTCGAGACGCTCGTCGCGTTGCTCTCGGCGAGCTGCTGAATCGTGGCGATGCCATATTCGCGGAGCAAGTCGACCGTAGTGTCGTCAATGCCCTGGATGGTATCGAGCGGCAGCTCTTCGTTCTCCGCCTTCGGTGCGCCGAACCAGGCGTCAGCGCGCGACCGGATGGCGTCGTAGGCGACGTTGTGAAAGAGTCCAACGAGAAAAAGAGCGACCCAGGGCGTCTTGCCGCTCGGAAGAAGGTCGGTCGCGCCGATCGTGCCCGCGGCGAAGCCGATGGCGACCGAGAATGCGGATTTCAGTGCGCTGGCGCTGACAAAGCGGGAGGAAAGCGCGTTCGCATACATACGCCCGGTCATGTAATAGAGAACGGAGACGTAAGCGCCGGCACCCGCGGCGATCAACCCTTTGATCCCCTCGGACGCATCCTTGAAAGCGTAGAGATCCATGAATGCCGCAACGAGCATGAACGTCGTCGTCAAGAGGAGCGCCGCCGTCGACGAGCTCAGGATCGACCGCTCGCGCGTGGTCCGCTCGCGAGCGGTAGGAGATGCGGCTGACGTCACGCCGGCCGTACTCATGGACTGAAAGATCTGGTCGTACCGCTCGGCCTCGCTTGTCGCGTACGCCTGTTGCGAGCTGCGCGTCAGAATGTGGTGAATGACCGCAGCGGTGCCCGGGATCAGTGCGAGCAGATAGAGCGCGCCGTCATTCCTGAGTCCACCGATGTAATAGAGCCACTTGCCGCTTCGGAAGAGGTCGATCTCATACGCGTATCCGAGCGGCAGCACGATACAGACGGCCGCCATGATGGAGACGGCCACAATCTGGTTGCGGGAGAGTCCGCCGCTCACCGTCGGCGTAAATCCAGTCCCCGTGACGCCGTAGTCCGTGGATGGCGTCCCTTTCACCGGCAGACGCGCGGAAGACGGGTCAACAGACGTCCCTTGGACAGGCATAGGGTTCCCTCCGAATTGCTCCTGCACTAAAAGAGCGACTCGCGAGGAGTTTTCCCTACCTCGAGCGTGCGTGCGGCAATCGGCTGACGGAGGCGGGCTTCAAACCCGTCCCTGGCCTTCAGTGCGTCCAGTCGGGCTGAAGCCCGACCTACGTTACGGCGCCACGAACTCCCCCTCGTGCACGCCCGGCTCCGCCTCCACCGTCACCTTCGTCGACGCGTGGAACTCGCCATATTTCATCCGCACGGTGTACTCGCCCGGCGGGACGTAGGACGGTTGCCCTTCGCCGCCGCGCTCGTCGCCGATCGCCTCGCGCGGGTCGGGGCGGAGGTCCCAGACGACGCGGTTGAAGCCGGGGCGGTTCGTGCCGTCGATCTCGCGGATGCGGGTGCCTTTCGCGTTCTCGATCGTGATCGACACGCTGTCGGCAGGCGCGCCGGTGAGGTAGTAATTGATGTACGCGCCGAACGTTGGATTCTTCGCCTTGAACGCGTGCGCGCCCCAGAGACCGCCGATCGGCGTGTAGTAGAACTCCGTTGCGGCGCGCGGCGTGAAGAGGACGTTCTGCGACATCTTCTCCGGCGTGATCTGTTCCAAGGGCGAGATGTCGTCGATGACGTAAATGCTGCGCCCGTGCGTCGCGATCAGGAGATCATGCTCGCGCGGATGGATCTCGATGTCGTCGACGGAGACCGTCGGGAGCCCTTCCTTGAGCTGCTGCCACGACTCTCCCCGATCGAGCGACATGAAGATGCCGAACTCCGTGCCGGCGAACAGCAGGTTCGGATTCACCGGATCTTCGCGGAACCCCTTCATGGGCGCGTCGATCGAACCGGCGATCGAGCGCCAGGTCGCGCCGTAGTCATCGGTCGCGAACAGGTACGCATGGAAGTCGTCGCTCCGGTGCCCGTCGATGGCGACATACGCGCGCGCCGGATCGTGATTCGACGCTTGGACGCGCGACACCCACAGACCGGGCGGCGCGCCGGCGATGTTCGGCGTGACGTTGCGCCAGCTCTTGCCGCCGTCGCGCGTCACCTGCACATTGCCGTCATCCGTGCCGGCCCACAGCACATTGCGGTCCTTCGGCGACTCGCTGAGCGCGACGACCGTGTCGTAATTCTCCGCCGCCGAGCCGGCGGTCGCCATCGTCTGCGGCTTCGCATTCGTGAGGTCCGGCGAGATCGCTTCCCAGTTGTCGCCGCGATTGGTGAGGCGGAAGACGCGATTCCCGCCGATGTAAAGCGTCTTCGGATCGAACGCCGAGAGGATGATCGGCGTGTTCCAGTTGAAGCGGAAGCCCGGCGTCCCCTCCTTCGCCTGCGGCTGGATATTGCGGCGCCGCCCCGACGCGAGGTCGAGGCGCGACATGTCGCCGCCTTGCGACTCGCTATAAATGATGTTCGGATTCGTCGGATCGATCTGCGCCCAGAAGCCGTCGCCGCCGTTCACGAAGAACCAGTCGGCGTTCGTGATCGCCGAGGCGTTCGGATTGCCGCCGAATGACGACTCCTGGTGCCGCACCTGCGCCTTGCCGCACCACGTCCCGTTGTCCTGCAGACCGCCGCAGACCGTGTACGGCTGATCCATGCCGTAGCTGATGTTATAGAACTCGCCGAGCGGCACGTTGTTCTGAAAGTTCCACGTCTTCGTCTTGTCGTACGAGAAATAGATCCCGCCGTCCGTGCCGAGGAGCGCGTGGTTCGAATTGTTCGGATCGATCCACATCGCGTGACAGTCGCCGTGGATGTCGCGCGCGCCGGTGTTGAGGAACGTGTGGCCGCCGTCGTCCGAAACAGCCGTACCGAAACCGAGGACGTAGACGCGCTGATCGTTGTTCGGATCGACGCGGATTTTTCCGAAGTAAAACCCGCGCGGGCTGAAGTCGCTGGTGCGCGTCCAGTGTGCGCCGGAGTCGTCGGTGCGGAAGATGCCGCCGCTGTGGCTGCGCATCCCCTCGAGCGACTGCGAGCCGCCGATGTCCGACTCGATCACCGCGTACAGCACGTGCGGATTCTTGCGATAGATGTCGAGCCCGACGCGGCCTGTCTCCGATGGGAGGCCGTTCGTCAGCTTCTGCCACGTCTTGCCGGAGTCGATCGACTTGAACACGCCGCTCGTCGCGCCGCCGTTATCGAAGCCCCACGGATAGCGGCGCCGCGCCCACATCGCGGCATAGACAGTGGAGGGCGTCGCCGGATCGACGATCACGTCGACCGCGCCGGTGTTTTCGTCTACTGCGAGCACGTGCTGCCACGTCTTCCCGCCATCGCTCGTCTTGAAAACGCCGCGTTCGCGGTTCGCGCCCCAGAGATGGCCGAGGGCCGCGACGTAGACCACGTCGTCATTCTTCGGATCGAGCGCGATCCGCGGGATGTCGTGCGAGTCGCGAAGCCCCATATTCGTCCACGTATCGCCGCCGTCGGTCGACTTGTAGATCCCGTTGCCCCACGACGAGCTGTTGCGGCTGTTCCCCTCCCCCGTCCCGACCCAAACGATCTTCGGATTGTTCTGCGACACCGCCACCGCGCCGACCGAGGCGACCGGCTCCTCGTCGAAAACGCCCTGCCACGTCGTGCCGTTGTTGGTCGACTTCAGCACGCCGCCGGTGGCCACGCCCGCGTAGATCGTGTAGGTGTCCTTCTCCACGACCGCAAAGTCGGCGATGCGTCCGCCCATGTTCGCCGGCCCGATGGAGCGCCAGCGCAGCGGCTTGACGTCGAGTATCGCCGGCCGCACGGCCGGCTGGTTGACCGCCGGCTGCGCCATTGACGGCTGCGAAGCTCCCGGCGTCGTCTTGCTCCCCGGCACCTGCGCCCCCTCCGCCGGATCCCGCGGCGACTGCGGCTGTGGTTGCGGCTGCTGAGCAAAGACCGCAGTCGCACAGAGAAGGATCGCGGCGGCCAGCGTTTTCTTCATGGTTAGGATTCTATATCTCGGAAAACGGCGTTAGAGGCGGACATGCCAGTCACCGCGGCGCTCTTCGCCCTGGTGTTGCAGCTCACCCTCGACGGAAAGCCGCTCGCCGGAGGCGAAGTCTGCTGGTTTGGCGCGGGATCGCCGGCCGATCCGGTCGCGCGATTCACCTCGTTCGCTGAGAGCCGACCGGCCGCTACCCCGGGCGGTCAGCCCTAAACGACACCTCGCCGTTCGAGAGCTTCACGGAGAAGCGGGCCCAATCCGGCTCGCCCTCCTGCCGCGCTTCGCCGACGAACTCTTCTCCTTCGAACGTCAACCCGCGGAACCCTCCGCAACCGATCGTGCCGGTCTTCCAGAGCCGGCCGGGGATTCCGAACGCTTCGAAGCTCCGGTGGTCGTGAGTCACGATGAAGACACTCCCCATGTACGCGTCGCCGACGGAGACGACGTCGTTGCCGATCCGCTCCACGAGCGCTCGCGACCGGGCGTCGAGGATGTAGCCGGCGCCGCCGGCGGAGACGAACAGGTGCTTGCCGTCCGGCAGTAACTGAACGGTGTTGTGCTCCGTGTCGCCCTGCTCGAAGCTGCCGATCCACGACGCCTTGCCGACGCCGATGCGCATCAGCACGCGGCCGCGCGCCGGGTCGCCACCCTCTGCCGGAAACATGAGAATTGTTTCGCCGTCGGGCGGTGAATCGAGGATCTGCGCTGCCGTCAACGCGTAAATCTCCGCCATGATCGTGGCGGCAACGGGGTTCTTCGTCAGGCGGGGACCGACCTGCACGGAATCCGCACTGCTCTTCCGGCGATACAGAGACTCCCCCTTTCTGGCAATCTCGATGATGAAGTTCATGTGCGGGATACGCCGGGCGCCTTCGCTGCCGGGGCCGAGGACGATGGCCTCCTCCTCCGCGTCCCGGAGCATCGCGTAAAAGGTCTGATTGACGGCGGCTCCCTCCTCCTGGATGAGTTTCTCGAGCTGCCCTATTGCGCGCCTCAGATCCTTGTGGGCCGCCTCGATGATCTCGTCGCGGCGGATGGTGAGCTCCAGGATGGCGGCAAGCTCGGGGCCGGACAAAAGATTGCCGTACTGCGGCACGAGTTGTCCCTTGCGCAGCCGCTTCGCCTGCCGCCCAAGCTCATCTCTCTCCTGGCGATTGTGAAACCTCTTGATCGGCGACTCGGGGGCGTCCGCGCCGCGCTGCAAAGCGTCGATGGCTTGGTTGATGACCGCCAGCGCTCGGTCGGATGGATGTTTCTTGTTCATAACCGGTACAGGAACCCGGGCGCGCCCTTGCGCGCCCGGGTTCAACTGCCTCCTTACTCTACAGCCTTCGGTGTCGTCGTCGACGGAGCCGGCGTCGTCGGTGCCGGTGTCGTCGGGGCCTCGGGTGTCTGAGAAGCCCCGGCCGTCTTCTTGCGGCGCGAGGCAACCTTCAACCGTTTGACCTCCTCGACATGCGGCACCAGCACGGCGTTGGCCGGGTCGATCGCAAGCTGCGTCCCGATCGCGTACGCCTGTCTGCCGATGATGGCGAGACGCTGACGGCGAACGAGGTTGGCTCCCTCGAGCCCTTTCAGGAATGCGCTAGCCTGCTCGATCACGGCGTCCCAGCGAAGCGCCTCGTCCTGTATCTGACGGACGTCACCGAGCGCGTGACCGATCGCCTGAGAAACGTTTCCGCTCACGTCCATGACGTTGATCGAAGCATTCACGATCGGCGTCGGCTGCGTCCGAAGACGCGTCTTCAGCAGCGCACGCTGCTGCTTTGACAGCGGCGCTACTTCGTCGATCTGAGACTGTATCGACCGCAACTGCTCGATGACTGCCTCGGGGGTGAGCTTGGACGTATCCGCGGATGTCGTACCGGGGGTGGTGGTGATGATGGGAACGGTGTTACTCATGACAAGGTCCTCCTCTAAGGTTGAGGCCGGAGGACCACGACGACTCGTCGCGACAAGTGCGAAGCGGCTCCACCGGCTGGAAGCGTCGGCTACACGCCGATCTTCCGAGTCAATGTTTCCCGAGGTGTATCCACCTCGAGTGTCCGCGGCAGGAGGAGCAAGCTCAACTCCCGCACCGGTACAGACTTGATATCCCATCCGGGAAGCCCATACCGCCGACAGCCGCCAAAGTCTCAGGTTGTCCTACCCTTGACTTCGTAGCTCATGTATATGTCCGTTCCGGCCGCGTGTCAAGTGGGATGTGAAAAAAAATTCTCGCGCACCGCGGTTGCGGTCGGGCAACGCAGGTAAGCACCTGATGTGTAAGGGTTTTGCGCCGCGGCGACTCGCGTGCGTCAGTGACGTGTCACGGTGTTGCGGTGCAACGCAACACGTTCGCGGGGAGGTGTAACAGTGTTGCGGCGCAACGCAACAGATGCGCGCGTGAGATGTAACGGTGTTGCGGAGCAATGCAACACGTTCGCGGGTGAGGTGAAAGGCTGATGCGCGGTGCCGCAACACGTTCGCGGACGGGCGAAACATGTTTCGCTGCTCCGCTGCATGCGCGCAGGCGACGTGAAACACCGTTGCGCGCTCGCGATGCACGCTCGCGGGTAAAGTGAAATAGTGTTTCGCGGCGGCTACGCACGTCCGCGTCCGGGATGAAACGCCGGTGCCCTCGCCGATGCACGCTCACCCACGAGACGAACGGTCTTTCGCGACGCCGACGCACTGCGCGTGGGGCCAAAACACTGCTGCTCCGCCGCGCTTCGATGCCCACGCGCTCGAGCGCGAGGAGATGGCTGGCGCGGCGGCGTTCCTGTCATTCTTTCCGCCGCGATGGAGTCGAACACGTATCACGTTCAGGCAGATTGCGACCCGGAAGCGAACGTCTGGATTGCCACCAGCGATGACGTGCCCGGATTAGCCACCGACCTGCGATAGAACACCCAACACGACCTTGTGCCCCCGCGCCGCCGCCAAACCGCACGATGTGGCTGTTCTGGTCCATCAAGCGGAGTTGGGAGCGACGTCGCCGACGCGCAGCGGCGCAGCCGTCGCGCCGACGAGGAGGAGAGCGGAGGCGCGGAGGAAGCGATTCATGTCTGGAAGTATGCCGTGGAAGCGCGGAGGAGTTTTCTCCGCCTGCGGAACGGCGCTATGAAGCGTGCAGCGCGCCGAGGCCGGCCGCTGAGTAATTCGCCGGCAAGATGACACAAGTAGTCCCAGGGTGCGGAAAGCGACTTCAACGACCTTTGTCTCGAGTTTGCCGGTACAAAGCTACGCTCACGCTCAGAACCGTGGGAATCGCAGCTCACTCTCCTCTCGGTGAAAAGCGCTCATGGAGAACTCGATGGAGGAACCGCTCTAGTTTGTGTTCGAGTGTGGTTGGGGAGGCTTGAACTCTGAGCGTGGCCTGTCCGCGTCGATGTATGAGCGAACGTACGCCAGAAGCTCTGCCGTCGCCGCACGATGTTCCACCGCCTGTCGGAGGTGTGACAGCGCCTCTGCCAAGTAGGCTCTCGTATCATTTCGCGCAAAAGCCTCGGCTGCCTCGCGGGCGACGACTTCCATCTCTTCCCACTCTTCGGAACGCAGAAGCTCTTCCGCGATATCGAGCTTCACGCGCGCGGCGTCACCATGCATCCCGAGCTTTTCGAATGCAGACGCCACGGAGCGGAACTTGTCGCTCGCATCTTCGCGCCCGCCCTCTGCTGAACGGATCGTCGCCAGCACCCACTTCATCCTGATTTCGTCCGCAGACGACCCAAGATCCATGAAGCGCTGCATTGCCTCGATCGCGAACTTCCGGCCTACGGTGAGATTCCCGAGCCGCACGTTCGTCGTTGCCAGGTTCGCCGTCATGGTCGCCATTCCGAAAACATCCTGGAGCGCTTCCATCTCCGGGCGCAACTCCGTGTAGATGGCTGCGGCTTCTCTGAGCCGCCCCTCCTCGGTGCAGATCGCCGCTTTGAGATTTCTCGCGTACGCGATCTGGCGCCGGTCGAGGAAGTCGCGGAGATACTCGATCGCGGCGTCGGCGCAGTCGTTCGCCTCCGTGTAGCGGCCCATCTTGAAGAGGACCGTGCCGCGCGTGTAGATCACCAGGCCAAGCGCGTATGTGCCCGTCGACCACAGCCGCGTGTACTTCGCGGCTCGCGCCGTGGCGTTCAGCGCCGCGTCGTAGTCACCGCACATCCGATACGCGTTTGCCCGGTTCTTCCAGATCTCGCAGCGATACTCGGCCGCGGCAGGACGGTCCAGCTTTCGCGTAGACACTTCTGCAGCGTCGAGGATCGCGAGGGTGTCGTCCGGCGAATGATCCAAGGCCGCGACCCCGGCGTTCAGCAACCGGCGTGTCAGCATCTCGTTGGGCGCCGCGGCCTCAAGATTTTCCGCCCAGGTAACTGTGGGCAGCGTTTGCAGCGTCTCCCACACCACAGCGGCCGCCGCTTCGTGCTCTGCGCGCTGATCCAGTTCCAGCCGGAGTTTTGAAAGCCCGTCCTCCATGCCGGCCGTCTGCTCGTCGCCCGCAGCTCGCCAGGTTTCCCCGTCCCGCAAGCTCACGAGAAAGCGTTCGTTCTCCGCCATCCGACGAGCGCACTCCGAGCAGTTCGCCAAGTCGTTGGCGATGGTGTCGTCCCTCCCTGGCAGCCTGAGCCGATATACAAGGAGCTCATCGTCATCGCGATGCTTGTGGGTGGTCATGATCGGGTTTTGAAGCGTCGACCGGAAAAGGCGCGTCGCGCGGCGAGCAGGCACTTGGAAAGTAGATTTCTGGCGGATCCGGAGGTCAGCGCTTCGTCCGCCGCGATCTCACGAGACGTGTAGCCCTCCACGTACCGACGGCAGAGCAGATCGCGGCAACGCTCCGGCAGCTGCCGGAGCACCGTCGCCAACTCGATACGGTCGAGGACTTCTTCAGTCGCGAGAGCGGGCTCGATTCGTGAGCGGACGATCTCCTCGCCGCCGCGGTGCTTGCGCCAGTAATACCGCGAAGCGTTGCAGACTGCACCGACGAGCCACGCCCGCTCGTCGGCTTCGGTCCTGCCGACCCTCGCTTCCGAACGGATGAACGACACAAAGACGTCATGGATAACGGCGCAGACCTCGTCATCCGGAATCCTGAAACGCGCCGAGGCGAGATAGCTCAGCAGCTTGTAATTAGAGCGGTACGCTGCTTCGACTCGTTCGGACACGACTGGCGACGTGTGGTTCATCTCTGTCATCAGACCGTGGCCGGACGCAGGCGGTGGGCCGCGAAAAGTATATGCCCCGGCGCCACCATTCCGCAGTTCCGCAGCGACGCTACGTGACAACTGCCTTCCTCGCGTCATACCTCTCCTGAATCGCGAGGGCCCCCCGATCATGACGCCGGCCGCCGGACACATACCGGCTGGCCAAAAGGAGGGAGTGTGTTCGATCTTCTGCTGATTGTCCTCGAAAGCCAACTCGTGATTCCCCACGGCTAAGACGACGACCTCGGAGCGGGTCGGCCTCATGCCGGCCCCTCCGTGAATCTTTCATCGGGAAATACTTCGACGCGGCGGATGTGTCGCCGGACGCGCCTCACGACATCCCGGTCGGCGGAGCGTCCCTTCACGGTTTCGCGAAGGTAGTCGAGCGCGGTCGCGGCGCTCGGACCGACGCCGGCTTTGAGGAAGAGACTGGCGAGTGAGAGCGCGATCGGTTCCGCTTCCCGCCACTTCTTCTCATCTACCAGCTCGCCGAGAAGCTCGAGCTTCACAAAGGCGGCATCCATCGGCATCCCAAGCTCCTCGAATTCCTCCGCTGCCGCTCTGAATTCACGGACGGCATGCGTCCGTTGTCCCTGGGCCAGCGCAAGGGTCGCCCCGCACCAACGTCCCCGCGTGACCTCCGAGGCGAGGCCGAGCTCGCGGAACTTCCGCATGGCACGTCCCAGCCAGAGACCGGCTTCGAAAGTGTCGCCGCGCCTGAGATCGCAGACGACGAGATTCATCCACAGATCGGCCAGGCGTCGATAGTCGCGCCGCGCTTCGATGGTCTTCCGGAGAGCTAGGAACATCTCACGTGCGCGATCGAGCTCGCCCCACTCCAGGGTGATGCAGGCTTTGAGAATGTCGCAATTCACGACTCCCGCGCGATCATGCTGCGCCTCGAAGAGGCTTCGGGCGCCGTGAACCGCACGATAGGCTTCCACCCACCGCTCCATCTTGAAGAGCACCGCCGCGCGGCAGTAACGCGCGTATGCGAGTTCACGCCGGCAATACCGCGCAGCGGCGAGTTCGCGCTCCGACCGTTCAAGAGCTCGAAGCGCGTCTTCGTATCTGCCGGTCATCCGGAGCGCATTCGCGCGGCCCTTCTCGGCGAGACCGCGGAGCGAATGCGCAAGCGCCGCTGGTAATCGAGCGAGACGTTCCACGGTTTCGCTCGCGAACCCGAACAAGGCCTCGGCACGTCGAGGGTTCCGATCCAAGAGAAGCAAGCCGGCATCGAGGAGCTCGCGGATCATCGCTTCGCTCGCATTCGAAACGTGCAGCAGCACGAGCGACCGCTCGAACTCGAGATCGGTCATAGCTCCCAGAATGTCAGCCGGCTTCTCTTCTTTGCCCGATTTTCGTCTGTCGCGGCGAGCTGATGGCGCTGGTAGAAGGGAGGCCAGCCTCAGCACCTGTCGCGGCTCGAAAAGAGTCTCGCGCTCGACGGTTTCGCCCCTTATTTTCTCGAAAGCTTGGACGACGGCGTCTTCCGATCTCGCTGAGGTGAGGTGCCCATCACGCATGAGCGCAAGATGCTGACGGCTGTATCCTGCCCGCCGCGCCACATCGCTCGGCTTCACCTTCCCGCTCCGGATTGCATATTCGAGCCGTGTCCTCATGAGACAGCTCTTTCATTCCACATTGCCCGCATGCGCTCGATCACCCGGACGGCAGCGCGCGGATTGCGTTCGCCTTCTCGCCACCGCTCGTGATCGCGGTAACCCGCGAGAAACGATGCTCTATCCTGCGGGCCGAAGAGAGCCGACAAGTCCCGATAATCGAGGAGCGCGTACGTCACCGTGTCCGCAGCGGAATCGGACCTCACATAGAAGGAGTGACCGAAAGTCGCCTCTCCCTACCACCTACCTCCACCTGTCACAAATGTGACTACTCGGGCTTTTGATTGACAAGGTGCGACGAGGATGCTTTCCTGCCGCCCTCCATCATGCAGCATGTCGGACATCTGATGGCTGGCCGGGCCACGACCCTGTTGCCGAATGCCGCGGGCTCTCACACTCGCGATGGAGCCACGACCGCGCTCCGAGGACGTCGGAACGACTACACCTCGTCTCCGGGCGACAGCCTCCGCGCCAGCCGCCACCAATCCTCGCAACCTTCCGAAGTTGCGTCTTGGCTAATCGCCACATTGCCGGTACCCTCCGCCGCCAATTTCGCGGAAGCGAGCAAGCGCCACCGAAGAGGGCTACGAACGACCGCTGCGTCAGAAGGAATGCTGCGATCGAGAAGCAAGCAATCTCACCATTCAGGTCAAATGACAGTAGTGCTCGTTTCCACGTATCATTCTCGGCATCCAGTTTCTCGGCCCCACTTTTTTGCGACTAAGGATCGTTATGCGAATACGCACTCTGACCCGCGTCTTCTTACTCTCCACGCTCCTCATCATCCGGGGGGCATCGGGCGCCACGTCCGATGACCAGATCGTCGCATCGTTTTATCCAGACTCGCTCCTGAATGACCCCGGGCTGAAGGGCGCCTTTCCCAAGGAACAACTGCATACCTTCCTTCGCGCCGATCTCGACGGCACCGGTTCGGGAGATTACATCGTTGCCGCCTACTACAACGGCGGACACGATGCGCTGCGGGTTCTCCGGATGGCGCCTACCGGAGCCTCCGTTGCGGCCGACTTCAATCCGGGATACATCGGCGGTGCTCTGGCCTCCCTTTCGATCGCCGATCTCGACGGCGACGGTAAACCTGAAATCATAATGTCAATACCGGGAGGGCGTTACACGCAGGATTGGCTATTCAAATGGACGGTCGGGGCCATCAAACTCTTCGGTCCCCTCGAGTCGGACGGCGCGGGTCGGCCCCACACGACGCTCTTTGGCCTCAATTTGCTCGACATCGATGGCGACGGGATACCCGAACTGCTCACGCCAGACGCCGACCGTTCGCGAATGGCAGTACAAGAACTGGTGAACGGCAAGTACGTCACGCGGCCTCCTCTCGTGTTCTACTATCGCCTGACGCGCGGAACCGGGCTTCCCGATGCTCTCGACACGGGAGTTACCGTCACCCCGGGCAATTACACCCTAACCATCGTCAACGGAGATTCCCACGGCCTCAACCGTTCAACCGCCGCTTACCTCGAAGTCAACGGCGTGGTCATCTTCGCGGAGAGCGCGTTCAAGAAAGCCGAACGGGTGTTGAGCGCAACCGTGGCCCTTCATGAGACGAATGAGCTGTACCTCGAGCTCCGCAGCGCCCCCGGTAGCGAAGTCACGATCGCTATAACGAAACAATAGAGGCCTGTTCGAAGATGAAAGCTCGTCAAACGTTGGCGCTCGCTCTATTCCTCTGCGTACCCGCGCTCCATATCGTCGCCGAATCGCATACGGTGACATTTGATGACCTTGCCATTACGCCGGTTGATGCGCCGCAGAAGATCACCATATCACCGATCACCTTCAACGGCGGAAACGTTGAGTCACTCCTATACAACCATGTTCCGCTCTCGTATCCCTGGAATTCACACGTCTATTGGACCCATAACGACAATGGTATTGCCCAGATCATTCCCGGCCTGACTTACACATCGTCGCTTCGAATCTCATTCTCTCGTCGTGCCTCGCACATCGAATTCACTCTAGGCAATTTCCTTCCGTCGTTTTTCGCAGCCGGACCACTTTACACCTCGGGTACAAAGACTACGAATTACCGGACCGTGCGCTTCGTGTTGATTGACGACCATGGGAATTCACAGGTGGAGTCGCTGACCGGCTACGACCCCTATAATGTACCGACTCCCGGCCAAACACAGCAAATATCCTTCAAGTTTGACAATGTAAAGACTCTGACGATCACGCCTAGCGCGCTCGACTCCCCTTCTCTGCTTTGGGAGTACGCGATCGACAACGTGACCTTTGACGCGCGCGATGACCAACGTTTCGCGATCACGCTTCAAGGTGAGACCAAACCGAGTTGGACCCTTGTGGCGGATGATTCGAAAGCCACTCTCCCTCTAGGCGCCAGATTCGATTTCTCTTACGAGGAACGGCAGCCGGACAACACTTGGCTCGCCGTTTCCTCGGGCTTCGACGTTTCACCGGAAACAGTCGATCCGCCCCTTCCCGCGACTCTCAACGACGCCGTAGCTTTTAACGAGCCGCTATTCCCTCAAACAGTGCTCTTCCCTTTTGACGCAACACAGAACGCCGCTACCAAAACATTTCAGGTCGTGCATAAGGGTGACGCTACTGTCACTCTGACGCCCGAGGATGCAACGACCGCAGACGATCCGATTCGGTTGAGCGTAACCGTCTCCGACCCATCAACGCTTGGGATCGCACAAGCCGCCCTGCCTTATCATCCCGGTGCAGTCAACAATACGTCGCTGGACGCCGCCTTCGTGAGACGGGCGCACTGGTCCGGAATCCCACCGCAATACCTCAAGGCTCAGAGCGATCAGGAAACAGGCGATACCAACCTTACGTTGTTTTCGCCGTTCGCCTTCCGCTACGAGCCGATCACGAAGGACTTCTGTACTCTCCAGGATCACTACCAGGATCAGTGCAGTGCGACGGCACCTCACCTGTTCGTCTCGGGTACCCTTCCCCAGCAATTGCCTCGTAACGCTCCTGAGCATTACAGCGATTTTGGGCTCCCAAGCGGCTTCCGTCTCTGTCCCGGCTCTTCGACATGTTTGGCAGACGTCGATGACTTTATCGCACCGCATCGCAAGGGATATCTATACTGCGACAACGGTCACCCGACACTTGTGCCGGCAAACGGACTTTACCCGACGGCGCGTCAGTATTTGAGCGCTAACCCCCGCGAAGGATGGGTCGGAGATCCCACACCCCAGCCGCTGTGCGGATCCGTCATCACTCCGACGTCAGGACGATCTCGCGCCGTCCGGAGCGTGCAGGACGTGATGACCTTTACAGCCCAGACCGCTCTAGCGTCGAGCTATGGGCTGCTTCAGGTAATTCCAATGGATGTCATGGGCTCGCCCTTTTTCTGGACTGGCTACCACACCTTGAAGAATCCTTCATTGTTCTTTGATACAGCAGCGAACATCGGAAGGGGCTATGAAGCTGACAATACAGGCGATCTCCGGGCTGGAGCTTCGTCTTTAAAGTTCGGCGTGATGAGGGACGTGCGTCTCTATCATGTCGTTCAAGGCGGTGTTGCCGACGACCCACTTGACTTCTCAACGCCGCAGGAGTTCGACGATCAACTCCGAATCACATTTAATCTCTACCCCGGAGGCGATTCGCTATACGGCCCTAGGGTTCTCGCAAGAACTACGCAGTACTTACCGCAGAAGGCGACCCCGACGGTGTTTTCGACAACCTGTTCGCCACCGCAGGTGAGCGCCGCGGCTACCTCGCTCGCGATCCAAACGGGATCAGTCGCGACGCTGAGTGTGGATGTCTCGAACGTGACGTCGGCCGTGTACGACTGGTATCTCGACACCACATCGGGTTCACAACGGATCAGCGGAAGCGGCGCGAGCGACAACATCGCTGTTCAACCCCTTGCGACAAGTCAGTATCACGCAACTGTCACGACGGAGTGCGGATCAACCAATTCGCCACCGATCACGGTGGTCGTGACTCCCGCTTGTGCGCCACTAATAACCACGCCGCCGTCCGCGAGCGTGACAGGAACGACGGCCACGCTGTCTGTCGGCGCGAGCGGCTCAGGCAATACGTACGGCTGGTTCATCGACAGTAACGATACGGCGGTTGCCGGCTTTTCGGTGCCGCCGGTAATCGCCGCGGGGGCGAGCACAACGGTGCCCCTAACGGACGCGCCTGTTGTTTATCGCGCTATCGTCTCGAATAGCTGCGGATTCGTCACCAGCGAATCCGTGCTCGTGCCGTCGCTAAGCGGCTCATCGTGCGTGCCCATCTCGATCATCGGTCCGCCAACCGACATTTCCGTCGTTGTCGGGTCCGCCGCTCCGCTCTCCGTCGCTGCGAGCGGCACTTCTCCATATACCTATCAGTGGTACGCCGGTTCCTCGGGCGATGTCTCTTCGCCGGTGCCTGGCGCAAATAGCTCAACGATCGCGCCTATTTCAGCAACGACTACGTCCTATTGGGTGAGAGTGTCAAATAGCTGCAGCAGAACCGACTCGACAGCCGCGGTGGTTACCGTATCAGGTACATGCCAGCCGGTCTCGATCTCAAGCCAGAGTTCATCGCAGCAGATTCAAGCGGGAGACCCCGTTTCACTCACGGTTTCGGTCGCTGGAACTTCGCCGGTTTCGTACCAGTGGTATGGCGGCTCTGCTGGCGACACCACCCAACCGATCGCGGGCGCAAATTCCACGGTTTACATACCGACACCTCAAACAACATCCGCCTATTGGGTGCGCACCACAAATCTGTGCGGGCAGGCTGACAGCGGTACGATTGCTGTTAGCGTCTCGACCTGTGCCCGACCGTCCATCACGACACAACCACTCTCCGACACGATTGTCACCGACAGCACGACGACTGTAAGGGTCGCCGCTACGGGGCAGCTGCCGCTCTCCTATCAGTGGTACCTCGGCCAGGCAGGCGACGGGTCCCACCCGATCGATGGCGCTACCGGCACGTCACTCAGCGTAACACCGTCTGCCACGACTCCATATTGGGTGCAGGTTACAAACCCTTGCGGTTCGACAAACTCGCGAACGGCAACGTTGACCACGACCACAGCCTGCATCGCACCGACGCTTGTCTTTGACATCAACTCGACAACGATCGTTTCGGGCAAATCGGGGACGTTGCGGGCGACTGCATTAGGAACTGATCCGCTGACCTATCAGTGGTACGTCGGCTCCTCGGGCGACACTTCGACGCCGGTGTCGGGATCGAACGGTTCGACTCTCGCCGTATCGCCAACAGAAACGACGTCGTATTGGGTGCGGGTGACGAACCCCTGCGGGTCGGCCGACAGTCCAACTGGAACGATAACCGTTGTGTCATGTGAGCCCGCCGAGATATCCTCGCAACCGACATCGATAACGATCACGCAGGGTTCCCAGGGTTTCCTCTCCGTCGAGGCATCAGGAACAGACACGATTACCGCTCAGTGGTTCATCGGCGTGAGCGGGGACGAGTCCCAACCCACAAACCTCACGGCATTCACGATTCCGGTCAGCCCGTCGGAAACAACTTCTTATTGGGCTCTGGTTTCGAATGCGTGCGGCACCGCAATCAGTGCAGCTGCGACCGTGGTAGTCCTTCCCGCGTGCTCTCCGGCGACAATCGAGGGAAATCCCTCGTCGGCCCAACTTACGAGCGGGTCGCCAACAACGCTCAGCGTCGTTGCTTCAGGCACCTCTCCGATTGCGTATCAGTGGTTCCTTGGCGCATCCGGTGACGAGAGCACGCCGATTTCCGGCGCGACAGCTTCGACGGTCACCGTTACACCCACATCGACTGCCGATTACTGGGTTGAAGTCACGAACGCCTGCGGCATCGCGGCGAGTTATACCGCGACGGTAACGGTCCTGCCGCCTTGCACTCCACCGCAGATCCTCACGGGACCTGTGACCCAGACGATTGAACAGGGAGATTCCGTCCAGCTTTCCGTTGACGCTATAGGCAGCGCGCCGCTTGCCTATTCTTGGTTTGCCGGCGACGTCCCCGATACCGCTCAACCGGTGGGCAGCGGCTCGACCGTCATTTTGACTCCATCCGCGACGACTTCCTACTGGGTGAGAATCTCGAATGCTTGCGGAGTGATCGACAGTAACGCAGCTGCCGTGACGGTCGCCCTCAGTTGCATTCCGCCAACCGTATCGATCACGTCCTCAGCAATCACGATCAATCTTGGTGATAACGTATCTCTGTCTGCAACGCCGTCGGGTACCGCACCGTTCACATTCGACTGGTATCGCGGCGCGCCATCCGACATCTCGGAGCCTCTCGGCGACGGGCGATCGCTGACTTTCACGCCGACGGTATCCTCAACTTATTGGGTGCGCGCGACAAATTCCTGCGGCACCTCAGATAGCTCGGGCGTTGCGATCGCCGTCGTTCAGCCTTGCGATCTCCCCGCAATCTCGCTCGAACCGGGATCTCAGACAGTCGTGAACGGCGGCTCCGTTAGGTTGTCTGTCGAAGCTTCAGGCACCACGCCGCTCTCCTATCAGTGGTACGAGAACGGTACCCCCTTCGCGGGCGCTACTGACACTACCCTTACCGTAACTCCGATCGAGACCACGAACTATTTTGTCAGAATCACGAACCCATGCGGCCACACAGACTCTGACGTAGCGACCATAGCGGTGGCCACGTGCAACGGATGCGGGCCTGGGGGCGGACCGCAGCAGGTCGCCGGCACGCTTTTGTCTCCCCCTGCTCATTTGACTGCTGTCTCGCGTACCCGGGCGACGATTGATGTCTCTTGGGCGACGGCAACGCCGGTGAACGGTCCAGTCTTCTATCAGCTCTGGAGGGCCGGAGGGTCCGGTCCATTCAAGCCAGTTGCGACGACGTCATCAGTTACTCGCCATGACCAGGGGCTCTTGAAGGGCCACACCTATCGATACTTCGTCATTGCTACTGATTCAAGCGGGTCCCGAGTGTCTGGACCTTCAAACATCGCTACGGCTACTGCATATTAGGGCTGACGGCGGCGGTCTGCCGTGCCGCCGCCAACCTCTCACTCAAGAAGGAACGCTCGAAGCGGCGGCGCGGGGCAAGAGGGGAGGGCCGTCACGAGTGACTGGACGAAGCAGTGACGCCAACATCACCACGGATCTTCGGAACGGGCACGTTGGCGTCAGCCGTCCTCATCCGTGTGTGCGTGGTACGCGCTTTTCCCTAGCTCGAGCAGCACTATCCTTTGCTTAAGGGGTCGAACGTGCGACGGTGGCGACACCGCAGGAAGTCTACCGTGTCGCACAGGCCGCCCAGATTGTAAAAATCTACCCGCATATTGGTTCGCATCGCTCCTTCCGCGTGAGGACAGCATCCCGTTTCATGCCGTTCGGTCTTGCGGCCGGACTATATGACGCCGACACTGGTTTCACGAGATTCGGCGTCCGCGATTACGATGCGAAGACAGGCCGCTGGACGGCAAAGGATGCCTTGTTCTTTGGCTCTGGTGACACGAATCTCTATGGATACTCGCTCGCCGATCCGGTGACCTATGTTGATAGAGACGGGAACGTTCCGGTTCCGGTCATCACCGGTGGTATTGGCGCGGTCGGAGGGTTCATCGGATCAGTCGCCGGTCAGCTGACTGCAAATCACGGCACCGATTGCTTTAGCTGGAAAGATGTTTGGATCTCTACGGGTGTGGGTGCCGTGGCCGGCGCGCTCGCACCCTACACTGCGGCCACCTAATGTTGGCGCGGCCCTATCGGGCGCGGGAGCGTGACGTACTCGCCGGATGGCGGCGTCGTCACGGTCACGGATAAGCTGCATCGTCCGCGCGGACCTGCAGATCGAGCGCGACGTCGCCCGCATCGGCGAGGCAAAAGCAGCGAGCGAGCCTCTCTGCGTTTCATGATTGCTGTACCTCATCCGGTAGTGACGGCAACCGTGAGATCGTTTCAAGACCCACACAGGAGCATCCAGGCAAGCGTTTTCATGGGGTAGGTATTAATGTTGGTGAGACCGTAGGAGGAGCCCATGCTCATCGGCATCCCGATTTATTACAAGGTGGACCTGCTCGACGTCACCGCCGCGGTGGAGATGTTCAGCGTCATGAAGCCGTACGCGAAGGCGCTCGACGTCGACGTCTGTCTCATCGCCGAGAATGACAAACCGGTGCTCACCCGCGCCGGAGTGAAGCTCGTTCCGCACAAGTGTTTCGACGAAGTCCCCGCGATCGATGTGCTGTGGGTTCCCGGGGGCGATCCGGCGGCGCTGAACTTTCTCATGCACGATCCGAAGCGGACGTATCTCAATTTCCTGATCACCCGAGCCGCCAAAGCGCAGTGGGTGACCTCCGTGTGCGAAGGAGCGCTGCTGCTGGCGCAGGCCGGGCTGCTCGACAACTACCTTGCCACGACCCACTGGGCGTTCCTACCGTGCCTCCGGAAGTTCAAGGCGGTCAAAGTGGCGGCTGGGTATCCGCGTTTCGTCGTCGACCGCAATCGCGTCACCGGCGGGGGCGTCTCATCCGCTCTCGACGAGGCGCTGGCGCTCGTCGAGCTGCTGGCTGGCGTCGACGTCGCGCGGCAGGTGCAGCAGTTTACCCAGTACTACCCGTGCCCGCCGGTAGCGAGCACGATCCCCGATTCCGACGACTGCCCACTCGAAGGGTAGGGAAATCGGCTCTCCGGACACTCCTCAAGTGGGTCCGTCAATGTGGAGAGAATAAAACGCGGGGAATCGCTCCTGCTCGCCAGTTCTGCGGCCATGGCTTTGACGCCGAAGTGTCCGCTCTGTTTCGCCGCCCTTCTCGGCGCGGGCGGCGCGGCGGGCACGGCGGCGGCGGCGTGGATGCCGGCGGTCATGGTCGTCTCCCTGGCGATCTCCGTCGCCGCAATCTTCATCCGTTCCCACCTGGAGCGGCGCTACGGCGCCGCCGCCCTGGCCCTCGTCGCGGCGGCGGCGATCCTGGCCGGTAAGTTCGTCGTGCAATCAACCCCTGTCGTCTACGCCGGCGCGGCGGCGCTTTTCGCCGCCGCCATTTCTCATTTCGCATTGGAGAGGATCCGATGGCACAAACCCTTGATGTGGTGACGCGGTACGAGCGCGTGGTCGAGATCCTCGACCGCGCGGCGGCGGAAAGCGACAGCGACTACGGCGGTGCGGGCCGCTTCTGGTTTCCGCTGGACGCCCTGCTGGACGCGCGCGTGCACGGCGTGCAGATGATCGCGCCGGAGGAGCCGGCCGAACAGGCCTGCAGTTGTTGCGCTCCCGCGCAGAGCGGCGACCGTCCGCCGTTCCCCGGGCGCGGCGCGAAGTCGGGCCTCGTACGCGGTCTCCGCGGCGACGCGCCGTTCGACGGCACGCGGTTCCCGCGCCTGCCGTGGGGAGGCATGGCGGTAGCGCCGGACGACATCCAGTTCATCTCCGACTGGATCGACGACGGCTGCCGCGATCCGCAGCACGGGATCTCGCTTCCGGCGGCGGCGCAAACCACCGCCACCACCATCGAGTCCATCCCCGCGGACAACGTCGAGGCCGAGGTGAGGACGTGGGGCGTGTACCAAGGGTCGCCGAGCGACTACCAGTACCGCTACGGCGAGCCGAAACAGCGGATGAACCTCGACTGCCTGCTGCCCGATCAGGTCACCGCGGTCCGGCAGGCGTTCCGCGAAATGTATCGCCTCGACAAATGGCCGGAAGACCGCCGCAACTACAACAACCTGGCGCTCATCCACCAGAACCACTGCCAGCACGGGTGGGAGCGCTTCCTTCCGTGGCACCGCGTCTACCTCTACGAATTCGAGCAGGTCATGCAGGACCTCGTTCCCGGCGTCACCATGCCGTACTGGGACTGGACCATGCCGCAGTACGTGCCCGACGATCCGACGTCGGGATCGATCATCCCGGAGTCGTTCAAGGGCTTCCTCACCAAAGAGTCGATCCAATTCCTCGAGAAGGCCACGCCGCCGCTCAAAGCGAAGGAAGCGGCGAAAGTGGCGAAGGCGACGCTCGGCAAGCTCTATACGTCGGTCACGGCGTTCTTCGCGGATATCAAATCGGCGATCGGCGAGGAATACACCGTCGGTCCGCACCGCGACCGTTTCATCGACGCCCTCCTGGCCGCGAACGCGCTCTGGTATCCGCTGCGCTATTCGGCCGAATACGGCAAAGAAAAGACCATCAACGATCCCCCCTTCCAGTACCACTACCCGACCGTCGAGGACATGGAGCAGATCATGGCGCTCCGCACGTTCCGCGACTTCGGCGGCGGGAGCCTCTACAACGACTCGTTCGGCTACTTAGACCAGAACCCGCACAACACCATGCACATCTGGACGGGCGGGCTGAATCCCAACCCGGCGCCCGATCCGGAGTTTCACCCCGGCGCATCGGCGACCAACCGCAACCGGCTCACCAAGGCTTCCGGCCGCGTCTTCCACTCCCGCGCCGACATGTACACGCGGCCCGCGAGCGGCGACATGCTGAGCAACCTGACCGCCTCGTACGACCCGGTCTTCTGGCCCATCCACGCCAACATCGACCGGCTCTGGTCGGAGTGGCAGCAGATCAACCCGCACTCATTGCCGGCCGACCTCGATGCCGTCCTCACTCCATGGAGCTACACGATCGCCGACACGCTGAAGATGTCCCAGTTCGGCTACGAGTACGTAAAGTGCTCCTACGTCGTACCGGTCGGATTGTCCGCCCCGGTCGGCCGCTTCGTCTCGAAGCCGATCGAGATTCCGAAGCCGGCGCGCAAGTCCTTCAAACAGGTCGAAGTGCGGCTGCATCGTGTCCCGCAGCTCCCGCGCTCCTGCTTCATTCGCGTCTTCCTCAACCTGCCGGGTGCAAACGCCTCCACGCCCATCGATCACAAGAACTACGCCGGCTACCTCGGCATCTTCGGCCACGGCTCGTGCATCGGCGGGCCGGGGCACTGCGAGCTGCCTCCGACGCGGGCGCGCGAATACGACCTCCGTCCGCGCAGCCACAACACGCCGCGCAATCACCGCGTCAACGTCACCAAGACGGCGAAAAAACTTCTCGACGCCGGCGCCGAGTCGCTGCAGATCACCCTCGTGGTCATCGGCGCCGACTATCGCGAAGACAACGAGCTATTGCGGGTCGACGGCGTCTCGCTCGATTTCCTCGATTGAAGAACGACTAGAGAACGACTGAAAGGCGGAACGACGATGCCTCCCATCTATCGAATCCACCCCGGCATCGGGATCGCGCGTCTCGGCAACAGTCCAGACTCGTTTTACATCGGTCCGCAGCAGCGCGCCGGACTGCCCACCGAATGCGATGCCATGGGGAATCCGATCTACTCGCCCGACGGCATGACCGCCCAGCGCGTCACGTCGTTCAAAGACGCCGAGGGGCGCATCCGGCGGCAGGCGGCGCGCTTCGAAGTGTGGGTGTACGACGAACAGTCGCCCGGCGGCCGTCCCATCGAGCGCGGCGAGCGCGTGGAGGGCGGCGGCAACGCGGGAACGCTCGTCGACATCCAGTGGCGCGTCTGGCTCGCGAACAAGAAAGCGGTCTGGTACGAGTTCAAGCAGCTCGAGGGCGAGCACGGCTACGGCGCCGCCCATCCGCTGCGCAATGCCGGCATCACCGATCCCGGCGCGCGGCAGCGGCTGATCATCGATCCCGGTCCGCGCAGCGTCGACGGGACGACGCGCCGCAAAGCGAGCTTCGACCGCGACGGCGGCGAGAACTACTCCCCGACCTTCCCTCCCCCCACCGAACCGTGGACGATCGACACGCTCGGCGATCTCATGACCGACAACAGGGGCCGCCTTCTCGTCCTCGGCGGCCATGGCCATTCCGGCTCCTACCTCTTCGACAAATTCGGCCAGCCGCGCATCACCAACTACGCCAACAACGACGGCTGGTTCGACGACACCTCGGACGGCCCGGTCATGGCCCGCCTGGTCATGTACTCCGAGCTCGTCCAGCAGGTGCGCTTCATCGACGTCGAGGCTCCCTCTTGGGTCATCTGCGCCTATCCGCGGTACGTCCCCGAGATCCTGGACATCGTGACCATGGACGACGTCATCGACAACCTCGCCATCACCCAATTCGCCGAGCGCACCGATCTTTACGGCACCGCCGGCACGTTCGAAGATCCGCCGCACATCGAGCCAACCGACACCGACGCCCTGATCCACTGGCGCGCCGGCAGGCTGCGATGGAATCCCGCGTTCAAGCCGTGGTTCTACCGCGACGTCTGGTCGATCCTCTTCCGCCCCGACCAGTACACCTACCTCTGCAACATTCTCGGGCAATCGAACTATCCGCACAGTTACACCACCCGCGGCACCTTCGATCCGGCCAAGCTCTCGGTGCCGCCGCGGGTCTACTGGCCGGGCGTGCGGAAATGCGAGGCCCGTTGCATGGCCCGCCACCAGGATGGCGAGATCTTCATCGAGACGCTCGCGCCGGCCTACATGGTCCTGCAGGCGCAGATCGAGCACGAGTTGAAGGAGAAGGGGGAGTCGCTTCCGCCTTCCGGCGCGCTCACCGAAACGGTTTCGGCGAAGCTGCAGGACGCGCTCAAGAAATTCGCCGGCGTGGTCGGCGCACCGAAGAAGGGAGAGCCGTTCGACGACTACCTCGCGCGCTGGCGCCAGGCATCCGACCGGCCGGCGGCGGTGACGGCGCAGAGTGAGCTCGAGAGCCGCGTCGAGGAGATCGTCGACGAGATGGGAGCGAGCCTGAGCGACGATCTGCAGGCGGCAGTCCGGCGGCTCACCGCCGAACACCTGCGCAAGTACCTTACTGGAAAGCTGCTCGACGACTGCCGCGCCGCCTGCGTCGCAGCCAACACCGTCGACCCCTATCGCGACCTCCGTTTCTTCCTCTTCAACCTTCTGCGAAAGCCGGGCGAAGAGAACGACTTCTTTCTCGGCGGGAAACCGAGCAGCCGCGTCCACAACCTCCCCCTCATGCCGCTGCTCTGCGGCGACAACCCCATCTCCAACACGCTCCCCTCGAAGTTTCTCCGCCTCACCGACTACCAGTACTACGTCCTCCGGCAGTGGGCGATCGGAAACTTCATCAACGAGGGTCTCGAACACTGGCCGGTGCCGAATCCGTGGTGGCCGTACAGCGATACCGATATCGTGCTGAGCGGGCGCGAGCTCGATCGCGGCGTGCTGTCGAGCGTCCTCGGCGGCTCGTTCTGTCCGGGCGCCGAGGTCGGGTGGGTGATGCGCAATCCCGCCATCTGGGCCGAGCCGTACCGCATCAAGGCCGATCCGGCCTACTACGTGTTCGGCCAGACGGCCGCGCAGGCGAACGCGAACCGCGGCCGCATCGCCGAGATCGACTACTCCACCTACACCACCGACGATCTCAGTCAGGGGAGCAACTTCGACATCGGCCTGCAGCCGGGCGACCTGACGAAATCGATGTCGATCCCATGGCAGGCCGACTTCAACGAGTGCAGCACGCAGCAGATCAACGTCACGTACGAGGAGTGGAACAAGATCAATCCCGACGCTCCGGTCGACGCCCTGATGGCGCGCGAGCAACGAGTCTGGGAGACGCTGTGGTGGCCGGCGCACCGCCCCATGCAGACCAACGAGGCCCTTCCCTCGGGAAAGACGCCGTATCGCGACTGGACGCCCGGCGTTCCGCAGACCAATGCCGGCGATTTGAAAATGGTGACGGAGTGGTGGCGGCTGCCATTCGTCGTCCGCAATGCCGCGGCCGACTTCACCACCACGCCGACCAACGCGCCGGCTGATCCTCCGCTGTACATCAGCATCGAGCGCACCAAGCGCTAGGAGAACAATCGTGAGCAAAGAGAACCCATTCGTTGGAACGTGGACCTATCGCAGCCTTCTCAACGACCCCGACATCTCCATCGACTTCAACAAGCTGCAGTTCGGGATCGGCACGCTGAAGATCGATGCCGTCTCGTTCGACACCCTCGGCGGCACGATCGGCGGACCCGGCTGGTCGCTCGATCTCCACGGCTCCTTCGGCTACGGCTCGCCGATGCAGGTGCGCTTTCAGGGCCGCGGCATGATCGGCGTCGAGGAGTGGATCTACGACTACATCGGCTGGCTCGTGCCGACTTGGCCGAACAGCAACGCCCAACTGCAGCGCCCCTCGATCGTCGGCTCGATCGTCCGCACCGTCCCGCATTCGGGAGACGGCGGCAAAGGTCCGGTCCATCCCGCCGGAGTGGTCGCCTCTTGGTACGCCGTACGAGCGAAATGACGCGAGTGGACGTCGCCGTCGTCGGCGCAGGGCCTGCGGGGAGCGCGTGCGCGATCTCGCTGCGCGACCGGACGCCGTCGCTCTCGGTGGCGCTGATCGAGGCGTCGCGTTTTGACGCGCCGCGCGCGGGCGAGTCGCTCTCCCCCGCCGCACGCCCGCTTCTCGATCGCCTCGGCGTCCTCGGCGCGTTTCTCGCCGCCAAGCACGCCGAGGTGTATGGGACGAGCGCGTCGTGGGGCGCGGAGTCGCCGGAAGACAACGACTACATCTTCCACGCGCGCGGGCCGGGGTGGCATCTGGAGCGAGCCCGATTCGACGCCATGCTGGCCGGCCACGCCGCCGCGCGCGGCGCGACGCTGATGACCGGCGCCGCTGTTGGCTCCGTCCGGCGCGACGAAACCGGCGGATGGCGGCTCCATCTCGCCGGCGGAGGCGGGATCGCGGCCCGATTTCTGGTCGATGCGACCGGCGACGCCATGATCGCCAGGCGCTTCTGCGGCGCACGCGTCGTCATCTCCGATCGCCTCGTCAGCTTCGGACGTTTCTTCGACGACCGCTCTGGCTCCGACCGGCGAACGGTTGTCGAGGCCTTCGCGGACGGCTGGTGGTACACCGCGGCCGTTCCGGGAGAGCGCCGATTCGTCGCCTGCATGACCGACGGCGCAGCGGCGCGACGCCTCGGTCTCCGCGATACCGAGTGCTGGACGCGGCTTCTCGATACGATGCCGCTTGTGGCCTCTATCGCGCGCGGCGCGCAGCCCTCGGGGACGATCGTCGCGCGTGCCTGCGGTTCGCAGCGGCTCGACGTCGCCGCCGGCTCCGACTGGCTCGCCGCCGGCGATGCCGCGTCGCGCTTCGATCCTCTCTCATCGCAGGGAATCACCAAGGCGCTCCGCTCCGGAGTCTTCGCCTCGTACGCCATCGGCGATGCGCTCGCCGGCGGCGACGGCCGCGGACTGCGACGCTACCAGCGCTTCATTGACGCGGAGTTCGAAGGCTACCTGCGCGCTCGTGCGCAGGTCTATCACCAAGAACGGCGATGGCCCCGCAGTGAGTTCTGGAGCACTCGCTAACAAGCAGAGAGAGGAGAGTCATCATGCCCGACTGGTCCATCAAGATAGTGCCCAGCAGTACCGGCGACGGCGCCGCATTCCTTCCTGACCTCCAGGGAAAGAAGCCGGGGGATCCGCTGGAGACCCTGGCGGACGACCTCGTGACCTGGAACAACACCACCGAGGACGAACACCAGCCCTGGCCGGCCGACGACACATACACGGCTCTGCCCAACGACCAGGTACTACCCCGCGGAGGGCCGAACTACCTCTCGGACATCATTCCCGCCGGCGGCTCCTCGCGCCCGAGCTACGACGTGGCGCAACCGGCGGGCCCCGATCCGGACAATCCACCCCCGACGTGGACCGTCTATTACATCTGCGCGCTGCATCCCTATGTCGAGAGCGAGCGCGGCACCATCAAGGGAAGCGCTTACTGAGGGCGACCATATGACGACACATCGAGCCACTACTGTTCTATTCACCCTTCTCCTGGTCGCGCTGTCGTTGGCCGCGGTTCCCGCCTCGGCGCAGTGGATTCCATGCCTCGGCGACTCGTCTACCGGCGGCCCCTGGACCGCTCCCGATCTGCCGATCGTTCCGGAGCTGATCTCGAACAACGGCAAGCTGCGGGCGACGGTCGTGCTCAGCGACGAGCAGCAGCGCATCACCTTCAAGACCCCACCCAGCGCCCCGCCATCCGACACCAACGTCATCAAGTGCGCGCCGCAGTACGTGCGGGTCTTCAAGGGTATCGGTGCCATGCCGCCGCCTCCGCGGCCGGAATCGAACTATCCCGATCCGCTGCCGGGACCCACGCTTCGCGCGCGCGTCGGCGACCTCATCGAGCTCACCTTCCTCAATCAGATCAACCCCGCCGACTTCGGCGACTCCGTCGATCGCGGCGATACCAACGACGGATCCGGCTGCGATGAGAGCAGCAACGGCTACCCGAAAGTCCGCGGTGGGTTGGACACCCATCCCGACTGCTTCCACGGCTCCACCACGGCCAACATCCATTTCCATGGCACGCACACCAGCCCGAACTCCACCGGCGACAACGTCTTCATCGAGATCCGCCCCTCGCTTCGGGAGAAGGGCAAGCCCGTGGTGACCGCCGCCAGCGTGGCCCTCCCGTTCAGCGACTTCTTCGCGCGCTGCGAGGAGCAGCTCACGGGCCATGTGCTCAGCCTCTGGCCGCACACCTGGAGCGACCTGCCGGCCGCATACAGGACCCGCCAGAAGGAGCTGCTGCAGAAGTACGACATGACGCCGAACATCAAGAAACTCTGGCCGGTGGACGCCGCCCAGATCAAACGCGGCGACTGGCCGCAGTACTACCTCGGCGCGTATCCCTACTGTTACCAGCTTCCGAAGTACACGGCCGCCGACTTTCCGCCGCCCGACCCGACCATGAACGATCACATGGGACATACGGGCGGCCCGGCCAGCCCCCCGCCGCAGAAGCCTCTGCAGATGGGACAGGCGCCCGGAGTGCACTGGTATCACGCCCACAAGCACGGCTCGACCGCGATCGACGTCGCCAACGGAATGACCGGCGCGTTCGTGATCGAAGGGAAGTACGACGACGATCTCGACGACTTCTACGGCGCCGGCTGGACCCGCCGTCAGCCGCTGATGGTCATCAACCAGATCGGCATCACTCCAAACCTCGAGCGCGGCAGCGGAGGTTCGAACCGAACGGACAAAGGTCCCGATTTCTCGGTCAACGGCCGCATCCGCCCGGTCATGAAGATGCAGCCGAACGAAGTGAAGCTATGGCGCCTCCTCAATACCTCGGGGCGCGCAGGCGTGTTCGTGGTCGGCATGTTCAAGGACGGAAAGCCCGCCGTCGACGGCAGCGGCAAGCCACTCTTCACCTGGTATCAGATCGCGCAGGACGGGGTGCAGTTCAGCCCAGCGAACTACCGCGCTCCCGGCTTCACCAACAATCAGTTCCTGATGATGGCCGGAAATCGCGCCGACCTCCTGGTGCAGGCGCCGTCCGAACCGGGCGTCTACAGCTTCGGCGTGCAGAACGAGGTCGATCCGCAGGACCTCCCCACGCAGCAAGTGACCACGCTCTTCTCGGTGAACGTCACCGGCGCGCCGGCCACCGGCAATCAGGCCCAATTCACCAACAAGTACCCGTCGTTCCCCCCGTTCCTCAAGGACATCCCGGCGTCGGACGTGACCGCAACGAAGCTCGTCACCTTCTCCTCGACCGGTCCCGGCGGGGGCGCCGTGCACAAGATCAACGGCAAGAAATTCGACGGCGAGGTCGGTGAGCTCGTGCTCCTCAACACCATCGAGGAGTGGAAGGTCGTCAACGAGACATACGGCCCGGCCATCTCCCATCCGTTCCACATCCACATCAACCCGTTCCAGGTCACGGAGGTCTTCGACCCGAACGCCGCTCTTCGTACCACAGCGGGCGCCGGAACGGTGAGCACGACGAATGGGAGCCCAATCGTGACCGGTAGCGACAAGAATTTCACGACTGGGCTCCGTCCGGGATGGGTACTGAACATTGCCGGCCAAGGTCTCGCCACGGTGCTGAGCGTCGATAAGGACCACAATTCGGTCACGCTGACAGGCGAGTCCGGAACGACGGCGGCGAACGTGGCGTACTCGATCAACGTCCCGCAATACGTCTTTCAAGACTACCCCGAGCGCCCGAAAGAGCAGTGCTACCTCGATCCGAACGACCCTTCGAGCTGGAAACCGTGCCCCGCGGTGGGGCAGCCGCCCGCCAAGAACAACATCTGGTGGGACGTCTTCCCCATTCCATCGGGGCTGAGCGTGAGCTGGGTCGCCGAGAAGCCCAACGTGCCCGGCTACTTCAAACTCCGCAGCCGCTTCGTCGACTATTCAGGCTATTACGTCATCCACTGCCACATCCTCGCCCACGAGGACCGCGGCATGATGACGGTCGTAGAAGTGTCGCCCGCCGCCTCGCCGTATTCACACGACTGACGCAACAACACGATCGGTGGCCGCGTGAAAGCGCGGCCACCGTCAACGCAACGACGCCTCGCCGGTCGCGAGATTCGCCGCGAACGGAGCCCACTCCGGCACGAACCGCTGCCGCGGTGCACGCCCACTCACTGCGCGACACATCGCTGAGCACCGTCGATGCGCGTTCACTCACCCCGCGAAACACCGCCGCTCACGCGCGGTGTGCGTCCACTCACGATGCGCGGCGTGCACCGCACCGGCCGCGGAAACCTCTTCGGAATGCGCAGCGCTGCAGCGAACGGTGATTGAACGCGTGCCGATGCTGCGCAAGATCGCTTTGAGACGCGATTGGACGCGTGCCTGAGCTGCGCAGGGTTGTCCCGAAGAGTGAAAGGTAGCGTGCTCGATTTGCGCAACGCTGCCGAGGGTCGTGACGGGACGCGTACGCGACGCTCGGAGTCGTGTTACGAGTTCTGATGTCCCCTGCGCGCGCCGGGAGCGACGGTGGATCACGCCGTGATGAGTGTTGATCGACCGCTGAAATCACTCGAACGCATCGAGCGCAGTGGCGACCTCTTCGTTCGTCGGCCGCTCACGATAGTCCGACTCGACCTTTTCCCACCGCACGCCCCCCTGCGGATCGAGGACGAAAACCGACGGCCGAGGGACACCGTTGATCTTCTCCTTCGCGTACGCCGGATCCCGCAGTCCGTACCGATCGATCGTCAGCGACTGCGGATCGGACAGCATCGCGAATCCCACCGCCCCTCGCTTGTCCGCCTCGATCTTCCGCGCCAGCTCATGACTCTCCACCGGCGTGTCCCTGCTGATCGCGTAGAACCGCACCTCCGGAAAACTGCGCGCCAGATCCCGAAGTCCGACCAACTGCCGGACGCAGTAGGGTCACCAGTACCCGCGGTAGAACACCAGCACGACCTTGTGCCCCCGCGCCGCCGAGAGCCGCGCGATGTGGGAGTTCTGGTCCATCAGCCGGAAATCGGGGGCGACATTGCCCACGTGGAGGGGGGCGGCCGTGGCGGCGGCCAGAAGGAGGAAAGCGGCGGAGGCGAGAAGCCATCGAGCCATGGCCGGGAGTATGACGCAGACCGCGGAATTAGCGTATTGATCGAATGGATTGTGCGAGACGCTCGGAAATCGGCACGTTGTCCACTAACTGACGCAGTGTTGTGAGGCCGATCTGTCGTTGCCCGTTAGATTGGACCTTTCCGGCTCGTTCCCCACGCTGGCTGACACCATGAACCAAGCCGGAGTGCCGGCAAACGTCGGAACGTCGGTAGGAAACGCGGCCTTCTCGCTGACCTCGGACGGCTTCGGCTTCTGGTGGAGCGCCTACGCGAGCTCTGTCGACAACATCACGGGCGATGGCTGGGTATCTCGCGCTATTCAGAATTGATTGCGCTTCGTGCCAGGAGCGCCGGAGATCGCAATCATCTCACAGCCCTAGCACTGACGAAGGTTCCCGCTCCGCTTGCGCGACGACCGGCATCTCGCAGCAGAAGCTCGCCGAGGATGCCGGCCCGAGTCTCACTTCGTCTCCGACGTGGAGCGAGGCGTGAAGAGCGTCAAGCTCGGGTCGATCCTGAAGCTGTCGCACGCACTCGGCTGTGCGCCCGGCGGTCTCCTCGCCGATTTCACGCAGTCGCAGATCCGCAAATTGGTTCGATCACTACTCGGCGGTTCGATTCGGCGGGACCAATTGTTCGATCAGAGACTGCCGAAAGATCTCGAGCTGTTCACCTTCGGCGCCGGATAGACCCGCTGCGTTCGCGATTCCTCTGACGTCCCATTCTCGAAGAATCCACGCCAGCGTCAGCGGCGAAAAACTGGCGTCGCGGCGCGGAGCGGCGGCGATCGCAGACGGCAGATCCTGGCCGTTGCGAACGAGTGCCTCGATATCGACCAAGTCTCGGATCTCAGAGCGCTCGAGGAGTGCACACAGCTTCTCGGCCAGGATCGCCTGAGGAGCATCAACGAGGATTTCTGAACGTCCGATGAGGCAACGCCAAGGCGGTTCGATACTGGCCGCCGGTTCGGCGATCAAGTCCAGCACCACAGCCGATGAGGCGTCAGCCACGCGCAACTGAACGAACAACGGGGAGCGCCGCAGCAGGGAAACGGTCAATCCTTCCTCGCGCAAACGCGCTTCGATCAGCCCCGGAATCTCACCGAGCTGCGCCTGTTCGCGCCAGAAAAGATCGAGATCGCGAGTCGTGCGATGAGCGAGGTGAACGCCGGCGAGCGCACCACCGCCGCCGAGAACGAACGGCGGACGGACCGGGGCGAGCGATTCGAGCACGCGCTTCTGCAGCTCATCGAGCCTACCGCCGGATGTATCCACCCGCCTCCCACTTCTGAAGTAGCCACGCCCAAAACTCGCGCGTCTTGCCGAGATATCGATCGACAGACGGCCAAAGATCGGCGAGCTCCTGCGGTGACACGAATTGCAGCACGTCGTCGGGTTTCGCCTGTCGCATCAGTTTGCCGACGAGATAGGCGCGAACCACGGGATCGGCCTCGCGGAGCTGACGTTCGAATTCATCGATCGTCATGTCCACATCCCACAGAAAGTATGGACGCCCCTGCTGGTCCACCAGGAGGTCCCGCGGTGTCGGTGCGATCACGGCTACAGCGTACGCGAAATCGGCGTCGCCAGCGGCGATCTGAACCCGGAATCGGCCTTACAATTCGAGTTGCATGAAGCCAGTCAAGATCATCGTGGAGAAACACACCGACGGCTACGTCGCGTATCCCGTTGGCATGAGAGGCGTCGTCGTGGGCGAGGGGGACAGCTACGAACAGGCGTTGGCCGACGTGAAATCCGCGATCCGTTTTCACGTGGAGACCTTCGGGGCTGGTGTTCTGGAAGACGATGATGACTCGCCCGTCCTCGAAGCCTTCGTGGCCGAAGCTGACGTCAACTGATGCCGAAGTTCCCGGTAGATGGCCCAAAGGCGCGAGTGGTTCGCGCAATGGGCGCGACTGGGTTTCGAAGTCGTTCGGGAGCGCGAGCACATCGCCATGCAGAGGCGCAATCCTGACGGCAGCATCACACCGCTGACGATGCCGAACCATCCACAGATCAAGGGTTCGACGCTGCGCACCATCCTTCGTCAAGCTAAGATTGATCGCGACACGTTCCTCGACGCGTATGAAAGGGCATGACGGCGGTGCGGCCGAGCGTGCCTGGACGCTCCTGGCGGTCGACCCGGTAGCCCGCGGTGTCAGTGTTGCCGTCGTGAAAGGGCGGCGTCCTGACTACCGCGCTTGGTAACTGACGGGCCGGTACGGTGGTTCCGGCACGGGGTTGCCTGCGTGTCGCGCTGCCCGATGTTGATGTGGTAGTCCTTCAAGACTCTTCCGAACCATCCGCAGATCGTAGCGTTCGACGAGGCGAAGAAATTGCCGGATCTGGTACGGCTTGGCCTCTCCGCCGACTGCCTGAAGGTTCAACTCCTCCGCGATCTTCGCGTCTGAATAGATGTGATGACTTCCTTCGGTCCGCTCCGGTGAAATCCGAACGCCTCCACGTGGACTCGACTCCTCCGCCGCCGAGCGCCCGATGACCTCATCCTCCAAGCGTCGCCGATGAAACGCTTTCCGACCTTTCGTCACTACCCCGGTGACCTGAACCTCGCACGAGCGAGGCAGGAAAGGAAAACGGAGGGAACATGACCAGACCAGTCACGCGTCACCAGGAAATCGTCAAGAGTCTGCTCGACTCGAAGGCTGTCGACTTCACGGCGATCGGAAACATCGTCGCGGAGCTCGGGCCGTCGATCGCCCTGGCCGACGAGCCGTGGGAAGGGTTCTGCGGAACGATGCGGACATTCGTCCGTGTCTACCGCATCAACACTTCGACCGCTCAGCTCGAAAACCTCGGTCAGCTCGCGAACATCGCCGGCGAGCTGAAAGAGTAGAGGAATGCGCATCGACGAGGCGTAACAGAGCGATCGAGATAGCTATGAGCAGACACACACAGCTTTGGGACCGACAGGATCTCGAACGGCGCCTCTGTCATGCACTCGACGTCGCGAAGCGGACGGTCGAGCTGCTGGCGGCCGAAGGCTACGCCGATGCGTCGAGCCCTGACGATCCCATCCGGCCGGAGAAGATCATCTCCGAGACGGCGCTCTTTCTTCTGGTCGCGTCGACCGCGCACTGTGGCGACGAGGTGCACGGGCGCATCCGTCAGCTCGTGCACCTCATCGCTCCGCACGCCCGGAGCGAGCGGATGCTGCTGGGTGTCTGCCTCGAACCGGCGCTCGCCCTCGACTACGCCGCGGCGCACATTTACCTCAATCGACTCGGATACCCCGACCCCGCATTCGATACGTTGCTCCGGCGAGCACTCGGCGCCCAGGCGCGCGACGGGCGCGAACGGGTACCCCATCGCATGATCGAACAGGAGTGGCTGCAGGCCGGCTGGAGTGGCAGTTCGGTGCATTCACGGCCGATGTCGTCGGCCGCGCGCAACTCGGCGCTCAACCGGCCGATCGATTTGCTCAACGGCACGCGCGACGACATTTACGCCTTCACCCACGCGCTGATGTACGTGACCGACTTCAACATCAACGCGAGCCCGCTTCCGCGCAGCCGCAGCGCTGTCCTTGCGTGCGCCGAGGCTGCGCTGGCGTACTGTCTGGACGATCAGGACTACGATCTCGCCGGAGAAGTGCTGCTGGCGTGGCCACTCACTGGACGCTCCTGGAGCCCGGCCGCCGCGTTTGGCTTCCGGGTGCTGGCGAACGTCGAAGACGAGGCGGGGTTTCTTCCGGCACCGACGACGCGGCTGGAGCGCGCGGGCGAGCTCGAAGGCCGCCAGCGGACGAATTACCTTCTCGCCACCGCGTATCACACCGTCTATGTCATGGGCCTTCTCTGCGCCGCGTCGCTACAGCCGGGCCGCACGCCGCCGGCGAGCATCCCGAGCCGGCGAGTTCCCCGCGGCGCGTCGGAGCGGATCCTGGCGATCCTCGACGCGGACGGACGAGAGACCCATTGGTGCAACGAGCTCGCGCGCCTCACTCCCGTCGAGCAAGACACGATCGCCGGGTGGTTGCTGTCGATCGCGCTTCGCCGCAAGACACGCCAGCGCGATTTCCACGGCGTGGCAACGCTGCTTCGCGAAGGCACGCTTCTCGGCCTGACGGACACCCCGATCGCCAGTCAGAGCGCTGAGATGCTCGACCGCCTCGCCTTGTTCGCGGAGGTCAGAGCGTCGCGGAGAGACGGGGAGCGGACCACTCATCAAACCGATTTCGAGAGACGCACCGCCTGACTGCCTCCGTTCGTAAAGATCTTCGCTCGTTCTGCCATGTCAGAAGTGTACACATTGGTCGCGACATGACGGTTCCACCGATCTCTGCCGGCGATTTGTGTATCTATTGATGCTCGGACAGCGTAAGGTGGTCCCCTGCCGGGGAAACTTCCCTGGCGCTTCAGTTCATCTGAACTAAGTCAGATTTCCTGGACTCACCCTCCTTAGTTTTCCACTCTTCAGCGCGCCTGTTCACGAGCGAAAGCTTCGCACGCGGTGCGGCTGAGAAGGAGCTTCAAATGAAAGTGTACGTAGGAAATCTCTCCAAACAGGTGACAGACGCGCAGCTCAACGAGCTGGCATTGCCGTATGGGTCGCTCACTTCGGCGCAAGTCGTGACCGAGCGGAGCACCGGGGAATCGAAGGGCTTCGGCTTTCTCGAGTTCACGGAGGCCGACCATGCAAATGCGGCGATCACCGGTCTCGATGGCCGCGAAGTCAACGGGCAGGCGTTGAAGGTCAACGAAGCCAAGCCTCGCAAAGAGAACGGCCCGCGCGCCTGATCGCTCTCGGAGAACGACCGGACTCGGTCGTTCTCCAAACCCCGCCCAAGGAGGCCCTCAGTGGAGATCACCTATCGGGAGCTGTCGATCGCGCTGCGCGACCGGCTGCGCGAACGCCTCGAGCGCGCCGCGCAACTCCGCTGCGTCGAGCACGGTCAACCGGTGGTCGCGGTGACCATCCATGGCCGCGAAAACGGTTGGTTCGACTCGGTATGGACGACCTGCTGTACCGTCCTCGAAACGCAGGCCGGTGCGATCGTCAAGAGTCGCTGTTGACCGGAGTAAGAGCGTGAGCGACGACCGGAACATCCGGCGCGTCGCGATGCTCGGCAATCATCTGCCGCGGCACTGCGGCATCGCCACGTTCACCACGGATCTGAGCGATGCCATCGCGACGGTCGGTCCGGACCTCGACTGCTTCGTCGTGGCGATGAGCGACGGCCGCCAGCGGTACGCCTATCCGCCGCGCGTGCGTTTCGAGCTCCCCGACAACGATCCTGCCGCATACACGCGGGCCGCCGACTTTCTGAACGTCAACGCCGTCGACGTGCTCTCGCTGCAGCACGAATATGGGATCTTCGGCGGAAAAGCGGGAAGCCATCTCCTACCGCTCCTCCGCCAGTTGCGGATGCCGATCGTGACGACGCTGCACACGATCCTCGCGGCGCCGAATCTCCATCAGCGGCGGGTGATGGACGAGATCACCACGCTCTCGGACCGCCTCGTGGTCATGACTCCCGGCGGCGCCGCGCTGCTCCGCGAAGTACATGGCGTCGCTGAGGCGAAGATCGACGTGATCCCGCACGGGATCCCGAACGTGCCGTTCGCCGGCAGCAAGAACCGCCTCGGCGTGGAAGGCCGGCCGCTGGTTCTTACCTTCGGACTGCTCTCGCCGGACAAGGGCATCGAGCACGTCATCGATGCGCTTCCGACGATCGTGGCTCACTACCCGGACGTCATTTACATCGTCCTCGGCGCGACGCACCCGCACATCGTGGAGCGCCACGGCGAGACGTACCGGCTGATGCTCGAAGACCGCGCCAAACGACTCGGCGTCGACGGCAACCTGATCTTTCACAACCGCTTCGTCAGTCAGGCGGAGCTCTCCGAATTCCTGGCCGCCGCCGACATCTACATCACGCCGTATCTCAACCCGGAACAGATCACCTCCGGAACTCTGGCGTATGCGCTCGGCGCCGGGAAGGCGGTCATCTCCACCCCCTACCGCTACGCGCGGGAGCTGCTCGACGATGGACGAGGACTGTTGGTCCCATTCGGCGATGCATCGGCCATCGCCGCCGAGATCGTGGGACTACTCGACGATCCGGAGAGGCGTCTGGCACTACGCCGCCGCGCCTCGGAACATGGACGGACCATGCTTTGGCCGTCGGTCGCCCATGCATATCTGCGCACGTTCGAGCGCGCGCGGAACGAGCAGTCCGACCGGCTCTACACCGCCTTCCGCGCCAGCACGCTCGCCACGCGGCCCGCGGAGCTGCCGCGCGTCAGTCTCGATCACGTCGAGATCATGACCGACGATACGGGCATGCTGCAGCACGCCACGTTCAATGTGCCGCGTTACGACGAAGGCTACTGTCTCGACGACAACGCCCGGGCGCTGCTGCTGATGACGCTCCTCGAGGAAGCCGGATCAGACGATCCGCGACTCGTCCGCTCGCTTTCGTCGCGGTACCTGGCGTTCGTCAGCCACGCGTTCAACCGCTCGGCGGGGCGCTTCCGGAACTTCATGTCGCACTCGCGGTTCTGGCAGGAAGAGCAGGGGTCGGAGGATAGCCACGGACGTGCGGTCTGGGCCCTCGGCACCGTGGTGGGATGTTCGGCCGACCCCGGGCGGCACAGCCTCGCTGCCGTGTTGTTCCACGCCGCACTCCCTGCCGTTGCGCGTTTCAGCAGTCCGCGCGCCTGGGCCTACGCGCTCCTCGGCATCGAGCAATATCTGCACGCATTCGAGGGCGATCGCACCGTGCAGGCGGCGGGGCGCGAACTCGGCGAGCGGCTGCTCGCCCTCTTTCGCCTCACCGACCAGCCGGAGTGGCCGTGGTGCGAGAACCGCGTTACGTACTGCAATGCGCGGCTGCCGCAGGCGCTCATCGCAACCGGCGCCTGGACCGGAGAGCGGGCGATGTCGGAGACCGGCGTCCGTTCTCTGGAATGGCTCATGTCGATCCAGCGCACGCCCGACGGATACTTCGCTCCCATCGGAACGAACGGCTTCTTCGACCGCGGCATGGCCGCCGCGGGGTTCGATCAGCAGCCTGTCGAGGCTTGCAGCACCGTGTCCGCCTGCATGCAGGCGTTTCGGATGACAGGCGACCATCGCTGGCCGGAGCATGCGCGGAGCGCGTTCACCTGGTTCCTGGGCCAGAACCAGTTGCAGCAGCCGCTCTATGACCCGCTGTCAGGCGGCTGCCGAGACGGGCTGCACGTGGATCGTATGAATGAGAATGAAGGAGCCGAGTCGACGCTCTCGTTCCTTCTCGCGCTGATGGACATGCGCGCGGACGAAGTGCGATGGAACGCGATGCAGGTTCCGGTCGCGGAACCGCGAGAGGCGCTGATGGCGATGAGTGTGACCCCCTCACGATGACGGCGAAACAGCGGTACGTGACGCTTTTTCAGCGCAACGAGAAAAACCCGATCCTCACGGCCGACGACTGGCCCTATCCCGTGCATGCTGTCTTCAATGCCGGAGCAACCCTGCTCCCGAACGGCACGACGCTGCTGCTTTGCAGGGTCGAGGATCGCCGCGGACACTCGCACCTCTGTGCGGCACGATCGGCCGACGGAGTGGGTGGCTGGGTCATCGATCCCCAACCGACTCTGAGCGCCGATCCGGACCACCACCCGGAAGAATTGTGGGGCATCGAAGATCCGCGAATCACGTTCGTCCCAGAACTGGGGCGATACGCGATCGCGTATACGGCGTTCGGATACGGCGGTCCCGGTGTCTCGCTAGCGCTCACCGAGGACTTCGTTCATTTCGAGAGGTGCGGGCTGATCATGCAGCCGGACGACAAAGACGCCGCGCTGCTCCCGCGCCGCATCGACGGCATGTTTGCGCTCGTGCATCGGCCGATCGCCGATTCGGGCGCCCACATCTGGATCTCCTACTCGCCCGACCTCCGGAGCTGGGGCGGCCACCGGCCGATGCTGCAGGCCCGGCGCGGCGCCTGGTGGGATGCAAACAAAGTCGGACTCTCACCGCCGCTGATCGAGACCGAACGAGGCTGGTTGATGGTCTATCACGGGGTGCGCCACACTGCCGCGGGCTGTCTCTATCGCCTCGGCGTCGCACTCTTCGACCTCGAGCAGCCGGACGTGCTGCTGCTGCGCGGCGACGAGTGGATCTTCGGACCAGAAGCCGCCTACGAGACCACCGGCGACGTCGCGAACGTCACCTTTCCGTGCGGCTACACGATCTCCGGCGACGGCGATACTCTGAACCTCTATTACGGCGCGGCCGACACATCGATTGCCGTGGCCACCGGCAGTATCCGTTCGATCCTGCAGTGGCTGGACCGGCACTCTAGCGGACCGGCACTCTAGCGCTTGAGCATTTGGCGTCCCCAACGGGATTCGAACCCGTGTTGCCGCCGTGAAAGGGCAGTGTCCTGGGCCTCTAGACGATGGGGACGTCTGGTGAGGGCAACGCGACCTCCAAACATCTCAGTCGAAACGATATTCCGTTACTTCACCCCGTTCCGAAGCTCGGTGATGTCAACAGCGTGGATGAGCGTCGAGCCGGGCGTGAGGGTGTTCGCGTAGGTCAGCGACGGGACGCCGATGGCGCTCCGGCCGGCGTCGAGCGCGGTACGGAGCTCGCTGATGTGCGTCGCCTTGATCGCGATGCCGGCGAGGCTCGTGTCGGTGAATGTGAATGCGCCGAGGCCACCCGCGGCGCGGACGGCGTTCACGGCGGTGCGGAGCTCGGTGATATGCGTTGACTTCACCGGCGTGGTGTTCGTCACGAGCGGGTCATCGGTGAAGACGATGGTGGTCGCGATGTCGGGGGAGCTGTAAGCCGAGGCGACCGACGAGTTGTCGATCGCTCGCACGCGATAGATGTACGTGGTCGACGGCGAGAGCCCGGCCGCATCGGTGTAACTGTTCGTGCCGGCCGAGGCGAGCGTTCCCGGCGTGCCGCTGCGGGTGATCTCGTAGTGGTTCGCCTGCGCTACCGGCGTCCAGACCAAGCTCACGGAGCTGGTGCCGGTTGCGGTCGCGACGAGAAGCGCCGGCGCCGAGCCAGCCGGCAATGCGATGACGAGGGTGTAGGCGCGCGAGCCGCTGCACGCGGTCGCGTCGGTGGCCGTGATCGTGATCGGGAACGATGCGCCGGCCTGCGTCGGCGTGCCGCTGAGCGTGTTGCCCGAGAGCGTCAGGCCGGCAGGCAGCGTGCCGGTCACGCCGTAGGTCACCGCGCCCGAACCGCCGGTTGTCGAGAACGACGTCGTGTAGAACGTGTTCATGACGCCGCTCGGGATGGTGGTCGGATTCACGGTGATCCCGGAGATGGCGTTGATCGACGCCGAGGCCGCGGAGACGGTCGTCATCGGCGTGAGCGCTGTGCCGGGGCAGTTGTTCGTCGCGGTGACGAAATAGTAATACGCCGTGCCGGCGATGCCGGTGGTGTCGGAGTACGTGGTGGTGCTGAGGCCGGAGACGAGCGGCGATCCGCCGGGGAAGGTAGACGTCGTGGAGCGATAGACGGAGTACGTGCCGCCGGTGGCGTTCGTCCCCCACCCGCTCGCCGCGGTCCAGGTCACGACGACCGTCGGCGTGGCGCAGCTCGGACCGATGCTGACGGCCGGTGTGCTCAACGACGACGGAGCAGAGCAATTGACGATCGTCGCGACCGCCATGTCCTCGCGACGGGTGTCAGCGCCTGGAGAGGTGGGATAGAACTGGCGTGAGTCGGTCCAGAGCGGAAGGACCTTGCGGTTCACCGCGATGATGCCTGAGTAGTCGCCGTACTGGTTGGCGTTGTAGCTGGCGTTGTCGGAGGAGTTCTCGTCGGAGTAGTTGACGGCGTTGTTCCAGACCGAGCCGCCGTTGTCGTTCACGACGATGTTCGGCTCGAACGACGTGCCGCCGTTCGACGAGCGCGCGTAATAGAACTGCGCCTCCTTGTTGGTGGCATCGGCACGCGTGTCGTACCAGGCGACGTTGAGCGTTCCATCGCTCTCGTCGACCGCCGCCCAGGGGAAGAACTGCGTCGCGGTACCAGTGTCGTCGTTCACTTTTACGCGCGGCGACCAGGCGGTGCCTCCGCTGGTCGACGTGACGACGTAGGTGTTCGTGTTGGTCCCCGAGGTCGTGCCGCTCGGGAAGTCGGAGAACGCGACGTAGAGACGGCCGAAGTACGCCGACGCGGAGTTGCTGTCGAGGGTCAGCGAGCCGAAGGAGTTGATGCCGCGGTCGTCCTGCGACGGCGGAGTATTGTTCGTGCCGAAGGAGAGAAGCGCGAGCGTTGCGACGCTCACCGGCGACGACCATGTAGCGCCGCCGTCCACCGACTTCGAGAAGACGTTGACCTCGCTGGTCTGGTTGTTACCGCTGTACACGAGGCGGTTCCAGATGACGTAGACGGTCCCGTCGGGACCGACTTTCACGTCGCCGCCGATGGAGTACTGGCCGATGCCCGTCGCCGGCAACAGGACGGTCGTCCAGGTCGTGCCGTCATCGGAGTGCGCGATGCGCTCGACGTTGCCCTCGTCCCATACGACATAGATGCGACCGGGGTGCGACAGAGTCGACGACGGCCCAGGCGAGAGGTCGATGTCGACCATCTCCTTGTCGTCGAACGAGGTCGGATTCGCAATGTTGTTGACGATCGTGCCGAGGGAGGACCAGGTCGAGCCGGAGTCGGTGGAGCGGGCGGCGACGATCGCGGCGCCCACGAAGCTGCCGTTGCTGTTCTGCGAGATGAGCATGTAGACGGCGTACGCGCGCCCCTGGTTGTCCCACGCCACCGCGGGATCGCTGCCGTAGTACGCGACGGCACCAGTCACGCCGCCGTTGAGACTGGCCGGCCACGGGGCGCACTTGTAAGTCCACGTCGCGCCGCCGTCAGTCGACCCATACAGCGCCTCGGTTCCGTAGGTCTGGGAGCTGCCGCCTTTCGGCGACTGACAGTTCGCATCGGGGTCGCGGTAGAAGGTGTTCGCGCCGGCGACGATCTGGAGCGGGTTGTTCGGATTGGCCGCGAGCTGCACCTCGCCCTGGTAGGTCGAGACGCCGTTGGCGGGATCGACGTTCGAGCCGATCGAGGCCGCGAAGTTGTGGACCAGCTGCTGCGCCGCCAGGTCGTCCGGTTTGAGATCGAGGTGATCGGCATCAGCGGGGACGCTGGCGACGTTCCCGAATACTGTGAACTTCACGTGCATCGCCTTCCACAGCTTGCTCTGGCACTCGACGAGCGGGGACGCCTCCATCATGGTCCGATGGTCGCGGCGCCACTGTTTGAAAACTTCGCCTGGATCGACTGACGCGGCGGTCACGGAGTCGAGGATGTCGACGGTGAGGATGTCGTGGCACTCGGCGACGTCAGGGACGTTGCCGGTCAGCAGGACCGGCTTGATGCTCGGCTGCTCCGCGAGGAGGGCAAATGAGGCAAGAGAGAGGAATAGCGCGGTGAACAGCCGGACCGAGGACATTGAGAGATTGTACTCGGAGACGACTGAGGCGATGGTGAGCCCGGTAGGGATCGAACCTACGACCAATTGGTTAAAAGCCAACTGCTCTACCACTGAGCTACGGGCCCGTGCT
>DASXHZ010000113.1:0-40811 GCA_036488085.1 Thermoanaerobaculia bacterium
CCGATGGTATACGACTTCATACCGGTCGCGCGCTTGTTCAACAAGCGTTGCCAAATCTTCGCCGGTCAGCTCCACGCGATCCATCGTACCGCCTTTCGGATCTGCGTGACTACGGAATCCCGTACAAATCCCGCCCGAATCCCGTAACGATGCGGCGGGGCCAATTTGCCATCCCGAACAGCGGCCTACGAGAAGCCGTCTCGCTCCGACGTGAAATGACCTGTTGCTTGCTTAAAAGAAAGCGGGCACCGAGGTGGTGGTGCCCGAATTATTGGAGGGGTTATGGGGCGCGCCGGGTGAGATCGGCGCAACCCCCGCTCGGCGTTGCCGAACGCCTAGGCCCCTCAGCGAGATGTAAATGAGAGGCACAGGCGACGACAACGTCGGTCGGTTAACGAATACCGCAAATAACTCGCGCGGTCAAGATGGCCTGCGCCAAAGCGGTTCGTTCTACCGTTGCTGGGGCAAATTGCCTAACGGTCTCCGCTTCGAGATCACGATTGCAGCCGAGTTGCTGCCGGACACTCCGGAGATGGCGTCTATGACTCCCGTCAGCGCCTCGCAATCTGGCGATGCCCATCTGATCCTCCGGCTGTGCCACAGTCAGGGCGGTGCGTCATGAAGCACATGCGTCGCGGGACCAGCGTTGTTGCCGAAGAACTGATCGACAGCGAGACAACCCGGTACATTCGATCCCTCGCTCCGCGCCTCGCTGCCGAACGGCTGTTGAACGACCCGACCTTCCGACGAGAACTCGCCGCGCTGCGCGCCGCCGAGCAGCGTTTCCGAAGTCGGGCAACAGACATCCGAGACTTCATCGACTTCGAAGTTACACATCCTGCGCTGCAAGAATGGCAGCTTCGTTCCGAGGCAGTGGCAGACGAGATGCCCGGTCGATCGGATCTGAAACGCCTGCGACGTCGCTGGATCCTCCGGATATTAGATGGTGAAGAGCTTGGCTTCCCGCTCGATCCGCCACCTCTCACTGCTCTACCCCCGACGGCCCTCTGGCAGGACGGCGAATGGCGAATCTTCCGGACCCGGGACGAACTCGAATACCTGGAGATGATCTTTGTCCCCTCAAAACATCCGGCTGTGAAGATGCGTCCTTTCGTCGAAGTCTTGAGTCATCGGCAGGCGCGCGCACTGCTCGACTGGCCGAGCAGCACCCTCGATTGGTGGATCAGTTCCGCACCGCAGTTGATCGGCGGCCTTCGCAAGATCGAAATCACGCCGGCGGCGCGAGCGGCACTAAATGCCAAAGCGAAATCGCAAGGCAAGATCCTGTTGCGACCCCGGCGCACTCTGCATCGAGTGACCTTCGATACACAGGCGTTCTGCGAATGGCTCGCAGCCAATCAAAATTGAGGTCGTGATCCGACGAACGCGTTGGTGGACAAGGTGTCTAGTCGAGTGTCTAGTTGAGCCTCCAACGACGTTCGTTGACGGCCTTTCGCGGGCTATAATCGGCACGGTGCTTTGCTCTTTTCCGGACGGGCTGTCGGGTGACTTCGTGAGCGGCTAGACCACTCGAAGCGAACAAGTTACCGCGCGAAGATTTTGGAGCGGGCGACGGGATTCGAACCCGCGACCAAGAGCTTGGGAAGCTCCTACTCTACCAACTGAGCTACGCCCGCTCAGGTGAGGTTCGCGGATGGTACATCAACCGGAACGCTGACGACCGCGCGGGCTGAAAGCCCGCGCCACAGCCGCGCAGCGGCGGCACGCTAAGCGTAGCGAAGAGGTCGTCGGCGCGTTACTGCAGGGCACCGAGGCCCCGGAGGTAGCGGAGGAGGCGCGTTAGACCATCGTCTCCAAGCGGATCCTCGGTCTTTTTCGGGTCAGCGCAGGTTAGTGCCGTCATCGCTGCGTATGCTGTCAGCGACGCCGGGAGGCGGCGCTCGATGAGGTGCGCATCGTCGTCCCACCAGAACAGGAGCTCGTCGTTTCTCGCCTCGACCTCGAGTAGCGGCTCGCCGCGTGAGTACTCGGGGCCGAGGTCGACGACCGGTCCCCACTGTCCGTTTCGGCCGAGGCCGGCGGCTTCGATGGTGTGTCTCCCGAGGGTGTCGTTGATCCAGGTCGCGGCAAAGCCGTGCGGAGTCGTCACGATGCGGAGGTGGCTGCCGAGGACGTGGGCATTGGGAAGTGGACGCCACTCCGGCTGGCCGGCGTGAGCAGGATCGATGAGCGCCGCCTCGATCGTTCCGGTGTCTTTCCGAGAGGTCGCGACGAGGATACGGCCCGCGGTATCGATTGCTCCGTCGAAGGCGTCGATCTGTATGTTGCGCAATGGGATGGAATCGAAGCGGCCGTCGTCGCCGAGGAGGTACATGGAAATGCCGTTGTGGCTGTCGAGGAGAGCAATGCGGCCGTCCGGCAACGGTTCGGCGATCGCGTTGCCGGCGTGTTTGGAGACTTCCGGCGGCAACCGCCACTCGCGTTTAGTGCCGGTCGCGTCGATGTCGAGAGCCATCGTTTGTTCAGGGCCGTAGTCGAAGAGGAGGACACGAGGCTTCTCGCCCGCAACGAGGGCCATCGGCCAGGAGCGCGACTGCGCATATACGTCGGTCGTGAGCTCGGGCGGTTTGAGATACGTCTTTCGCGATCCGTCGCTCTGGACGAAGGTCACGGCCGGGGCGCCTTCCTGCTCGTCCTGCGTCGCGTACCACCAGGCGGTGGCCGTGGCGAAGAGAGCGTCGCTCGCGTGTTCGATCACCCATGAGGAATGCATGCTCATTGGGATCCGAACGGTGAGAGGTTCTCCCGTCCCGGTCGTGATCTCGCGGTACATGCCGCGGTCTGCGTTTCGAGCCTCAAACGCAACGATCACCCGCTGGTCGCCGACTGCAGCGACGTGGTGAACCGGGTTTCTGACGCCGACCGCCGGTGGGATGACGTAGTCGATTTGGCGAGCCGCAAAGGCCGCACTCGCGATCTGGAGCACGGCACACCAGAGCGGGAGCGCCAGAAGGACGCGAACGAGCTCCAGAAGAGCGCTGATGAGGATCGCGAAGGGCATTCAGTTTGACTGTAGACGTTCGCGGGGACTCGATCGTTCTGTGTCCCTACTTCACCTTCTCCAGCTTCGTCCACTGTGAGAGGTCATTCGGGCTGCACTTTGACTTGGTGCAGACGAGGAACTCGTTGACGGGATGGATCTCCCAAAGGCTGAAGCGTTGCGGCTGGTTCTTCAGGCTCGGGTTGTCGTTCGTCCGGACGCGGTGGGCGCTGTCGTAGAAAAGCTGGCCGGTGATCATGACGCGCTGCTTTGCATTGAGCACCTTCAGCATCTGGGCGCGAGTCCAGCCGGCGTTGCGGCTTTGCGGGACGGCCTCGATGACGAGGGCCTCGAACGGGGTCTTGTCGGGTGAGTCGGCGAACGGGATGTGGATGTCGTTGTTGTCTGGGCCGGGGAGGTTGCAGTTCACCGACTCACCGGTGTTCGGGTGCGGGTCGCCGACGAGGTAGCCGATGACGACGACCTGATGTCCTTCGCCCGTCGTACCGTTGCCGACTTTCAGGTTGCTGATCGTCGCGCGGTCTTCCGGCGTGAGTGATGCGCCCTGTCCGACCAGATCGTCCGCTTTCTTCTGCAGCGTCGCAAATGACGCGATCTTCATCGACGTGGCGGGCTCATTCCCGGGACCGTGCTTGAGGGTGTTCATCAGCGCGTGATTCTTCGACTGGGTGTCGTCTCCGGTCGCACAGCCGACCGTTGGACAGTGCTCGAGGTCCGCGAAACATGGTCCCGTCTTCTTCGACGCCGTCCGCACGAATTTCTTCGGCGAGAGATCAACTGACGCATCCTCCGGCGTCAGCATGCGGCGATCGACCCATCCGGTCGTCTTGTCGCTTTCGCGGACACGCATCCAGCCGTTCGTGGTGCCGACGACGTCCACTTCTTCGCCGCTCTTCACGATCCCTTTCGCCGGTCCGCCCGGCGAGGCGTGCAGATTTGCCGCTCTCGAAACATGCGCCAGAATCGGCTCCGGCGACGGCTCCTCATCCTCGGGTGCCTGTTGCGCGAGAACCGGAAGTGCAGCCAGCAGCAGCGCTGCAGCGATCGCAAAGCGTTTCATGAGGCCTCCTCAAAACCGCCGGCTGATGCCCGCGGAGTAGATGACGTTCGGGACGCCGCGGCCGCGAGCGGCCCAGGTGGCGCTGGCGTCGAGTTGCGTGTTGCGGCCGAGGATCCAGGCGGCGCCGGCGTCGAGTTGGAGTTGGCTGGTGTCGTAGCCGCCGTCGATAAAGACGTTCGCGTGCTGAGTCAGGTTGTACTGGACGGTCAGCGCAGCGAGGGCACCGCGGTCGCGGTTGATGCCGATGTTCGGGTTGAGCGACCACTTCTCGCCGAGGTTGAAGTCGGCCGCGAGGCGGATGTCACCTTCGTGGTGCGCGCCGGCGCGAACAATGACGCCGAGGGACGGCGCCTCGGCGACGTGATACTTGAAGCCGAAAAGCGGATGCGTCAACGCGTTGTCGCTCTCGACGCGCGCCTCGAAGCTCTTTGAGAGGCCGTAGCGGAGGAGCGTCGGGAACGAGTTGTCGCCTTTCTCGCGATCGATGCCGGTCTCGACCTGGAACACGCCGCGCGCGATGGTCTGGCTGCCGTCGGCGATGCCCGGACGGTCGGGATTGATCAGGTCATGGATCAGGTCATCGTCGGCGCGGAGCGGAAGCGCCGCGAGCACGGCGATGACCAGAATCAGCGTGGTCCGTGCTGCGATTAGGGCGCGAGGTTTTCGTTCACCATCTTGATGAACGAGTGGTGGCTGGGGCTGCGGAAGGCGCCGGTCGCGCGCAGCGTCACCGGTTCTTCGGCACGCAGGCTTCCACCACGCGCGTAGCCCCACGTCGAGACCGTGAATGTCGTCGTCTGGCCGGGAGCGACGGTGCGGTTCACCGGCACGCTGCCGCTCCGCACGTTGAACGCGCCCGGACCGACGCTTTGCAGGTTTAGCGACTCCATCGTCACCGGCTCGCTCGTCGGATTGCTCACCGCGACCACAAACTGCAGTCCGATCGGCCCGGGGAAGTACAAGACGTCGGGCACGAGACCCACCGGCCGGACTTCGATTGCGACTGCCGGTGCGTTGTCGCTCGATCCGCCGCTCGCACACGAAACTAGAAGAGAGAGCGCGCAAATCGCAAGGACATGATTCTTCATGCCTTGCATTCGGTGCAAAAGCGTTGCGCATCACGTGGCGATGGCGGGCTGACCCGTCACCTGTTCCAGTTCTGCTTCTTCCCGCACCCACTCCGGTCCTCGGAAGGCCTTTTCCCATCTTGCGACCACGACCGTTGCGAGACAGTTGCCGATGACGTTGATGCAGGTGCGCGCCATGTCCATGAGCTCGTCGACGCCGAGGATGACGATGACGCCCTCGGCCGGAAGGTTGAATGACGCGAGCGTGCCGAGGAGGATGACGAGCGAGGCGCGCGGGACGCCTGCGACGCCTTTCGACGTCAGCATGAGCGTCAGCATCATGACGATCTGTTGCGGCCAGCTCATGTTCACGCCCGCCGCTTGCGCCACGAAGATCGACGCGAGTGCGAGGTAGAGCGTCGTGCCGTCGAGGTTGAAGCTGTAGCCGGTCGGGAGGACGAAACCGACGATGCGGCGCGGGACGCCGAGGCGCTCCATGTTCTCCATCGCCTTCGGCAACGCGGACTCCGAGGAGGTGGTCGCGAAGGCGATCGTTGCCGGCTCTTTGACGGCGTTGAAGAAGTCGCGGAGCGGCACGCGCGCGAGCAATGCGACCGGCAGGAGCACGAAGACGGCGAACACGACTAGCGAGCCGTAGAGCGTGCCGACGAGGAGTGCAAGGTTGTGGAGCACTTTGAGGCCGCTATGGCCGATGGTGTTCGCCATCGCGGCACCGACACCGATCGGCGCGAACTTCATGACGAACTCGGTGAAGCGAAACATGATGTCGGAGAGCGACTCGCACCAGTGAATGATCGGGCGCGCACGCTCGCCGATGCTGGTGACGGCGAGGGCGAAGATGACGGAGAAGATGACGATCTGCAGGACGTCGCCGTCCGCCATCGCCTTCATGATGGAGGCCGGCGAGAGGTGGGCGATGATGTCGCCGAATTTCTGCGGCTTCGCCGGCGGATCGGGGGCGGTCAGGCCTTTGCTCACGGCGTCCGCGGCAGCCGAGGCTTTGGCGGCGGCGGTGTTCGCATCGCCTTTCGCGGCGGCCGCGCTGGCGTCAGCGGCGAGCTTTCTCGCGCGATCTGCGAGCGTTGCTTTGTCGTCTTCGCGATGGATGCCGGCGAGCGACACGCCCTCCCCCGGCTTCGTGAGGTTGACGGCGCCGAGGCCGATGAAGAGGGCGAAGGTCGTGACGATCTCGAAATAGAGAAGCGACTTGACGCCGATCCGCCCGACCTGGCGGACGTCGCCCGTTCCGGCGATGCCGATGACGAGGGTCGCAAAGATGAGCGGCGCGATGATCGACTTGATGAGGTTGAGGAAAAGGAGCGAGAGCGGCCGTACGGCGATCCCCCACTGCGGCTCGAGCCACCCGAGGAGGATGCCGGCGATGAGGCCGATGAAGATCTTCGTGGTGAGGGAGATTTTGGGCAGCGCCATGCGAGCGCGAGTATGGATTAGGCAGCCGGAACCGTCCAGTAGACGTTCGCAAAAGGAACGATCACGCGTCTTTGGACTAGAGCCGACGCGTCCTGCTCCAACGAAACGAAACAGACCTCGCTAAGGAAAGGACCGGTGGCGGCAGTGTCGCTGCTGCTGCCCGGCGGCCCGACAAGAGTTTCATCACGCACATTCAGTCGCGGCTGTAGACCTCATAAGACACAAACGGACATGAGGGGGCGCGCCTCCTGGCGCGCCCCGTCGATCATGACCTCGCCGAGTGATTACGCCCTGACGATTGCGTTCAGCACGGACGATCTTAAACGCTTCCTGGCGGCCCGGCAGCAACGTGGTGATCGCAAAACCGCTCATCGGTGCAACCGTAAACGTGGCGTGAGCCCTCTTCTCGCCACTGGAGCACAATGAGATTTCGTGGTCCGAGGACTACGTGCGCTATGCGTCGAACGCCGAGGTGACCAACGGCTCGCGCGTCATATCGAACGCGACGACCGGCACGCTCGTTTTCGCGCAGACAGACGTTCTTTATACGCTGGCGCCATTCCGCGCGATCACCGACCCCACGACCAGCGGGGGGACGTCCGCGCGTATTCTCTGGCGAACGCATATACGAAAAAAGATTCCCTGACTCTTGGGATGATGCAGGGAGCGACAGTGAACGAAGAGACACGGCCTGCCGGTCCGCAGTCGGCACAGGCTACGTTACACAACTCTGTCGTCGTCATGGTCCCCTCGCCTACCGTATATCTTTGGCTGCAGCCCAATATTTCCAGCGGAACGGTCACGACGGTGGTCAGCGGCCCGACGTCAAAGGTTTTCCTCACGGCGCCGAGCCCCAGCGCGAATCTTGGCTACAACGCAGACACCGGCACGTTTTACTCGACCGACGAAAGTCCCGTAGTCGCCGTCATACTCCCTCGGTTCTAACGGCCGCTGCCGAGGTCACTCGCGAAGGCGCATGCGATGCACGGCTTCGGCGGCGGTGATGAGCGCGATAGTCAGTGCGGCGTACACGAGCGTCACCCAGGCAGGCGGCGTTTTGTATAGACCCGCGAAGTCGAAGTAGGGGGTCTGGCCTTTGTCGTTGATGACGATGTACCAGTAGGAGAGGAAGAGGACGACGAACGTCTTTGGGTTGGAGCTGATGATCCCGAGGGAGGTGGCGGCGGCGGAGAGGAAGGCGATGCCGACGACGAGCGCGAGGAGCGACCCGGGACGCGTGATCGCGGTGTGTACCAAGGGCGCGGCGAGCAGCAGCGTCGTGACGACGACTGACGTGCCGAGCTTCCAGAAGACGAAGCGCTCGCGGAGGTACGGGGCGGCGTAGACGAGCGCGGTGGTGCCGGCGCGGCGCTCGCGCGAGGCGATGTCGGCGATGAAGATGGCCGCCGGCGCGATCGCGATGGCGATTACGTCGTGGCCGCCGGCGAGCGTCGCGATGGTGATGCCGATGAACGCGATGGCGGCGAACGGCGCCGAGGAGATCGAGATCCGAGCGTCGGCGAGGACGGCGCCGCCGCGGCGCATGAACATGGTCAGCGGAAAGGTGAACGGCTTGGCGATCGCGTTGAAGCGCTGCATCCACTTTCCGTTGCGCGCGGTGTGCGCCCGCACGCGCGCCGGATCGAAACGGTGGAAGAAGATGAGCGCCACGCCGAGGATCAGGAGCGGCAACAAGGTCGACGAGATGCGCGTGACCCATTCGCCGCCGGTGAGGTGGAGGCCATCGATGACGCGCGGCGGCACGCTCCGGTCAAAGGGGCTCTGCCCGATCGACATGCTGTTGGTGTGATACGTCCGCTTCGTCTCCTCGAATAGGTAACCGAACGCCGAGAAGTCGAAGTAGCGAAGGATGCCGCCCTTGCCTTGCTCCATCGAGCTCGCGACGACGCCGAGTGATCCCACCCAGAAGATGAAGTAGACGACGTCGCCGAAACGGCCGGCGAGGAACGGGATCGACTCGAAGACGATCGAGAGGACGGCGACGAAGACGATGGCCGACGGCACGAGGATCAGGTACTGCTTCGCGAAGACGAACGGTTGCAGCGGCGCCTCGCCGCGCACAAGGACCATCGCCATGGAGACGAGCATGAAGCCGGAGACGAAGGTGGCGAGAAAGACGACGTTGCCGGCGAATTTGCCCGCGATGTACTCGTGCGTCTTCATGGTGGTCGAGGCGATGACGAAGCCGCAGCGCGAGTTGAGGTCGCGCTGGACGGCGTTGGACGTAACGTAGCAGCCGACCAGGCCGATGAAGATGGTGGCGAGGAGGGCGGTCGCCATCCCGATTGCCGCGGAGTTGTAGAGCACCCGGCCCCTTCCAATCTGCATCAGCGTTCTTCCCGTCGACGGATCGGGGATCCAGGCGTAGGCGAAGAAGCTGAGGAGCAGGAAGATGACGACCGTCGAGAGACGCCGGAAGCGGATGAGGAAGTCGGCGCGGACGATGGCGGCGATGCGGTTGAACGTTTCGGTCATGCGGCCATCGCGTACAGGAACGCATCCTCGAGCGTCGGCTCGGCTGCGACGCCGCCGCGCGGCTGTTCCGGGCTGACGAGACGCACGTGGACGCCGTCGCTCTTCCGGACGGCGCCGGAAACCTTCGCGGTGCGCCGCAGCTCGTCGAATTCGTCGGAGCGGACGACCAGCTCCCATACGTTGCCGGCAGCGGTGCGCAGCAGGTCTTCAGGAGCCGCGTACGCCACGACGCCGCCGCCGCGCATGATGGCGATATGGGTGGCGATCGACTCGACGTCGGAGACAATGTGCGTCGAGAGGATCACGAGCTTGCCGATGCCGAGGTCCGCGAGGACGTTGCGGAATCGGACGCGCTCCTCGGGATCGAGCCCTGCGGTCGGCTCGTCGACGACGACGATCTCCGGATCGTTGATCAGCGCCTGCGCGATGCCGAGCCGCTGCTTCATACCGCCGGAGAAGCCGCCGATGGTCCGCTTCGCGACGGTGTGGAGGTTGACCATCTCGAGCATGGCGTCGATGCGCTTCTTGTCGTGCACGCCCTTGAGCGCGGCGAAGTAAGAGAGAAACTCGACCGCGGTCAGGTTCTCGTACACGCCAAAGTCCTGCGGGAGGTAGCCGAGGCGCCGGCGGACGGCGTCAGGGTTCTTCGCGACGTCAATGTCGTTGAAGGTGATCCGGCCGGCGGTCGGGCGCGTGACGGTCGCGATCATCTGCATGAGCGTCGTCTTGCCGGCACCGTTCGGCCCGAGGAGTCCGACCACGCCGTTGGTCATCGTGAGCGAGAGGTCACGCACGCCGTAGTTGCCGGAACGGAAACGCTTCGAAACGCAGTCGACTACGAGCATGCGCAGGTATACGGCGCGCGCGCTCGGGGGTTGCCGCGGAAAAGAGAGCTACCGCTTCTTGATCGGCAGTTTGGCGACGGCGGCGGCCTCGGGGAAGACGCGCATGGCGGGGATGGCGGCGGCGGCGCGGCGGCCCTTCTGGATCGGGAGCTTCATGTAAACCTGCGTCGAGAGGATCGAGGCGTGGCCGAGGATCTCCTGGACTTCGCGGATGTCGGTGCCGCGGGAGACGAGCATGGCGGCCATCGTGTGGCGGAGCGCGTGCGGGGTGATGTGGCGCTTGATGTCCGTCAGGCGGACGTGCTTCTTGAAGATGTTCTCGATCGAGTAGATCGTGAGGCGTGTTCCGCTGCGGCCGACGAAGAGCGCGGTGGTCTCGAGGGTACGGTCGCCGCGGATGTCGAGGTAGGCGACGAGCGAGTCGACGAGCTCCGGTGAGAGCGGCACGATGCGGCCGCGGGTGGCGCGGCCGGTGATCTGGATCTGATGCTCGCCGGCGCGGACGTCCGTGACGTTGAGCGCCACGAGCTCGCCGATGCGGATACCGGTCGAAAAGAGCAACTCGAGGATGACGTTGTCGCGAATGGCGCAGAAGTAACGGTTGCGCGCTCCCGCCGACGCGTCGCGCGCGGAGCTGAGGTCGACGATCTGCTGCTTCGGCGCCGCCAGGAGGGAACGAATCTCGCGCGCCGAGAGGACGGTTGGGACACGGCTCTCGATCGGACGCTTGATCTTCAACTTCCGAGCGGGCGACTCGTTGACGATCCCCTTCTCCTCGAGAAAGCGGAAAAAGACCTTCAGGGCGGCGATTTTGCGGCGAATCGAGGTGTCCCGATAGGGGCCGGTGCCGAGCTTGTCGAGGTAGCCCTCGAGGTGCTCGGAGGTGATGTCCGCGGTGTGGACCGTGTCCATCGCAATGTTAAATTGCGTCAGGTCCGAACCGTACGCGCGCAGCGTCCGATCCGAGAGGTTTCGCACCTCTTGACCATGCTGCAAAAATTCAGCGATCGCCTGCTGCACGTCCATGCGCGTCACAACTTTCGGTAAGTTTTTTGGGAATATGGCCCGACGCGCAGTCTAGGGGAATACCCCCGAAAGTCAAGAATTATTTGCCGGAATTCTATGCTGCAAAAGCATGGATACAATGAATTTCGGTGCGCGGGCAGCGGCTGTTCGTCAGACCCATCGAAAGTGGTGACCGGGAGGCAATCGGGGCTTTTCTCGACGCCAACGGAGCGCCCGGCGACGCTCCGGCATGCGGCCTGCTCGGGAAGCTGGTCGGCGATCTCGTCGGAGTGGTATCGATGGAGATCGCGGACGACGGGTTGTACGTCGAGAACGTGGTCGTCGCACACGAGATGTGGCGGAAGCGGATCGGACGTTTCTTGCTCGACGAAGCGGCGCGTCTCGCCGAGAAGATCGATCGCGACCGGCTGGTCGTGACCGAGGCACGCGGCGCGGAGGAGTTTCTCCGGCGCGTCGGCTTCGCAGAGGAAAATGGGGTGTTCGTGAGGAGGGTGCGGTGAAGGTTGTCGGCTGTCGGTTGTTGGTCGTCGGTCTGGTGGCGTTGGCGGTTGCGTGCGGGCATGCGCCCGCTCCGGTGACGGCGCCGGTACCCGTAGCGCAGGTGGCTCCCCCTCCTGCCCCCGCTCCCCCTCCCGATCCAGCCGTGGCGCATCCGCTCGCCGCGCCGTGGCTGCATCTCCACCAGGCAGACGCCGAGGCGAAGGCGGGGCACTTTGCGGAAGCGGCGAAGATCGACATGGACGTCATCGCCGCGGCTCCGGAGACGAGTGCGGCAACCACCGCGCAACTCCGCCTTCCGGCGCTCGAAGCGCGCGCAGGCGACGCGGCGGCGACGAACAGCTCGTTCACGACCGCAATGCAGGTTCCGATCGACGAGACGACCGAGGCGGACCTCGTGAAGCTCGCGAACGATCTTGAAGGGGCGCAGCGGCAGGATCTGGCAACGCTCCTCCGGATGCGGCTCCTCGATGACTATGCGCAAGGCCGCTACACGGAACAGACCTACACCAAGGTCGCGAGCGCCGCGCCGTCGCCGCTCGATGCGCTGCCGCTCGATCAGGCGCTGGCCCTCGCGCAGCAGCTCGCAAAGTACGACCGCTACGACCAGGAGTTCGAACTCCTCGGGCGCGTCGTGAAGCGATTTCCCGATGCGCAGACGAACGCGCTCTATCACGCCACGCGCATCCGCGCGCTCTTCCACTCGCGCCACTACACCGACTTGCTGAACGAGACAGCGGGCGAGAAGTTGAGCGAGCCATCGCTTGAGTTCCTGCGCGCTCGTGCGGCTTGGCGCGTCGGAAAGAACGACGAGTTCCTCGCGGGCCTCACGAACATCGAACGGACGTGGCCGGCCAGCACGCAGGCATCCGAGGCGAAGGTCCTGCGCGCGGACTACTACACGACGGACGTTGTCGACTACGACAAGGCAATCGTCAACCTCCGCGCCGCGATCGCCGCAAACGACCTCGGGAACGACGGCGAGAACCTCTGGACGCTGGGTTGGACGTATTTCCTCCAGGGAAAGACCGACGAGGCGCTCCGGACGTTCGACGACTACGTGAAGCGGTACCCGGACGCCGACTACACGTCGAACGCGCTCTTCTGGTCGGGAAAGATTCTCGACAAGCTCGGACGGACGGCAGAGCGTGACGCGAAATGGCGTGCGCTGATCCTCGAATACCCGTACGGCTATTTCTCGTACCGCGCGCGACAGCTCCTCGCGCCGCCGAACACCGAGATCTCCGTGGCGGATGCGGGGAGCACACCGTTTCCGAACATCGACGCCGAGGTCGCGGCGGCAAACGAGCCGCGCGTCGAGGTGGTCCGCGAGCTTCAGGCGATCGGGCTCGTTCGCGACGCAGCGCTTGAGATGAAACGCGTCGCCGCGCTCCATCCCGACAACCTCGGCCTGCAGTTTCTCCTCGCCGACGCGTACATCGAGGGGGGCGAGCCGTTTGCGGCGACCGGAATCCTGCAGCGCCGCTTCCGCGATTTCGTCCGCCACGGCGGCGTCAACATCCCGCACCGCTTCTGGGAGATCCTCTATCCGCTGAAGTACTGGGATGAGTACCGCGCCGCGGCGGCGAAGCAGCACGTCGATCCGTACGTGCTCGTGGCGATCACGCGTCAGGAGAGCGGTTTCGAGCCGAGCACGGTGTCGAACGCGGGGGCCGTCGGGCTGATGCAGATCATGCCCGCGGAGGCAGCGGCGATCGCGGCAAAGGGCGGGATCGCGCCACCCGCGCGCGAGGCGCTTTTCGATCCGACGACGAACATCGAAGTGGGTGCCGCGGAGTTCGCGCAGAAGCTCGCGACGATGCAAAACAACCAGATCCTTGCGATAGCCGCGTACAACGCGGGAGAGGACGCCGTTGGCAGATGGCTTGCTCATACGCCGATTGATGACCCGGACTTATTCATAGAAGCGATCCCCTACGCGGACACCCGTCTTTACGTGAAGACAGTGACGCGTAGCCGCTTCGAATACCGGCGGATTTATGAAAGCAGTACCAAGGCTTCGGAGCCCTCTCCCTAACGCCCGGCTCCTGACTTTCCTGATCGTTCTCCTCCTCCCGACATCGGCAGCATTCGCGAATCAGCAGCTCATCCTGAGCCGCGCGCAGGCGCCCGAAAACACCGACTACAAAGGTCTGGTCGATCTCGCGGTCGACCCCGGTTTCGACGCCGCGAAGGTGTCGATCACGGTCGACGGCGAGAACGTGCTGGCGCTCCATGCGCCATACCGGGTGACGGTGGACCTCGGCCAGCGCGTCATCCAGCACAAGATCACGGTCACCGCCTGGACGAAGGAAAAGAAGCGCGCGCAGTGGAACGAGACGATCAATCAGGGCCACATGCCTTTGACGGTGAAGCTACAGGCGACGAACGCCGCGAAAGGTGAGTTCGACGTCGACACCACGGCGCCCGACGACGACCCGATCTCAGTCGTCGAGTTGTGGGACAACGGCAACATGGTCGCGAAGCTCGATCAGGCGCCGTATCACCTCACCGTTCCGGCGGCGACGCTCGCCACCGGCTTCGTGCAGGTGACGGCGCGTACGAAATCGGGCGAGGAAGCGGCAGACTTCTGGTCCGCCGCCGGCGACGTGAAGGTCGACAACGTCGACGTGCGGACGGTGCCGCTGTTCGTCTCGGTCATCGATCGCAATGGCACGACCCGCGACGACGTCGATCGAGCGCTCTTCAAGATCATCGACGGCGGAACGGAAGGAAAGATCCTCCAGTTCAGCCGGGCGTTCGATCAGCCGATCTCGATCGCGCTGTTGATCGACTCGTCGTCGAGCATGGCGTACTCGATGAACGACGTCTCGAAGGCGGCGCACGCGTTCGTCGACCAGACGCTGAAGAAGGGCGATCGCTGCGTCGTCTACGCCGTGCGCGACGTTCCGCGCGTCATGCAGCCGCTGACCGACGACAAGGTGGCGATCGGAAAAGCTCTCAATCAGATGGTTGCGAATGGCGAGACGGCCCTCTACGACGCCGTCGACACGGCGATCCGCGACCTCAAGGACGAAAAGAACCGTCGCGCCATCGTGATCCTCACGGACGGCGGCGATAACGACTCGCTCGATTCATGGGACGACGTCGAGCGCAGCGCGCGCGAGGCGGGGATTCCGATCTACTTCCTCGCGTACGAGAGTCTCGAGGCGACCGCGGCGCGCGACTTCGACCGGATGACGTTCCTCGCGAGCGAGACGGGCGGCTTCGTCGCCCGCGCCACGCCGGAGACGCTGATGGCGAAGTACACCGACATCGAGAAGGACCTACGGGCGCAGTTCTCCATCACGTATCAGGTGACGTCGTACGCGAAGCACAACGAGTGGAGAACGGTGCGCGTGCTCCTGAGCTCGCCCAAGCTGACGGCAAGGACGATCGGCGGGTATTTCGCGCCATAGTTTCCGGCGAATAAACTCCGCGCTGCTTTGACGACCGTAACCGCCCAACTGCGCGCCGAGGTTGCACGTAGCGAGCTTCTGAAGCGCGCGATCCAAACGGACCATCGCGTCGACATCACCGGCGCTTCGTTCGAGGCGCGCGCGCTCATCCTCGCGGCGCTGCACGAACGGACGCAAAACCGGCTGGCGATCGTCGTGCCGGGCGATGCGGCGATTGATGACTTCGAAGCGGCGCTGAAGCTGTTCCACACCGATCCGCGCTGCGTCTCGACCTATCCCTCCCCTTCCCTCTCGCCCTACCAGGACGTCGGTCCGGCGCTCGGCGTCGTGCGCGAGGAGGTCCGTGCCCTAGGCATGCTGATCGAGCAGCGCATGGACGTCCTCATCATCCCCGTCCGCGCACTCTTCTCGCGTCTCCCGCGTCCGGAGACGTTCGCGGCGCGGATCGTGTCGCTGGCGGAAAACGAGGAGATCGACGTCCAGCAGATCCTGCAGACGCTGGTCGACAACGGCTTCGTCCGCACCGATCTCGTCGGCGAGGCGGGTGAATTCGCGTTCCGCGGCGGCATCCTCGACGTCTTCCCGCCGAACACGGAGAAGCCGCTGCGCGTCGAGCTGTTCGGCGACACGATCGACTCCCTCCGCTGGTTCGATCCGGAGTCGCAGCGGAGCGAGGAGCCGGCGCCGCCGCTGACCATCCTCCCGATGTCGCACTTCCCGCTCTCGCGCGAGGTGCGGAATACGCTGGCGCGGCGGCTCTCGCTCGACTTCAACCACCCGGTCTACAAGCGCGACGTCGCGGAGAAGATCGAACGGCTGCAGGAGAACGGGACGTTCCCCGGAATCGAGCATTACGTGCACGCCGCGGTCGACAGCGTCTCGTTCGCCGAGTACCTCCGAGACTGGACGGTCATCCTCATCGAGCCGGATGCGATCACGTCGAGCATCGCGAAGTACGAGTCGATGCTGCGCGCCGAGTTCGAGGCGGCGTCGGAGAAGGGCCGCGCCGTCTATCAGCCGGAAAAGCTCGTCACGCCCGGCATCGAGATCCTCGCTTTCGCCGCCGGCTCGCGGCTGGCTCTCAGCGAAGTCCACATCGCGTCGAAGGAGTTCGACGAGGTGCGCGTCCATGCGCCGCAGACCGATCGCTACACGAACCGGCTGCCGGAGTTCACGGCCGACGTCCAGCGCGCGCGCGACGACGACAAGCGACAGGTGTTCTTCGCGGCGACGAAAGGTGGCGCGGAGAAGGCGGAGCGGCTGCTGAAAGAGTTCAACGTGCCGCTCTCCACCGAGACCTTCGGGAGCGACATCCTCGTTGCCTCCGGTCATCTCGCGCGCGGCTTTTCGTTCGACGAGATCAACGTCATCGCCTGGAGCGAGTGGGACCTCTTCGAGCCGCCGACCTCCTCCGGGCGCCTCGGCGGCCGCCGGCGCAAGTCGGAAGCGTTCGTCACCGACCTGCGCGACCTCAAAGTCGGCGACCTGATCGTCCACGTCGATCACGGCGTCGGCCGGTTCCTCGGCCTGCAGCGCATCCCGTTCGGCGAAGCCGAGCGCGAGGTGATGGAGATCGAGTACAGCGGCGGCGGCAAGCTGCTGATGCCGATGGAGAACCTGAATCTCATTCAGAAGTACTCCGGCGGCGGCGAGGAGGCGAAGCCGCAGCTCGACAAGCTCGGCAGCACGACGTGGGCGCGCAAGAAGGCCTCGGTCAAGAAGGCGATGCGCGACATGGCCGACGAGCTGCTGAAGCTCTACGCCACCCGCCAGATGGTCCAGGGCCACGCCTTCAGCAAGGACTCCCCGTGGCAGTTCGAGTTCGAGGAGGCGTTCGAGTTCGACGAGACGGACGACCAGGTCTCCGCGATCGAGGATGTGAAGTCCGACATGGAGTCGCGCCGGCCGATGGATCGCCTCCTTTGCGGCGACGTCGGGTACGGCAAGACAGAAGTTTCCATGCGCGCCGCGTTCAAGGCGGTGATGGACGGGAAGCAGGTGGCGATCCTGGCTCCAACGACCATCCTCGCGTACCAGCACTACCGCACCTTCCTCCGCCGCTTCGCGAGCTTCCCCGTCTCGATCGAGCTCCTGACGCGCTACTACTCGGCGAAAGAGCAGCGCGAGATCGTGCAGAAGCTGGAAGCAGGCGAGATCGACGTCATCATCGGCACGCACCGCGTCCTCTCGAAGGACATCAACTTCAAAGACCTCGGGCTCCTGGTCATCGACGAGGAGCAGCGGTTCGGCGTCGCGCAGAAGGAGCGGCTGAAGCAGATGAAGAAGGCGGTCGACGTCCTCTCGATGTCGGCGACGCCGATCCCGCGCACCCTGCACATGTCGATGGTCGGCATCCGCGACATCTCGGTGATCGAGACGCCGCCGAAAGACCGGCTCGCGATCCAGACCGCGCTCGTCCCATTCGACGACGAGTTCATCCGCGACGCGATCGCATTCGAGGTCGACCGCGGCGGCCAGGTCTTCTTCGTCCACAACCGCGTCGAGTCGATCCACGCGATGAAGGAGTACCTCGAGAAGGTCCTCCCCGGCCTGCGCGTCGCGGTCGGCCATGGGCAGATGGACGAGCGCGAGCTGGAGCGGGTGATGCACGCGTTCATCAACCGCGAGTTCGACGTCCTCCTCGCCACGACCATCATCGAGAACGGCATCGACATCCCCGCCTGCAACACGATCCTCATCAATCACGCGGAGCGGTTCGGCCTGTCGCAGCTCTACCAGCTCCGCGGCCGCGTCGGACGCAGCGACCGGCTGGCATTCTGTTATCTGCTCGTCCCGAGCGACCGCGTGCTGTCGGGCGACGCCCGCAAGCGCCTGGCCGCCATCCAGGAGTTCTCCGACCTCGGCGCCGGCTTCCGCATCGCCGCCAAGGACCTCGAGATTCGCGGGTCGGGCAACATCCTCGGCGGCGAGCAGTCGGGCGAGATCGCGGCGGTCGGCTTCGAGATGTACACGAAGCTGCTCGAGGAGGCGATCCGCGAGCTGAAGGGGGAGAAGATCGAGGAGGAGGTCTCGACCTCGATGAACCTCGGCGTCGACATCTACATCCCGCACGAGTACATCGCCGACGAGAACCTCCGCATGACGTTCTACAAGAAGATCGCCTCGGCGACCACCGACGTCCGCCTCGACGACATCCGCGGCGAGATGCGCGAGCGCTTCGGCGCGCTGCCGCCGAACGTGGAGAACCTCTTCCGGTTCGTGAAGGTGAAACACTTCGCCCAGCAGATCGGCGTCATCAGCATCGTGCGCGAAGGCGCCCGCGGCGTCATGAAGCTGACGCAGAAGGCGCGCATCGACCCGAACAAGCTGCTCGCGCTCATTCAGGACAACCCGAACGTCAAGTTCTCACCGAACGGCGTCCTCTCCTTCCCGATCAAGACTCATGGCGCCGAGGTCATCGATACGATCGAAGAGCTCCTCGGCGCCCTGGCCGCGTAGCGCTACACGCCGAGGAAGTCGAGATCGCTCGAGGCGAAGTCGCCGGACGAGAGTGACACCCAGCCGTCGCCGGTGGTGTTGTCGGTGCTGCTCGCATAGGCGATGAAGCTGGCGAAGTCGGTGATGTCGGCGCTGCTGAAGATGATGTTCAGCGCGCCGAAGTTACCTGCCGGTGCCGCCTGCTGAATCATGCCGTACGCCGGGACCGTGACGTCGATCGTCGCCGTCTGGTTGTTCTCGCCCATGAAAGTGATGTGGAACGTGTGCGAGACCGTGTCGGTGTTCACGATGCCCCAGTTCGTGCGGTAGTCGGCGTCCTGCCGCAGGCCGAGCGAGACGCCTTCGTTGAACATCGAGGCGTTGTCGGGATCGACGCCCGGAAACTCCTGGGAGACGGTGCCGTTCGAGCCGGGCTGCTTGGTGTAGATGCGGGAGAAACCGTCGATGCCGGCGTCGAAGCTGAAGTCGGTGCCCGACACGGGAATGATCAAGATCGAGCCGAGGCCGCTCTGCTTGAGCGTGTTCGCCACGAAGTCGGGATAGGTGTTGAACGTGTTCGGCTGGAGCGTGAGACGCGTCGCGTTCGCGCCGCTGACGCTGAGCGTGTTGGTCGAACCGGCCGGCCACCACATCGCAACCACGTCATGCGCGGCCGGCTCGTAGTTCACGAGCGTGACATCGGAACGGAAGAAGAGCGCTCCGCCGCCGCCCGCGGTGCTGCCGGCCGCCGGAATGACGATCACACGCGACGAACGGCTGTCGGTGATCGCGCTGGTGTGCACGGTACCGCTCGCGGTCTTGACGTGGTTCGAGGCGACATATGCACGCCACTGCGAGTAAACGTGAGCGGCGACGTCCGCCGGCACGCTCTGCGTCTCCGGCGTGCGAACGGTGAGACTCTTCATGCGTGCGTTGAGCGGTGTGCGCGCGAAAAGAGGGAGCGCGACGAGGAGAGTGACGAACAAAGCGGCTGTTTTCTTCATGGTTCCTCCGTGGATAGACTGCAAATAGTGGGGCACATCATCGTGGAGACGGTCATCGTAGCGCCCCGTGAGGCGGTCTTTGACCTCGCCCGGGACGTTTCGGCACACACCGCGAGCGCGGCGTTCACGCGCGAACGGGCCGTTCCGCCCGGCCGCACGAATGGCCTACTCGAACTGGGAGACACCGTCACCTTCGAAGGGGTGCACTTTCTGCTCTCTCTACGATTCACTGCCCGAATCGTCGAATTCGAACCGCCGCGGCGGTTCGTCGACGAGCTGGTACGCAGCTCATTTCGAAAGCTGCGCCACGTCCACGAATTCGACGAGCGCGACGGTGGTGCGACGATCATGCGTGACACCCTCGACTGGATCTCCCCCCTCGGCATCCTCGGCCGCATCGCGGATGTGCTGTTCGTCACCCGCCACATGCGGTCGTTCGTGACGCGCAAGCAGCTCGCCCTCAAAGAGCTCGCGGAGCGGCGCTGAGCCTCTGCTACACTCCGCGCGTCCTTCGTCCCATGCGTCGCTGCCTCGCGCTGCTTCTCATCCTCGCGGCACTCGCCTGTCATCGCAAGCCTTCCACTCCGCCGGAAGTCGTGGCGCGCGTTGGCGACCGGATGCTCACGCTCGCCGACTTCAAGCGTTACCTCGAGCGGAACGCGGGGACGGACCTCGCGCAGGTCAATCCGGAGGTCGCGAGCGCGATGCTCGACCAGTGGATCGACGAGGTCGTCCTCAGCGAGTACGCCGCGACGCACGGCGTCGAAGTGCCCGCCGAGGCGATCGCGCAGTCGGTGAGGAACGACGGGGGATCGACCGTCATCGAAAAGCGGGATGAGATGCGCCGGCAAAAGCTGATCGCCGGCCTCAACGCCGACGTACCCGACCCGGGCGACACCGAGATCCGCGACGAGTACGACAAGCACCCGAACGAGTTCAAGAGCGGCGAAGAGGTGCACGTACGGCAGATCCTCGTCCACGACGAGAACCTCGCCAACCAGATCGTGGAGCGGCTGAAGAAGGGGGAGCACTTCGAAGACCTCTCCAGCCAGTACTCCCTCGCCCCCAACGCCAAGAAGGGGGGCGACATCGGCTACGTCAGCCGCGGCGAGCTCCCGAAGATGTTCGAGGACGTCATCTTCGCCCTCAAGCCGGGACAGATCAGCAGCGTGATCCGCACCGATTCGAGCTTCCACGTCTTCCGTGTCGATGAGCGCCGCGGCCCCGGTATGATCGACTTCCAGACGGCCGCGCCCGTCATCAAACAGCGGCTCCACGAGGACGCCGTCCGCGAACGCATCGCCGAGCTCGTCGCCAAGAGCCGCGGCGACATGCAGATATCGATCTTGACGCGCCGCCTGCCGTTCAAATACACGGGAACCCTCCCGAAGTCGGAAAACGAATAAATCCCGTCCCGTTACCGGTTACCAGTTCCCGCGTCTTACTTAGAAACCAGCGACTACTGCATGAAAAAGACTCTCCTCGCACTCAGCATCGCCTCCGTCGCCACGGCCGCCATGGCTGCCCACGTCGTCGAGGCCATCGTCATCCGCGTCGGTGACCGTGTCATCACCCGTACCCAGTACGAGAGGCGCCTTCGTGAAGGTCTCTCCGAGATCGACCAAGCGGTCCCCGCCCCCCAGCAGGCGGCGAAGAAGGAAGAGTTCCGCAAGAATCTCACCGACGACCTCATCGCCGAGCTCCTCGTCAAAGACCGCGCCGACCGCCTCGGCCTGACGGTCACCGATCCCGAGGTCAAGGAGGCCGTCGGCCGCCTCAAGGAGCAGTACGGGATCAAGACCGACCAGCAGTTCGAGGACTCGCTGAAGAGCTCCGGCATGACGCGCACCGACATGGAGGCACGCCTCCGCGACACGCTCCTCACGAACAAGGTCTTCTCCCGCGAGCTCCGCGGGCGCGAGGACATGACCGACAAGGAGCTCCGCGAGCGTTACGACCGCGAGAAGGAGAAGTACCGCCTTCCGGAGCGCGCCCACCTGCGCGCCATCATCGTCACGCGTCCTGATGACGCCGCCGCGGCTGCCAAGGCCGAACAGCGCGTGAATCAGATCGCTCAGGACGCGCGAGTCGCCCCCGACTTCGCGAAGTTCGCGTCATCGGTCCCGGAGAACGCCATGAAGGAGAAGGGCGGCGACATGGGCGAGGTCGCCCGCGGCGAGCTCCTCCCCGACCTCGACAAGGCCGTCTTCAACGCCCAGGCAGGTGACATCATCGGCCCCATCGCGACGAAGTCCGGCTGGCACATCCTGAAAGTCGAGCAGCGCCTCCCCTCCGAAGTCCCGGCGTTCGAGTCGGTCAAGGAGAAGCTGCGCAAGGACGTCAGCGACGAGACCTTCGCGCGCGACTACAAGGTCTACATCGATCGCCTCCGGAAGGACGCGTTCATCGAGATTCACGACAAGAACGTCCCGACGGTCTAACGACACCCATTCCACACCGCGTATCCGAGTGCACACGGTTCGTTGCACCTCGGGTACGCGGTTTTCCCCTTCCCAGTAGAATCCGCGGCCCTCTAACGCTGCCCGGCTTACCCTCGGTTCATGACCGACGTAATCCGCGATCTCCCGACCGATGAGCGTCCTCGCGAGCGTCTCCGCCACCATGGCGCGGGGTCGCTTTCGAACGCGGAGCTGCTCTCGATCCTTCTCGGCTCCGGAACGCCGGGGAAGAACGCCATCCAGCTCGCACGCGATCTACTGAAAGAGGGCGGCTGGCGCGGCCTCAACGAGCGCGACGTCCTGAACGTCTCGAAGACGCGCGGCATCGGGATGGCGAAGGCGACGCGCATCGCCGCCGCGTTCGAGATGTCGCGCCGTCTCGCCTGCGAGACCTTCCCCGAAGAGCCGGAGCCGCCGCCGTACGAGCTCGAGGAGTTCGGGACGAACCTGGTACGCACCATGGGCGGCCACCGGCAGGAGCGCCTCGGGGCCGCCCTCCTCGACGCGCATCACCGCATCCTCGACCAGCGCGAGATCTTCACCGGAACGATCGCGAACGCCCTTGTCTCCACGCGCGACCTCGTCGTGTTCGCGATCCTGACGCACGCCGCGATCGGCGTCGTCCTCTACCACAACCATCCCTCGGGCATGGCACAGCCGAGCGACGAGGACATCGACTTCACACGCAAGATCAAGCAGTCGCTCTGGTACGTCGACATCGAGCTCGTCGACCACATCATCATCGGCAAGCACTCGTTCACGTCGCTGAAGACGCGAGGCGTGTGCTGACGAGCGAACTTACTTGGCGGCTGCGAGGGCCGGCTGGCGTGCCGCGGCGGTGCGCTCCGCGTAAACCGGAGTGAGCCAGCCGAATCGATCCGGGATCTCGCCGCCGATGATCGCGAAGAACTCCTTCTGGATCCGCTCGGTGACGGGACCACGCTTGCCGATTCCGATCGTAATTCGATCGACGCTCCGAACCGGAGTCACCTCGGCTGCCGTGCCGGTGAAGAAGAGCTCATCCGCGATGTAGAGCGCCTCGCGCGGGATGAGCGCCTCGACCACCTCGAAGCCGAGGTCCTGGGCGAGTCGCACGATCGTGTCGCGCGTGATGCCGTTGAGGATCGAGGTGCCGATCGGCGGCGTGTAGATGCGTCCGTCGCGAACCATGAAGATGTTCTCGCCGGAGCCTTCGCTGACGTAGCCGTTGACGTCGAGCGCGATCCCCTCGGCGTATCCATCGATCGCCGCTTCCTGGCGGATCAGGATCGAGTTCATGTAGTTGCCGGTCGCCTTCGCGAGCGCCGGGAAGGTGTTCGGCGCCATCCGGTTCCACGACGAGATGCAGACGTCGACGCCCTGCTCGAGCGCCTCGGGTCCGAGGTACTTGCCCCAGCGCCACGCACCGATGGCGACGTCGACCGGGCACGCGGCCGGAAAGACGCCGAGGGAGTGGAAACCGCGATAAACGAGCGGGCGGAGATAGCAGTCCTCGAACTCGTTGCCGGCGACCGTGTCGACGCACGCCTGGTTGATCTCGTCGAAGGAGAACGGGATCTCCATCCGATAAATCTTGCAGGAGTCGAAGAGGCGGCGGGTGTGGTCGTCGAGCCGGAAGATCGCCGGCCCGTTATTCTTCGTTACATAACAGCGGATCCCTTCGAAGAGACCGGAGCCGTAGTGCAGGGCGTGCGTGAAGACGTGAATCTTCGCGTCGGCAAAGTCGACGAGCTTGCCGTTCATCCAGACTTTCTTGACTTCCTCGAAAGGCATGAGGCCTCCTCGTCGACGTACCTGAACCGGAGTATAGGTGCCGCTGAATTGCAGAGTCAATGCTATAAACCTGCCACGAAACGATGACGAAATTCGACGGAAAAACGGTCCTGATCACCGGCGCTTCGAGCGGCATCGGCCGCGCCGCGGCGCTCGAATTCGCGCGTCTTGGAGCGGACGTCGTACTCGCCGCCCGCCGCCGCGAGAAGCTCGAAGAAGTCGCGGCGGCGTGCCGCGCGATCGGGGTGAAGGCCACGGTCGTCGTGACCGACGTCGGCGTACGGCAGGACTGCGAGCGGCTCATCGCCGCGGTACCGCGGGTGGACGTCCTCGTCAGCAACGCCGGCTTCGGGATCTACGACCCGATCGAGCGCGCCGACGTGCGCGATCTCGAGTCGATGATGCAGACGAACTACTTCGGCGCCGTCTACTGCACGCACGCCGTGCTGCCACAGATGCTCGAACGCCGAGGCGGCGCGATCGTGATCGTCTCGTCCATCACGGGCATCATGGGCTTCGCGTCGATGGGCGGCTACTGCGCCTCGAAGTTCGCCTTGAACGGTTTCGCCGAGGCGTTGCGGAGCGAGGTGCTCGGCCGCGGGGTGACCGTGTCGATGGTCTGTCCCGCGACGACCGATACCGATTTCTTCCAGACCGCGGCTCGCGACAAGATGCCGGGTGCCTCGCGCATGATGGTTGCGATGAAGCCCGAAAAGGTGGCGCGAGCTATCTGCGACGCCGCGGCGGACGGACGTTACCGCCGCATCCTGCCGCTGTTCGCGCACGTCTACATGCGACTCAAGGAAATCTTCCCGCGCGCGGCCCATGTCCTCATGCGCCGCGTCTCGGCACTGATGGAGTGACATGGCCTTCTTTCGACCGAAACAGGCGCCCGTGACGACGGCACTGCTCATCATCATCACCATCGTCTTCGTCTTCGAATGGCTCAACGGCGCGCTTCAGAACGAGGAGGCGCTCATCGCCATGGGCGCGATCATGCCGGGCATGATGCAGGCGGGCCAGTACTGGCGAGCCCTCGCCGGGATGTTCCTCCACGCAAATCTGCTGCACTGGGCCGCGAACTCGTGGGCGCTCTTTCAGCTCGGATCGCTCTACGAAGTGATGTTCGGCTCCCTTCGTTTCGCCGCGATCTACTTCGTCACCGGCATCATCGCCTCGATCGCAAGCTCGATGATCTCGACCGGCCCCGCGGTCGGCGCCAGCGGCGCGATCCTCGGCATCCTCGGCGCGTTCTTCTTCTCGATCAAACGCTCCCCGGTGTGGCGACACGAGAAGTGGACCAAGAGCCTCCTCAATCAACTCCTCTTCTGGGCGGGACTGAATCTCGTCCTCGGCTTAGAAGTGAAGAACATCGACAACACCGCCCACATCGCGGGCTTGCTCTCCGGCCTGCTCCTCGGCTTCATCCCGCACCGCGTGCCGCCGCCGCCGCCCAGCTCACGCGTGCTCGACGTCACACCGCAGACTTATGAATGACGGAGGATCATCCGCAGATCCTGCGGGCCGAAAACGCGCGCGTTGATCGCCTCGACTACGCGCCGCAGCGCTGGCGGGTCGTCGTTCGAAACGGACAACGCCGTCCCCTCGGGGAGCGGATGAACGGCGACGGCCTCTTCGACCGAGAAGCCGTGTTCGCGGCCGAGTAGCGTGAGCGCCGCGGGATGCCGCGGGGCGATGTGCGTCGGATCCCGCCAGAAGTCGGAAGCGCCAACCAGCAGCGACTCCGCGTTTGGCGTCTCGATCATCAGCAGCCCGCCATCGCGGAGCGTCCGGGCGGCTTCGCGGAAGAGGGCGAAGAGCGCCTCGACCGGCAGGTGCTCGACGACGTGCAGCGCCGCGATCGAGCCGAGCGAACGGTCCGCGAAGTTCGAGAAGCACTCCGGGATGCCGGCAAGCGCCACGTCGACCCCTCGCGCCTTCAGATCGGCGACGGAGCGCTCGTTCGTGTCGCATCCCGACGCGCTGATCCCTGCCTCGCGCGCCGCGACGAGCAGCTCACCGCGGCCGCAGCCGGCGTCGAACAGCGGCTGGTGATCGCGCGCCAGCGCCACGTACGGCGCAGCGTCGGGCGTGCCGCGGAGGTAGTCCTCCAACCGGCGATAGACGAAGTTCTCCTGGAGGGCCGGAGAGGCATTCAGGACCGGATTGACCACATCGCGGATGCGAACCGCGAGCGTCTCGATCTTCTGATCGAGCGCGGCGATCAGCGCGTCGTTCCGCTTCGCCGCGATTGGAATCAGCTCGCGGATCTGTGCGACGTCGCGGGCTAGCGCTTCGTCGGCGGCTCGCACGTCATTCTGCACGGTTGCGATGTCGCTCTTCAGATCGGATCGGAGGCCGGCGATGTCGTTGCGGATGTCGCCGAGAAGGTCGAGCAGGACGACGTTGAAGTTTTGCTGGCGTTCGGCGTCCGGCTCGATCGCGCGGCGCGTGATGCGACGCCAGAACCCGAGAAGCCATTCATGCTTCGAGGCGCGCGGATGGTAGCGGCGGTCGTCGTTCCACAGCTCGCGCCACGCATCCGCACCGGCGGGAGGCGCGTCGATGAACCGCTCGTCCACGTGAGGAGTTTATCCCCCGCCGCGGGTGCGGCGGGGGACCAGAAAACGCTTACTGAGCGGCCGGCGTCTCTTCGAGCGTCTCGACGCCCTGCGGCACGACCTCGACCTGGATGTGCGCGGTAACATCCTTGTGGAGGCGAACCTCGACGTCGTGGACGCCGAGCGACTTGATCGGATGATCGAGCTCGATGCGACGCTTCTCGACCTGCACGCCCTTAGCCTCGAGCGCATCGGCGATCTCGTTCGCGGTAACGGAGCCGAAGAGCTGTCCGGTGTCGCCGACCCGCTTGTGGATCGTGACCTTGACGCCTTTCACGGAGTCGGCCGCCTTCTGCGCCTGCTCCCTCTCCTGATTCGCGAGCAGAGCCCACTTCTTCTTCTCCTGCTCGATCGACTTCAGGTTGCCCGTCGTCGCCTCGCGCGCGAGCTTCTTCGGAATGAGGAAGTTCCGCGCGTAACCGTCCTTGACGGTGACGATCTCGCCGCGCGTTCCGAGGCCGCGGATCTCGTCAGTGAGGATGACTTTCATCGGAGTGATCCTTTCGTTTGAACTTTCGAAAATCAAAAAATGAGTCAAAGAGACCGGCGATGCTCAGCAGCAGCATGGCGATCGGCAGCATCAGCGCGACCATCCCCCAGGCAAACAACACCCCGATGGGACCAGCGCCGACGGCGATCAGCATCCAGCGGAAAATCGCCAGACCTTGTAGCAAATAGAGAAAAACCGTCACCGCGAGCACGTTCGCCGAGAGGCTCTGCAGCCATCCGCTCGTCAGCGGCGCAAGACCGCCGAACACGAATGCGAACAGCAGCCACTCCGGCAGCGACAGGTTGCGGAACAGGTAGACCGGCGCGAAGCCGCCCTCCCGCTGCGCCACGAACTGCTTCCAGGCGCGCAGCCGTCCGAACATGATCAGGCTGAGCACGAACACCATCGCGATCTCCGCGAGAAGGAACCCGGGCGCGCAGAGCACCGCGAGCTTGGTCGACCCGCGGAGCGCCGTGATGACGTCCGACGGCGCGCCGCTCTTCTGGTATCCGGCGACGAACTGCGCCGCCATTTGATCGACGCGTACGACCTGCTCGCCTCCGGGCGAGAAGCCCACCGCCGCTCGCATCCCCGCTTCCGTCGCCGTGAGGCCGAGCATCGACAACACCACGGCGATCAGGACGACGTGGCCGAACGCCACGCCGCGCACCACGAGCGGTTCCACGAGCAGGGCGGGGACCGCCACCGCCAGGATGAGCGCGATGACGTACGCGTAGCCCATCATCACGTCGGCCTGCGACGTTCCGGGTGCGTGCGCGGTCTGGACCGCAACCACCCACGCCACGAGCGTCGACACCACCACGGCGCCGAGCGTCGCGCCGCGTCCGTTGCGGATCGAGCAGTGGAAGATCGCCGCCGGCACGAAGACGAAGAGCGGCGAGATCAGCATCAACGCCAGCAGCAAGGCATAGCCGGCAACGCTCCACGCCAGCCGTCCGAACGGACGGCCGTGGAATGCCACCGGCTCATGCTGCAGCGTCGAGGTGTCGGTCATCAGTCTGCGGTGAACGGAAGGAGCGCCGCGATACGGGCGCGCTTGATGGCGGCCTGCAGCTTGCGCTGGTGCAGCGCGCAGGTGCCGGAGATGCGGCGCGGAAGGATCTTCCCGCGCTCCGGGATGAACTGCTGGAGCGTCTTGATGTCCTTGAAGTCGATGTACTCGATCTTCTCGACGCAGAACTTGCAGACGCGCTTGCGGCGGTAGAAGAACTTCTTCTTTCCGCCTTGCTGGCCGCCGGGGCCGGACGAGCCGCGATCACCGCCGCGGCCGGTTCTTGGTGCAGGTGCTGGTGCCATGTCTTCTCCTTAGTTGCCGGGAGCCGGTTGCCGGTGGCCAGAGGTCTCTCTGGAGCCTGGCAACCGGGCACCGGCCACTCGTCTTACGCCTGCGGCGCCTCGTCGGCGGCGGGCGTGGTTGCGGGCGTCGCGGCGGGTGCGGCAGGTGGGGCCGCGGGGCGGAGGCGCTCCTTCTTCGGGTTGCGCTTGGCGAGCTTGTCGGCGCGCTTGAGATCGAGATCGGTGCGCACGATCATGTGGCGCAGCACGCGATCCGAGTTCTTCATGCGGCGATCGAGCTCCGCGAGCGAGCTCTCGCTCTCGAACACGAAGAGGTGGTAGATGCCTTCGTGGAACTTCTGGATGACGTAAGCGAGGCGGCGGCGGCCCCACGCGTCTTCAGACTTGAGCGTGGCACCCGTCGACTCGGCGACACGCTTGAACTCGGCGATCAGCGTCGTCGCCTCTTCCTCCGTCACTTGCGGAGAAAGGATGAACAGGACTTCATACGTCCTCATGAATCCTCCTTCTGGCCTAGCGGACTCGGATCTCGATCCGAGTCAAGGAGCTGGCAGATTGTTAAAGAATGTCCCGCGGCCCGGAGACCGGGGCGGGGAGTCTAGGGAAAGCGGCCCGGACCGGCAAGAATTCCACAGTACGCTACTCTAGCCACATGGCCGACGTTGCGTTTGTCGATGTCGCAAAACGCTACGGTGACGTCAGCGTCATCGAGCACCTCAACCTCCACATCAAAGACCACGAGCTGATGGTGCTCGTCGGACCGTCCGGCTGCGGTAAGTCCACCGCGCTCAGGATGATCGCCGGCCTCGAGGAGATCAGCGGCGGCACGATCTCGATCGGTGGGCGCGTCGTGAACCGCGTCGCTCCGAAGGACCGCGACATCGCGATGGTCTTCCAGAGCTACGCGCTCTACCCGCACATGAACGTCCGCGAGAACCTCGAGTTCGGCCTCCGCATGCGCCGCGTCGACCGCGAGGAGACCCGCAAACGCGTCGACTTCGCCGCCGAGATCCTTGGCCTCTCCCCCCTGCTCGCGCGCAAGCCGAAGGACCTCTCCGGCGGCCAGCGACAGCGCGTCGCGGTCGGCCGCGCCATCGTCCGCCAGCCGTCCGTCTTCCTCTTCGACGAGCCGCTCTCGAATCTCGACGCCAAGCTCCGCGTCCAGACCCGCGCCGAGATCACGAAGCTCCAGCAAACCCTCGGCACGACGTCGGTCTACGTCACACACGACCAGGTCGAGGCGATGACGATGGGACATCGCATCACGGTGATGCGCGCGGGCGTCATCCAGCAGGTCGGAACGCCAGCCGAGGTGTACGCACATCCCGCGAATGCCTTTGTGGCGCAGTTCATCGGGTCGCCGCCGATGAACCTCATCCGCGCCACGGTTGAAGACGGTGTCGCGAAGGCGTCGTCGTTTTCATTGCCGCTTCCTCGGCCGCTCCCGAACGGTGCCCGTATCCTGGTCGGCATCCGTCCCGAGTTCGTCAAACGCGGCCCCGGCGTGAAAGCGGCCATCGACGTCGTCGAGCCAATTGGTCACGAAACCGTCGTCTACGCCACCGCGGGAGAAGAGCGCATCGCGGCCATCTTCGATCCCCAATCCACCCCCCGCGCCGGCGAAACGATCGAGATGAGCATCGACTCGGCGAAGCTGCACCTGTTCGATGCCGAGACGGAGAAGGCGCTCACCCCTTGACGCTGCCCGCCATCAGTCCCGCGATGTAGTAGCGCTGCAGGAAGACGAAGAGCATCAGCACGGGGAGCACGGTGACGACGGAGCCGGCCATCATCAGCTCCAGGTCCTGAACATGCTCGCCTGAGAGGTTCGCGAGCGCCACCGGGAGCGTGTAGTGCGACTGATCGGAGAGGATGATCAGCGGCCACATGAAGTCGTTCCACGTCGACATGAACATGAACGTGGCGAGCGTAGCGAGAATGGGGCGCGCGAGCGGCAGAACGACAGACCAGTAGATCCGCAACTCGCTCGCGCCGTCGAGTCGCGCGGCTTCGAGCAGCTCCTGCGGAACGTCGAGCATGAACTGGCGGATCAGGAACACACCGAAGACGGTCGCCAGCGACGGGATGATCGCTCCCCAGTAGCTATTCACGAGATGGAGCTGCTTCATCAGGAGGAACAGCGGCAGCATCCCCACCTGCGGCGGAATGACGAGCGCCGCGAGCAGTAGGCCGAAGATCCGATCGCGTCCGCCGAAACGGAGCTTCGCGAACGCGTAGCCTGCCATCGAGTTGAACAGCACGGAGAAGATCGTCACCATCGTGGCCACGACCGTGCTACTGAAGAATGCGCGGCCGAGGCTGAGGCGCGTGAAGAGCTGGCGGTATTGATCGAGCGTCGCGGCATGCGGGATCAGGTGCGGCGGGAACGCCGTCGCCTCGCCGTTCGTCATGAACGACGCAGAGAGCATCCAGAAGAGCGGGAAGAGCGTGAGCAGCGCCCCGAAAATGAGCGCCGCATGCAGGAGGATCGATTTCAGCGCGCGGTTCATCGGCTCCTCTGAAACCGCAACTGCGCCAGCGTCGCCGAACCGACGACGAGGAAGAGCACGAACGCCACCGCCGCGGCGTACCCCATTCGCCAGAACTTGAAGCCCTGCTGGTACATCAGCATGACCGCGGAAAGCGTGTGATTCAGCGGTCCGCCCTGCGTCATGACGTACGGTTCAGCGAAGAGCTGCAGGTAGCCGATCGCGGTCACGATGCCGACGAAGAGGAAGGTCGGCGCGAGCATCGGCAGGGTCACGTGGCGGAACTGCCGCCAGACGCCCGCGCCGTCGATGCGCGCAGCCTCGTACAACTCGTCCGGGATCGTCTGCAGCCCCGCGATGAAGATGATCATCGAGTAGCCGAACTGCCGCCAGATCGCGAGGATGATGATCGAGAAAAGCGCCCAGTGCGGATCGCCGAGCCAGTCGATGGCGGGAACGCCGGCGACGCCGAGGGCGCGATTGATGACGCCGAAACGGGGGTGATAGAGGTACTTGAAGACGATCGAGACCGCGACCAGCGTCGTGACCACCGGAGCGAAGTAAATCGTCCGGAAGAGCGCCTTCCAGCGCGTCAGCTTCGCGTTCACGAGAAGCGCGGAGACGAGCGAGGCGAGCACCGTGAGCGGGCCGCCGATGACCGCGAACGCGACGGTGTTCAAGAACGCCTGCCAGAAGATGCCGCTCCCCATCAGCTCGCGGTAGTTGTGCAGGCCGATGAAGCGAAGGTTGTGAATGTCTCCGATCGAATAGAGGTCGAAGTCGGTGAGGCTCAGCGCGAATCCAGCCACAACGGGCGCGAAAAAGAAGATCAGGATCAACAGCAGCGCCGGCGCCAGAAAAAACATCGCCGCACGTGCCTCGGCGCTCATTTTGCCGCCTCGGCATGCGAGATCATCCACCGCCGCTTCTCGAGCAGCTCGTCGGCCTTCGCGTCGAGCTGGCGCAACGCGGTCGGGACCGCGACCGTGCCGCGGGCGACGGCTTCACCGCGATCGAAGATCTGCGTCGCGATCTGTTCCCACTCGGGGACGCGCGGCAATGGCTCGACGTGCTCGAGCTGCGCGAGGAACGCGGGGAGATGCGGGTCGGCCTCCAGCTCCTTCGAGTGCCACGCGCTGCGCCGCGCCGGAAGGTCGCCGGTGAGCTGGAAGAAGCGGACCTGCTGCGCCGGCTCGGATAGAAACTCGATCAGCTTGCGCGCCGCCGCGGCGTGCTTGCTGGCGCGGAAGACGACCATGCTCGAGCCGCCCGCCATCGAGATCCCCTCCGGCTCGCTCGCGTCGCGCGCCGGCAGGGGACACGTCGCCCACTTGTCCTGCATCTCTGGCGGGAGACGGCGCTTGAACTCGCCGACGTTCCACGGTCCGCTGATGTACATGGCGAAATCGCCCTGCGCGAACTGCTGATAGAGGTTCGAGATCTCGGTATTGCTCTTCGCCGGCGCCCAGCCGTGCCGGAACATCTCGGCGTAGAACGCGAACGCCTGCGCGAACGGCGGCTGCTCGAACGCGCCGCGCGTGCCGTCCGCGTTGAGGAGCGTCGAGTGATTCGAGAGCGCCAGCACCTCGATCGGCTCGAACTCGTTGGTCGGCATCAGGATCGCCCAGGGCGCCAGCTTTTGCGAGACGATGCGCTGCATCGCCGTCCGCCACTCCGCCCACGTCTTCGGCCCCTTCGGAAAGCCGGCCGCGGCGAGGAGGTCGCTGCGATAGAAGATGACGCGCGTGTCGACGTACCACGGGATGCCGTACAGCGTCCCGTCGACGACGTTCGTTCCCCAGATGCCGGCGAAGTAATCGTGCGGATCGATCGCCGCGCCCGTGAACGGCCCGACGTCCGCGAGCGCCTTCATCGCCACGAACTCCGGGATCCACGTGTTCCCCATCTGCGCCGCGTCGGGCGTCGCCTCGCCGACGTACGCGGTCAGCAGCTTCTCGTGCGCCGCCGTCCACGGAATCTGCTGCACGACGACGTGGATGTTCGGATTCCGCCGCTCGAACTCCGGAATGAGATCGGCGACGACCTCGCCTTCGCGGCCGAGGCCCCAGAATTCGAGCGTCTCGCGGGAGTCGTGGGTGCGAACTGCACAAGATGGGAGAGCGGAGAGCGCAGAGAGGAGAAGCAGGAACATGAGTCCGCCGCTCTCCGCTCTCCGCTCTCCGCTCACTGCAACCATCCGCCCGTAAACCCCGCCCGCTTCAACCCCGCAACGACATGCCCATTCTTCCGCATCGTCTTCCAAACGAGTCCGCTGCGATAGTTCTCGATCATCGCGACGATTGGGCCTTCGTCGATGCCCAGATAGTCGACGTCGAACCACCCCGTTCCGGGATCGACGCGGCCGTGCTTGAGCTGATCGGCGGTGCGGAGCGTCGGGTTGAAGGCGTCGAGGAAGCCGTAGGTCGAGTAGAGGTTCGTGCCATAGCGCCGGCTCATGGCGCGGATCGCCGGAATCGAGATCTCCGGCGTGAACGCGATCGACGACGCCGCGGCGGTCGGCGCGATCGTCCCGTCGTCGCGAATGTCGTCCGCGGTCGCGCCGCGCGCCGTGTACGAGTGGAACGTGCGCGGGCGGCCGTCGATCGTCACCGTTGCGTCCATCGGGCCGTCGCACGCGGAGAGGCCCCAGATGTTCTCGCCGTAGTCGCGCCACTGCCCGGGGTTCTCGATCGCGTATGCATGTTGCGCGAGCGTCGCGCGCCGTGAGTTCTCGAAATAGTCCATCCCGTGCGCGCGCATCTGCGCATCCTGGATGCCGCGGAAATCGATCCAGACTTCCGAATACTGATGTCCGAAGAGCGGCGCGAAGAGGATGTGGTTCTGGCCGTAGAACGTCCCCCAGCGATCGGTCTTGTGATACTCGGCCCACGCCGCCGGGTCGACCGGATGCGTCGGCGAGCCGAGGGCGAGGATGACGACGATCATCGCCTCGTTGTAACCGCGCCAGTCGTACGTGTGGAACCCCTCCTCCGGCGTCCACCCCATGCTGATCGCGTTCGACCGCACCTCCTCCCACGGCCACTCGACGCGCGCATACAACTGTTCCGCCGCAGTGCGAATCGCAGCCTCGGTCGGATTGTCGCGGTCGAAATACGACTGCGAGAAGAGCGCGCCGGCGATGAGGAGCGTGGTGTCGACCGTCGACAGCTCCACCGTCTCGAAGCGCTCGGCCGTCTTCATGTCGAGGAAGTGGTAGAAAAAGCCGTGCGTGCCCGACACGCCGCGCGGCGTGTCGCCCTGCTTCATCGCGAGGAGCGACTGCAGCGTCGAGAGCGTCCGTTGCGCCGCCTGCTCCCGCGTGACATAGCCGCGCTCCGCGCCGATGCCGTACGCCGTGAGGCCGAATCCGACCGCCGCGATGCTGGAGAACGACGGCGTCGGCGCGCGGTCGGGGATCAGGAACGTGTTCGGATCGGCGAGATCCCAGAAGTAGTGGAAGCTGCGCCGCTCCACATCGTCGAGCAGCGGCCCATCGCTGCTCGGCACCGCGCGCTGTCGAGCCGGCGTGGCCGCGCACGAGAGGATCGCGAAAGCGAGAGCGAACAGCGCGACGAATCGGCGCATGGTTGCATGAATAGGGGCCGCCTGAGAGCCGGCCCCACACACATGAACGCTGACTAGAAGTTCACCTTGAACCCAACCTGCTCGCGGCGTCCGAGACTGACCACGCAGCCGGCCTGTCCGAGGTTCGCCGGATTGTCGCCCGGTCCGAGGAAGTTGCTGAGGCACCCGTAAACGGCGTAATTGAACGCGTTGAAGACTTCGCCGATCAAGCTGACGCTCGTCCTTCCAGCGAGTCGGAAATCCTTCTGCAGCCGGAAGTCGACGTCCTGAGATCCCCAGGTATTTCTTCCGCGCGGATAGACGGCGCCGTTGATCACGCCCGTCTTGAGGTGGCCGGCGAGATCGAATCCCTGCGACAGGTCGAACACATCAACCGCCGGACCGGTGCCGAAGGTGATGTTCGTACTGAAGCGGAAGTCCCACGGGAGACCGACGATACCGGTCGCGTTGAAGTGATTCGGCTCCGAGCCCGGAATCGGGTGCCGCGCGTAGTCGGCCGCGCTCGGGAGATCGAGGCTGAACAGGTCATTGCCGTTCTGCTCGGCCTTCGAGTGCGTGTAGACGAATCGCGCGCCCCAGCCGTGCGCATAGGGCCGGTCGAGCGTGAAGCTCTCCCCGCTGTACCAGAAGCTCTTGCCGACCGGATCGGAGAGGATGACCGCTCCGTAACCCGGTGCCAGCGCCGAACAGCACGTGCCGGTTGCCGACACCCACGTGATCCCGTGGTATCCGCGCACGGCGTCATAGCTCGCCGAACCGACCCAGCTTCCGAACGCCTGGCGATAGCCGATGTTCCACTGGTTCGCATACGGCGGCTTCGTGTTGTTGCTGAGCAGGTGGATCTCGGGCGATGCGGCACCCGATGCGATCAAGCTATTCAGCCCTGCCACCGACATGTACTGCGAATTCCACGGAATCGCGCCCGCGGGGCATGCACCGGCCTTCGCCGTGGTCGGGCAGAACTCGATGCGATACACGGGGTACTGGAGCCGGAAGCGCTCGTCGAGCGTCGCGTTCAGATAGAGGCGGTCGTAATACCGTCCCCAGCCTCCGAAGACGACCATCTTGCTGTCGCCACGGAGGTCATACGAGAAACCCAAACGCGGCTGAATCATGTCCTTGTACGGTTTCCGCTCGCTGCCGGTGGAGAAGTACGAGTCGGGAATCTGGAACGGCTGATTGAGAGCGTTCGTGAACGTCTTCCCCTTGAGCGCCGCGACGATGTTCGCGGGCGTCACGAAATTCTCGTCGAGCATGTGGGTCTCGTAATCCCACCGCACCCCGAGGTTCAGTTGCAGGTGATTGTTGACCGCCCAGGTGTCCTGTCCGTAGATGCCGTACTCATTGTTCGAAGTCGACAGGATGGGATTGCCGAACCCGAAGTTCGCCTCGAACGGCTGATTGAAGTCGAAGCCGTTGTTGGGATCGCTCTTGAACTCGAACTCAGGATTGCCGAAGAGGCTCTTGTTCACCCGGTAATGCATGAACTCGATGTTGCCGCCGACCTGGAAATTGTGGGTTCCGTGCATCATCCACGGCGCCAGGTTGTAGTTGTCGCGCAGCTCGATACGCCGCTGGTCGAACTCCTGGGTCGTGCTGTTACCGCCGAGGCGGCAGCAACCCTGGTAATTCAGGCCGACCTCATTGGGATTGAGCGGCGTCGGATTCCAACCGAACTTCTGGAACGAGAGCGAAGCTTCATTGAGGGCGCTGCTGTTGTTCCACTGGTGGCGCACCGTTCCGCCATAGACCCAGTTGCGCAGATCGGTCGCTGACTGGAACGTCGTCCCGCCGCCGAAATCGCGCGTCTCATGCTCGCGCCGGTAATTGATGCTCGTGTCGAAGAGCTGGTTCGGCGTCGCCTGCCAGCTCAGCTTCCCGAAGAGCAGCGTTTGTTTGAACGGACTCGAGAACGTCCCGGTGTTGGAGCCGAACTGGCTCAGATACTGCGCCGGAATACCGACCTGAGTCACGGCGTGTTCGTCGTCGCCCTCATAGTCGAGAAAATAATTCAGCTTGTCCTTGATCATCGGGCCGCCGATGTTGATGCCCGGCTGAATCCGGTGATAGGCGGCGTTGTTCTGCAGTCCCGAGTAGCCATAATTGAGATTGGGGACCGGGCTCGGACGCACCCACTGTCTCGGCTGCCAGTAACCGAATGCCGATCCGGTGAGCTCGTTCCCGCCCGATTTGGTCACGGCCGTGATGATCGCACTGGATGCGTGGTCATACTGAGCGCTGTAGTTCTGCGTGATGACGCGGAACTCCTGCACCGCACTCTGAGGGAACGGATTTCCGCGGCTCGAGTCCTGCCCCGACGTCCCGCCGAGAAGGACGTCGTTCTTCGTGCTGACGCCGTCGATGAAGACGTTCGTCTGCTCGGCGTCCTGCGCGTCGCCCGCAAACGTCTTGCGCTGCGGGTCCGCCGAGAGACGGATGCCGGGCGCCATGGCGGCGAAGTTCAGGAAGTTGCGGTCGTCCTGCGGCAGACTCTCCATCTGCTGCGGTGTCACGTTCGTCGCGATTTCGGGGGTTTTCGTATCGACGAGCTGATTGCCGACGACCGTGATCGACTCGTTGATCACGGCGGTCGGCGAGAGGACGAAGTTCATGTTCAGGTTCTGCCCGACCAGGACCGTGATCGTCTCCGACCTCGCCTCGTACGCCGGGGCCGCAACCACGACGTTGTACGCGCCCGGCGTCAGGCCGGCGAGGCTGAACGAACCGTTCCCGTCGGCCTTCACCGTGTGGACGAAGCCGGTCGCGGCGTTGACCGCGCTGATCTCGGCGTTGGCGAGGACGCCGCCGCGCTCGTTCGTCACCTTTCCTCGAATCGTCGCCGTCGTCGCTTGCGCGAACGCCGCCGTGGCGACCAGCCCGGCCAGCAGCGCGACACATATCAGTTGAACCGTTCTCCTCATGAGCCCTCTCCTTTTTTGCGGCCACGCACTTTTTGAATCCGTGAAGTGGGAACTGCACATGACTTCCGCACGACCAGAGTCGTGCCGATACATTCCTCGCGTCTGGTATTGCTGCCTCGCTGCATCGCGTCGGCGAGCACCGCGAAGGCGCGCCGTCCGACCTCCGCGATGTCGACCCCGATGGTCGTCAGCGGAGGGTTGACGTAATGCGCGATCGGGATGTCGTCGAAGCCGGCGAGCGACATCGCCCGCGGCACGTCGATGCCGGCCGCGGCGAGCGCGGAGAGCGCACCGACCGCCATCGAGTCGTTCGCCGCGAAGATCGCGGTCGGCCGCGGATCGAGCGAGAGGATCGCCTGCACCGCGTCGAACCCCGCCCGCTCCGTGAAGTCGCCCTCGAACTCGAGCTCCCGCGACGAACCGCCGTGGGCTTTCATCACTTGCCGGTAACCGCGAAGGCGTTCGCTCGCATCGCCGTTCTGCTCCGGCCCCTTGATGAACGCGATCCGCTTGTGCCCCAGCGACGCGAGATACTTCATCATCGCGCGCGCACCGCCGTAGTTGTCGATCGTGATCGCCGCGTGCCGCTCGTCGTCCGAGTTCAGCAACACCATCGGAAGTTTGTGCGCGAGCTGATCGCGCAGCGGCGCGAGTGCCACGTCCGGCGCCATTACGACCAGGCCGTCGACCCGTCCGCGCATCGCGTCGAGCACGTCGATCATCTCGCGGGCATCGCTGTGCGAGCCCGACACGAGGATGTGGTACCCCGCCGCCCGCGCCGCGAGATCGATCCCGCGAATGACTTCCGAAAAAAACTCTCCATGCACCTCGGGGAGCACGATTCCGATCGTCTGCGACCGCCGGATGCTGAGCGTACGCGCCGCGCTGTTCGGCACGTACCGCAGGCTTTTCGCCACTTCCAACACCTGGCGCGACGTCTCCTCGCGTACCAGCTCTTTTCCGTTCAGGACGCGGGAAACAGTGGCGACCGAGACGCCCGCTCGCGCGGCAACGTCGTGAATGGTCACGGCCGCGCCATGGCGGCGTCGATATCGGAGCGGTTCGTGCTGTCTCGACATCAAAAGTCGGCTAATTGCCTACCCCGAATGTAACCGTTTACATTTTGCGGTACGCTACGCCCAAGAACAGCCCGCTGTCAACAACGCCGAAGGAGAGGGGAAAGCAGAGATGACGATGAATGTACATACCTACAGTCCTTCTCCCCACGGGAGAAGGTGGCGCGAAGCGCCGGATGACGGGCGTGCGTCTCGCGGTGAACGTGGATGACTGACCTACGTTTCCCCAAAAACTTCCTCTGGGGCGCCGCCACCGCGGCGTACCAGATCGAAGGCTCCCCGCTCGCCGACGGCGCGGGGCCGAGCATCTGGCATCGCTTCAGTCACACCCCCGGCCGCATGGTCAATGGCGACACCGGCGACGTTGCCTGCGATCACTACCACCGCTACGCCGGCGACGTCTCCCTCATGCGCGACCTCGGCCTCGGCGCATATCGGTTCAGCATCTCCTGGAGCCGCGTGCTCCCCGACGGCACCGGCCGCGTCAACGAGCCCGGGCTCGACTTCTACAAACGCCTCGTCGACGAGCTGCAGAAAGCCGGCATCCGTCCGATGGCGACGCTCTATCACTGGGATCTCCCGGCGGCGCTCGACGACCGCGGCGGATGGCTCAACCGCGACGTCGCCGACTGGTTCGCCGAATACGCGGACGTCGTCTACCGCGCGCTCGACGACCGCGTCGAGATGTGGGCGACGCTCAACGAGCCGTGGGTCGTCGTCGACGGCGGCTACCTCCACGGCGCCCTGGCCCCCGGCCACCGCAATCTCTTCGAGGCGCCCATCGCGTCGCACAACCTCCTCCGCGCGCATGGCCGCGCCGTCCAGGCGTACCGCGCGAACGGGAAGCATCAGATCGGAATCGTCGTCAACCTCGAGCCGAAGTACCCGGCCTCGGACAGCGCCGAGGATCGCGCAGCGAACGAGCGCGCCGACGCGTACATGAACCGGCACTACCTCGACCCCGTCTTCCTCCGCTCGTATCCGCAGGAGTTCCCCGAGATGTTCGGCGAGGCATGGCCCGACTTCCCCACGAGCGACTTCGACACCATCGCGCAGCCGCTCGACTTCGTCGGCATCAACTACTACAAGCGCGCCGTTACGCAGTACGACCCGTCCGTCGTCATCGAGCGCGCGAAACGCCTTCAGCCGCAGCCGGCCATCTACACCGAGGTCGACTGGGAGGTCTTCCCGCAAGGCCTCACCGACATCCTCACCTGGTTCCGCGACCGCTACGGCGCCACGCCGCTCTACATCACCGAAAACGGCGCCGCCTTCTACGACCCACCGACCGCCATCACCGACCCTCTCGAAGATCCGCTCCGCGTTTTTTATCTGCGCGAACACCTAGCCGCGCTCTCGCGCGCCATCGAACAAGGCGTCGACGTCCGCGGCTACTTCGTCTGGTCGCTCCTCGACAACCTCGAATGGTCCCTCGGCTACACCAAACGCTTCGGCATCATCCACGTCGACTTCGCCACGCAAAAGCGCACGTTGAAACGCAGCGCGCTCGTCTACGGGGACATTCTGCGTAGGACCTAGGTTTTCTCACCACCGAGACACAGAGCACACCGAGAAATGCCGCCACGAAGAATCCGCCGCGTCGTCGACACGCACGTCCATCCCGGAATGAACCCGCAGCACCGCGTGCGGCTGGTACTGGAACCGGGACAGTGGGAGGAATTCGACCCCTTCCTCATGCTTGCCGAGGATTGGTTCGTGCCGGGGACGTTCGGCGACCACCCACACCGAGGCTTCGAGACGGTGACGTTCGTTCTCGAAGGAGAGATCGAGCACCGCGACAACCACGGTGGCCGCGGCATCCTCCACCCCGGCGACGCGCAGTGGATGACCGCCGGCCGCGGCGTCGTGCACACCGAGGAAGCAGGAGCGGACGGCGCGCACTCGCTCCAGCTCTGGCTCAACCTCCCGCGCGCGCTGAAAATGACCGAGCCGCGCTACCAGGACCTCCGAGGGGCACGGATGCCGGTCGTTCACGAAGACGGCGCCGACCTCCGCATCTTCTCCGGCGCTGTCCGCGGCGTAACCGGCCCCGCGCTCAATCACGTACCGGTGACGATGGTCGAGATTCATCTCGATGCCGGCGCGACGATGACCATCGATCTTCCACCGACGTACAACGCCTTCGTTTACATCATCTCCGGCTCTACCGACGCCGCCTCGGAAACGCAGGTGATCTGGTTTGAGCGCGAAGCCGGCGACGTCGTGCTCACCGCCCGCACCCCCACGCACGCAATCCTCTTCGCCGGCGAGCCGGTCCACGAGCCGGTCGTGCAGCGCGGTCCGTTCGTGATGAACACGATGAACGAGATCGTGCAGGCGTATGCGGACTACCAGTCGGGCAGGTTCTGAGGCGCAGATGGCACCGGCGGGAAGCCGGATGGCACTCGTGGGAAGGCTCGAAACACGTGCCGCAAGCCGCGCGACACGTGTGGCAAGCCGTGCGGCACGTGTGGCAAGCCGTGCGGCACGCGCCGGAAGGCGCGCGGCACGTGCAAGTTCGCCCGCGGCACGTGTAAATCGGCGCGCGGCACGGGCCGCGAGGCGCGCGGCACGTGTAAGTTCGCGCGCGGCACGTGCAAACCGGCGCGCGGCACGTGCAAACCGGCGCGCGGCACGCGCCGCTAGCCCTGCGGCACGAGCCAGAAGGCCCGCCGCACGGGCAATCCGGCGTGATTCTGTGTGGCGCCGGCAATCCTGCCGGCGGTCCGGTCCGCGCCGGCAGGATTGCCGGC
>DASXHZ010000015.1:0-1798 GCA_036488085.1 Thermoanaerobaculia bacterium
TGCGTCTGGGGCAGCGACTGGCCGCATCCGGGGGTACGCGATCCCGAGCCGAAGCCCGATGACGCCGTGCTGTTTGATCTGCTTCTCGCCTGGGCGCCGGACGAGAACGTACGGCACCGTATCCTGGGTCGAGAACCCGGCGGTGCTTTACGAATTTCCGAAAATCGCCTAAACAATTCAGTAATTGGGTCGTGATGGATGCGCGATCTCGTTGGCGAGCGGACAGCCGACGCGGTTATGACTTGCCAAGCAGCAAATCGGGAGGAAATGATGGTCAGCCGCAGAGCCTTGATATCGATAACCGCCGCCCTTGCCGCGCCCCGGCTGGCGTGGGCGCAGTCTTCGGCCGCGGGCAAGGCCGCGGTCTATGCGAATGTCGGCGCCGATCTGACACGCTACGAGGTCGATGTCGACGGCATGACTCTGACCCCGCGCGAAAGCGTGACCTTGCCGGCCAGTGTGCAATATGCCTGGCCGCACGCCTCGCGGCATTATCTCTATGTCGCAAGCAGCAACACCGTGCCCGGTTCCAGCATTGTCGGCACTGAGCATCACGTCACCGCCTTCGCGATCGACCCGGCGACCGGCGCTCTGAAGAAACACGGCGAGGCACTTCGCCTGCCGACCCGCCCGATCCATCTCAGCACCGACATCCCGTCCGAAAACATCCTGGTCGCGTTCAACAACCCGAGTTCGGTGCGAGTCTATCGCATCAACAAGGATTTTACGCCCGGCGAGGAGATACCTCAGCCCGGCCGGATCGACGCGGGCATCTACGCGCATCAGGTCCGTGTCACGCCGGATAACAGGCTCGCGATCCTGGTGTGCCGCGGCAACGAGGGCACGCCGACCAAGCCGGAGGACCCCGGCGCGTTGAAAGTCTTCGACTATAAGGCCGGCGTGCTCGGCAACGAGGTCTCGGTCGCGCCCAACGGCGGCAAGGAATTTGGGCCACGCCATCTAGATTTCCATCCGACAAAGCCCTGGGTCTACGTCTCGGTCGAGACGCAGAACCAGATGATGATGTTCCCGATTGAAAACGGGCGGCTGGCGCCGACGCCCGCCTTTGTCGCCGGCACGCTCGCCGAACCGAACAACATCCGCGCCCGGCAGGCGGCGAGCACGGTGCATGTTCACCCGAACGGCCGCTTTGTCTATGGCGCGAACCGCGCGGAGCAGACCGAGGACTATCAGGGGCAGAAGGTGTTCAAGGGCGGCGAGAACGGCATCGTCGTGTTCGCGATCGACCAATCCACTGGCGAGCCGAAGCGGATTCAGAATATCGAAACCAGCGGCATCCACCCGCGCACGTTTCATATCGACCCGAGCGGCCGCATGCTCGTCGCCGAGCACAATCGGCCGGTCCAGGTGCGCGACGGCGATCAGATCAAGACCGTCATGGCCGGCCTGTCGGTGCTGCGGATCGGCGACGACGGCAAGCTCGAATTCGTCCGCAAATACGACATCGATATCGGCGACAAGACGATGTGGTGGATGGGAATGGTGCCGCTGCCAGCGTAATTGCATGACTTCACCACGTCGATGAGCCAGACCCTCCATTAATTTACCCAGCCCGTTGTCGCGAAAACCCTGACCACGGACACGTCTGACAAACCGTTTGCCGGCGGCGGCAAGCGAACTGTGTGCCCTGCGTTCCCTGAGCCCGCCATTCACTTGCAGTCAACAACAAAGATCGCAATTTCGCGCGGGCGTCCCTGACCCAGTTCATCAAAGCCGCCGACGCCAAGCTCGAGGACTATCTTCAGCGCCTCGATAAGAGCGACGCCACCGAGAGCGG
>DASXHZ010000031.1:0-3654 GCA_036488085.1 Thermoanaerobaculia bacterium
CGGTCCCACTTCCCGCAGTCCGCGGCGGCGTCGTAGGTCGACTGGCAGAACTGGAGCAGCGTTTCGGCGGGGTCGGAAGAGACGACGTCGTCGTGGTGGAGATAGAAGCCGCCGAGCGGCTCGTTGTAGTACGCGGCGGCGGGGGAGACGCGGCGCTCGCGGAAGCCGGGTGGCTCAGGCGCGGCGTAGCTGTAGAACGATGCGCGTGGAAGGCGATGGTCGCCCGGCCACCATCCGACGCTGCTCACCTCATGTGAGTAGGCCTCGGTCGTGACCGGGTCGGCGCCGGGTTTCGGCGGCGCGAGGCGGCCGGAGAAGCGCGTCACGGCGAGGTCGAAGCTGCCCCAGAAGAAATGCACCGGGCTGCACTTCCCGATGAAGCCGGCGCGGAAGCGCGTGAAGACTTCGGCCGAGAGGCCGAGGATGCGCCAGAAGCGGAGGACGTACTCGCGGTCGTACGAACGGTGCTGATTGTCCGTGTCGAGCGGAATCGTGTCCTCGCATTCGGACGGAATCGGGTTGATGCTGCAGCCGATCCCGAGTTCTTTCAGCGCAGAGAAGAGCTCGGCGTGAAAGTCGGCCACCGTGCGCGGCGCGAGTGCGACGTCGCGCGAACCTCCGTCGCTGACGCGGATGTGCAGCGCGTCAGCGACGAAGTCGAACTCCATGTCGAACCAGCGGTCGCCGTACGGAATCGTCGAAGTGGTGAGGCCGCGCGGCGTCACGTAGAGGACCACGTTCCACCAGTGATTGATCAGCGGGGTGAGCTCCATCCGGATCTTTCCCGCGATCTGCACCCAGCGATGCAACGTGTCGCGCGTCTCCCACCACTCTTCGAGCGGCAGCGATGGCCAGCCGGTCACAACCGCATTCTAGTGGCGGCGGATGTGGTTGGCGTCCCAGCGGCCGTTATGCTGGCGCCCGCTAACCCACACCTGGTCTCCCGTACGTACTTCGTTGTAGCGCACGCCGTCCCAGTTTGTGTTGTGCTGGTCGTAGTAGACCCGGCGCGATTCGTGGCGGCCCGAGTTGACGTAGTCGATGTCATACCACCCGTAGTTGGGGTCGACATAAGTCACTGTCCCCCACCAGTCGGGAGAGACCGCGACCTGCGTCCCGTACCCGTTGTGATACGCGCCGACCGAGCATGAGCTCGCAACGAGCAGTACTGCGAAGAGAGCGGAAACAGAGAGTAAAGCAAGTGATTTGTTTTTCATCGATATAGCCTCGCTTTCCGGCAGTGCATACCTCGCGCCCTCACCGAGCGGACTCAGGCCTGAGAATGGGTTTCTTATTTGCACCTGGTTGGCTTCACGAGGTGCCTATGAAACGACTTGCGCTCTCATTACTCCTGGTGGCAATCGCGCCACTCCAGGCAAAGGCGTTCGTTCCCGTGAACGATCAGACCGACCTCCTCTCCTACGTGGCGATGCCGCTGGCGGTGTCGCAGGTGTGCGACGTACGCGGCGTGCAGACGGCGCGCGTCGGAGATCTGGTCACTTACATGGACCAGGCGAACGTGGCGCCGGCGGACTTCGTCGACGTCTTTCGCTATGTGCCGGTCGCGCTCGTGATGCGCACCGACCGCCGTCCCGACTTCGTCGAGTGGGTTCACGGCCAGGTTGGACGTGGCGTCATGGGACCGGAGCTCGTGACGTCGATGGAGCAGCAGCTCGGAACCTACAGCAACAGCATCACCGTCGTCTCGAACCGCTACTCGACGCGAACTCGCGTTCATCATCGCCGGTATACGTACGACGACTACCCGTACCGCGAGGTCTTCGCGGACGACTACGTCCCGGTCGTCGTGCGGCGCTATTGCGAACGTGAAGTCGTCGAGCCGCTCGCGCTCATCGACATGCCGGTCGCCGTGGCCAACGTCTGCGATCTCGGCGTCCCGGTGCAGCGTGTCTCGAGTTTGGCGGTCGAGTTGAACCTCGGCGGCATCCCGGCGGTGCAGTTCGTCGAAGTATTCCGCTACGCGCCCGCTGCCCTGGTCGTCGACGACGGGTACGCACCCGACTTCGTCAATTACGTTCACACGCAGGAGGTGGCGGGCGTCTACGGCATGCCGCTCGTGCAGTCGATCGATCGTCAGTTGCCGGTCTACGGCGTGAACGCGCAGCTCGACCTCACGTCGCCGGGCTACTACTACTCGCCGAACAACTACTACACGCCGAGGTACGCGCCGACCGCGCCGCAGTTCCAGGCGCAGTACTACGTGCCGCCGGCCAATCCGACATACGTTCCGCAGGTCGTTCAGTCGCGCGTTCAGTCGCGGATCGCATCGGGTTATGCGGCCGGAGGCGCGCGGTATACGCAGCAGGCGCCTGCCATCGCTGCAGCGCCGCAGGTTCAACGCCTACTCAATGCGCCCAACGGCGGTGCTGTCGTCACCAATCCGGTCCAGGCACGGCGGGAGCTCGCACGTGAAGCACGCGCGGCACGCCAGGCACCGGTTCCCGTTCCGATGGGAGCTCCGGCACCGGCCTTCGCGGCGTCGAACGCATCGCCGATGATGGCAGCGCACGGACGCGGACATAACGGGGCGGTGAGAACCACTCCTGCTGCTCCGGTCATGGCCGCTCAGGTTCATGGTAATGGACACGGTCGTGGTCACCAGCAGGCAGCGCCGGTGATGGCTGCGCCGCGCCCGGTCATGCAGGCCCCGCAGGCGGTCCAGCATGGTAATGGACACGGTCGTGGTCACCAACAGGCAGCGCCTGTGATGGCTGCGCCGCGGCCAGTCATGCAGGCGCCGCAGCCGGCGCCGCAGGCCATCCAGCATGGTAACGGTCGCGGCCACGGGGGACCGCCGATCGCGGCTGCTCCCGCTCCCGCACCCGCAGTAGTCGCCGCTCCGCCACCGCAAAACGGCGGCGGACGCGTTCCTCCGGGACAGGCGAAGAAAGAAGGAAAGGGTCACGGACATGAGTAAACAACTCTCGATGATCGCCGCGTTGTTGATCGTCCTCGCCGCCGGTTGCAAGAACCAGCAGACGGCGTCCAACGACACGGCCACGCCGGCCGGCACCACTACCAGCGCGTCGAGCGCTTCGAGCGTTTCGAACCCCGTACAGGCGTCGGCGCTCTCGCCCGAGGATCTCGGCACGCTCGGCGCGCAAATCAAGAAGCAGCCGAATGACGCTGACAAACTATTGTCGGAACGCGGCCTGAACGAGCAGTCGTTCGCGGCCGCCATCCGGAAGGTGAGCGAAGACCCGAGCTCCGCGAAGCGCTACACCGCCGCCTACAAGAAGGCGAGCTAGATTTTCTTGGGGGGGGCGGACGCCCTCGTCCGCCCCCCCGAGACGTTCCACTTGTGCGCCCACTCGCCGATCGCTTCCATGGCATCGGCGAGTGCGCGTCCCTTCTTCGTCAGCGAGTACTCGACTCGCACGGGCGTCTCCGGGATGACGGTACGGGCGACGACCGCTTCCTGCTCCAGCTCCTGCAGCCGCTCGCTCAGCATCCGGTCGGTGATCTCCGGGATGGCGTCCCGCAGTTCGGCGTAGCGGCGCCGCGACTTCAGGAGGAGATAGATGATCGCCCCCGTCCAGCGGCGGCCGACCAGCTCGATCGCCGAGTGGAACTGCGGGCAGAGTCCCCGGTCGGTCTCGGGATGTCGTGCCATCGGTTCCGAGAATACCGATT
>DASXHZ010000042.1:0-11270 GCA_036488085.1 Thermoanaerobaculia bacterium
CGAAGGTCGCCGGAGCTTTCGCGAAGGTCGCCGGAGCTTTCGCGAAGATCGTCGAAGCTTTCGCGAAGATCGCCGGAGCTTTCGCGAAGGTCGTCCGAAGCTTTGACGAAGCTCGACGAAGCTCTTGCGAAGCTCGACGAAGCTTTTGCGAAGCTCGACGGAGCTTTTGCGAAGCTCGCCGGAGCTTTCGCGAAGATCGCCGGAGCTTTCGCGAAGATCGTCCGAGCTTTGACGAAGCTCGACGGAGCTTTTGCGAAGCTCGTTTGATCTCTTTCAAAGCTCCGCGAGGGTTCCGCAAAGGTCGCCTGACCTTTGACAAGGCTCCGTAGCCGTTCCGCGAAGATCCTCGGCAAAGCGCGGCGGTACTTCGAACTCCCGCTTGGGCGGATAAAACTGCGGAAGCGGCGCCGCAGCAGCAACGAACCGTTGCTTGATCCGTGACCTGCCGGACCGCCCTTTCACATTCGGATGAAGCACACGCGTGACGCTGGACTTGACGAATCGGTCGCTTCACTACGTAACCCGGTAGGTTGCTGCCGAGCGCACCAGCGCCACCGGGGCGATCATGATCCGAAGATTGCTCTCGTGTCAGGTCGCGAAAAACGCCACCACCTGCGCGACCGGTGGCGTCTACCACGACCGGTCACGCGTCGCATTGTTCGCAGGTGCGGCCCCCGCCGGCGGAGTTGCGCGATAGTCGCCGCCCTGGACCGCGGTCGCGGTTTCCACCATCAGCCGGAACTTTTCGACGAGTTTGTGCTGCATCGGCTGCGGGAGCAGGTGCAGCTCGTCCATGAGACGGGCGATCGCCATCTGGTTGTCGTCGAGCTCCCACGGCGCGATCTCCTTCTCGATCCTCGAGCCGAAGAAGTCCGCCTCGGTCAGGCCGTAGGCGGATAGGAGGCGCTCGAGCTGCGCCAGTTTCAGCGAGCCGATCCGCTCGCCGGTCTCGAACGAGCTGATCGTCTTCTCGCCGACCCCCGAGATCCGGGACACGTCTTTCTGAGTGAGGCCGCGCATGCGGCGCGCTTCGCGAAGTTTCAATACGAGATCCATGGCAACCCTCTCCTAACTCGTCGTCATCGCCCGCCCTCCCGCCACTCTCCGGTTTGTAGAGTCGTGGATGCTCTCCCCCGGCTCCTTTTTCGCCCGCTCGCCCTCTGAGCGCCCCGAGAAGGGATGATCTGAGGGTTCCGGGTGGTTGAAAAAGGATACCAGAAGGATGTATAAGGACAAAGAAGGATTCACGAGGACGACACGAATGGCGGAGAAAGTCGAGCGGTGCCCCTGGTGCGGGAGCCAGATCTCTCATGAAAAGTTCCTCCGGGTTCAGGAGGCGATTCGCGAGGAGGAGCGGCGCAAGCTCGCCGCGGCGGTGGACCAGGTAAAGACCGAGATCGAGAAGCAGCGGAAGAAAGAGATCGCGGAGCTGAGGCAGATCCTGCAGAAAGACCGGGACACCGCGCTCGCGAAGCGCGAAGCGGAGTTCGCGCGCGAGCGCGATGCGCTGCAAAAGAAGATCGTCGACATCAGCCGCCGCGTTGGAAAGGGGGGAGAGCTCGCCGATGGAAGCGAGATCGATCTCTACGACGAGCTGCGCGGCGCCTTCCCCGACGATCCGATCGCGCGTCGCGGCAGCAACCTCCTGCTCGACGTCCAGTACAAGAAGAAGTCAGCCGGGAAGCTCCTCATCGCCGCGAAGCCGCGGGCCGCGTGGCAGCAGGCGTTCGTCACGAAGCTTCGCCAGGAGCAGACCGAGGCGGGCGCCGATCACGCCATTCTTGCGACGGCGGTTTTCCCCGCCGGCAAGAAGGAGCTGTTCGTCGACTCCGGCGTGATCGTCGTCGCGCCGGCGCGCGTCCGCGCGATCGTCGAGGTACTGCGCAAGGCGCTGGTGTCGATGTACGTCGCGAAGCTGAGCGACGCGGAGCGGGCCGACAAGCTGAACAAGCTGTTCAAGTTCATGACCTCGCCGGCTTTCAAACGGAAGCTGGCGGAGGCATCGGAGCTGACGGGCGAGGCGCTGCAGATCGACGTCGACGAGAAGCGGGCCCACGATCTCGTCTGGCGGAAGCGAGGCACGGTGCTCACGCGTATCCGCCAGGTGCTGCGCGATATCGACACGGACGTCAGCACGATCATTGAGTCGAGCAAGGAGTCGAGCAAGGAATCGCACGACGAGCCGCAGGGCGCGAAAATCGCGGCATTCCGGGTGAGGCGATGAACGTCACCTCCGCCGCCTCATCGATCCAGTGGCAGGAGCGCCGCCTCGGCCGCACGATCCTCCGCACGTACCGCGACACGCGCGACCTCTACGACGTCATCCCCAACGAGCGCCAGCCGCGCATGGGTCCGAAGGAGGATCTCGAGCTGCAGCGGCAGATCGAAGCGAACGAAGGAATCTTCGAGCCGCTGCTCGTCGAGCCGCACCCCGATCTCGACGGGAAGTTCCGCATCATCGACGGCGACCGCCGCTGGACGAACTCGAAGGTGCTCGTCGAGCTGCAAAAAAGGGAGGAGTACCGCCGCATCCCGGTGGAGATCACCGACCGCACGCTGACGGACGACGAGCGGTTGCGCGTCTGGATCTATATCCACCGCCAGCGGAAGGAGTGGGACGCGAAGGAGAAGGAGATGGTGGCGTACGGCCTGGTCGACATCGTCGGCCGCGCGAGCGCCGCGAACATCCTCGGCGTGACGGTCCGCGATCTCGACAAGCTGGTCGACGTCTATCAACTCTCGGAACGCCTCACGAATCTGCCAGAGCCCGGCGCGTCGATCACCTGGGCGCGCGAGATCAAGAACATCAACAAGAGCCTCGTCTCGCCGACGATCCTCGACACGATCGTCCGGAAGGTGAACGACAACGAGATCACGAACTCGAAGGACATCCGCAAGCTGCGCGTCGTCCTCCGCGATCCCGTCGCCAAGCAAAAGTTCGTCAACGGCGCAAAGCTCGACGCAGTGCTGGAAGATGTCATGCCCTCCTCGGACCAACCGCAGAAGGGAACGCTGGCCGGCGACATCCAGCAACTCACCGCCGCCATCAAGCGCCACTCGTGGACGGCGCTGATGCTCAGCCGCGGCGACGAGCAGTTGCTGGAACGGGTGCAAGAGGCGGAGAAGCTGTTGCGAGATTTGAAGAAGGCGCTGAAGTGAAGCGCGGATTTGGCTGGTGACACCTCATCTTTCTTCTGATAGTGACAACGCATGACGCTTCCGCGGATCGCCCGTCCGATTTTCATTGTCGCGCCGCCCTCCTCAGGCGCGGAGCTGTTGTTCCAGCTCCTCTCAACGACGCCCGCGCTGTCGCCCGTGCAGGACGTGCCGGAGCTGGGCACGGCTGAATTGCCTGACGTTCTTTATCGACGCCTGCATCATCACGACCAGCGCCTACTGGTACTCGATGAGAGGAATGCACGGCATCTGTCGCAACTTGCCGAGCTTTTCCCCGACGCCCAATTCATCTGCATGCATCGGGAAGCGCCTGCCGCGATCGCCACAGTGGTCGCGCGCGACGGCGGGAACAGCGCGGAGCGCGCGACCCGGGAGTGGATCGACTCGGCATCGAGTCTGCTCGACGGGGTCGCGCAACTGCCTCGCGAGCAATGGATCGGGATCTGCTACGAGTCTCTGCTCGAGAACGCGCAACGCGAGATCGCCCGCCTCTGCGACTTCCTCGGCATCGGCGTTCCGCAGAGTACGGTCCTGGCGCGCGACGAACCGACGATTCCCGAGGCGCTGCTACCCTTTCTGGCGCGCACGACTGCCGTCGCTGAACGAGCGGCGGTGGCATTCGCGAATACGCCTCGTGGCCCACACGTGCCTGCCGCATCCATTACGTTCGATGAGGCATTTCGGAGCACCTCGACCGCCAGCTTCCCCGAGATCCTCCACGCCTTTGGGATCTCGCTCATAGTGACGACCTACCAGAGCGGCAAAGTGATCCTCGTGCGCGCGCCCGAGCGCACCACACTCAACACGCACATCCGCGGGCTGCCGACGCCGATGGGCGCAGCGGTGGGCAAGGGAGGCCTGGCTATCGGCACGAGGCGGGAGATCGTCGACTATCGCAACCAGCCCTGGGTGGCGAAGCGTCTCGATCCATCGGATGTCAACGATGCCGTCATGGTGCCGCAGAACGTCCATGTGACCGGCGACATCCGCATCCACGAGATGGTCTTCGCGGGCGGAGATCTCTGGGTGATCAATACGATGTTTTCCGCGCTGTGCACGATCGATCATTGGCACAGCTTCGTCCCGCGGTGGCGGCCGCCGTTCGTGACGGAGCTGGCGGCCGAGGATCGGTGTCATCTGAACGGAGTGGCCGCGGATGGTGATCGCATCCGCTACGTGTCGGCGTTCGGAGAGACGGACACCGCGGGCGGATGGCGGGCAAACAAGGCATTCGGAGGAGTGATCGTGGATGTGGCGAGCGGCGCGACAGTGGTGCGAGGGCTGTCGATGCCGCATTCGCCGCGTCTGTATTCCGATTGCTTTTGGATCCTCGAGTCCGGCCGCGGTACGCTGGCGAAGGCGAACCTCTCAAGCGGCGCCGTTGAGACAATCGCTGAGCTGCCGGGCTTCACGCGCGGTCTCGCCTTTGCCGGTCCATTTGCCTTCGTCGGTCTTTCCCAGGTCCGCGAGAGCAATGTCTTCGGCGGCATTCCGCTGGTAGATCGCGTGAAGGAGCGCCAGTGCGGGATCTGGGTCATCGATCTCCGGTCGCGTCAAATCGCGGGGGTGCTCCGCTTCGAGGGGATCGTGCACGAGATCTTCGATGTGCAGATCTTGCATGGAGCTCGCTATCCGGAATTGCTGGAAATCAGCGACGACCGTCTCGGCGGCATCTACGTTCTTCCGGAGAGCCATCGGTGACAGATAGTTCGATTGATCCGGCGACGCCGGGGTAGGGGATTGCCTCTGCCCGTCACTCCTAATTGAAGGAGCTAAGTCATGGCGACGACACTGCAGGTCACGAACGGAACGGGCAATGAGAGCGTTGCGGTGTACTTGACGCTGGGTACCCAGACGGGCAACGCCACCATCGGTGACTTCAAGAAGTTCACCAGCATCGGTGGAAGTTACCTTGCGGGCTACATCACCCTCGGATCGTACGAGTCATACACGTTCTCAGAGGGGATTTATATGAACGGCAACCTCTGCTTCGGCTGCGAACCGCAGTGTCCGGGTCCGGGGATCCCGCAGTTTCCGAGCGGAACGACCGCGTTCGAGTTCAACCTCAACGTGCCGGGCGGCAACAACGAAGGGATCGATATCAGTTGCGTCAACGGCGTCAACTCGTTCATCACGGTGGATGTCAGCGGCGGCGGCACCTTCATCACGAATGGGAGCCCTGCTCCGCTCCCGATCTACAATAAAGGCGCAGGACATTCCGACAACTACGGTCTGTATGGCGTCTATCCTGCCGGGTGCACGAGCTGCACGGGCGGCGTACACAACGCGCCTTGCTCGAACGTGCCGAACCAGCAGCCGCAGAAGGATCCGATCTGCCTCCTCTCCCGCGACGGGAACGACGGAGGCGGAACGATCTACGTCACGTTCACGGGCTATTACAATGGTCCGGCCAGCGCGAAGTGAGATCGCGCGATTAGCCTGGAATACTCACGAGCAGCGCCTGTCATCCTGAGTCGGCGGAGCGAAGCGAAGGACGGCGAACGACCCGTTGCTGGAACACCATGACGTTTCGGCAACGGCTCTTTCGCTGCGCTACGCGGCTCCGCCGCTCCGCCAGCTCAGGATGACAGAGTGTCCCGCGTTTCTCTCTCCTCGTGAATAATCTGGGTTAGCCCTCCGGTCTGTCACGCCGGAGGTCGCGGGTTCGAGCCCCGTCGGCCCCGCCAATTAAGTGCAGCCGCCACTTGGCGGCTTTCGTGTCTCCAGCGGCTCGTTTAGAAAATTTGAGACTCGCAAAGTGACTCGCAAGGTCTCTCATTCCTCGGCCGGAAACCTGCGCAAACCCGCAACAAAAATGCTGCAGCGTTGCAGTTTTCGCGCGAATGTTCCACGGATAGAACGAGCGGCTAGAGCTCTCAAAAGCGCGCCGCCGCTGCTCTTCCTCGTTTTTGAGCTTGATCGCCGCATCCTTCGATAGCGAGCGGTTGCGCGGAAACGGCGAGTTGCGTTTGACGCGAATGTCGATCGGCTCGCCGATCACCTGCGCCATGGCCAGGCCGAGCCGTGCGGCGCGCTTCGCCCGGTACGCAGGGCACTGCTTGCAGGGGCAGAACGCCGGGCGCGTGATCGGCGGCGCCGCGGCTCTCGAACATCGACGGCTCGATCGGCGTCATCGGGATGGTCAGGCGGAACGGCGACTCGCGCGGCACGACGGCCTCGCGCGGCGCGAAGCGGGCCACGTCGTCGCCCAGCCGCGAAGAATGAAGAGGGCGCTCTTACCTCTTCATTCGCACCTCGTGCCTCGAACCTCAGCGCTACTCTTCATTCGAAATTTGAAATTTGAAATTACCTCACCGAGGAGAACGCGGCGCGGTCGATCCGAGTTGCTCCCCGAGCTGATCGATGAGCGTGCTCGTCTTCTCCGAAGATAAGCACGCAAATTGCACTCGTTCTGGATCGCGGGCATTCCGCCCTGGCGGACAGAAGTACCCAAGGAGGAGACGCCATGCAGCTTCGAAACGTCCCCTTCCCGCGGCGCTGGGCCTTCGCTGCCCGGTATTCCTCGCGAAAGGAACTCATCCAATGTCGACTACCGTAACGATACTCCGGCACCTTATGATTGGCGTTGGTGGTCTCATCCTGCTGGCTACCGCGTCGCCACTGACGGCACAGGCAGTACCCGCGATGTCGACGGAGGCCTTCCTCAACACCCTCGGGGTTAATACCCACCTCGATGGCAACCAGCACTGGGACACAGACCCTGCTAACGTGGGTAGACACCTGGCGTATATCGGTGTCCGCAACCAGCGCGACTGGCCAAGTAGGGCGAACGAGGGCGCGAGCTTCCTGGCGGTTCAGAGCAACTGGAGCCCGCTGGGGCGCCTCTGGACATCCATCGCTGAGGACAGCCCGACCGGCCAGCGCAATGATCTCAGCTATGCAGAATCGATCTATGCGACCTACGGGTCGAACCTAGTCTATGTGCTCGGCGGCCCGAATGAGGAAGATGATTCTTACCCGCAAAGTCTGGGTGCCACTCTGCCGGATTCTGCACTCGTACAGGGGCAGCTTTACACCTGGGCGCACTCGCAAGGCCGCAATGTCAAGGTGAGCCAGATGGACTTCGGTGCCGGCTGGACATACGTCAACAATTGGCAGGGCGACTACAACCCAAGCAACACCGGCATTGGTCAGAACTACACGCCCGGCGGCGCCGATATCGCTAGTGCGCACACGTATATCAGCGACAGCAACCAGACGGAATTGACCGTTCTCAACATGATGCGAGCTAACGCCCTGTTAACCACGCCTGGCAAACCCGTCGCCCATACCGAAGCAGGCATGTATAAGAACGCTGTTACCTACTCACCCGCAGTAGCCGGCGCCATGACGGTGGTCGGCGCGTTCGACAGCGCCGCTGCTGGCGATATCGGCTACCTCGTATATGGTCTTCAGGATGATGACGGCACCCACACCTACGGTTTCTATGACAGCACCGACACCAATCCTAATCCGATGGCGACGTACTATCACAACATGACGACGATCCTGGCGTCTGCCAGCGGCACTTACGGCCCCGGCCAGCCGCCGACCTTCACGCCCGGCTCGCTCAACGTGACGTATTCCAATACGACCACAGCCGCGCACCTGCTGATGCAGAAGCCCACGGGCGAGTATGTGATTGCCGACTGGCACGAAGCGCTGATGAACGGCACGCAGGCGAACGCGACCGACACGATTACGTTCGGCCAAACCTTTGCGACTGTACAGGTCTACGATGTTGAGACAGGCACCACGCCGATTGCGACATTGAGCAACGTATCGTCGTACACACTCGCCATGAACCCGTGTGACATGTACCTTCTGGTTCTCAAGCCGGACGCGGTGAGCGATCTCATCCCAGATGGCACATACACCATAGGCAACCGCAGCAACGGCAACATAGCTTCCATGGCCACCGCCAATATTGGCGCCGGTATTATTCAGGGCCAGCCCGGCAGCCTGGACACGACCTGGACCGTGACCAACCTCGGCAACAACGTGGTGGAGATCACGAATGTCGGCGTGGGCGGCGTAATGGGCCCCGTTTCCGTAGCGGTCAACGCCGGCCTGGTCGCCCAGACCGATACCGGCGTGACCTCGCAGCAGTGGACCGTCTCTCAGCCTGCCCCGGGTTGGTTCACGCTCACCAGCAAAGCCGGTCCGTTCGTGGCCGATATCTATAGCGGCCTTGGCACACAACTCCTTCTGGAAAGTGCCAACGGTGGCACAACTCAGCAGTGGTCCTTCACGCCGGCGAACCTGATCCCAGACGGCACATACACCATAGGTAACCGCAGCAACGGCAACATCGCTTCCATGGCCACCGCCAATATTGGCGCCGGTATTATTCAGGGCCAGCCCGGCAGCCTGGACACGACCTGGACCGTGACCAACCTCGGCAACAACGTGGTGAAGATCACGAATGTCGACGTGGGCGGCGTCATGGGCCCCGTCTCCGTAGCGGTCAACGGCGGCCTGGTCGCCCAGACCGATAACGGCGTGACCTCGCAGCAGTGGACCGTCTCTCAGCCTGCCCCAGGTTGGTTCACACTCACCAGCAAAGCCGGCGCCTTCGTCGTCGATATCTATAGCGGCCTCGGCACACAACTCCTCCTGGAACCCGCCAACGGCGGCGCCACCCAACAGTGGTCCTTCCACTAAGAGCGCCTAACGAACCGGCCCAACGGGCCGGGAGATTCTAGGCCAGGGCTGAGGCCGGAGGCCGATGCCCTGGGAAGGAGGGATAAACAAACCACGGCGGCCTGTAAGGCCGCGAGATGCTCGGCTCTGTAAAACCTGCGGCTCTCGCGACCCTTCAGGCCGCATACGCTTGGGACTGCGTACCTGACCCAGGGCATCGGCCTTCGGCCTCAGCCCTGGGCTAAAATCTCGGGCCTGTCACGCCGGAGGTCGCGGGTTCGAGCCCCGTCGGCCCCGCCAATCTAAAGTTCTCGCGAGCCGCGACTTCGCCGCGTTTGTGTTCGGAGAGTCCCTCGGGATTGGTGATTCGAAAGATCGCGCATTCGGCGAGTGTGATCTGCGCGGATCGCGACCAAAGCCGATGTCAGATCTGACCGGTAATGCGGCGGCGCGGAAGCGCCACCGCCAGATCACCCGAATTACTTCGTGCCACCGCTGAAATTGAATTTCGAGATCGCGACCCCGACGAAGTATTGGCGAGGTTTTCAGCATCACGCCGAATGAGCCGTCCTCGATACTCGTCACCTTGAAACCGTTGTCCACATTGGCGAGATACGAGACCGTCGCCTTGTACCTCCGCTGCGTCTTCGACGTGCCCGTGGGCAGGTCATCGATGTCAGTGTGTGTCCATTGCGCATCGAGATCAATCTGATAATTGTCGAAGAGAAACAGGGGATAGAGCGCCGTCGCGGCGAGCACGCGTCCATTATCTTCGGCGCCTTCCTGCTGTTTGTCGCGATAGCCGTAGGACGCCGTGAACGACAGCGGTGTGGCGAGAAACGTGCTGTTCTTCGGAAAAGGCGTCAACGAGCGAATGACCGGCACCCAACCCGAGACTTTCGCGACCACGTCGATGTTGCGATCGGCGTGGTGGAATCCGCGCTCGACGCGCGCCTCGATCCCGGCATTGCCGTGCATCCAGAGCTCCCCAAGGCTCAGCCCGGTCGTCTGTACGTTGAGGGCGAAGCGATTGCTGTCGATGAAATCAACACTTTTCTGATCAGTCGTGTCGAGATCGAGAGTCGCCGCCGTCTGCAGCAGCTTCGCTTGACCGGATCCGAAGAATCCTCCTCGCGCATTACTCGCCGCCGTATCGCAATTGAAATGCGCCGGTGTTGCCGCCGGCCGAGCCGGTCGCGGCACCGAAGAAGTTCACCGCGCCATGAACACGCCGGCGCTGATGTCCCCTCGGAGGGGGTCGTCCAGCTCCGGTCGCGGAGCGGATCGTAACGACAGCCGAGACGTACGGTAAAATGGAATGCGGTTCATCCCATGCAAGATGCCAAGGACGGCGCGGCAGATCTGCGCTCGACGATCGCCGACCATGAGCGGTGGTTGGCGAGCGAGGAGAAAAGCGGCTCGCGTGCGGATCTGGAAGGCCGGGATCTTCGAGGTGCGGCCCTCACCAACGCAAATCTGAGCCGCGCAAACCTCGCGCACGCGGACTTTGCCGACGCCGATCTCTTCGGCGCATCGCTGTCCCAATCGAATCTTCGCGGCGCCGATCTGACGAACGCCATGGGGCTGTCGGCGGCCCAGCTCGCGGGCGCGGATCTGATGTCAGCCAAACTGCCGGCGGCGATCGCCGGATTCGATGGCCTGGCCCAAGTCGCGAACCTGTCGAAGAACGCGGCGCGGACGTTTGCGTTTCTCGTCTTTGCCTGCCTCTATTCCTGCGTCACCGTGGCGATGACGACCGATGCGCGACTCCTGACGCGGTTCGTCTCCTCTCCGTTGCCGGTCATTCAGACGGCGATCCCGCTCTTTCTCTTCTACATCGTCGCGCCGTTCATCATCACCGCGTTGTACCTCTACCTGCATCTGCAGTTGCAGGGCCTGTGGGAGGAGATCGCGACGCTGCCCGCGGTCTTTCCGGATGGCCGCACTCTGAGCAGCAAAGTCCATCCGTGGCTTCTCACGTCGCTCGCACAGCGATTCGGTACGGACCAGCGGCGCCGTTCTGCGGCACGCCTGCTCGAGATGGCGATCGCGTGGCTCTCCGCGTGGGCGCTCGAGCCGATCACCCTGATGATCTTCTGGTTGCGATACCTGCCACGCCATGACGGCGCCGGATCGGTCGTCCACGTGGCTCTCCTCGGCTTGTCGACCGTCGTCGGTACGTGGTCGCACCAGCGTGCGGCCGGATTCTTGTCGCACCAGGAGCCGCGGGCCACCTCGCCCCTGCCGGTGGCGCTCGGAAGCGCCATCATCATCGGCGGCGCAATTCTCTCGTACGGAGCGATCCGGGGCATCGACGTTGCCGCGGAGAATCAGCGAACACCGGCGCGACTGACTGCGTCTGCTCCGTGGTTTCGGACGGCCGTGCCATCGCTTTTCACCAAGCTGGGCCTCCGCGCATTCGCCGACATGAAGGATGCTGCCGTCTCGGA
>DASXHZ010000018.1:0-13039 GCA_036488085.1 Thermoanaerobaculia bacterium
CCGGAGTGATCTGAACGCCCGGGTCCGCCGGTAGCATGGAGCCTCCCCGTTCTGGAAGGCCCTTATGTCCGCGCGCTCGGATCTGCGCAACGTTGCAATCATCGCCCACGTCGACCACGGCAAGACCACCCTCGTCGACGCCCTCCTCAAGCAGGCGGGGGCGATCCGCGCGAACCAGCAGGTCGATGAGCGCGTCATGGACTCGAACGACCTCGAGCGCGAGCGCGGCATCACCATCCTCGCCAAGAACACCTCCATCCGCTATCTCGTCGACTCCCCTGACGCCCTCGGCCACGCCGTGCACCATGAGGCGACGCATACCGCGTCCGGACACGACCTCCCGGCGAACTTCATCCACCCCAACGAGGTGAAGATCAACATCGTCGACACACCGGGCCACGCCGACTTCGGCGGTGAGGTCGAGCGCGTGCTGTCGATGGTCGACGGCGTGATCCTCCTCGTCGACGCCGCCGAAGGTCCGATGCCGCAAACGCGCTTCGTCCTCCGCAAGGCACTCAGTCTCGCGCTCCTTCCGATCGTCGTCATCAACAAGATCGACCGGAGCGACGCGCGGCCGAACGAAGTCCTCAACGAGGTGTTCGACCTGATGATCGAGCTCGGCGCCAGCGACGAGCAGATCGACTTCCCGGTGCTCTATGCCATCGGCCGAGCCGGGATCGTCCGGAACAATCTCGAGGATACGAACGAGGACTGCCGGCCACTGTTCGACGCGATCCTCAAGCGCATCCCCCCTCCGCCGGGCAACAGCGAAGGCGCTCTGCAGCTCCTCGTCTCCGCTATCGACTACAACGACTACGTTGGCCGCCTCGGCGTCGGCCGCGTCCAGCGCGGCACGATCCATCAGGGCGAAGACGTCGTCCTCATCCTCCGCGACGGCACGCAGAAGAAGGGCCGCGTCACGAAGCTGACGGCGTTCGAAGGACTGCGCCGCGAAGACGTCGCCGAGGCGTCCGCCGGAGAGATCGTCGCGATCGCGGGATTCGCCGACATCGAGATCGGCGAGACGATCGCCGCCGCCGATGCTCCCGAGCGCCTCGAGCCGATCGCCATCGACGAGCCGACCGTCTCGATGTTCTGGATGGTGAACGACTCGCCGTTCGCCGGCACGGAAGGCAAGTACGTCACGTCGCGGAACCTGAAGGACCGCCTGGAGCGCGAGCTACGGAAGGATGTGGCGCTACGCGTCCGCGAGACCGATCAGGCCGACCGCTTCGAAGTCAGCGGACGCGGCGAGCTGCACCTCTCGATCCTCGCGGAGAACATGCGGCGCGAAAGCTTCGAATTCGCGCTGTCGCGGCCGCAGGTGATTCTGAAAGAGGTCAACGGCAATCTGATGGAGCCGTACGAGGCGCTGGTCGTCGACATCGATGAGGGCCACGTTGGCGCGATCATGGAGAAGCTCCAGCAGCGGCGCGGTGAGATGACCGACATGGTCAATCCGGGCACCGGCCGCGTGCGCATCGAGTTCAAGATCCCCACCCGAGGGCTGTTCGGTATCCGCACCGAGTTCCTTACGGAGACGCGCGGCACCGGCCTGCTGTACCACACGTTCCTCGAATACGGCCCGTACCGCGGAGAGATCGCCAGCCGAGGCCGCGGTGCACTCATCGCGAAAGAGGGCGGCGAAACGACCGCCTACGCCATCGAACCGCTTCAGGAGCGCTCGGTCCTCTTCCTCGGACCCGGCGTGAAAGTTTACGCCGGTCAAATCGTCGGCGAGAACTCTCGCGACAGTGACATGGTCGTCCAGGTCTGCCGCAAGAAGCACCTGACGAACATGCGCGCCTCAGGCTCCGACATGGCGGTCCAGCTCACTCCGCCGCGCCTCCTCACGCTCGAACAGTGCCTCGAATGGATCGACGACGACGAGCTCGTCGAAGTCACCCCCGAGTCGATCCGCATCCGCAAGAAGATCCTCGATCACAGCGACCGTACCGTCGCAAACAAGAAGGCCAAGAAGGCGGAGATGGTGGAGGCGTAGGTGCCGGTTACGGCGCACGCCTCACGTCGGACGTTGGAACGAGCTCGGGTTCTCGCCCGCGCGCAGCGAGATTGCTGCCCCCTCTTCCCCTAGCTCGAGGCACTCGAACAGATTGCGGATGTACTGACCGATCCGGTCGCCGCGGACGTCTATACGCTCCATTTCATCGACCAGCGTCCGAGCCAGCGCCGCGGCCTCGTCCCGGATCACCTCGGCGCCCGGCGGGTTGTCCTCATCCGCCGAGTACGGGAAGAGGAAGTTCGACAGCCCCTCGGCCGACTCGAGCATCGCCTCGGCGTGCAGCCCGTTCTCCTCGACGTGCCGCTCCAGCAGGTTGAGGATCCGATCCGCGAGACGCCCGGCATGGGGAAGGTCGAGCGGGATGTCGAAATGAGCCATTCGCGACGAGTCTAACAAGTGGAACAGACGTATCGTCGGCCCCCGGCCTCGTAAAGTCAGCTGAGAGTTCCCTGAAATCAGCTGAGACTTCCCTGAAATCAGCAGAAAGTTCCGTAACCGCGAGCGTCTTGAGCCTAGTCCCCCAGGCTCTCGACCCTATACCCCTAAGGCTATCGACCCTATAGGGGTAGGGTCATGACCCTATACCCACCATAGGCTCTCTACCCCCATCCGATAGGCTCACGGCCCCTGGGGGTATAGGGTCGAGAGCCTAGGGGGGATAGGGTCAAGACCCTCGTGATCACGGCAGAAATGCCTGCGCATATGCGAAAAATGGGTGCCGACATGCCGTCCGCTCCCTCTCATAGAATCTCGACGCCACGATGCGCTCAGTGCTCTTCTTCGCGATCGCTCTCGCGATCTTCGTCGCTTTCAACGGGGCCACTTGGCTGGGCCTGACGCGGATTCACCCGCGACGCCGCCGAGCAGCGCTGATCGCGTTCGTGATCGGGAACGCGATGTGGCCGTTCTTCGCGATCCTCAACTCGCGCACCGATTTCTCACGCGCGATCCGTGCGACCCTCGGGCCGCCGTGGTTCGCGTGGCAATGCTTCGCGATCGTCTACACGGCGGTGCTGGGACTGATCGCCATCGGCTGGCTCCCCTGGCGGCGGCGCCGGTTCGCCGACTTTGCGCACGCGCCATCGAAGGCATTCCTTTGGATGGTGATCCTCGGCGGGATCGTCGGCTATTACGACGCCATCGTGCCGATTCGCGTCGAGCGCGTCCCCGTCACGATCGCGAGTCTCCCGAAAGCGCTCGACGGCACGCGCATCGCCCTCCTCGGCGACCTGCACGTCGGTCTCTTCACGCGCGAATCGCGGCTACATCAGTTCTTCGAGACCGCCCAGGCCCAGCGCCCGAACGCCGTAATCATCGCCGGCGATCTGATCGACGATGATCCGTACTTCGTCCCGAAGCTGCTCCACGGGACGTCAACTCTCGGCTCGTCCATCCCGCTCCTCGCTGTCCTCGGCAATCACGAGATGTACGGCGCACCATTCGAGGTGATCGACAAGCTGCGCGACTCGCGCATCCGGCTCCTCGTCAACGACGGCATCGCCCTGCACGGCCTCTGGATCGCCGGCGTGTCCGACTTTGCGGCGCGCGATCCACGGCTCGAGCCCGACTTCGACCGCGCCCTCAAAGGCGCGCCAGCCGGAACGTTCCCAATCGTCGTCGCGCATCAGCCGAAAGCGTTCGACTCCGCCCGCGCACGCCACATCGCGCTCACCCTCGTCGCGCACACGCACGGCGGCCAGCTCGGATTCCGCCCGCTGCACTGGTCGCTCGCCGGCCTCTTCCTCCGCTACCACATGGGCCTCTACCGTGTTGGCGACTCACAGCTCTACGTCAACACCGGCACCGGCTACTGGCTCCTCCCCTTCCGCCTCGGGATGACGCCGGAGATCACGCTGATCGAGCTACGAGCTCCGGGAGGACCTGCCCGAGGCTCGACTCGACCTTGATCGTGGCAAGGTCGTCGCCGCGCGTGGGGCCGATGTTCACGATCGCGATCGGGAGGCCGCGCTCGTGCGCGCGTTTGACGAAGCGGAAGCCGGACCAGACGGTGAGCGAGGAGCCGGCGACGAGGAGGGCGTCGGCTTCTTCGACGCGCCGCATCGCGAGGTCGACTTTCTCGCGCGGCACCGACTCGCCGAAGAAGACGACCGCCGGCTTCAGGACCCCTCCGCAGCGCTCGCATTCGACGACGCGGAAACGGCCGGCGAGATCCGACGCAACGTTCGCGTCGCCGTCAGGCGCGAAGTCGGCCTCGTCGCCACGGAGGTGATTCGTCTCGTCGAGCCAGGCGGCGTTCGTCGCGGCGAGGCGCTCCTGCACGTCCGCACGCGGGAACTCGCCTCCGCAATCGAGGCAAACGACCAACCGATTGCGCCCGTGCAACTGGACGACGGCGCGGCTGCCGGCCTCCTGATGCAGGTCATCCACATTCTGCGTGATCAGTTGATGGACCTTCCCGCGGGTCTCGAGCTCCGCCAGCGCGCGGTGCGCCGCGTTCGGCCGTGCCGCCTCGAACCGCGGCCATCCGCGAAAGCTGCGCGCCCAATAGAGACGCCGCACCTCCGCGCTCCGCACGAACGCCGCGTACTGGATCGGCTTGTGCCGCGTCCACGCCCCGCCCGGGCTGCGATAGTCGGGGATGCCAGACTCCGTGCTGCATCCGGCGCCGGTGAGGACGACGAGCCGGCGGGACGTCGTGACGAGGTCGAAGAGGGCGTTCACCACAGAGACACAGAGGTCCCAGAGATCACGAAAAATTCTGTGTCCTCTGTGCCTCTGTGGTGAATCGATTTCCGAACTATCGACTGAACGCACCATCCATCTTCGGTCCCGTCGCGATGTCCGTCAGCGTATAGATCAGCACCTTCTCGCCGCGCTCCAGGTCGGCGACCGGAACCTTCTCGTCGACGTCGTGGCCGGGGTACGGCTTACCGGGGAACCACATGCCAAACGCGATCGCATTCGGGAGGCGTTTGGCGTATGTGCCGCCGCCCGAGATCGCGGGCTTGGCGTGCTCGCCGGTGGCAGCGGCGTAGTCAGCAAGGAGCCGCTTTACGATCTTCGACTGCGGATCGAAGCCGAGCGTCGTGTCGCCGTAGAACCCGCCGGCGACGAGCGACGCACCGTGCTTCGCGTTGAACTTCGCCACGAAATCGGCGAGGTACTTCTGAATCTGCGGGCCGGTCCGCGGCGGCGTACTGCGAACGTTGATCGTGAGAGCGGTCTGCTTCGGATCGTCGGCCGGCTTGATCGTCGCGACGTTCACTGCATAGCGGCCCCATATCGGATCGGTGTCGGTGATGCCGAGGCCCGAGCCGTAGAAGTCGGAACCGGCGGTGCGGGCGAAGGTGAGGAGATCGTTGGCGCCGCCGGCAGGAAGAACGCCATTCATCGCGATCGCGAGTGCCACGAGCGCGTTGCGTCCGCCCGTGAGGTTGACGCCGGCATGCGCCGCCTTGCCGTACACGGCGATGTGCAGGAGCTCATCGGTCGGATTGAACGCGATGCGCGTTCCCTCCGGGAGCTTGACCGCCCTCAGCTTCGCAATCAGCGGATCCCACTGCGGCGCACCATTGGTCCAGGCCAGGTCGATCTTCGCGTAATCGGGGACGATGCTCGTCGCGAGGCCGGCGTCGAGCTTGGCGACGGCGTACGGGAGCTTGTTCGGACCGCGCTCGCCGAGCGGCGTCGTGAGCGTCAACGAGTTCCACGCCTTTTCGCCGACCACGACCGGAAACTCGGAATCGAGTACCAGCGAGTAGTCGGGCGCCCTGTGCGTCTTGAGGTAGTCGGCCATGTCGAGATTTGTCGACTCTTCGTCGCTGCCGACGAGAAGGCGGATCGTGTGCGTGCGGGCGACGCCGCTCTCGCGCAGCGACGCCATTGCGAGCAGCGCCTGTACGAGCGCGCCCTTGTCGTCGGCGGCGCCGCGGCCGTAGACGAAGTCGGAATCGGCCTTGCCCGCGAACGGCGGGAACGTCCAGGCGTCCTCGTCGACTGGTTGAACGTCGCCGTGCACGACTAACCCGAGAACCGGCGCGTTCGGATCGGATGCCGCGAGCTCGACCTCCGTTACGCGTCCGGCGTCGCGCGCCTCGAGCCCGAGGGAGCGCGCGGTGCGTATCACCCACTCCTTCTGCTCGGGCCACGCCTCGTCGTTGTGCTCGTACGTCCGGAAGTGGAGGACCTCCTGCAGCATCGGCACAAGCTGCTTCGCGTGCGCCGTGTCGTACTGCGTCTGAACTTGCGTCGCGAACGCGGTCGCGAGAAAGAGACCGAGCATCAGGCGGACTCCAGCAGCGTGCGCTGCGGCTGTTCCAACGCCAGGAGGGCGCGTTTGATGTGCAGCCCGCCACCGTAGCCCGTCAGTGTGCCATTCGCGCCGATGACCCTGTGACACGGAATGATGATCGGGATCGGATTCGCCCCGTTCGCGGAGCCGACCGCGCGGACGGCGTTCGGCTTGGCGATGCGCCGCGCGAGGTCGGAGTAGCTGATCGTGCCGCCGTACGGGATCCGCTGCAGTTCGTTCCAGCAGGCGAGTTGGAACGCCGTACCGCGCGGCGCGAGCGGCAGGTCGAAGTCGCGGAGCCCGCCGGCGAAGTAGGCGTCCAGTTGCTCGATGACGCGTGCGGAAGGCTTATGACCGGGCCAGACGCCGAAGCGGATCTCTTCCAGCGCGCCGTCATCGTTCACGCGAATGGTCAGCGGCCCGACGGCACTCTCAAAAACCGGCATCTGATTTCCTCATCCAGAAGTGAAATGTCGCGAGGCTGCGATACGGCGCGAAGCGTTTCATGAGCGCGAGTGTCTTTTCGGCATCCGGACGCGTCTCGAGTCTGTAGAACTCCTGGAGCGACGACGTCAATCCGCTGTCGCCAACGGGGACGCAGTCGGCGAAACCGCACCCGCGCATCATGACGTAGTTCGCCGACCAGACGCCGAAACCACGGATCGTGAGGAGGGAGTCGTGAGTCGGGAGTCGAGCGTCACGCAACGCCTCGAACTCCATCCCGCTTCGTGCGACGTCGATCAGATACTCCGCCTTTCGGCGTGAGAACTGGCGTCGCGTCAGGTCTTCGTAGTCGAGCCTGGCGACCGCGGCCGGATCGGGATGCGCGCGCATCCCATCGACACGCTTCCCCGCCAGCTCGATCACCACGCGCCGCAGCTTGTACGCGAACGCGAGGTTCACCTGCTGCCCGCACACCGCCCAGACAATCGACTCGAACACCGTCGCGGTCTGCGGCACGCGCATACCGCGCCGCGGCCCGACCAGCTTCCCATGCTTCGCCTCGAACGGCGCCGGATCGAATGGCAATCCGAGCAGACGGAGAACGGTGGGCTCGACAGCCGCGCGGCGCACGTGACTCGAAACGCGCGCGTGATCACCGGCAAAATCGACGCGCACGACCGCCGGCTTCCCATCGATCATCAACGCTTTCGCGAACGAGCGTGCGTCGCCGCGCTCGGTCTCGCTCTCCGGATCGCGCGACATGTACCGCAACGCGAATCGCGGCGTGAAGTCGCGCGGCAACGCAATCCGGAACGACGGCATGGTCGTATCTTAAACACGGCGTCGCGCGCTTTCGTTCACCGCGAAAACATGCGATCCTCTTCGGCACAACATCGTTCCAATCGGAGAGAACCCACAAATGAAGACGTTCCTGAAGATCGTCGGCGGTCTCGCCCTTGTCATCGTTGCGCTCGTCGCCTGCGTCGTTTCCTGGCTGGCGATCCGCAAACCCGCTTCGCGCCCCGCGTCCGCCGAGAAGATCGAGGCCACCCCCGCGCGACTCGCCCGCGGCCACTATCTCGTCGAGCACGTCTCCGATTGCCTCGGTTGCCACTCCGACCACAGCGTGAAGTACGGCTTCCCGGTCAAGCCCGGCACCGAGGGTGAGGGAGGATTCGTCTTCGACGTGAAGCTCGGCTTCCCGGGCGTCGTGGCTGCGCAGAACATCACCTCCGATCCCGAGTTCGGCCTGGGCAAGTGGACCGACGGCGAGATCCTCCGCGCCTTCCGCGAAGGCGTCGACCGCAAGGGCGACGCGCTCTTCCCGATGATGCCGTACAAGCACTTCCGCTACATGAGCGACGAGGACGCGAAGTCCGTCGTCGCCTACCTTCGAACGCTGAAGGCCGTCCATCGGGGCGTGCCCGACAAGCACATCGACTTCCCGGTCAATCTGTTCGTCAAGTTCGCGCCGAAGCCGCTCGACGGCCCGGTGCACGCGCCCGACCCGCAGAAGGACCACATCGCGTACGGCGGCTATCTCGTCCGCATCGGCGGCTGCATCGAGTGCCATTCGCCGCATGACGACAAGAACAACCTCATCGAAGCGAAGATGCTCTCCGGCGGCTGGCAGATGATCGGTCCCTGGGGCCGCAACATCACGCCCAACCTGACGCCGGTCCCCGACGGTTACCTCGGCCGCGCCACACGCGAGGAGTTCATCGGCCGCTTCAAGGCGTTCGAGGCGATGAACGCCGAGAACGCGCCAGTCGCGCAGCCCGGCCGCAACACCGTCATGCCGTGGCTCCCCCTCTCGCACATGTCCGAAGACGACCTCGGCGCGGTGTACGACTATCTGAAGACGCTGAAGCCGATCCCGAACAAGGTGAATCCGTTCCCGGACGCGAAGGGATAGTTACCGCGCGCTATCGATCGCCCACACCAGCAGACCGGACGAAAACAGACCTCCGACCGTTGACGCCACGAGCACGGCGCGCGGGCGGAGGTGTACGTGCGGCAATAGATCGCTGGCGCCGAGGTAGAGGAGGAAGCCGGCGAAGAACGCGAGCTGGAACGCGATGACGCGGGGGTCGATGACGACGACGCTCGCGATGAGAGCGCCAACCACCGGCGCGACGGCGTCGATCACGAGCAGCGTCGCCGTCCGCCAGACGCTGTTGCGCGCCGCGAGCATGAACGTGACGGTGTTCAGCCCATCGGCGAAATCGTGGGCGACGACGGCCAGGAGCACGATCACGCCGACCTTGAACCCCGCCTGAAAGCCGACGCCGATCGCGAGGCCGTCGAGAAAGCTGTGAAACGAGAGACCGGCCGCGCCGACCACGCCGACGTGGTGGTGGTGCCCCGGCGAGTCGTGCGCCTTTTCGCTATGGATGATGGTCAGCTTTTCGAGCAGGAAGATCGCGAGGAAGCCGAAGACCAGCGTGACCATGAGCTTCCGGACGTCGAGATGGCGCTCGACCGCAACCGAGACGACCTCAGGGATGAGATCGAGGAAGGCGACGCCGATCAGCAGCCCGGCCGAGAACGCCATGATGTACTCGAGGTAGCGCCGGTACCGGAAGGCGAACGCCCCCCCGGCGAGAGTCATGAAGAACGCGGCCAGCGCGTAGACGGCGCTCATGCGCCGCGCAGTTTACACAACCGTGCTTAGTGCTCAGTGCTAGCGGTGGCGCCAGCGCTGACCATCAGGCTCTTCGCTTCCCCTTGAGCGCAGGCGACGACGCTGGTGAGGAAATCGTCGATGTCGAACGGCTTCCGGATGAGCCCCCAGATGCGCGCGGGGTGGAAGTCCTCGAGGACGCGCTGCGAGGCGCCCGTCATCACGATGACGCGGTCGAGGATGGCTGGGGACGTGCGCTCGATGCGGTCGATCAGTTCGAAGCCGTTGACCTCCGGCATCATGAGGTCGAGCAGGATGACGGCGTACGAGCCGCGGCGGAGATATTCGAACGCCTGCCGGCCGTTTGGGGCGCAATCGACGGCGAAGCCGTTTCGCGCTAGGAGGGTAGTGAACAATCCCTGAATGCCGGGGTCGTCATCAACGACGAGTGCGCTCCAACGTCTTCCTGGGGCATCGACACGAGACACGGTCCAGACAACATACATCCGTCCCGCAAAAATAGCTCGTCTGTTTTTTCACCCAGCGTAAACGCGTACCAGATAAACGCTATCGTCCTTCTTCACTGTCGCGATCGATTCCCGCCCTCGCATCGGCTGAAAGCTGACCAATTCCGATTCGTTTCCTTGCACGAACTGGGAGATAGCGTCGCCTTCGTCCTGTGCTTCCAGCGTGACCCGGCGCGTTCCCGTGCTCGCCGGTACCTGCTGTCTCGATTCGCTCGTGAGTTCGCGCGCCTCAATCGTGTATTGCAAGCGCTCCTCCGTGGCACAGCGGATTTTTGCAGCTAGTGCAACTGCTCACAAAAGCAATTCGCGAGCCACGGTGAGGCCGTTATCCGTCATCCGTTATCCGAAGAGTCATCCCGATGACGGATAACGGATAACGGTCAACAGACTTCGCGTTCAGGGAACGGAAGGACGTGTCCGTCCTCCTGCTGATGCTCGCGGCGCATCGTTTGTGCGGCGGCGCTGATCAGATCGGCCAGCACGTCGATGTCGAACGGCTTGCGGAGAACCGAGTGCACGAACGCGCCGTCCATCTTCCGGACGGCGGCGGAGTCGGCGGCGGTGACGAGGATGACGGCAGGCTGCGGACCGCCGCGCTCACGCAGGAAGTCGACGACGCCGTAGCCGTCGATGTTCGGCATCATCAGGTCGATGACCAGGACGTCGTACTCGCTCTCGTTGAGCTTATCGATCGCCTCGCGACCGTCACGCGCCGTGTCGACGGCAAACCCCGCCCGCTCGATGATCTTCGCGACCAATGCACGAATGGCCGCCTCATCATCGACGACGAGCACACGCCCTTTGTCTGGAGCCACCATTCGCGCCCAAGCAAAATCGCTACCAGGCCTGATCCGTGATCCGTAGATCGATCGCGGATCACGGTGATGCATCGAATCGAATCAAGGCCATTCCTTGACCGTGCCGAGGTCGTTGAATCGGGGGGTGAGGGGCTTGTCAGAGGAAGAAGTTCGAGGTTCGAGGGAAGGGGAAGAACCAAGAAGTCGTCGACTTCTCACCTCTTCCCTCGAACCTCGAACCTCGAACCTCAATCCTTCCGAAAAAGCCTCACCCCCGCACTCCTCTCCCCAGCCGGCGGCCGGGGCGAGAGGACCGGGCGATATCTCAGTAGCGCCAAGGCCGTGATCCGAAGATCCATCACGGTTCACCGATCGAGACACTCATCAGCGCCTGACGAAAAATCCCCCGCAGGTTCTTGCGTGAGACGCACGAGTCTGGCCTGCCTTTCGCACGTATGGCAAAACCGTGTCGATGAGACGACGGGGAGCCAAATCCTCCCTCCTTCTCGCACTCGCGCTCGTCGCCGCTTGCCGCGCCAAGCAGGGCGTCAATCAGAAGACCTTCCCGTATCTCGACAAACTCTCGCCCGCGCCGAGGGTCAAGACGAACCTGCCGTCGCTGCAGAATGACAGCGGGCAGTGGGTGATGCCGGCGAAGGACTACGCGTCCACCCGTTTCTCGCCGCTCAACCAGATCAACAGCAGCAACGCCGCGAACCTGAAGGTCGCATGGACGTTCTCCATGGCGAACGACCGCGGCGAAGAGGCGGCGCCCCTCATCGTCGACAACACGATGTACGTCGTCTCGCCGTTCCCCAACATTCTCTATGCCCTCGATCTCACCAAGCCCGGCGCACCGGCGAAGTGGAGCTACAAGCCGAAGCAGCCGAACAACTCCGCGAAAGGTGTCGCCTGCTGCGACTGGGTGAACCGCGGCTGCGCCTACGCGAACGGGAAGATCTTCTTCAACACGCTCGACGGCCGCACGTGCGCCGTCAACGCCGGCAACGGACAGGAAGTCTGGACGACGCAGCTCGCCGATCCCAACGCCGGCGAGTCGATCACGATGGCGCCGCTGGTCGTCAAGAACAAGGTCCTGGTCGGCAACAGCGGCGGCGAGTTCGGCGTTCGCGGCTGGCTGACCGCGCTCGACACGGAGAGCGGCACGCTCGCGTGGCGCGCCTACAGCACCGGTCCCGACAAAGACTGTCTCCTCGGCGCGAGCTTCCACCCCTACTACGCCATGGACCAAGGCTCGGACCTCGGCGTGAAGTCGTGGCCCCCCGACGCCTGGAAGATCGGCGGCGGCACTGTGTGGGGCTGGATCTCGTACGACCCGCAGCTCGACCTCATCTACTACGGCACCGGGAATCCCGGACCGTGGAACGCCGAGTCGCGGCCAGGGGACAACAAGTGGACGTGCGGCATCTTCGCGAGGAAGCCCGACACCGGCGAGGCCGTCTGGTTCTACCAGCTCTCGCCGCACGATCTCTACGACCACGACGGCGTCAACGAGAGCCTCCTCCTCGACCTGCCGATTGCCGGCCAGACGCGGCACGTCCTCGTGCGGCCGGATCGCGACGGTTACGTCTACGTCATGGATCGGGCGAACGGCCAGCTCATTTCGGTGACGCCCTTCTCGTACAACACGATCGCCAAAGGCGTCGACATCAAGACCGGCCGCCTCATGCCGATCGACGGAAAGGCACCCGGCTACGGCCGTGTCGTGCGCGACATTTGCCCGCCCGCTCCCGGTGCGAAGGATTGGGAGCCGAGCGCCTACTCGCCGGTCACCGGCATGCTCTACATCCCGCACGCGAACCTTTGCGAAGACGCGGAAGGGGTCTCGGCGAATTACATCAAGGGAACGCCCTACGTCGGCGCGAACGTGAAGATGTATCCGGGACCCGGCGGAAACCGCGGCGTAGTCGACGCGTGGGATCCGATCAACGCGCGAAAGATCTGGAGCATCAAGGAAAACTTCCCGGTCTGGAGCGGCGCGCTCGCGACCGCGGGAAACCTTGTCTTCTACGGCACGATGGAAGGCTGGTTCAAAGCAGTCAACGCCCAGACCGGCCAGCTCGTGTGGCAGTTCAAGACCGGCAGCGGCGTGATCGGCCAGCCGGTCACGTTCCGCGGACCTGACGGCAAGCAGTACGTCAGCATCCTCTCCGGTGTCGGCGGCTGGGCCGGCGCAATCGTCTCGGGCCAGCTCGACGGCCGCGACGGCACCGCCGCTCTCGGTTTCGCCAACGCCATGCGCGACCTCCCATCCGCCACGACGCGGGGCGGGATGCTTTACACGTTTGCACTGCCATGAGACGAGTTGCCGGTTGCCGGTTGCCAGCTGCCAGTTGCGTCGTCGCACTGCTG